>JBAQDI010000015.1:0-172318 GCA_049294655.1 Azonexus sp.
GGTGGCGGAATTGGTAGACGCACTAGTTTCAGGTACTAGCGGGTAACTCCGTGGGGGTTCGAGTCCCTTCCTGGGCACCAGCGATTTTGATTGAAGGCCTTGTTCAAACAAGGCCTTTTTTCATTTCCGGGCCAGCGTTGCAAACCCGTAAAGTAGCGGCGATCAAGGCGGGGCGCCAAGCCCACACCACCGGTAACAATTCATAACATTTATGTACACGGCACCGGTCATCGCCCCGGGCTAACCCGCGTTATTTGGCTCATCAAGACAACGAGACCGATCATGAAAAAGACCACAGCCCTCTGCCTGGCGCTCAGCCTGGCCCTTGGAACCGCCGGAACCGCCCAGGCCGACTGGGGTGGCCGCCATGGCGGGCACAATGGTCACCGCTCCGCCCATGAATACCGTCACGACCACGGCCACCGCGGCGGGCGCGACTGGGTTGGCCCCGCCGCCATCCTGGCCATTACCGGCCTTGCCGTAGGTGCCGCCGCCTACAGTCAATACCGCCCGGAACCCGTTTATGTTGCCCCGCCGCCCCCGGTCCGCGTCCAGCCGAGTTCTGGCAACTGGTATTACTGCAACTCTTCGGGCCAGTACTACCCCTATGTCGAATATTGCCCCGAAGGCTGGCAGCAGGTCATGCCGCCGCGCTGAACAAGGCGGCGCAGGCTAGCAGAAATAAAAAACGGGCCCGTCGGGCCCGTTTCTCATTGCCGCCAAAAACCAAATGCGGCGAACAGAACCGGCTACGCCGATCAGTTGAACGGATGCTGCTTGAGAATGGTCTCGTCACGCTCCGGCCCGGTCGACACGATGGCAATCGGCACCTCGCAGAGTTGCTCGAGGCGATCCAGATAATTACGGGCCGCCTGCGGCAAATCTTCCCAGCGCTTGACGCCAAACGTCGTTTCGCTCCAGCCCGGCATGGTTTCATAGACCGGCACGCAGCGCGCCACTTCATCGGCACCGATGGGCAGCAGGTCGATGAACTTGCCATCGAGCTCGTAGCCGGTACAGATGCTCAGTTCCTTGAGACCATCGAGCACGTCGAGCTTGGTAATGCACAGCCCGGTCAGGCCGTTGATCCGACCCGAACGACGCAGCGCAGCCGCATCAAACCAGCCACAACGGCGCTTGCGCCCGGTCACCGTACCGAATTCGCGGCCAACCTGCGACATCTGATAGCCCGGCACGCCTTCGGTGTCGATATCCAGCTCGCTCGGGAAGGGACCGCCGCCGACGCGCGTGCAGTAAGCCTTGGTGATGCCCAGCACGTAATGCAGCATGCCCGGACCGACACCGGCACCGGCCGAAGCCTGGCCGGCCACGCAGTTGGACGAGGTGACGAAGGGATAGGTGCCGTGGTCGATATCGAGCAGGGTACCCTGGGCGCCTTCGAACAACATGTTCTGGCCGGCCTTGTTAGCGGCGTAGAGCGCGGCGGAAACATCGGCGACGAGCGGCTTGATCTGCTCGGCATCGGCCATCGCCTGGTCGTAAACCATCTGGAAATCAACGGCTGGCGCCTTGAAATACTGGGTCAGCACGAAGTTGTGGTATTCGAGCACTTCCTTGAGCTTCTCGGCAAAACGCTCCGGACAGAACAGGTCATAGACGCGGAGGCCGCGCCGCGAAACCTTGTCTTCATAGGTCGGGCCGATGCCCTTGCCGGTCGTGCCGATTTTCTTGTCTTCCGCCTTGGCGCCTTCGCGCGCCTTGTCGATCGCCGAGTGGTACGGCAGGATCAACGGGCAGCCCGGGCTGATCCGCAGGCGCGAACGAACGTCGATGCCGCCCTTTTCCAGTTCGGCGATTTCCGACAGCAGGTGATGCGTATCGAGCACGACGCCGTTGCCGATGTAGCACATCACGCCATCACGCACGATGCCCGAGGGCACCAGGTTGAGCTTGTAGACCTGCTCGCCGACGACCAGCGTATGACCGGCATTGTGGCCGCCCTGGAAACGCACGACGCCCTGAGCGTGATCGGTCAGCCAGTCGACGATCTTCCCCTTACCCTCATCACCCCACTGGGTGCCCACCACAATGACATTCTTGGCCATTTTTATTAATCCTCTTGTATTGCTTCAATAATCCATTGCCCGCCGACCTGAACCAGCTTGCGGTCGCAGAGCGGACCTTCGCAGGCGGTTTCGCCGGGTAGAAGTTCGACAACGATTTCACCCTGCTCGCGCAAGGCGGCGATCAGCCCGGCCAGTGTCTTGTCGTGACCAGCCCAGGCCGCCAGGATGGCGCCCTGCGCCTTGCCCGGCGCGACCAGGCGCACCACTTCGCGCAGATCCATCGAGAAACCGGTGGCCGGACGCGCCCGGCCGAAAGCCTTGCCGGCACCATCGTAGCGGCCGCCCAGGGCGATCGCGGCGGGATAGTCCGGGCAATAGGCAGCAAAGACCACGCCGTTGTGATAGTGATAACCGCGCAAATCCGACAGGTCGATCGAGAACGGTAGCTCCGGCGCCGCTTCGACGAGGTGGCGCAAACCGTCGAGCGCCGCGCTGATCGCCGGCAGAGCCGGCAGTTCGGCCTGCGCCCGGGCCAGCACCTCGACGCCACCGTAAAGCAGCGGCAGGGCCTGCAGCGCTTCGCGATAGGGCGATGGCACGTCGGCACAGACTTCAATGAGGCCGGGCACATCCTTGGCGCGCAGCAGGCTGAGCACGTCTTCTTCAGCATCCGGCGCCAGACCGGCCGCTTCAGCCAGGGCACGGAAGATGCCGACGTGGCCGAGGTCGATGCGGCTGAGCGGCAGCTTGATTTTGGCAAAGGCACCGGCCATCAGGCGAATGATCGCCAGATCGGCCTCGATACCGGCAAAACCGTACAGTTCGGCACCGATCTGCAGCGGCTCACGGCCCGCCGAAACGGAAGCCGGCAGGGTATGCAGCACGCTGTCGCAATAGCACAGCCTGGTCACGCCCTGATGGTTGAGCAGGTGCGCGTCGATGCGCGCTGCCTGCGGCGTGATATCGGCGCGCACGCCCATGGTCCGCCCGGAAAGCTGGTCAACGAGCTTGAAGGTACGCAGATTGAGATCCTGTCCGGCACCGGTGAGCAGCGACTCCAGATACTCCAGCATCGGCGGCATGACAAATTCGAAACCATTGGCCCGGAAGTGATCCAGGGTCGTACGGCGCAATTGCTCGAGGCGAGCGGCTTCGGCCGGCAGGGCGTCAGCAATGTATTCAGGTAACAGCCAGTTCATGAAAAGACCGTGAGCAGGACCAGACCAATGACCATCGACGTCAAGCCGACGAAACGGATCTGTCCATCCGAAAATTGAATGAGGCGGCGAAAGGTTTCACGCCACGCCGCCGGGGCTATAAAGGGCATCAGGCCTTCGAGCACCAGCATCAGCGCGAAGGCCAGCAACAGCGTCGAGGTCATTTGCCTTTGTCGGCGCCGCGTCCGAGACTCTTCATGTACTTGAAGAAGTCGGAGTTGGGTTCAACCACCATCACGTCGCCCTTGTTCTTGAAGCTGCCGCGATAGGCTTCCAGACTGCGGTAGAAGGCGTAGAACTCGGGACTCTGACCGAAGGCGCCGGCATAGATCGCCGAGGCCTTGGCATCGCCTTCGCCCTTGATCTTCTGCGCATCGCGATAGGCATCGGCGATGATGATTTCACGTTGCCGATCAGCATCGGCGCGAATCTTTTCCGCCTCGGCCGAACCTTCCGAACGCAGTTCGTTGGCCACCCGTTTGCGCTCTGCTTCCATGCGGCGATAAACGGCATCGCTGACTTCGCTCGGCAGCTCGACGCGCTTGACGCGCACATCGACGATCTGCACGCCGATCTTGCGCGCATCGGCATCGGCCTTTTCGCGCATCTGTTCCATGATCTTGTCGCGCTCGCCCGAAACCACGTCATGCACCGTGCGCTTGCCGAATTCCTCGCGCAAGCCGGCGTTGACCGTCTGGTTCAGACGGGTCTTGGCACGCGACTCGTCGCCACCGACCGAGATGTAGTACAGCTTCGGATCGACGATGCGCCACTTGATGTAGGAATCGACCAGCACATTCTTCTTCTCGGAGGTGATGAAACGCTCCGGGTCGGCATTATCGAGCGTGATGATGCGCTTTTCGAAGAAACGCACATTCTGGATCAACGGGATCTTGAAGCTCATCCCCGGTTCGGTGATTACCTGCTTGACTTCACCCAGCTGGAAGACCACGGCGAACTGGCGCTGATCGACGGTAAACACCGACATCGCAACGACCACCAGAACAAAGGCAACCAGGGCACCGATAAAATTGATACGCGGACTCATTAACGTGCCTCCCGATCGCGCGAACCCAGCGAAGCTTCACGCGAGCTCCCGGAATAAGACGATTTGCCACCACCGACTGGCGGTGCGCTCTCCAGTTGCGGCGGCACCTCCGAAGAAATTGGTACGGCCGGCCGGCCGGACTGGACAGAGGTCGGCGTCTCGGCGGCAGCCGCAGCGGTCGCTGCCGTGGCCTGCATCAGCTTGTCGAGCGGCAGATACAACAGGTTACCCTGCCCCTTGGCGTCGATCAGCACCTTGCTGGTATTGGAGTACACCTGCTGCATGGTTTCCAGATACATGCGCTGACGGGTCACTTCCGGGGCCTTGGCATACTCGGTCTGGATCTGCTTGAAGCGCGAGGCATCACCGTCGGCCGTCGAGATGACGCGCTGCTTGTGGCCTTCGGCTTCCTGCATCAGGCGGGCCGCCGTACCCTTGGCTTTCGGAATCACGTCATTGGCGTAAGCCTGGCCTTCATTCTTCTGGCGCTCACGGTCCTGACCGGCCTTCACGGCATCGTCAAAGGCGGACTGCACCTGCTCGGGCGGCTGGGCATTCTGCATGGTGACCTTGGAAATCATGATGCCACTCTTGTAGCGATCAAGAATGTCCTGCATCAGCTTGGCCGCCTGCGTCGCAATCTGTTCGCGCCCTTCATAGAGCACAAAATCCATCTTGCTCTTGCCGACAATCTCGCGCACCGCCGTTTCGGCAGCGCCCATCACCGCTTCATCCGGCGAACGATTGTTGAACAGGTACTCGACCGGATCTTTCAGGATGTATTGCACGGCAAACTGGATGTTCACGATGTTTTCATCATCGGTCAGCATCAGGGCTTCTTTCAGCACCTTGTTGCGCTCGCTGCCGCGGTAACCGATTTCAACGGTGCGCACGCCATTCAGATTGACGATTTCGTGCGACTGGATCGGGTACGGCAAACGCCAGCGCAGGCCAGGTTCGGTCGTTTCGTTGAAGCTGCCGAACAGGAGCACGATGCCGCGTTGCGAAGCATCGACGATATAGAAGCCGGAAGCCAGCCAGACGACGGCAACCAGGGCAGCCAGCAGACCGATACCGCCACCGAGAAAGCGCGGATTGAAATCGAACTGCGGCATGCGCGGGCCATCGCCACCACCATTGCCGCCACCGCCGCCCTTCTTGCCGAACATGCCGGAAAGCTTGTTATTGAAATCGCGCCACAATTCTTCAAGATCGGGCGGTCCGTCGTTGGGGCGACGCGGGCCGCCGCCATTGGACTTGTCACCGTCGTTTCCACCACGGTTGCCCCACTGCGGGTCGTTGAGCGACATAAATATACCTAGGGTCGGAATCATGGTTCGGGGGTTCAGCTCATGTAGTCTTGTTGGGCTTCGCGTTCGGCTGCTGCCAGCTCTCGCTGGCGACTTTCGGCCTTGGCCCGGGCGTATTCGGCAAGGGATGCACGCAGCAAATCCAGACCGTCTCCTGACCGTGCGCTGACGCGAACGCGCACGATATTACCATACTCATCCCGCTCGATTCCCGGCGAGGCTTCGGTCAGATCGATCTTGTTCCAGACGATGACCTGCCGCAACTGACGGGCGCCGATTTCTTCCAGCACCTTGTTCACTTCAAACATCTGTTCATCGCGGGCATGACTGGCGCTGTCTACGATATGCAGCAGCAGATCGGCATCGGTCGCCGCTTCCAGTGTCGCATGAAAGGCATCGACCAGTGAGTGCGGTAACTCACGGATAAAACCCACCGTATCCGAAATGACGATATTGCCCGCCCCTTCGATCCACAGCTTGCGCGAGGTGGTGTCCAGCGTGGCGAACAACTGGTTGGCGGCAAAAACACCGGCGTGGGTCAAGGCATTGAACAGCGTCGACTTGCCGGCATTGGTATAGCCGACCAGCGAAACATTGAGCACATCACCGCGCAAACGGGCCTTGCGCTGCACGCCGCGTTGTCGGGACAGCTTTTCCAGCCGTTCCTTGAGCAGCTTGACGCGATTGCCGAGCAGACGACGGTCGGTTTCCAGCTGCTTTTCACCCGGGCCGCGCATGCCGATACCGCCGCGCTGCCGCTCCAGGTGGGTCCAGCCCCGGACCAGCCGGGTAGACAGGTGTTCGAGCTGGGCCAGTTCGACCTGCAGCTTGCCCTCGGCGCTCGAGGCGCGCAGGGCGAAGATGTCGAGAATCAGGCTGGTGCGGTCAATCACGCGACATTTGAGTTCGCGTTCGAGATTGCGTTCCTGGGCCGGTGACAATTCGTGATTGAAAATTACCAGGTCAGCCTCGGTTGCCGCCAGCATGGCCGCGATTTCCTGCACCTTGCCCTTGCCGGCGAAGGATTTCGGATCGGGACTCTGACGCCGGCCGAACACTTCGGCCACGACCTCGCCGCCGGCCGACTCGGCAAGCAGGCGGACTTCGTCCAGCTGATCCTGCAAATCAGGCTGACCGAAGTCGAGTTGAACGATCACCGCACGTTCACCGGCGGCGGGTCGTTCATTCATGGGCATTTCCTGGAAAAAAAGGCCCGCCGGAACAGCGGGCCACTGGCGCGGAAATGATTATTCCGCAGCCTGTTCTTGCTGGAGGTTAACCGGACGCGCCGGGACCACCGTTGAAATTGCGTGCTTGTACACCATCTGGGTAACGGTGTTCTTGAGCAGAACGACGTACTGGTCGAAAGACTCAACCTGGCCCTGCAATTTGATCCCGTTGACCAGGTAAATCGAAACGGGAACGTGCTCGCGACGAAGAGCGTTCAGAAAGGGGTCTTGTAACAGTTGCCCTTTATTGCTCATGGTGTGGACTCCATGTGTAGTGTTGTTATGAGGTGCCTAATGTACCCAAAATTACTTCGGCTTGCCGAAGAATTTATGACTTATCTCTTATCTTTATCGGCAAACGGGTTTTTGGCGGTGACGAACTGGATACGCAAGGGCGTGCCGTACAACTTGAAGGCTTCGCGGAAGGTATGTTCGAGATAGCGCCGATAACTGTCGGCGATATGTTCGACGGCATTACCGTGCACCACGATGATCGGCGGATTCGAGCCACCCTGGTGGGCGTAGCGCGGTTTCGGCCGGAACAGGCCGTGTTTCGGCGGCGCCTGCCGGGCGACGGCATCGGCCAGCACGCGCGCCAGGCGCGGCGTCGACATCTTGGCCATGGCCGCCGCAAAAGCCGCATCGACGGAACGGAAGACCGACTCGAGGCCGATATTCTGCTTGGCCGAGACAAAATGGAACTTGGCAAAGTCGAGGAACTTGAGCTTGCGCTGCAAAATCAGCCGCGTCTGCTCGCGGGTATAGGTATCGAGGCCGTCCCACTTGTTGACGGCAACCACCAGCGCCCGGCCCGATTGCACGATGAAATCGGCAATGTGCGCATCCTGTTCGGAAACATCAGCCTGCGCGTCGACCATCAGGATGACCACATTGGCATCCTCGATGGCCTGTAAGGTCTTGACCACCGAAAACTTCTCGATCGACTCGAAAACCTTGCCGCGCTTGCGCATGCCGGCCGTATCAACGAGCACGTACTTGCGACCGCCGCGTTCGAAATCGATCTCGATGGAATCGCGTGTCGTACCCGGCGCATCGAAGGCGATGACGCGCTCTTCGCCGAGCAGGGTGTTGATCATCGTCGATTTGCCGACATTCGGCCGGCCGACGATGGCAACGCGAATGGCATCCGATTTTGCTTCTTCTTCCTCCGGCTCCGGAAAGGCATCCAGCGCCAGGTCGACCAAGCCGCGTACGCCTTCGCCGTGTGCGGCGGAAATGGCATTCGGCTCGCCCAGCCCGAGTTCGTGGAAATCGGCTTCCGCCATGCCGGAATTCAGGCCTTCGGCCTTGTTCACGGCAACGAAGACCGGCCGCGCCAGGCGGCGCAGCATGTTGGCGATTTCCTTGTCGTGTGGCGTCAGGCCGACCCGGCCGTCCACCACGAAAATGACTGCATCGGCTTCGACAATCGCCTGCTCGGTCTGGCGCGCCATTTCATGCAGGATGCCATCCTTGACCAGCGGTTCGAAACCGCCGGTATCGACGACCAGATAAGGCTTGCGCCCGAGCTTGCCATGACCGTAGTGGCGGTCGCGGGTGAGGCCCGGCATATCGGCGACAATGGCGTCGCGCGACTTGGTCAGACGATTGAAAAGGGTGGATTTGCCGACATTCGGGCGGCCGACCAGGACTAGCGTAGGTTTCATTGCGTCTCGATTGCACTCACGTTGCCGCCGCTGGTTTGCACCAGAAAGCCGGAACCGAGCAGTTGAACCGACGTCCGGACAGGCGTCCCGTCGGTTTTCTGACGGCCGACAAAACTGCCATCTTCACGTGAAAGGAAATGCACGATGCCTTCCGCATCGGCCACGACCACGTTGCCACGGCGCACAGCCGGCCCCGAGACGCGGCGGTTCAGCAATTTATCCTGCTTCCACAGGCTGCTGCCCGACAGGCGATCAAGGGCGTGCACCGCCCCTTTTTCATCGGTGACAAACAGGTAACGGCCATCCAGAGCCAGACCGACCGCCGAAGAAATCTCGCGCGACCAGATCATCGCCCCACCCTGACCGAGGTCAAAACAGGCGACACGGCCTTGAAAGGCGACGGCACAAATTTGCGTACCATCAACGACCGGCGGCGCAACGACATCGGCGACGCGGTCCAGCTCGGTGGCGCCCTTCGGCAAGGCAACCGCACCTTCCCAGGCCGGCGCGCCGTTCTGCAGCGCCAGCGCTACCAGCTTGCCGCCGGGAAAGCCGACGAAGACATAGCGATCGGAAAAGACTGGCGCTCCGGCACCGCGCACCGACAAGGACGGCGTGGCGCGCTGATAGACCCATTTGCGACCGCCATCGGCCAGATCGAAGAGGAAGACGCGGTTGTCACCACTCTTGACCGCAACGCCATCCGGGCCGACGGTCGGGGCAGCCAGCACTTCGCTGGAAACCCGGGCCTGCCACAGCGGCTTGCCATCTTCCGCCGAAAAGGCCAGCACATCGCCCTTCGGCGTACCGACCACAACCCGGCGACTGTCAGCGCCGACACCGGCCGACAGCGGCTGGCCGACCTTGATCTTCCAGATCATCTTGCCATCTTCGAGGCGGGCCAGCGTGCCATCCTGATCGGCGACATACACCACACCATCGACAACGGCTGGCGAAAAGACATAACTGCCCGCCTTGCCGACACTGGCCGACCACAGGAGACGCAGCTCGGCGGCATCCTTGAGTGCGGCCAGTGGTGCCATTTTCAGGCTGGAACCGGAGAATGGGTTGAGGCTGTCAAAAGTACTGGAAATGGTGCTGCAGCCGGACAACAGCAGGCCGCCGGCAACAAGCAGGGCAAGCTGGCGTGGGGACATCAGACCGCCTCCCCGAGACTGTCGAGTTTCTGCTGCAGCACGTCGCGGGCCGGACCAGCCTTGCCTTCGGACTTGCCAAGCGCAGCCTGGTAGGCGGCACGCGCCTCACCCTTCTTGCCCTGGGCGAACAGCACATCGCCCTTCAACTCCAGGAAGCGCGCGTCGAAGGCCGGCGCATGGGCCGCTTCCAGCTGTTTCAGCGCATCATCGTAAGCTTGGTCATCAAGCTGCACGGCAACCAGGCGCAGGCGAGCCAGATCCTTGAGTTCGTCCTTGCCGTTATCGGCGGCCCAGCTCAGTTGGGCCCGGGCTGTTTTCAGGTCGCCGGCCTCAACCGACTGCTTGGCGGCCAGCATGGCGCCCAGCGTCGCATAGCTCGTCCGGCCGAATTTTTCTGCCAACTCGCCGGCCGCCGCCTTGGTTTTCTGCGCATCGTGCGCCGCCACGGCCTGTTCGAGTACGCCATAGATGGCCGAGGCCTGGGTGGACTGGCTACGCTGGTAGATATTCCAGCTCTGCCAGCCGATGACCGTCACGGAAGCGGCCACCACCACCCCGGTGACCAGGTTGCCGTACATCTTCCACCAGGTTTTCAGGGTATCAATCTGTTCCTGCTCTTCGAGGTCCAAATGCGCCATGCTGCTTATTCCTCTTCGTCCGAATCAATCAATTGATCGATGATGGCTTCGGCCAGTTCATCGACTTTCACTTTTTGTTGCGCCGAACCTTCGGCCCGCAACGACTTGAGCTGGGCTTCACCGGTCGCTGCCTCATCGTCGCCAATGATGACAGCAAAGCCGGCGCCGCTGCCATCGGCTTTTTTCATTTGCGACTTGAAGCTGCCGCCACCGCAGTGCATCAGCACATCGATACCCTGATCGCGCAAGCCTTCGGCAACGCTGAAAGCGAGACGGGAAGCGGCATCGCCCTGGTGCACGAGGTACACATCGGGAACCGGGGCGGCCGGCTCACCACCGGAATCCTTGATCAGTGCAATCAGACGCTCGACGCCCATGGCAAAGCCGCAGGCTGGCGTCGGCTTGCCGCCGAGCTGCTCGACCAGACCGTCGTAACGGCCGCCGGCACAGACCGTCCCCTGGGCGCCGAGCTTGTCGGTGACCCATTCAAAAACGGTCAGGTTGTAGTAGTCGAGGCCACGCACCAAGCGCGGGTTGATCACAAACGGGATGCCGGCATCGCGCAGCACGCGTTGCACGCCCTCGAAGTGGGCCAGCGACTCGGCCCCCAGGTAATCGATGAGTTTCGGCGCGGCGGCACACAGATCCTGCATGGCCGGGTTCTTGGTGTCGAGGATGCGCAGCGGGTTGGTGTGCAGGCGACGCTTGCCATCTTCGTCAAGCAGTTCGGCCTGTTCCTCGAAATAGGTGATCAGCGCGGCGCGATGCTGGGCGCGCTCGGCCGGCTGGCCAAGGCTGTTCAGCTGCAGCTTGATATCGTCGAGGCCCAGATCGTTCCACAGGCGGGCACCCATCAGGATCAGCTCGGCATCGATATCCGGACCGGCGATACCGAAAGTCTCGACCCCGACCTGGTGGAACTGGCGGTAACGCCCCTTCTGCGGCCGTTCATGGCGGAACATCTGGCCCATGTAGTAAAGGCGCTGGGTCTGGCGGGCCGCCAGATTGTGCTCGATGACGGCACGCACGCAACCGGCCGTACCTTCCGGACGCAGGGTCAGCGCCTCGCCATTCAGGCCGTCGACGAAGGAATACATTTCCTTTTCGACGATGTCGGTGACTTCACCGATGGCGCGCTTGAAGAGCGGCGTCGGCTCGACGATCGGCATGCGGATCGGCCGATAGCCATAGGCCTTGAGCCACGACCGGATGGTGTCCTCGAACAGTTCCCAGAAGGCGGCTTCGTCGGGCAGGACATCGTTCATCCCGCGCACGGCTTGCAATGTTTGACTCATGACTTCAGTTTCTTGGTGTAGGTGCGCGCTACGTAGCGCTCAATGATTTGCTTGAATTCCTGGGCGATATGCTCGCCCTTCAAGGTGACGGTCTTCTCGCCATCCTCGTAAACCGGTGCGGACGGTGCCTCGCCGGTCCCCGGCAGGGAAATGCCGATATTGGCGTGTTTCGATTCGCCCGGCCCATTGACGATGCAGCCCATGACGGCCAGCGTCATGTTCTCGGCCCCGTCGTACTGCAGCTTCCATTCCGGCATCCTGGCGCGCACGAAATCCTGGACTTCGCCGGCCAGTTCCTGGAACAGCGTGCTGGTCGTCCGGCCGCAACCGGGACAGGCCGCGACCATCGGCGTAAAGGCACGCAAGCCCATGGTCTGCAGGATTTCCTGGGCAACGATGACTTCCTGCGAGCGCGAACCGCCCGGCTCCGGCGTCAGCGAGACACGAATGGTGTCGCCGATGCCTTCCTGGAGCAGCACCGAGAGCGCCGCCGTCGAGGCAACGATGCCCTTCGAGCCCATGCCGGCCTCGGTCAACCCAAGATGCAGCGCGTAATCGGCGCGTTTCGAGAGCTCGCGGTAAATGGCGATCAGGTCCTGGACGCTGGAAACCTTGCACGACAGGATGATCTTCTCGCCGGCCAGACCGACTTCCTCGGCCTTGGCGGCGGATTCCAGCGCCGAGGTGACCATCGCGTGACGCATCATTTCGGTGGCGTCGAGCGGCACCGCCCGACGGCTGTTTTCGTCCATGACGCGGGCCAGCAGTTCCTGGTCAAGACTGCCCCAGTTGACGCCAATGCGCACCGGCTTGTCGTACTTGCAGGCCAGCTCGACCATCTGCGCGAACTGCTCGTCCTTCTTTTTGCCGAAACCGACATTGCCCGGATTGATCCGGTACTTGGCGAGCGCCTCGGCACAGGCCGGGTGCTCGGTCAGCAGGCGATGGCCGTTGTAATGAAAATCGCCGATCAGCGGCACGTTGCAGTTCATCCGGTCGAGGTGCTCGCGGATTTTCGGCACGGCCGCCGCTGCTTCCGGCGAATTCACGGTAATGCGCACCAGTTCGGAACCGGCGCGGGCCAGTTCGGCACACTGGATGGCCGTCGCCAGGTAATCGACGGTATCGGTATTGGTCATCGACTGGATGACGACCGGTGCCTTGCCACCCATCTCGACGTGGCCGATGCGGCAACTGCGCGTCAGACGTTTTTCCACTGCACTCACCAACTACTCCAGAACCAGCCGGGCAACGTCGCCACGGGTATACGGGACCAGGTCAATCGGCTGGCCATGCCAGAACAACTTGACGCCCGGCGCATAACCGATGACCAGGGAGAACGGCCCCTGACCCGAGGCCAGGCTTTGCTCGGCACCGGCCGCCGAACGCTGCGAATAGATGACCTTGCTGTCGCGGTCACGCACTTCGACCCACGACTCTTTGTCAAAAACAAAGCGCATGATCGGCGCCCCGGAAACCTGCTGGCTTCTTTCTGCGACCGGGTTGGCCGGCGCCGGCGGCGCGCCCGCTTCGACCGGCTCGGCCGGCGCGGCCGGCATTTCGGCCTGCGGATTCATGATCTGCTGCGGCGTCGTACCGGGTGGAAAGACTGGCTCGGCGACCGGCTCGACGGCGACCGGCTCGTCCTTGCGGGCGAAGGAGTCGAGCAAACCTTGCGTGCTGCTGCGCAGATCGGAAAGATCGTTGGGCAGCAGGACATAGATCAGGCCGGCCAGCACGACCAGTGCCGCACCGCTCAGCACGACGGCCCGATCACGCCGCCCCCCCGCCGAGCCACCATGCGGCATGCGGGCCTGATGAATATCGGCATCGCCCAGACGCATGACCGGCTTTTCAAGCGTGGCATCGAGTTGCTGCATCAACGGTGCCGGATCCAGATGAACCAGGCGGGCATAATTGCGCACGAAGCCACGGACAAAGGTGACGCCGGGCAGCAACTGCCAGTTGCCGTCTTCCAGTGCTTCCAGTTGTCGCCCACCCAACTTCAGGGCACTGGCCACGTCCTGCATGGGGATTCCCAGCGCTTCGCGCGCCGCCCGCAACTGGGCGCCGACACCCGGCATCTCGGGCAAGGCGTCCTGCTCTGCCGGAACTGCACCGACATCCATCTGCTCACTCATTAAAAGTTGCCTTTCAGGAATTCCTGATATTCTTCCGACATCGGATAGCGGCTGCGCAACTGGCTGACATAACTGCTTTCACCATTGCGATTGCCCAACCGGCGTTCAAGACGCACGCCCAGCCACAATGCTGCCGCTGTTGGCGGCTCCATCTGCTTCAAGGCATCGCTCAGATAGATTCGCGCTTCTTCGTTATTGCCGCGCAGATAGAAAAGCTGGGCCAACTGCAAACGGACGACGCCACCGCCGTCCCTGGTCATGCCAAGCCCCGTCAGCAAATAGCGCTGGGCCCCGTCCAGGTCGCCGGCCTTCAAGGCGCAAGTACCGGCATTGGTATAGGCCCGCTCGGGCGTTTCGTACAGCGGGTTTTTCAGGGCCTGCAGGAAATAGGCGATGGACTGACGTTCCTTGCCAGTTTCGCAAAGGAAGGAACCATAATTGTTGTTCACTTCCGGGTCATTCGGCGCCAGATTCAAGGCACGGCGAAAATCGGCTTCCGCCCGGTCAAACTCCTTGAGCTGACCATAGACCAGACCACGGATGCTGTACGCCTGCACGTAATCAGAGTCGGCATCCAGGGCAATGCGGAATTCGTCGAGCGCCGCCGACATATGGCCACTCTGAAAATAGGCCGCGCCCAGTTCGGTATGAATCCGCGCCCGGTTTTTCGGATCACTGGAGTTCTGGTTACGCGCCTGCGCCGGCGCATCGAGCGTCTGGGCCTGTACCCCCAAGGTACAAAACAGGCCGACAAAAATACCGGCAATCAGACTTCTCGGCAAAAAGCGATTCATGACCTAGCCTCCTTGAGGGCGATGACACGCCCGGCCGTACGTTTACTTTTATCCTTGACTTGCCCGGCCAACTGGCCGCATGCCGCATCGATATCATCGCCGCGCGTCTTGCGCGTCGTGGTGATAATGCCCGCCCCCATCAGGATGTCGGCAAAGCGCCGCACCCGCTCGGCCGGCGAGCGCCGGAAGGGCGACCCCGGAAAGGGATTGAAGGGAATCAGGTTGAATTTGCAATGAACAGTCTTGACCAATGCCAGCAGTTCGCGGGCATGGGCATCGCTGTCGTTGATACCGTCGAGCATGATGTACTCGAAGGTAATGAAATCGCGTGGCGCCTTTTCCAGATAACGCTGGCAGGCGGCCATCAGCGACTTCAGGGGATATTTCTGGTTGATCGGCACGATCTCGTCGCGCAACTTGTCGTTCGGGGCATGCAGCGACACGGCGAGTGCCACCGGGCATTCGTCACCCAGCCGGTCCATGACCGGCACCAGGCCGGACGTGGACACGGTGACGCGCCGGCGCGACAGGCCGTAGGCATTGTCGTCGAGCATCAGTTTGAGCGCGGCGACGGAATTTTCAAAATTGGCGAGCGGCTCGCCCATACCCATCAGCACGACATTGGAAATGACCCGCTGATCGCCATGTACGGCGCCCAGCGCATTATTGGCCAACCAGACCTGACCGATGATTTCCGCTACCGTCAGGTTGCGGTTGAAACCCTGCTTGCCGGTCGAACAGAAGGCGCAATCGAGCGCACAACCGGCCTGTGTCGATACGCACAGCGTGCCGCGATCGTCCTCGGGAATGAACACCGTTTCGACGGCATTGCCGTTGCCAACGTCAATCAGGAACTTGCGTGTCCCGTCGTCCGACAATTTATCGGAAATGACAGTCGGCGGCAGCACGACTGCCCGCGCCTTGAGCTTCTCACGCAGGCTCTTGGCGATATCGGTCATCGCATCGAAATCGGCAACACCGGAACGATGTATCCAGCGCAACACCTGCCGGGCGCGAAAGGGCTTTTCGCCCTGGTCAGCAAACCAGGCGGTCAGTCCATCACCATCAAGATCAAGAAGATTCTGCATAGGATCCAGGATTCAGGATCGAGCCATTAGCTAACAGCTCGATCCTCGATCCTAATAGCTGCTTTTAGCGGCCGGCGTAAACGTTCATTTCCGGGAAGAAGAAAGCAACTTCCACGGCAGCGGTTTCCGGGGCATCTGAACCATGCACGGCATTGGCATCGATAGAGGTAGCGAAATCGGCGCGGATGGTGCCCGGCGCGGCTTCCTTCGGATTGGTGGCACCCATCAGTTCACGGTTCTTGGCGATAGCGCCTTCGCCTTCCAGGCACTGGATCATCACCGGGCCGGAGATCATGAATTCAACCAGGTCCTTGTAGAAAGGACGGGCGGCATGCACGGCGTAGAACTTGCCGGCTTCCTGGGCAGACAGCCAGGCCATCTTGGAAGCGACGATCTTCAGGCCAGCGCCTTCAAAACGGGCGTAGATCTGACCGATCACGTTCTTGGCGACGGCGTCGGGTTTGATGATGGAAAGGGTGCGTTCGATAGCCATTTATTTGCTCCGCAAAAGCTAGTCAGTTGAAAAACGGGCGATTTTAGCAGATTCGCGAGGCGAACGCCCGCCTCACTGCGCCGCCGACCTTGCCTTTTCCGCGACCAGCAGCGGCTCGCGCAGACTGGCAAAATTGCGCGGCGCGACGTATTGCAGCAACTCCTTGCCCTTCTCGTCGATCAGGATATCCAGGCCCTTCTGCGGGTAGAGCAGGTGCACGCGCTGCTCCGAAAGAACCAGGCGCTCGGCCGGCTGACCAAAGCGCTGGATCACCGTCGCCTCGTCGAGATTGACTGCGGGAATGACGCTGATCGCCTTGATCGGCAACTGCTCGGCGGCGGCCATATCCTCCAGGCGCAGGGTAATCTTGCGTGTCGCGCTTTCCATGTTCTTCGAACGCAGGGCCCGTTCGCGCATCGCAGCCACTCTTTCCGGCGCAATCTCCGCCGTAACGACCACCCGGGCCAGCACAAAACCCAGCGGCACCTGCGAACAATAACCCTCGAGCGTCCCGGCCTCGTTCGGCTCGGCGATGATCGCCACCTCGATTTCCGGACACAGCAGGCGACGCACCTCGGCCAGCGTCGTGACACCCGGCTTCAGGCCAAATACTGCGCTGCCACCCTGCCCATCGGTCTCGATCTGCCAGGGCAGGTTGCTGTTCGGATCGACGCCTTCCTGCTTGCCGATGCCCGGAATCAGAAAGGGCACGATCAGCGCGACGAGAATGAAGGCAATCAGCGACAGGGCAAATTTCATGGGAACCGGCTCGGTATAACAAAGGAGGCCGATTGTGCCACAGCCCCTCCGGAAAAAACCAAGGCCGCCGGCGCTGATCAAGCGACGGCGGCCCGGATGGCACAAGCGAAGGATCAGATCATGCCCAACGTGCGCGGCAACCACAGCGACAAGTCAGGCCAGTAGGTCACCACCAGCAGGAAGCCGAGCATCGACAACAACCATGGCCAGACCGCCACGGTCAGTTCGGTAATGCCCATCTTGGTGATCCCGGAGGCGACATAGAGATTGAGGCCGACCGGCGGGTGACACATGCCGACTTCCATATTGACCACCATCAGGATGCCGAAATGCACCGGATGGATACCGAGCGCCGTTGCCACCGGAAACAGGATGGGGGCAAAGATCAGCACGATCGACGAGGGCTCCATGAAATTGCCGGCCAGCAGCAGGATGACATTGACCGCCAGCAGGAAGGTGATCATCCCCAGCCCGTTGCCCAGCATCCAGTCGGCCAGCGCCTGCGGGATGTTCTCGTTGGTCATGATGAAGGAGAAGAGCACGGCATTGGTGATGATGTAGAGCAGCATCGCCGACATGTTGGCCGAGTTGAGCAGCACCTTCGGCACATCCTTGAGACCGAGATCCTTGTAGATGAACACGGCGCAGATGAAGGCATAGACCGCCGACATCGCCGCCGCTTCGGTCGGCGTGAAGATGCCGGTGTAAATCCCGCCCATGACCACGACGATCAGCAGCAAGCCCCAGACGGAAGCGCGGAAGGCCTGCCAGCGCTGAGCCCAGGTGGCTTTCGGCTGGCGCGGGTAGTCGAACTTCTTGGCCCGATACCAGGTTACGCCACCGAGCGTCGCCGCCAGGGCCAGGCCGGGAATGACCCCGGCCATGAACAAAGCACCAACCGAGGTATTGGTCGCCACCGAGTACATCACCATGACGATGGACGGCGGAATCAGGATGCCGAGCGCCCCCGAGGTGGCGATGACGCCGGCCCCGAACTTGTTCGGAAAGCCCGCCTTGACCATGGCCGGCAGCAGGATCGAGCCGATCGCCACGACGGTTGCCGGACTGGAGCCCGAGACGGCGGCAAACAACGCGCAAGCCAGCACACCGGCCAGACCGAGACCACCGTACCAGTGACCGACCATTGACGTCGCGAAATTGATCATGCGTTTCGCTACCCCGCCATGGGTCAGGAAATTCCCGGCCAGGATGAAGAAGGGAATGGCCATGATCTCGAATTTCTCGATACCGGTGAACAGCTTCAGGGCAACGGATTCCAGGGGCACCTGGGTCAGCGTAAACAGGAAGGTCAACACGGTCAGGCCGAGCGAAATCGAGATCGGCATGCCGGTCAGCATGAGCACAGCCAGCAGGCTGAAAATCACCAGGGCGTTCATTGCGCCCCCCCTTTCCCGTCGTCAGCGCGACGCTCTCCAGTCTCTCCAGTCGCAGCCGAATGGCGTCTATCTTCGCCACTGCGGCGCTCACCGAGCAGCGAGTGCTTCAGGTCATGCATGTGCAGGTTGTCATCCATGCCATAAAGGTTCACATCGACCGGCGGCGTTTCATCCTCCAGGCCGTCCACATGACCATGATCGTGATGCGGTAATTCGCCCGTCTTGATGAAGCCCCAGGTCACTTGCAGGAAGCGGAAGGACATCAGCGACGAACCGAGCGGAATGGCGCTATAGACCATCCAGGTCGGCCATTCGAGATCGGGCGTGGTTGGTCCTTCATACAAATCCCCCATGGGCAGGCCAAACAAATTGAAGAAAAAGTAATGGGCGCCGTTTTCCCAGACGAAATTCGCCCCCAGGGTGGCCACGACCCCCGTGAAGGTGGCGCCGGCCAACAGGCCGAAAATGATGAATTTGCCGCGCATCGCGTCATTCAGACGGTTGATCAGCACATCGACCCCGACGTGGATACCGGTGCGCACCCCGTAGGCCGCACCAAACTTGGCCATCCAGACAAACATGATGATGCAGAGCTCCTGAGCCCAGCCGAAATTGAGTGTCAGCAACCAATCCTGCAGCACGGGAATATCCACCCCGGCCAGATAACGGTGCACGACGGCGACAAAAATAATCAGCGTCGCCGCGCCCATCAGAAAGGTCACCAGCAACTCTTCCAAGTGATTCAACGCTTTGTTGATCATGACGAGTTCCCCCGGTATGACTCGAGGGCCGCAGCCCCCGAATTCATGTTGCGATGACTTACAGGCTGTCCGGCTTGAAACCGGTGTCCTTGTAAACCGCCTGGATGACATCCTTGCCCACCCGGCCTTCCATCTTCTGATGGACCGGCACCAGGGCCTTCTTGAAGGCCAGGCGCTCAGCCGGGGTCGGCGTGTAGACGGTGGTCTTGCCGCTCTTCCTGACGGCCTCAAGGGCGCTGTCATTCTCGACCTTGGCGATCTGGTTGGCGTAGCGGGTCGCCTGCTCCATGGCATCTTCAAGCTGAGCCCGCACGTCGGCCGGCAGGCCATCCCAGAACTTCTTGTTCACGATGACCGCATAGCCCAGATAGCCATGCTCGGTGAGCGTCAGGTGCTTCTGCACTTCATGCATCTTCTGGGTATAGAGATTGGAAATCGGGTTCTCGGTGCCATCGACCACGCCCGTCTGCAGCGCCTGATAGACCTCGGAGAAAGCCATGACCTGCGGCAAACCGCCCAGCGCCCGGATTTCTTCCTCAAGCACCTTGGACGACTGGATGCGCAGCTTCTTGCCCTTGAGGTCGGCCGGCGTCTTGATCGGCGTATTCAGCGAGAAGGATTTGAAGCCGTTGTCCCAGTAACCGAGACCACGAATCCCCTTGGGCTCCAGCTTGGCCAGCAGTTGCTTGCCGACCGGGCCGTTGGTGACCTTGCGCAAGCCATCGTAGTTACTGAAGATGAAGGGCAGGTCGAAGACCTCGAACTCCTTGACACCCAGCGGGCCGAACTTGGCCAGCGAGGGGGCCAGCATCTGCACGGCGCCCAGCTGCAGCGCCTCCATTTCTTCCTTGTCCTTGTACAGGGTCGAATTGGCATAGACCTCGACCTTGACCTTGCCCTTGGTCAGTTCAGCGGCCTTCTTGGCAAACATCTCGGCCGCCTTGCCTTTCGGCGTATCAGCCGCCACGACATGACTGAACTTGATGACGATGGGCTGTTGCGCATAGGCACTCAGGGACAGCACCCCGGCAAACAACCCGACCAGCAACTTGGAAACTTTCATTGTCTTCTCCTCCGTTGGTTACAGCGCAACACAAATTACGCTTTGATGAAATTATTACCAAAGGCGTAACTGCCTTGTATTGTGGTTATCCACATTTCGACCGCCAAAATGCAAAAAACCGCCGGACCAGCCGACGGTTTCAGGAATTGACGGGTACTCAGTGATGGTCAAGCATCGGCCGCGGACTGTGCGGGATGGGCGGCGCTTCGCCGTCATCGAGCACCTGTTCGGGGAAATCGGCTTCATCGGGCGTCTCGCCGTTGAGCACGGCGTTCAGCTTGTCCGAATCGAGCGCCTTGCACCACTTGGCAACGACCAGCGTCGCCACACTGTTGCCGATGAAGTTGGTCAGCGCCCGGGCTTCCGACATGAAGCGGTCGATCCCGAGAATCAGCGCCAGACCAGCCACCGGCACGGTACCGACGGCCGACAGCGTGGCCGCCAGCACAATGAAGCCGCTCCCCGTCACGCCGGCAGCGCCCTTCGAGGTGAGCAGCAGGATGACCAGCAGCGTGATCTGGTGCTGCAGGTCGAGCGGCGTATTGGTTGCCTGGGCGATGAATACGGCGGCCATGGTCAGGTAGATCGAAGTGCCGTCCAGGTTGAAGGAGTAGCCGGTCGGCACGACCAGGCCGACCACCGATTTCTGGGCGCCGGCATTTTCCATTTTGGCCATCAGGCGCGGCAGGGCCGATTCTGACGACGAAGTGCCAAGGACCAGGAACAGTTCCTCCTTGATGTACTTGATCAGCTTGACGATGGAAAAACCATGGAAGGCGGCAATACTGCCCAGCACCCCGAAAATGAAGATCAGGCAGGTCAGATAGAAGGCGCCCATCAGGCTGGCCAGTTGCGCCAGGCTACCGACACCGTGCTTGCCGATGGTGTAGGCCATGGCACCGAAAGCACCAATCGGGGCGACCTTCATGATCACGCCGACGATGCCGAACAGCACATGCGACAGCTTTTCGATCAGCTCGAAAACCGGTTTGCCGCGCTCGCCGAAGGCATGCATGGCGTAGCCGAAGAGAATCGAGAAGAACAGCACCTGCAGCATGTCGCCCTTGGCAAAGGCATCGACGACGCTGGTCGGGATGATGTTGAGCAGGAAATCGACCGTCGATTGCATCTGGCCGGGCTGGGCATACTTGGCGATGCCCTTGGTATCGAGCGAAGCCGGATCGACATTCATGCCGGCACCGGGCGCCCAGACATTGACGACAATCAGGCCGATGACCAGCGCAATGGTGCTGACCACTTCAAAATACAGCACCGCCAGGCCGCCGGTCTTGCCGACCTTTTTCATGTCTTCCATGCCGGCAATGCCGACGACGATGGTACAGAAGATGATCGGGGCGATGATCATCTTGATCAGCTTGATGAAACCATCGCCCAGGGGCTTCATCGCCGCCCCAGATTCCGGGTAGAAATGGCCGAGCGTGACGCCCAGCGCGATGGCAACCAGCACCTGGAAATACAGGCTTTTGAACAACCCTCTCTTGACCATGAATGCAAACTCCTTTGGTGACTGTTTTTTGGAAATTTTGCGGAGTATCACGAAGGTCAGAGACAACTACCATTGTGGATATCCGAATTGTGGATAACCACAATGGCCAGACGGCAAAAGAAGCTGATGTAACATTTGCCCCATGAAGCAGCCCCTGAAATCCCTGACTTCCAGCACCGGCCACCTGCGCTGGCTGCTGGCGCTGCCCAAGCTCGGCATCATCCTGCTGCTGGCCGCGCTGCTCAGCCTGCTCTGGCTGCTGCACCTGAACCAGGTGGACGAGGAACGCACGGCGCTGATCAAGGATGTGCTGTGGCTGGAACAGAATCTCTACTTCCACCTCAACGGCAACGAAGAACAATTGCAGCAACTGGCCGTCGACATGGCCATGCTGGCCGAGCCACGCAAGACCTTCCGCCTGCGCATCAGCCACCTGCTCAAGAACAATCCGGAAATCTCGCAAGTCCTGTGGTTCGACGCCACGCACAAGGTCATCGATGCACTGCCCGGCACGACCCCGCCGGACAGCGAACTCGAGACCTTCGGCCCGCCGGTGACCGCCAAGGCCTTCGACATGGCCCGTCGGCTGGGCAAGCTGGTCTATAGCGAGCCTTTTTTCCTGGAAAAGAACCACGCCTTCATCGAAGTCGCCGTCCCGGTTTTCCAGGACAAGCAATTCGCCGGCATGCTGGTCGCCGTCTACCCGCTCGAAACCCTGCTCGGCAATCTTGTTCCCTGGTGGTTTACCGAGAAATACCAGGTCATCATCACCGACGACAACGACATCACCTACGCCGCCAAGTCGCACGTCCAGAGCAGTGGCAACCAGACCTACGAGGTGCTCTTCGACCCGCCGGGCTACGGTCTGAAACTCAAGGTCAGCACTTACCAGAACAACGGCAACCCGCTGCAGCAACTCCTCACCATTGCCATCATCGCGCTCGGCGCCGGCGTTTTCTGGAGCCTGTGGATTGTTCGCGACCTCATGAAGAAACGCATGCAGGCCGAGGAGGCGCTGCGCGCCGAACATGCCTTCCGTACCGCCATGGAAGACTCACTGACCGTCGGCATGCGGGCCCGCGATCTCAAGGGCAAGGTCATTTACGTGAACCCCGCCTTCTGCAAGATGACGGGTTTTTCGAGCGAGGAACTGGTCGACCGGGTACCGCCCATGCCCTACTGGGTGCCCGAGCAAATCGACGAAACCTTCGCCATCCACCAATCGGTGATGGCCGGCCAGGCACCGCTCGACGGCTTCGAAATCACCTTCATGCGCAAGAACGGCGAACGCTTCCATGCCCTGGTATACGAGGCAAAATTGATCGACGGCAACGGTCAGCACACCGGCTGGATGGCTTCGGTACTCGACGTTACCGAACGCAAGCGGGCCGAGGAACTGGCCCGCCAGCAGCAGGAACAACTGCAATTCACCTCGCGTCTCGTCACCATGGGCGAAATGGCCTCGACCCTGGCCCACGAACTCAACCAGCCACTGGCCGCCATCGCCAGTTACAACAGTGGTTGTCTGAACCTGCTCGAACACCCCGACTGCGAGGCACAGGCGATCCGGCCGGCGCTCGAAAAAATCGGCGTCCAGGCCCAACGGGCCGGCCGCATCATCCGCCGCGTCCATGATTTCGTGCGCAAGAGCGAACCGCGCCGCGCCCCCTGCCAACTGGCCGATGTCATTGAGGACTGCCTGGGTTTCGTCGAAGCCGATGCGCGCAAACACCACGTCCGCATCGAATGCCGGATCCCGGAAATGCCGCCGATTCCGGCCGACCGCCTGATGCTCGAACAGGTCCTGCTCAACCTGATCCGCAACGGCATGGAAGCGATGACCGGCACCGCCGAGGAACATCGCAAATTGCAGATATTGATCGGCCTGGAAGACGCCGAACTTCAGGTCAGCGTCACCGACCAGGGCAGCGGCATCGCGCCGGAAATCCGCGACAAGCTATTTACCGCCTTCTTCACCACCAAGCCGGAAGGCATGGGGGTCGGCCTGTCGATCTGCCGCTCGATTATCGAATTCCACCGCGGTCGCCTGTGGGCCGAAGACAATCCCCATTCGAGCAGTGGAAGCGGTACGATATTCGCATTCACCCTGCCCCTGGAAGCCGCATGAGCACGCCCCAAGCCCACCTGGTCGACGACGACGAAGCCATCCGAGATGCGCTCGGCTGGCTGCTCAAGTCGCTGGGTATTCCCTGCACCACCTACGCCAGCGCCGAAATCTTCCTCGCCGCCTGGACGCCCGAATTGGCCGGCTGCCTGGTGCTCGACATGCGCATGACCGGGATCAGCGGCCTCGACTGCTTCGACCGCCTGCGCGAGCAGAACTCGACCTTGCCCGTGATTTTCCTGACCGGCCATGGCGACGTACCGCTGGCCGTGGCCACCCTGAAAAAAGGCGCCTTCGATTTTTTCGAGAAGCCCTTCAATGACAACGATCTGGCCAGCCGCGTCCGCGAAGCCATGGCACACGACGCCCACCGGCGCGTCGAAAACGCCAGCGCCGACTCGCTGAACGCCCGTCTTTCCAGCCTCACGACGCGCGAAAAACAGATCATGGAACTGGTGCTGGCCGGCAAGTTCAACAAGGTGATTGCCGACGAACTGAACATCAGCATGCGCACCGTCGAGGTGCATCGCGCCAACCTGTTCGACAAGATGCAGGTCAAAACCGCGGTCGAACTTGCCAATTTACTGAAACCCGGCCGCTAACCCTTCCCTAAGCCCGGGTTTTTCGCTAGCATCTTGCGCAGATACCCATTCCCCGGCAGGGGATAAATCCAGGCCATTCCGGTTCATTCCAATCCACGAGGAATTTCATGAGCGAGCATATTCATCACGTCACCGACGACACCTTTGAAGCCGAAGTGCTGCAGGCGCAGCATCCGGTTCTGGTCGACTACTGGGCCGAATGGTGCGGTCCCTGCAAGATGATTGCCCCGATCCTCGACGAAATCGCCAGCGAATACGCCGGCAAGCTCAAGGTCGCCAAGGTCAATATCGATGACAACCAGGCAACGCCTGCCAAGTTCGGCATCCGCGGCATCCCGACCCTGATGATCTTTAAGAACGGCAATGTCGAAGCCACCAAGGTTGGCGCCCTCTCCAAGGGCCAACTCGCGGCATTCATTGACAGCAACCTGTAATACCCTTAGTCTCCCCGCCTGAAGATGCGTTCTGCGTCTTCAGGCCGACGCAGCAGACACTCTGCCTGACGTCCTCCCCTCCTCAAGCACTTAAATCTGCGCCCCGGTCCCGGGTTCCACCCGCCCCATTTTTTGGCGCCACGCACACCCACACATGCAACTTTCCGAACTCAAGACATTACACGTCAGCAAACTGCTCGACATGGCCACCGAACTGGTTATCGAGAACGCCAACCGCATGCGCAAGCAGGAGCTGATTTACGCCATCCTGAAGGCCATCGCCAAAAACGGCACGACCATCTACGGTGACGGCACCCTCGAAGTGCTGCAGGACGGCTTCGGCTTCCTCCGCTCCTCGGACACCTCCTACCTCGCCAACACCGACGACATCTACGTCTCGCCGTCACAGGTCCGGCGCTTCAACCTGCGCACCGGCGACACCATCGAGGGCGAGATCCGCACCCCGAAGGAAGGCGAACGCTACGTCGCGCTGACCAAGCTGGAATCGATCAACGGTTTCCCGCCGGAAGCGAACAAGAACAAGATCATGTTCGAGAATCTGACGCCGCTGCACCCGACGCGTCACCTCAAGCTCGAACGCGACATCAAGGCCGACGAAAACATCACCAGCCGGGTCATCGACATGATCGCCCCGGTCGGCGCCGGCCAGCGCGGCCTGATCGTCTCGCCGCCGAAATCCGGCAAGACCGTGATGCTGCAGAACATCGCCCACGCCATCACCGTCAACCACCCGGATGTCGTGCTGATCGTGCTGCTCATCGACGAGCGCCCGGAAGAAGTCACCGAAATGACCCGTACCGTCAAGGGCGAGGTCGTTGCTTCGACCTTCGACGAACCGGCCTCGCGCCACGTCGCGGTGGCCGAAATGGTCATCGAAAAGGCCAAGCGCCTGGTCGAACACAAGAAGGATGTGGTCATCCTGCTCGACTCGATCACCCGCCTGGCCCGCGCCTACAACACCGTGCAACCGGCCTCCGGCAAGGTACTGACCGGCGGCGTCGATGCCAACGCCCTGCAGAAGCCCAAGCGCTTCTTCGGTGCGGCACGCAACATCGAGGAAGGCGGCTCGCTGACCATCCTCGCCACGGCGCTGATCGATACCGGTTCGCGCATGGACGAAGTGATCTACGAAGAATTCAAGGGCACCGGCAATTCGGAAATCCACCTCGACCGCCGCATGGCCGAGAAGCGCATGTACCCGGCGATAAACGTCAATCGTTCCGGCACGCGCCGCGAAGAACTGCTGCTCAAGCCCGACGTCCTGCAAAAAATGTGGGTGCTGCGCAAGCTCTGTTACCCGATGGATGACCTCGCTGCTATGGAATTCCTGCTCGACAAGGTCAAATCCACCAAGGGCAACGCGGAATTTTTTGACGCCATGCGGCGCGGCTAAAGCCACGCCTACTGGCAAGTTTTGGCTACGGCCGTTCCCGTTGGGAACTTAACCTGGCGCAGGCCAGGTTAGCCTGCGCCGCAACAAGCCTGCGGCATGTTGTGACGCCATGCGGCGCGGCTAAACCGCAGCACAGCCAAGAAAACCATTGCAAGCGCGTGATTATTCTAGGATAATCGCGCGTTTTCCAGATCGGCCACATCCGCCGGTCGCATAACGAAAGGACTCAAAGTGAAAGCCGATATCCACCCGAATTACAAAGAAATCCAGGTTGCCTGCTCCTGTGGCAGCACCTTCACGACCCGCTCGACCATGAGCAAGGACAGCTTCCACGTTGAAGTCTGCTCCCTGTGCCACCCGTTCTACACGGGCAAGCAGAAGATCGTCGATACCGCCGGTCGCGTTGAAAAGTTCAACCAGAAGTTCGGCGCCATGCGCGGCAAGTCCGCCGCCTGAGCTGTCTGAATTCAGGTATAAAAGGCAGCCTTGCGGCTGCCTTTTTCATTTCCGGACAACATGCCCAAGTTCCCGCCTGAGTTTCTTGCCCTGATCCGTCGCGGCATCCGCCTGCCACCGGCTGGCTGGATACTCGCGGCCATGCTCGCCTTCTATGTCCTGGCCGGGCTGTTCGGGCGCGATCCCTGGAAGGGCGAAGACGCCATCCATATCGGCACCGCCTGGCACATGCTGCATTTCAGCGACTGGCTGTCGCCCGACCTGGCCGGCCGTCCTTTCCACGAACCGCCGCTCTATTACTGGAGCGCCGCGCTGACCGGCATGGCCTTCAACTGGCTGCTGCCGATGCATGAGGCGATGCGCCTGGCCAGCGGCATCTGGATCGCCCTGGCGCTGATCGGGCTGTATTACGCCGGCCGAGAACTCTACGGACAGGACAGCGCCGCGGCCAGCCCGCTGCTGCTCGCCGGGTGCACCGGCCTGATCGTGCACGCCCACGACGCGCAGCCCATGTTGATTGCGCTCGCCGCCTACGCCGGTGGTCTCGGCGCCCTGGCCGCAATCAATCGCCGGCCGCGCCTGAGCGGCGTGTTCTACGGCCTGGCGCTGGCCGGCTGCTTTCTCGGTACGGGCATCGCCCCCAGCCTGCCATTGCTGGCCATCCTGCCGGTCGCCTGGTGGCTGTCGGAAAATCGCCAGCAATCGCTGCAAACCATGGCGCTCGGCCTGGGCATTGCGCTGGCCCTGAGCCTGCCCTGGCCGCTGCTGCTGCTCAATCTCGAACCCACCCGCTTCCACGGCTGGCTGAACACCGAACTGACCCCGCTGAAGACCGCTTTTTCCTTCTCTGGCGCCGGTCGCTTCCTGGTCCTGCTGCCCTGGTTCGCCTTCCCGGCCATGCCGCTCGCCGCCTGGACCTTGTGGACACGCCGCAAGGACATCCGGGCGACACCGCAACTACTGCCCCTGCTTTTCCTGCTCATCACCTTCCTGATGCTGGCCCTGGCGTACCGACCGCGCCAGATTCCGGCGCTGCTCATGCTGCCGCCCCTGGCTCTGCTCGCCACACCGGGCGCCCTGAGCCTGCGCCGCGGCGCGGCCAATGCCTTCGACTGGTTCGCGATGACCACCTTCAGCTTTTTCGTCGCCCTGGTCTGGGTCTGCTGGTCAGCCATGGCCCTCGGCTGGCCGGAACAACTGGCCGGCCGCGTCGTCGCACTACGCCCCGGATTTGTCGGCCACCTCGACTGGCTGGCCCTGCTTGTCGGGCTGGCCGCGACGCTGTGGTGGGTCTGGCTGATCGTCACCGCGCCGCGCTCACCCTACCGCAGTCTGACGCACTGGAGCATGGGCTTCACCTGTCTGTGGCTGCTCGCCACGACGCTGATCATGCCCTGGTTCGACTCCGGCCTGAGCTACCGACCAGTGGCCCAGGCGGTCGCTGCCGCCTTGCCGGAAAACGCTGGCTGCCTGGCCGAACGCGGCCTGAACGACACGCAACTCGCCTCACTGGCCTATTTCGTCGATATCGAACCGCTCGCCGCCGACAGCCGCGAGGGCAAAAGATGCAACTGGGTGCTGGTCGTCGGTGACACGCGCCAGGAGCAGGCGCCGCCGGAGGGCAAATGGACCAAGGCCTGGGAAGGCAGCCGCTCCGGCAACCGCAAGGAAAAATTCCGCTTGTTCAAGCGTTGAGCAATTCAACATCCACCGCAAAGACGCCAAGGCGCAGAGGTGACGCAAAGGAAAGCAAAAGCGTCAAAGCAAGGCCACTGCTTTTACTTCGCCTTTCCTTCGCGCTTCCTTGGCGCCTCCGCGCCTCGGCGGTGGACGTCAAACTCAGCCCTTCAGGAAATGCTCGCGGTAATACTTGAGTTCGTCGATCGACTCGTAGATATCGGCCAACGCGGTGTGTCGGCCCTTTTTCTTGAAGCCCTTGTAGATCTCCGGCTGCCAGCGCTTGCACAATTCCTTCAAGGTGCTGACATCAAGATTGCGGTAATGGAAGAATTCTTCGAGCTTCGGCATGTAGCGGACCATGAAGCGGCGATCCTGGCCGATCGAATTGCCGCACATCGGGGAATGGCCCTTCAGCGAATACTTGGCCAGGAATTCCAGGGCCAGCGCCTCGATTTCCGCTTCGTCCTGCGTTGAGGCCTTGACCTTGTCGATCAGGCCGGAACGACCGTGCGTTTTCTGGTTCCAATCATCCATACCCGCCAGTGTGGCGTCGGACTGATGAACCACCCAGGACGGCGATTCGGCAACCATTTCCAGTTCCGAATTGGTCACCACCATGGCCATTTCGATAATCCGGTCGCCTTCCGGATTGAGCCCGGTCATTTCCATATCCAGCCAGACGAGGTTGTTTGCGGTGCCTGTCATATAATTGCCCAAATTCCTGAAAACCCCGATTTTCTCACACCTTTGCAGCCCCCTTAGTGACCACGACCTTCACCACGCTTTTTATTGCCGCCTTCGCGCTCACCCTGCTCGGCCGCCTGTGGCTGACCTGGCGCCATATTCGCCATATCGACGCGCATCGCGGCGCCGTGCCGGCCGATTTCGCCGAAAGCATTCCCCTCGCCGCACACCAGAAAGCTGCCGACTACACCATCGTCCGCCAACGTTTCGGACTGCGCACGACGCTGGTCGATGCCGCGTTGCTGCTGACCCTGACGTTGGGTGGCGGCCTCGCCTGGCTGCACGATTTCTGGGCAGCCCGCCTCGATGGACTACCTTACGGCTTGGCGCTGATTTTCAGCCTGATGCTGATCTCGGCGATCATTGATCTGCCTTTCTCGCTCTATCGCCAGTTCGTCATCGAAGCCCGCTTCGGTTTCAACCGCATGACGCTGGGCCTGTTCTTTTCCGACCTTGCCAAGCACGCATTGATCGGCCTCGCCATCGGCACCCCGGTGATCCTCGCCGTGCTCTGGCTGATGGGCGCCATGGGCAGTTACTGGTGGTTTGACGTCTGGCTGTTCTGGTGCGTCTTCAATCTGCTCATCCTGTTCATTTACCCGACCTGGATCGCGCCGCTGTTCAACAAGTTCTCGCCGCTCGCCGACGGCGAGATGAAAAGCCGCATTGAAGCCCTGCTTGCCCGCTGCGGCTTCCGTTCGAGCGGCCTGTTCGTCATGGACGGCTCGAAACGCTCAAGCCACGGCAACGCCTATTTCACCGGCTTCGGCAACAACAAGCGCATCGTCTTCTTCGACACCCTGCTCGAGCGCCTGACGCCGGGTGAAGTCGAAGGCGTGCTGGCCCACGAACTCGGCCACTTCCGCAAGCATCACGTGATCCAGCGCATCGTGCTGATGTTCGCCATCTCGCTCGGTTTCCTCTGGCTACTCGGCCAGCTCATCGATGCCCCGTGGTTCTATTCTGGGCTCGGCGTGCCGACGCAGAACACGGCGCTGGCCCTGGTCCTCTTCTTCCTGGTCATCCCGGTCTTCACCTTCCCGCTCAGCCCGCTCGGCAGTTACCTGTCGCGGCGCAACGAATTCGAGGCCGACGCCTATGCCGCCGAAAATGCCAGCGCCAGCGACCTCATCCACGCCCTGGTCAAGCTCTACGAAGACAATGCCTCGACCCTGACCCCGGATCCGCTGCATTCGCTGTTTTACGACTCGCACCCGCCGGCCGCCCTGCGCATCGCCCGGCTACAGGCGCTGGCCACATGAACCCGGCCGCCGACGCGCCGAAAATGGAAGGCCGCGTCATCGCCGCCCACGGTCGCCAGTACCTGGTGCAATTGCCCGACGGCAGCTTGCTGCCCTGCTTCCCGCGCGGCAAGAAAAGCGAGGTTGCCTGTGGCGACCGCGTCGATCTCGCCCGGACCTCCAGCGACCAGGGCGTTATCGAGGCAATCCAGCCGCGCACCAGCCTGCTTTACCGCTCCAACGAGATCAAGCAGAAGCTGATTGCCGCCAATGTCGACCAGTTGATCATCGTCGTCGCCACCGAACCCGGTTTTTCCGACGAACTCGTCACCCGCGCCCTGCTCGCCGCCGAAAGCGAGGAAATCGAGGTACTGATCGTCCTCAACAAGTGCGACCTGGCCGACAAACTGGCGCCGGCCCGCGAGCGCCTGAGAATGTTCGAGAAACTCGGCTACCGCGTACTCGAACTCTCGGCCCTGGCCAACGCCGAAGACCTGCGCCCGGCCCTGCACGGCAAGACCAGCGTGCTGGTCGGCCAGTCCGGCATGGGCAAATCGACCCTGGTCAATGCCCTGTTTCCGGAAGCCCGGGCAGCAACCCGCGAGATATCCTCGGCGCTCGATTCCGGCAAGCACACCACGACCCACGCCACGCTCTACAACCTCGACGCCAGCAGCCATCTGATCGATTCGCCGGGCTTGCAGGAATTCGGCCTGGGCCACCTCGACCGCCAGGAAATCGAACAGGCTTTCCGCGAATTCCGGCCCTATCTCGGCCTGTGCCGCTTCCGCGACTGCCAGCACAACCGCGAACCGGACTGCGCCCTGAGCAGTGCAGTAAAGACCGGGGCCATCGATGAAAGACGTTTTGTCACCTACCACCGCATCGTCGGCACGTCACGTTCGGGCTGATTCCCGAACAACCGGCCAGAACAGCCGTCCGCCAAGCGATTCACGCCTTTTCGGGCCGACCTTTGTACAGTAGCAATAATGGCGGCGCGGGCCCATAATCTGCTACTGGTTGCATCTGCCAAAGCCAGCGGAGAGACAGCATGACCAACGGCCAACCGACCGTTCTGATCGTCGATGACACCCCCGAGAACCTGAGCATCCTGGGCGAGTTGTTGCAGCCCACTTACCGGGTCCGCGCCGCCAACTCGGGCCGCCGGGCGCTACAGATCGCGCGCAGCCATCCGCCCCCGGATCTCATCCTGCTCGATGTCATGATGCCCGACATGGACGGCTACGAAGTGCTCGCCGAACTGCGTGCCGCGCCGGCCACCAGGCAGATCCCGGTGGTTTTCGTCACGGCCATGGACGGCACCGAAGACGAAGAACACGGTCTCGATTGCGGCGCCGTCGATTACATCACCAAGCCGCTGCGCCCGGCCATCGTCCTGGCCCGCGTCCGCACCCAGCTCGAACTGAAACGGGCGCGCGATTTCCTGAGCGACCAGAACAGCTACCTGGAAGGCGAAGTCGCCCGCCGGATGGGCGAAAACCACCTGATCCAGCAAGTCAGCATTCATGCCCTGGCCCGCCTGGCCGAAACGCGCGACCCGGAAACCGGCAACCACCTGCGGCGCACCCAGGAATACGTGCGCACCCTGGCCCTCGCCCTGGTCGACCACCCGCGCTTCACCGCCTATCTCGATCCGCGCACCGTCGATGCCCTGGCCCAGTCGGCGCCGCTGCACGACATCGGCAAGGTCGGCATTCCCGACCACGTACTGCTCAAGCCCGGCAAACTGACCCCGGAAGAGTGGGACATCATGAAGACCCACGCCAAGCTCGGTAGCGACGCTATCGAACTGGCCGAACGCGACGCCGAAAAGCCAGTTGAATTCCTGGCCATCGCCAAGCTGATCGCCCACTACCATCACGAAAAATGGGATGGCAGCGGCTATCCGGAAGGCCTGCGCGGCGACCATATTCCGATCGCCGCCCGGCTGATGGCCCTGGCCGACGTTTTCGATGCGCTGATCTGCAAACGCGTCTACAAACCCGCCTTTCCGCTGGAACAGGCCCGCGACATGATCCTCGAAGGCAGCGGCAAACATTTCGACCCGGATATCGTCAGTGCCTTCATCGCCCACTTCCCGACCTTCAAAGCCATTGCCGACGCCTACGCCGACTGAGCGACGCTGCATGCCGGTCGACAGAAAACCAGACAACGCATGAGCAAGCCGACCGCGAGAGCTCCGGTATCGCCGCTGACCAGCGTTGCCCAGGTCGTCGTCCCCTATGTCGTCCTGGCGGTCCTGTGGATCCTGATATCCGATCGCGTGGCGAGTGCGCTCTTTCCCGACCCGGCCCGGAACCTGCTCGCCAATACGCTGAAGGGCTGGTTCTTTGTGGCCGTAACGGCGACGCTGCTGGCCGCGCTGCTGCACCGCCTGCTCAAACAGATCAACCAGCGGCAAACCCTCGAAAACCAGGTTCGCGAAGCCGCCCTCGATGCGGCACGGCAAGTCGCCGAGGACCACAGCAAGCTGCGCACCCTGATCGACACCCTGCCCGACCTCGTCTGGCTGAAGGACACCGACGGGGTCTATCTCAGCTGCAACAAGCGTTTCGAGCAATTTTTCGGGGCCAGTGAAAGCGCCATCATCGGCAAGACCGATTTCGACTTCGTCGATCACGAACTCGCCACCTTCTTCCGCGCCAATGATCGTGCCGCGCAACTGGCCAATGCGCCCCGCAGCAACGAGGAGTGGGTGACATTTGCCAGTGACGGCCACCGCGAACTGCTCAACACCACCAAGGCGCCGATGCGCGACGCCAGTGGCAAGCTGATCGGCATCCTCGGCATCGGCCGTGACGTTTCGCAACTGCACGAAATCCAGGAGCGTTTCGAAGCCGCCTTCAATGCCAGCCCGGCCGCCATTGCCCTGACCTCGGTCAGGGACGGCCTGTTCCTCGACGTCAACCCGCAATTCACCAACGTGCTGGGCTGGCCAAGCAGCGAGTTGATCGGCCGTACCGTACATGACATCGAACTCTGGCCCACGCCGGAGAGCCGCGAACTGTGGTTGCGCCAGCTCGAAACCCGCGGCCGTCTGCGCGACTACCAGGCTGAATGGCGAAAACGCGACGGCCAGCCCCTGCGTGTCAGTCTGTCGGCCGAAATCATCGCCCTCGGCGGGCTGCCCTATATCCTCTCCTTTTTCATCGACATTTCCGAGCAGGAACGGGCCCGGGACGAAATCACCCAGCTCCAGGAACGCCTGGCCACGGCTTTCCGCGCCGCGCCGATCGCCGCCTGCATCACCCGCATGAGCGATGGCAAACTGGTCGACGCCAATGACCGCCTGCTCAGCAGTTACGGCTGGCAGCGCCAGGACCTGATTGGCCTGACCACCCTCGAAGCGGGCCTCTGGGGCGACAGCAAGGACCGTGACAGGATGGTGGAAATCATCCGCCGCGACGGTCGCCTCGCCGATTTCGAGAGCAGCGGTGTCAGCAAGGACGGGCACCGCATGCTGACCAGCATGTCGGCCGAAATCGTCCAGATGGATGGCAGCCCGCACCTGGTGGTCTTTATCGACGACATCACGGAACGCCGCCAGGCCAGCGCCGAGCTTGAGGAACACCGCCATCACCTGGAAAAACTGGTCGCCGCCCGCACCGCCGAACTGGCGGCCGCCAAGGAAGTTGCCGAGCAGGCCAACCGCGCCAAGAGCACCTTTCTGGCCAACATGAGTCACGAAATCCGGACGCCGATGAACGCCATCATCGGCCTGACCCATCTCGCCGAACGCAATACCCGCGACCCGGCCCAGCTCGACCGCCTGGCCAAGGCCGGCAATGCCGCCCACCATCTGCTGGCGATCATCAACCAGATTCTCGACATCTCGAAAATCGAAGCCGGCAAGCTCGAACTGCTGGCCAGCGATTTCTCGCCAGCCCGGCTGATCGACAACACGACAGCCCTGCTCATCGACCGTATCCGCTCGCGCGGCCTGCGCCTGCACAGCCAGATCGATCCGGCCCTGCCGCCGGTCCTGCACGGCGATGCCTTGCGCATCGGCCAGGTCCTGCTCAACTTCCTGTCCAACGCGGTCAAGTTTACCGAGCAGGGGACGATTGGCATCAGCGTCGAACTGCTGGCCGAAACAGCGGATGGCCTAATTGTTCGTTTTGCCGTCAGCGATACCGGGATCGGCATCCCGCCGGAACAACAGGCACGCATCTTCGATGTCTTCGAACAAGCCGACAGCTCGACCACCCGGCGTTTTGGCGGCACCGGCCTCGGCCTGGCCATCGCCCGCCGCCTGGCCCAGCTGATGGGCGGCGAAACCGGCCTGACCAGTGCGCCCGGCCAGGGCAGCACCTTCTGGTTCAGCGCCAGCCTGCAGGTCGGCACCAGCCACGCCGAGGCATTCAATGACCCGTTGCCGAGCCTGGATGCCGAAAGCGAGCTTGCCGCCCATTACCGCAGCCAGCGCATCCTGCTCGCCGAAGACAACCTGATCAACCAGGAAGTCGCCCTCGATCTGCTGCGCGCCGTCGGCCTCCAGGCCGATGTCGCGGCGAATGGCAAAAAGGCACTCGAAATGGCCCTGACCGGCCACTACAACCTGATCCTGATGGATGTCCAGATGCCGATCATGGATGGTCTGGAAGCCACCCGGGCCATCCGCAAGGCAGAAGAAAACAGCGGGCACGCCGTGCCCATCCTGGCCATGACGGCCAATGCCTTCAGCGAAGACCGGGGCCGCTGCCTCGAAGCCGGCATGAACGACCATGTTGCCAAGCCGGTCGATCCGCAGGATCTCTACGCCACACTGATCAAATGGCTGCCCCGCCAGGCCGACGCAGCAAGCACTACCCCGCCCCCGAGTATCCCGGAACAAGCGGTCTACCCGAACCTCAGCGAGGCCCTGGCCGAGATCTCCGGCCTTGATCCGCGCATCGGGCTGAACGCCGTACGCGGCCGCACCGGCAGCTATACCCGCCTGCTCCGGACCTTTACCGACAGTCATGCCGACGACCCGGCCAACATTGCCGAACTGATCGCGACCGGCCAGGCCGGCGAAGCGCTGCGCGCCGCCCATACGCTGAAAGGTGCGGCGGGAACGCTGGGCATCACCAGCATCCAGCAGGCGGCGGCCAAACTCGAAGCCGCCCTGCGCAATGCAGCGCCGGGCGATGAAATCGACCGTTTGCTGAACGACCTGGCCAGCGAACACCGGCGCCTGATTCCCTTGATTGCCACGACGCTGGCCATGCAACCCCCGCCCCCCGCCAGCCCATGAAAGCCCGGTCCTTTGCCACGCTTGCCGAGGTAATGTCGCGCACGGTACAAAGTATCGCGCCGCAGCAGACACTGGCCCAGGCCATTCGCCGCCTGGCCGAGACACGCATTTCCAGCCTGCTCGTCGAAGCGGATGGCAAGCCGCTGGGCATCATCACCGAAACCGACATCCTGCGCCGGGTGAATGAACAGCGAGCCCTGGAAACGCCGATCAGCCAGTTGATGACCGCCCCGCTGGTGACCGCCCCGCCCGACATGGACCTGCTGACCGCCCGGCAACTGACCATGCAGCACCAGATCCACCATCTGGTCGTCGTTTCGCCGACCGGTCATACCCTGGGCGTGGTCAGCGACACGGATTTCCGCGTGCACATCGGCGCCGACATATTCGACCACCCGCCGGCGCTGGGTGACCTGATGGAGCGCGACATTCCCCGCCTGACGCCGGGAACTCCGCTCAAGCAGGCGATCAGCAGCATGCTCGAACACGCTTCCGACTACATCATCGTCGCCGAACAGGGACAAGCCCTGGGCATCCTGACGCAACGCGACATTCCTCGCCTGATCAACGCCCGGACCGACCTTGAGGAAACCCGCCTGGCGCAGGTCATGAGCAGACCGCTGCACGGCATCGGGCTGGAGCAGCCGATTGCCGATGTCCTGGCACAAATGACCGAGCGCCACCTGCGACACATGCTGGTCTTTGATCCGGCTGGCCAGATCGCCGGCGTCGTCAGCCAGCGCCGCCTGTTCGAACAGCAAGCCAGACAGCACTTGGACAACACCCAGGAAAAGCTGCGGCACGAACGCGATCGGCTGCGCCTCGAAGCGCACCTGCAGATGGCCCTCGACGCAGCCGGGGCCGGCAACTGGGAATACGAGCACGACAGCGATCACTATATTTTCAGCGAAGGCGCCCTGAAAATGCTCGGCCATGGCGAAAACAGCATCCCCCACTCCCGGGCGGAAATGCTGGCCCGTGTCCATCCCGATGACCGGCCCGATCTGCACGCCACTCTCGAGAGTTTCAACGCCGGCCAGGTCGCCAGCTACCAGGCCCGCTACCGCGTACGGCGCGACGAAGGAGACTGGATCTGGGTCGAAGATCGCGGCTGTGTCATCGAACGCCAGCCGGATGGACGGCCACGCGTCATCACCGGCATCCTGACCGACATCAGCGAACAGCAGCAGGCCAGTACCGCCCTGAATCGCCAGAACCGCGCCTTGCGCCTGATGAGCGGTGTCGCCCAGGCGCTCATCAGGCACGACGACGAAATCGAGATGCTCGAAGAAATATGCAGCATCGCCCTGGATGTTGGCGGCTATCGCCATGCCTGGATCGCCCAGGCGGTCAATAACGGGGAAAAGGGGGTCCGGCCACTGGCTGGCGCCGGCTTCACCAAGGATTACCTGAACTCGCTGAAGATCAGCTGGGACGATGTTCCGCACGGTCAGGGACCGACCGGTCGCGCCATCCGAACCGGCCTCCCGGTGGTCATCCACGATGTACTCAACGATCCAGCCTATGCGCTGTGGCGGGATTTCGCCCGGATCGCCGGCTTCCGTTCATCCGCTGCCCTGCCCTTGCGCGTCAATGGCGAAATCATCGGCTCACTGAATCTCTATTCGGCCGACCCGGCAGCCTTCAACGACGACGAAATTCCGCTGCTTTGCGACCTCGCCGGCGAAATCGGTCTCGGCCTGGCCATGCAGCGTTCGCGGGCCGCACTCGCCCAGCGCGAATCGAAATTGCAGCAGGCCGAACGCCTGGCCCGCCTCGGCCACTTCCTGCTCGAACCGCAACGCGATACCTGGACATCGTCGCCGATGCTCGATGAAATATTCGGCATCGACGCCAGCTTCGTGCGCTCGAAAAAGAGCTGGCTCGACATCGTTCACCCGGATGACCGGACCTATCTGGTGGCCTACCAGCGGACCCAGATCCGTGCCCAGCAACTGCATTTCGATGTCGAATACCGCATCGTTCGGGGCACTGATGGCGCAGTTCGCCACGTGCACGGCATCGGCGAGGTCAAGCTCGACCAAAACGGCCGGCTGACCCGTCTCTTCGGCACCATCCAGGACATCACCGAAGCGCATGCGCTGCAGCAGCGCCTGCTCGAAAACCAGAGCGCCCTGCGCGAAGCCCAGGCGATTGCCAACCTGGGCAGCTGGACCCTGGACATCCTGAGCAACGAATTGCAATGGACCGATGAAACCTACAAGATTTTCGGCATCGCAAAAACTGCCGTCCTCTCGCTGAACTCCTTCATCGAACGCGTCCATCCCGATGACCGCGAGCGCGTCGTGCGCGAATGGCAGGCCGCCATGCTCGGCCGGCCATACGACACCGAGCATCGCATCGTCGTCAATGAAAGCATCCGCTGGGTCCGCGAACGGGCCCACGTGCACTTCGATGCCGCGGGCCGGGCGATTTTCGCCGTCGGCACCGTGCAGGACGTCACCGAGCGCCGCACGGCCGAAGAAGAACTGCGCAAGCATTCGCTGGCCATCGAACAGAGCCCGCACAGTATCGTCATCACCAACACCTTTGGCGATGTCGAGTACGTCAATGATGCCTTCGTCAGCAACACTGGCTACAGCCGCGAAGAAATCGTCGGTGCCAACCCGCGCCTGCTGCACTCCGGGCAGACGCCGCAAGCCACCTTCATTGGCCTGTGGCAAACCCTGGGGCGGGGCGAAATCTGGCGCGGCGAATTCATCAACCGGCGCAAGGACGGCTCGGTGTACGAGGAATTTGCCATCGTCTCGCCGGTTCGCCAGCCAGACGGACAGATCACCCATTACCTGGCGATCAAGGAAGACGTCACCGAAAAGAAGCGCATCGCCGCCGAACTCGACAACCATCGCCACCATCTCGAAGCCCTGGTCGATGAGCGCACGGTGGAACTGATCAAGGCCAGGGACGAAGCGGAAAGCGCCAATCGCGCCAAGAGCGACTTCCTGGCCAACATCAGTCACGAGATCAGGACGCCGATGAACGCCATCATGGGCCTCACCCACCTGACCCTGCGCGACACCACCGATCCCGAACAGCAGGCCCGCCTGATCAAGGTCGAGGGTGCCGCCCAGCACCTGCTGTCGATCATCAACGACGTGCTCGACCTCGCCAAGATCGAAGCCGGCAAGCTGACCCTGGAAAAAACCGATTTCTCGCTGGCCGGCATCTTCAAGACCGTTCGCGCCCTCATCGCCGAACGGGCCGAAGCCAAGCACCTGCCCGTTTTCGAGGAAATCGCCCCCGAGCTGCCGCCCTTGCTGCACGGCGATCCCTTGCGCCTGCAGCAGATCCTGCTCAATTTCCTCTCGAATGCCGTCAAGTTCACCGAGCAGGGCAGCATCACCATCGCCGCCCGGCTGCTGCACAGCAATGCCGATGGACTCCTGGTGCGCTGCGAAGTGCGCGACACCGGCATCGGCATTCCGCCCGAAGTCCAGGCCCGCCTGTTCCATCCTTTCGAGCAGGCCGACAGCTCGACGACGCGTCGTTTCGGGGGCACCGGCCTCGGCCTGGCGATCAGCCGCCGCCTGGCCGAAATCATGAACGGGGCGGTCGGCGTGGACAGCAAACCGGGACAGGGCAGCACCTTCTGGTTCACCGCCCGCCTGGCCGTCGCCCGCCCGAAAAACAGCTTGGCTGCCCGGCTCAGCGCCCCGGCCGACAGCGAGCAGGAAATCGCCGCCCGCTATGCCGGCGCCCGCATCCTGCTGGCCGAAGACAACGAGATCAACGAAGAAGTCGCCACCGACCTGCTGCTCGGCGCCGGCCTCACCGTGGACATCGCGCGCAACGGTGCCGAAGCCGTCGCCATGGCCCGGCAGCAGCCCTACCGGCTGATCCTCATGGACATGCAGATGCCGCTCATGGACGGCCTCGAAGCAACCCGCCAGATCCGCCGCCTGCCCGGCTGCGCCACGCTCCCGATTCTGGCGATGACGGCCAATGCCTTCGATGACGACCGCGATATCTGCCTGATGGCCGGCATGAACGACCACATCGCCAAACCGGTCGATCCGCGCCGACTGTTTGCCGCGCTGGCCCGCTGGCTGCCGCACGACGATGCCAGCATTCCAGCCGCCCCGGCCCCAGCCGAAACACAGGTCAGCCGCGAGCCGGCTCCGCTCGACGACGAAGGGCAACTGCGCGCGGCCCTGGCCGCCCTGCCCGAGCTCAATGCCGAATTCGGCCTGCAGGCCGTGCGCGGCCGCCTGAGCAGCTACTGCCGCCTGCTCGGCAAATTCGCCGGCAGCCACCAGGATGACTTTGGCCAAATTCGCCGCGAACTGGCCGCCGGCAACAACACGGAAGCCCGCCGGCTGGCCCACTCGCTGAAAGGTGCGGCCGGCACCCTGGGGGCCGAAGCCGTCCGCCAGGCCGCCGCCGAGCTCGAAGCCGCGATCCGCGATGCCGCCCCCGACAGCGCGCTTGAACCCCTGATCGAAGCCTGTGCCAGTGCCCACCGCCGACTCAGCGCCGGTCTGGCCGGCATTCTTCCCGAGGTCCCGGCCGACCCCGGCGAAACAACGGCGCCCCCCGCCCTCAAGGACATCGGCAAGCTGCGCCAGCTCCTGCACAATGGCGACTTCAGCGTGCAAACCCAGGTCGCGGCGCAAATACCGGCGCTCACAGCGGCGCTCGGGGCGAGCTACCCGGCCTTCGACAAAGCCATCGGCGATTTCGACTTTGAAGCCGCTCTCGCCCTGCTTGACAAGCTTGCCAGCCAATGACCCGCATGGCCGCCGAATCGACCTATCCTGCTCCCCACCCACCGCTGGCCCGCTGGTTTCTGCCCACGCTGCTCGTCGTCTTTATCCTGCTGGCCGGGGGCGGCGCCCTTTTTTACCAGACCGCCCGCCAGCAACTGCTGACCAGCACCGGCGAACAACTGCTCGCCGTCGCCGAGCTGAAGACCCGTGAAATCACCCAATGGCGCAACGAACGGGTGGCTGACGGCCAGGTGCTGGTTGATGACCACCACTTCGCCGAACTGATTCGTGGCTGGTTTGCCGAACCGCAATCCGCCAGGCAGGAACTGTTGCTGCAGCGCATGCGCTCGCTGGCTGACAATTACCACTATCAGGACGTTATCCTGCTCGACGAGCAGGGCCGGCAGCGCCTCAGCCTGGGCAGCCAGGCTTCTGACGAATACGACCGGAGCCACATCTTGCCGGAAACCCCGGATGCGCCGGCCCGGGCCAGACTGACCGACTTTCATCTGCATTCCGAAAGCGGCCAGCTCCACCTCGATGTCGTTGCCCCGCTCCTCATGGAGCAGCAAGGAGGACACCGGCGTATCGGGACGATGATCCTGCGGACGGACCCCGCGACACTGCTCTTTCCAATGCTGCAATCCTGGCCACGCCCGACCAGCAGCGCCGAAGCCCTGCTCATTCGTCGCGATGGCGATGATGTCCTGTTTCTCAGCGAACTGCGCAATCACCCCGCCGCTCCCCTGAGCTTCCGGCTTGCCGCCAGCAGCGCCGGGGTACCGGCCATCCAGGCCGTATTCGGTAACAAAAACGGGGTCGTTGACGGCAACGATTACGCCGGCGTGCCGGTCATTGCCGCCATCCAGGCCGTGCCCGATTCACCGTGGCATATCGTCGCCAAGATGTCGCGACAGGAGGCCCTGGCCGACTGGGCTATCGCCTCGCACCTGATTGTCGGACTGATCGCCGGATTGCTGGTCGCCACGGCCAGCGTCTTCGGCTTCATCTACCAGACCCGCGGCATCCGGCGCTACCGCCAGTTGTTCAAGGCCGAAAGCGCGACCCGGGCCGAACAGGAACGTTTCCGCATAGCCTTCAATGCCAGTCCGCTGGCCGCTTCGATCGCCCGCGCCGAGGATGGCCGCTTTGTTGACGTCAATGACAATTACCGGCGCTATTTCGGCTGGCAGCGCGCCGAAATGCTCGGCAAGACATCCGTCGAGCTCGGCCTGTGGAACAATGCCGAAGATCGGCGGCGCTGGCTGACCCGGCTGATTGAAGGCGGCTCGCTGCTCAATTACGAAGCGACCTGGCACGACCGCTCCGGCAACCCGCGCCATGTCGAAATGTCGGCGGCGATGATCGACATCGACGGCATCCCGCACATCATCGGCTTCGCCACGGACGTCACCGACCGGCGCCGGGAAAGTACCGAACTGGCGGAATATCGCCGACGCCTGGAAAAGATGGTCAATGACCGCACCTACGAACTGGCCGTCGCCAAGGAACATGCCGAACGGGCCAGCCGGGCAAAGAGCGCCTTCCTGGCCAACATGAGTCACGAAATCCGCACGCCGCTCAATGCGGTCATCGGCCTGACCCACCTGATCCGCCGGGATGCCAGCGATGCCCGCGAAAAAGAGCGCCTGGACCGCATCTCCGACTCGGCCCAGCACCTGCTCGGGGTGATCAACGACATCCTCGACATTTCAAAGATCGAGGCGGAAAAACTGCACCTCGAAACGAGCAATTTCTCGTTGCGTCACACCCTCCGCGACACCCTGGAAATGATCGATTACCGGGCCCGCGACAAGGGCCTGACCCTGCTCACCGACATCGACCCGAAGCTGCCGCCCGGCGTCCATGGCGATCCGAAACGCTTGCAGCAGGTGCTGCTCAATTTCCTTTCGAATGCCATCAAGTTCACCGAGCACGGCCACATCCTGCTGCGCGCCAGCCTGCTTGAGCGCGACAACAACACCATCCTGCTCCGCATCGATGTCGAGGATACCGGCATCGGTATCGACCCGATCAGCCAGGGCCGCCTGTTCCGTCCCTTCGAGCAGGCTGACGACTCAACCACCCGGCGCTTTGGCGGAACCGGTCTGGGCCTGGCAATCAGCCGCCAGCTGGCCGGCATGATGGGCGGCGAAACCGGCGTCCGGAGCATCCCCGGCCAGGGCAGCACCTTCTGGATGACTGCCCGCCTGGGCATCGCCGAGATCGCCGAGGAAAACCCGGCCAATATCAGCCAGGTCATCGACTGCGAAGCAGAAATCAGCCGGACCCGGCACGGCGCGCACATCCTGCTCGTCGAGGACGACCCGCTGAACCAGGAGGTCGCCCTTGAGCTGCTGCGCCACGCCAGTCTCAGCGCCGATCTTGCCGACAATGGCCAGAAGGCCGTCGACATGGCGCGCCAGGCCAATTACGACCTGATCCTGATGGACATGCAGATGCCGGTCATGGACGGCCTTGAGGCAACCCGGCAGATTCTTGCCCTGCCCGACCGATCCGCCAGCATCATCGTCGCCATGACCGCCAACGCCTTCAGCGAAGACCGGGAAGCCTGCATGGCTGCTGGCATGGTCGATCACATCGGCAAGCCGGTTGCCCCGCAGGCGCTATTTGCCATGCTGCTGCGCTGGCTGCCAGCCCGCCTGCCGCTGCCCGAAAAAACCCTGCCCCCCCCGGTCATCACCCCGCTCCAGCCGGAAGTCTCGGTCGTTCTCGGGCGACTGGCCAGCCTGCGCGGCCTGGACAGCAAGGCCGGCCTGGCTTCGCTGAACGGCAAGGCGGAACGCTATCTCAGCCTGCTCCACAAGTATGCCGAACATCATGCCGGCGCCGCCACGGAGATCTGCCAGACCCTCCTGCGCGACGAGCTGAGCACGGCCCAACGCCTGGCCCACACGCAAAAAGGCATCGCCGGCACACTCGGCCTGAGCACTATCCGCTTGGCCGCCGCCGAACTGGAGCAGGCCATTCGCCAGGGCCAGGACAGCGAGCGCCTGATGCAGCTGGCCAGGACACTGGAAGATATCCATCGCGACCTGCTGGCCGACCTGCGGCGGACCCTGGGCACGCCAATCCCGGACCGCCTGTCGCCAGACACTGGTTCGTCACGGGAATTGATCGAACAGCTGCAAGCCCTGCTCAGCGAAGATGACCTGGAAAGCCTGAGCCTGGCCCAGCAAGGCGCAGCGTTGCTGGCCCGCCTGCTCGGCCCCGACTACCAGCCCTTCCGCCGGCATCTCGAAAACTTTGATTTCCCGCAAGCCTTGCTGCTGCTTGAAAAAGCCGGCGATCGGCAGCGGGACGACTGAAAAATCAACGTCCACTGCCAAGGTGCCAAGGGAAACCTGTCAGCCTGGCTTTTCTTTGCGTCCCCTCTGCGCCTTGGCGACTTTGCGGTGGATTTTTCCCCACCCGCGAGCGCAGAACGAATCTCAGAGGCGAATGACGGCCCTGACCTCGTTGCCGCAGCCCCGGTATTCCAGGCTGTCGAAACTGATCAGGCGGGACATCGCGATGCCCCGACCATGGGTATCGAAGGCCCGTTCCGGGCTCATTTCGAGATAACCCTGCCAGTCGAAACCCGGCCCCTGGTCGCGAATCACGAAATTCAGTTGATCAGCGCTGCGCTCGATCTCGAGTTCGGCCTGGCGGGCCCGGGACTCGGGCAGCAGCAACAGGCGATCGATTTCATCGTGCAGGCGGCCCTCTTCGATGAGCCGCGATTTCTGCGCATAGCCGATGCCGAGGTTGCCGTGTTCGACGGCATTGAGCATCAATTCGGAAAGCCCGAGGACGACCCGGCCCGGGTCCGGCGCGGCATTGGCTGCCAGCGCGGCCAGGTTGCGGGCCTCTTCCGGCGTCCGGAAGACGAAGCGCGCCTGGGTCAGGCAGGCCAGCGTGCGTCCCTGGCGACGGACTTCCTCGGCCAGTTCCTTGTGCCCGCGATAATCGCGCGTTGCCGCGGCGACGATGGCAAGCAGCGTATCGGCTGAAAAAGGCTTGGTCAGGTAGTAATAGGCCCCGGCCTGGAGGCCGTCGAGTACATCGGCATCGGCCGTCATGCCGGTCTGCATGATCACCGGGACATGCGCCATGTCCGGCCGCAGCTTGACCCGGCGCAGGATTTCGATGCCGTCCATGTCCGGCATCATGCGATCGAGCAGGATGGCGTCGAAGCGTTCCGGTGTCGCATCGATCTCGCGCCAGGCAGCCGCCCCCGAATCCGCCTCGACAACGGCATAACCTTCTTCGGTCAGGTTTTCGGCCAGCGTCTCGCGACCAATCGGTTCATCATCGACCACCAGGATACAAGTCTGCGCCAAGCCAGTTTCTCCGTATTTTTTCGTGCCTGGCCGGTCAGTCAGCCACAAGTGGAAGATTAGCCTATTTTGCCGGCGCGAAACATGTACCTAGGTCCAGATCAAGTGCGGTTTTGTTCCAACCAGTCGCTGACCCCGTGGCCCGCCGCCCGGCCGCTGGCCAGGCAGGCGGTCAGCAGATAGCCGCCGGTCGGCGCCTCCCAGTCGAGCATCTCGCCGGCACAGAAAACGCCCGGCAGGTCCTTGAGCATGAGATGGGCATCGAGGGCTTCGAAACGTACGCCACCCGCCGTGCTGATCGCCTCGTCGAGCGGCCGGGCCGCCTGCACCGGCAGGGGCAAGGCCTTGAGCAGCCTGGCCAGGGCGGCGCCATCGTTGAGTACGGCGGGCGGACACAGTTCGCGCAGCAGGCCGGCCTTGACGCCTTCAAGGCCGCAGCACCGGCGCAGGTGATTGGCCAGCGAATCGCGGCCGCGCGGCCGGGCCAGATCGGCCTGCAGGCGCTCAAGCGAACGACCGGGCAGCAGGTCCAGCGTCAGGGCGGCCTGACCATCCTGTTCCAGCGTATCGCGCAGCGCCGCCGACATGGCATAGATCAGGCCGCCCTCGATGCCGCTGCTTGTAATATTGAACTCGCCCGGCTGGCGCCGTTCGCCGATCGAGGCGACCACTGTCTTCACCGGCTGACCGGCGAAACGCTCACTGAAATACGGGCTCCAGGCCACATCGAAACCGCAATTGGCCGGCCGCAACGGAGCGATATCGATCCCCCGCCCGGCCAGCACGGGCACCCAGGCGCCGTCCGAGCCCAGGCGGGCCCAGCTGCCGCCACCGAGCGCCAGGATCACGGCATCGGCGGCGAACTCGCGCTCGCCCTGTGGCGTGGCAAAGCGCAGCGCACCGCGCTCAGCCCAGCCCAGCCAGCGCTGCCGGACATGGAAATGCACACCGGCCGCGCGCAGGCGGTGCAACCAGGCGCGCAGCAGCGGCGCCGCCTTCATTTCGGTGGGAAAGACACGCCCGGAAGTCCCGACAAAAGTCGCGATACCCAAGCCATGGATCCATTCGCGCAGGGCCGGCGGCCCGAAAGTCTCGAGCAAGGGCGCAATCTGCGCCTGGCGACTGCCGTAGCGGGCGAGGAAATCGGGGAAAGGCTCGGCATGCGTGATGTTCATGCCGCCCTTGCCGGCCATCAGGAACTTGCGGCCAAGCGAAGGCATGGCGTCGAAAACGGCAATCTCGAAATCCGGCATGGCGGCCAGGACTTCGGCTGCCATCAAGCCGGCCGGGCCGCCGCCGATGATGGCGACGCGACGCATCAGTCGGCGGCTTTGCCGCGTTCGGCAACGACCGGCTTTTTGACCGGCGCCGTCCCTGGTGCCGGCAACTCCGGCATGGCTTCTTCGTCGAGCGGAATCACGGTCACCGCGACATCCGGCTCGGCGCCGCCGCCGCCGAGAATGATGCCGCGCAGCGGCGAGATGTCGCCGAAATCGCGGCCGAGTGCAACCGTGATGTGCTCGGTATCGGGCAGCAGGTTGTTGGTCGGATCGAAATCCACCCAGTCATTGGCAAAGCCCGGCGCGTACACCGAAACCCAGGCATGCGAGGCATCCGCCCCGATCAGGCGCGGCTTGCCGGGCGGCGGCCGGGTCAGCAGGTAACCGCTGACATAGCGGGCCGCCAGGCCGAGCGCCCGCAGGCAGGCAATCATCAGGTGGGCAAAGTCCTGGCAGACGCCGCGCTTTTTTTCCAGGACTTCCATAACCGGCGTCGATACGGTGGTCGCCTCCGGGTCGAACTTGAATTCCTTGAAGATCTTGGCCATCAGCGCCTCGGCGCCAACCAGCACGGGCTGGCCGGGCGGGAAGCAGTCGGCGGCGTAGTCGGCCAGCTCATGCTTGATGCGGACATGCGCGCTCTCGAAGAGGTAGCGCGTCGCGTCGAGATCCTCGGTGGCCGGCGCCGTCGCATCGTAGGCCAGGCGATCGCGGACCTCTTCCCAGGGCAGCGAACTTTCAAGCTTTTCCGGCAGGTGCGGCGTCACGGCAATGGTCATCGCCGAGCGGATGAACAGGCTTTCATGCGGCGCATGGAAGGCGATCCAGGTCACCGGATTGCCGAAGGGATCGCTGCCATCGCGCCGCCAGTTCGGTGTCGGCAGGATCTCGATGCGTTGCGCCTCGATCTGCTGCCAGGCGAGAATGCGCGGCGACAGGTGGAGCTGCTGCTGGGACAGCGAAACATGGCTGCCGTAATCGTAGGTCGTCTCGTGCAGGACGTGGTAGCGCACGGGCGTCTTGGCCATGTTCACAGCGCCATGGTTTGCCGGCTGACATCGCCGACATGGGTGAAGTAACGCATGCCCAGCCAGTCCGACAACTGGACGGCCGCGGCATCGAGTTCCCAGAGCAGACGAGCCAGCTCATCGCAGGGCGAATCGGGGCGGCAATGGCCAAGGCGCATTTTTTCCAGCACCGACAGATCGAAGGTGCGCAGACGACCGAGCACCTCGGGCAGGCGGCTGCCACTCTCTTCGCCCAGTTCGCGGGCCATCCGCTCAAGATAACGGGCGGCAACCTCGGCCTGGAAAATGACGCCATGCGGATTGCTGTTGTCGAAGACCAGCAGATCAAGCACGGGCAGCAATTCCGGCAGGCGCGAGTAGCGCGAACGATAAGTGATGATCGAGTCGGAAAGTTCGAGCAGCCATTCCAGACTGCCCGCCCCGTGCGTCGACGGCATGCTGAGGAAATTGGCGACCGTCTGGGCCAGGAAGGACAGGCGTTCGAGACGCCGACCGATGATCAGGAAACGCCAGCCATCGTCGCGCGTCATGTTATCCATGGCAAAACCGGTCAGCGACGAGGACACACCAAGCACGCGATCGAGGAAGGCGATCGCCTCGGGAATGGTCGGATGCATTTTCTGCGCGGCCTGCTGCTCGCGCTGCAAGCGGTTCAGCGAATGCCAGTGATCGAGCGACAGGCGGTCGCGGACATGCGTTGCCGACCACATCAGGCTGCGGATGTTGCCGGCCAGGCTGCCCGGCTGATCCGGGTCGTAAATCGCTTCGAGCAAGGCGTGCTCGCTGCCTTCCTTGATCTCGGTATCTTCTTCCGGCGACGGCAGGATGCGCAGGCGCATCGCCAGTTCCATGGCCGAGGTCAGGGCCGGGGTTTTTTCACCGCCGGATTCGACGACCCGGCTCAGGGTGACGCGCAACATCCGGGCGCTGTCGTCGAAACGCTCGGAATAGCGGCCGAGCCAGAACAGGTTTTCGACGACCCGCGAGGTCAGGTTGGCGCCGGCCCGCACCAGGTCGCGCACACCGAGTGACGGCTTGAGCAAGGTAAAGTCGCTGACCGGGCCATGGCTGAGCACCCAGGTATCCTTCGAGGAACCACCGCGCTGCATCGAGATGATGCGGTCGCTGGCGCCGGTGGCGACGCGGGCCAGGCCGCCCGGCATTACCGAATACCCGTCCGGCGTCGCCACGGCATAGGCGCGCAGGCCGACCGGCCGGGCCAACAGACGGCGTTCATGCGAGCGGCTCCAGGTCGGCCCCTGCGACAGATTGACCATTTCCTGGGCAACATAGGCATGCGGCCGGGCTTCGATGCGGCGCAGCATTTCCTCGCGCGCTTCGCCCTTGAGTTCGTGGCCGAATACCGGGTCCATGCGCTGCGTCGGGTAGGCCGGTTTGATCACCAGGTCGTCGAAATTCTCGCGGACATATTCGAGCGCCGGCTTTTCGCCGCACCACCAGGTGGCCACCGAGGGCATCGCCAGTTCCTCGCCGAGCAGCTTGCGACAGATCGCCGGCAGGAAGCCCATCAGGGCGCCGGACGACAGCAGGCCGCTGCCCAGTGCATTGGCGATGACGACGCGCCCGGCCCGGGCGACATTGAGCAGGCCGGGAATGCCGAGCGCCGAATCGCCGCGCAGTTCGAGCGGATCACAGTAATCGTCGTCCTGCCGACGCAGGATGACGTGGATGCGTTTGAGTCCGCGCAGAGTCTTCAGATAGACGGTTTCACCGCGTACCGCCAGATCCTGCCCCTCGACCAGCGGAAAACCGAGGTAACGGGCCAGGTAGGCATGTTCAAAATAGGTTTCGTTGTACGGGCCGGGCGTCAGCAGCACGATGTGCGGCTGCTCGTCGCCCTCGACCGGGGCCAGCGCCGCCAGACCATCCTGCTGGTCGTGGAAGAAATCAGCGAGGTGCTCGACATGCAGGTCGCGAAACATTTCCGGAAAAACGCGCGACACCACCAGCCGGTTTTCCAGCGCATAGCCGGCGCCGGAAGGCGCCTGCGTGCGGTCGGCGATAACCCACCACTTGCCGTCCGGCGAGCGCGCCAGGTCGACAGCATACTGGTGCAGCCAGATCCCGCCGGCCGGCTTGATCCCCTGACAGGGCCACAGGTAACCGTGCTGGCCATAGACCAGGGCCGGCGGCAGCAGGCCGTCGGCGAGCAGTTTCTGTTCGCCGTAGAGATCGGCCAGCATGGCGTTGAGCACGGTTGCCCGCTGGGCGACGGCGGCCGAGACCTCGGCCCATTCCTCGGGCGAGATGATCAGCGGCAGCGGATCAAGGGCCCACGGCCGGTCGGCACCATTCGGATCGGCGTAGACGTTGTAGGTCACCCCGTTTTCCTGGATGCGCCGGTCGGCAAAATCGAGCCGGCGATGCATCTCTTCCGGGGCGACGGAATCGAGGTGCGCGAAAAACTGTCGCCAGTGCGGCCGCACGGCACCATCCACGGCGAGCATCTCGTCGTAGCGGCGGGGATTGCGGGGGTAAATTGTCAGAAGTGTGCGGGCCATTCAGCCAGTCAGGCAATGCGGGCGGGCCGTTTCCGGCCCTCTTTTGTGCGGCCCGAAGGCCGCAACCCGCATCTGGAAGGGTTAGGAACGGCGCAAGTCTAGCGTAAACGGGTGTTCCGCGCTGACTTGCGGCGCCCCGACCGACATCTTGCCCGGCGTGTGACCAAAGCGGAAGAAGCGCGCCAGACGCCGGCTTTCAGCCTCGAAGGCGTTGACCGGGAAGGTATCGAAACTGCGCCCGCCCGGATGCGTCACGTGGTACTGGCAACCGCCCAGCGAACGCTGCATCCAGGTGTCGACCAGGTCGAAAACGAGCGGCGCATGCACACCGATCGTCGGATGCAGGCAGGACGAGGGCTGCCAGGCGCGATAGCGCACGCCGGCAACGAATTCGCCATTGGTGCCGGTGTTCTGCAGCGGCACGGGGACGCCGTTGCAGGTCAGCACATAACGATCCGGCGCCATGCCCTTGATCTTGACCTGGACACGTTCGACCGAGGAATCGACGTAGCGCACCGTGGTCCCGGCACTGCCCTCCTCGCCCATGACATGCCAGGGTTCGAGCGCGTGACGCAGCTCGAACTCGATGCCCTTGACGGCGAAATCGCCGAATTTCGGGAAACGGAACTCGAAGTGCGGCGCGAACCATTCGGCCTTGAAGCCGAAACCGGCCTCGGCCATTTCCTGCATGACGTCCTTGAAATCCTGCTCGGCGTAGAAGGGCAGCATGAAGCGGTCGTGCAGTTCGGTGCCCCAGCGGGTCAGGCGAGCCGGCTCGTAGGGTTCTTGCCAGAAGCGGGCGATCATGGCGCGCAGCAGCAATTGCTGAACCAGCGACATGCGGGCGTGCGGCGGCATTTCGAAGGCGCGCAGCTCAAGCAGGCCGAGGCGACCGGTCGGGCCGTCCGGCGAGTAGAGCTTGTCGATGCAGAACTCGGAACGGTGCGTGTTGCCGGTCACGTCGGTGAGCAGGTTGCGCAGGATACGGTCAATCAGCCAGGGCGGCACATTCTGCCCGGCCGGCGGAATCTGCTTGAAGGCGATTTCGAGTTCGTACAGCGAATCGTTGCGCGCCTCGTCGATGCGCGGCGCCTGGCTGGTCGGCCCGATGAACAGGCCGGAGAACAGGTAGGACAGGCTGGGGTGATTGTGCCAGTAGGCGATCAGGCTCTTCAGCAGGTCCGGCCGGCGCAGGAAGGGCGAATCGTTCGGTGTCGCGCCGCCGAGCACGAAGTGATTGCCACCGCCGGTGCCGGTGTGACGGCCGTCGACCATGAATTTCTCGGTGGTCAGGCGGGTCAGGTGCGCCGCATCATATAGATGCGTGGTCTGCTCGACCAGTTGGTCCCAGCTCTTGGCCGGGTGGATATTGACCTCGATGACGCCGGGGTCGGGCGTCACGCGGAAATGCGTCAGGCGGGGATCGGACGGCGGCTCATAGCCTTCCATGATGACCGGCAGGTGCATTTCCTCGGCGGTCGCTTCGACGGCGGCAACGATTTCCAGGTAATCGTCGAGCTTCTCGGTCGGCGGCATGAAGATGTACAACTTGCCGTCGCGCGGCTCGGCACACATGGCCAGGCGGGTGATCCAGGCGGCGGATTCCTTGAAGCCAGGCTTCGTATCCGTCGGCTTTTCCCAAGGGTGGCCCTGGCCGTGCGCTGCGGCAAAGCCGGCGGCGGAACCCGTGCGGCGGTCCTGCATCTGCGGCACGCGAGCTTCCCGCCGACCATCGACGCGGGCCCGCAGCTCGGCATGGCTGGCCAGCGGGTCGGTCGCCATCTCAGCGTCCGGCACGTTGACGTAGGGGTAATCGCTCTGCGCCGTCCACGGCTGCGAATCCATCGGCAGGCGGTAGCCCATGGCCGAATCGCCGGGGAACAGATAGCAGCGCTCGGCGCGCAGGAACCACGGCCCGGTCTGCCACTGGCCGGCGAGGTTTTTCATGATCGGCAGGGTATGGCCGATGGTCTGCGTCAGACCCTGGGTGAACACCTTCATCAGGCGGTCGCGCTCCAGCGCATCGTCGACACGCGAATCGAAGGGATCGACATTGCCCGGCAGGCGGCGCTCGCGCCACATGTAGTAATAGACGTCCTCGAAGGCCGGGAAAACATGCTCGCCGGTCACGCCGAGGCGCTCGGCCACACGGCGCAGGAAATGGCCGGCCTGCTCGGCGGTGGCGCCGTAATCGACGCTTTCATTGGCGTACAGCGCCGGCGAATTCCAGATCGGCTCGCCATCCTTGCGCCAGAAGCAGTTCAGCGACCAGCGCGGGAGTTGCTCACCGGGATACCACTTGCCCTGGCCGAAATGCATCAGGCCGTTCGGTGCGTATTTTTCGCGCAGGCGATGGAACAGGTCGGCCGCGAACAGGCGCTTCGTCGGGCCGAGGGCGGCGGTATTCCATTCGGCACCATCCGGGTCGTCGACGGCGACAAAGGTCGGCTCGCCGCCCTGGGTCAGGCGGACATCGAGTTCCTGCAGCGTGCCATCGATCGTGTGGCCGAGATTTTCAATTTCCAGCCATTGCTCGTCGCTGTAGGGCTTGGTGACGCGCGGCGCTTCCCAGATGCGGGAAACGCCCATGTGGTGACTGAATTCGGTTTCGCATTCGTCGATGCCGCCGCTGATCGGTGCGGCCGACGAGGGTTCCGGCGTGCAGGCGAGCGGGATGTGGCCTTCGCCGGCAAACAGGCCGGAAGTCGGGTCGAGACCGATCCAGCCGGCGCCCGGCAGGTAAACCTCGGTCCACGCGTGCAGATCGGTGAAATCCTTCTCCGGACCGGACGGGCCGTCCAGCGACTTGACGTCGGCCGTCAGCTGGATCAGGTAACCGGATACGAAACGCGCCGCCAGGCCAAGGTGGCGCAGCACCTGCACCAGCAGCCAGGCCGAGTCGCGGCAGGAGCCGGAACGCTTGGTCAGGGTTTCTTCGGGTGTCTGGACGCCGGGTTCCATGCGGATGGTGTAGCCGATGTCACTTTGCACCCGGGCATTGATCGCCACCAGGAAATCGACGCTGCGCAAGGGCTCGCGCGAGATCTCGGCGACGTACTTGGCAAACGCCGGGCCGTAGTCGACCTTGTAGAGGTAAGGCGCCAGCTCGTGGCGCTCGCCGGCCTCGTAGGCAAAGGGAATCTTTTCGGCGTGCGGCTCGAGGAAGAAGTCGAAAGGATTGATGACCGACATCTCGGCCACCAGATCGACCTCGACGCGCAGTTCGCGGGTCTTTTCCGGGAACACCAGGCGGGCCAGGTAATTGCCCTGCGGATCCTGCTGCCAGTTGATGAAATGCTTTTCCGGCCCGACCTTCAGCGAGTAGGAAAGAATGCGCGTCCGCGAATGCGGACAGGGGCGCAGGCGGACAACCTGCGGCCCGAGATTGATCAGGCGATCATAGGAGTAATGAGTGACGTGATTTAGTGCGACGTGAATGGACACGGGCTTGCTCCGGGCAAATAGACTGCAAGGCTAAAAGCAAGACATGAACCACCTTGTAAGCCATTGATTCTTCGAACAGGAAAAAGGCATCAGCACCAAGCCAAGGCCCGCAACGCCGGGGGGCGCACCGCAGTGGTGCGCACCCGGGTCCGGATTATTTTACTTGCACCAATGCGTCAGCCAGATGACGGACCGTGCGCTCGATGTTGTGCAGCTTGTCCAGCCCGAACAGCCCGACCCGGAAAGTCCGGTAATCGGCCGGCTCGTCGCACTGCAGCGGCACGCCGGCCGCCGTTTGCAGACCGAGGCCAAGGAATTTCTTGCCGGACTGGATATCCGGGTCGCTGGTATAGCTGACCACCACACCTGGCGCACCGAAACCTTCAGCGGCAACGCTGGGGAAACCGTTGGCGGCGAGCAGCGCCCGCACCTGGTCGCCGAGCGCCTGCTGTTCGCTCTGGATTTTGGCGAAGCCGTAGGCCTCCATCTCCAGCATCACCGTATGCAGGCGGGCGATGCCGTCGGTCGGCATCGTCGCATGGTAGGCATGGCCACCACCCTCGTAGGTTTCCATGATCTGCAACCATTTTTTCAGGTCGCAGGCGAAGCTCGTACTGGTCGTCGTCTCGATCGCCGCCCGCGCCCGCTCGCCGAGCATGACCAGCGCGGCACACGGCGAAGCGCTCCAGCCCTTCTGTGGCGCGCTGATCAACACATCGACGCCGGTCGCCACCATATCGACCCAGATCGCCCCGGAGGCGATGCAGTCGAGCACGAACAAGCCACCCACGGCATGCACCGCGTCGGCCACGGCCTGAATGTAATCCGTCGGCAGGATGATGCCGGAGGCCGTCTCGACATGCGGCGCAAAGACCACGGCCGGCTTCTCGCGCAAGATGGTGGCAACGACCTCGGCGACCGGCGGCGGCGCAAACGGCGACTGGGAGCTTTCGCCCTGGCGTTGCGCCTTGAGCACGATGGCCTCGGCGGGAATGCAGCCCATCTCGAAAATCTGTGTCCAGCGGAAACTGAACCAGCCGTTGCGAATGACCAGCACCTTGCGCTGACTGGCGAACTGCCGGGCTACCGCCTCCATGCCGAAAGTGCCGCTACCCGGCACGATGGCCACGGCCTGCGCGCCATAGACCTGCTTGAGAATCCGCGAAACATCGCGCATGACGCCCTGAAAGGACTGCGACATGTGGTTCAGGGCGCGGTCGGTGTAGACGACGGAATATTCGAGCAGGCCGTCGGGATCGACGGCGGGTAGCAGGCGGGACATGGGGGTGGCTCCTGGGGGTGTTTTTTGTTGATTTGGGAGGATAACGCCGAAGGGAGATTTTCGGGATATTTCGGCTCGCGGCAAATTGAGTTCTGGTTTGTTTGGCGGCTGTTTTCCGCCTGGCGGGCGGGCGTACTTTCTTTTGCTTCGCCAAAAGAAAGTAGCCAAAGAAAAGGCGACCCCAGGGTCGGCGCCCGCTGCGCGGGTCCCTTGCGCTACTCGAAACCGGCGGGGGCTGCGGAACTCGGCCCTGCGGGCCTCAGACAGTCCTCGCCCTTTATCCGCCGTTTTCTGCGTTGCTCAGCGCCTCTCATGGGGACCCGAAAGGCGTCTCGGATTGACGGCTCTGCCCAGGAAAAACCTTTAGCAGCGGCCAAATACGATCAAACAGCTAATAACGAGTTCCGCTGGTTCGGCGTAGACGCTTTTCCGGGTCCCCATGTGGAGCGCCGAGCAACGCAGGTGCTGGCGGAAAAAGCGCGAGGACTGTCTGAGGGGCGTAGCCCCGAGTTCCGCAGCGCCCGCCAGTGCCGAGTAGCGCAGGGAAGTCGGCGCAGCCGACCGCGTAGCCTGGGGTCGCCTTCTTCTTTGGCTACTTTCTTCTTGGCGAAGCAAGAAGAAAGTACGCCCGCCCGCCAGGCGGAACCCCCACGCCAAACGACGAAACACTTATCCACGAAGGAGAACTCCGGCCAACCCGAAAACGGGCAGGCCGGAACAAATCAACCCTTAAGCCGCCTCCGCCATCGGCACCAAAAAGTCCTTGCTGATCCCATCCCCCAACATATAGATGTGATCCATAAAGTCGGTCAGCCACTCATGCAGCCCCTGCTCAAGGATGTCCTCAACCCGCGCGTAATGCAGCTTGGCATGCAGCAAGCCCGCCTGCCGCTGGGTTTCGCCGGAATGGCTGTTGGCGATCAGATCGAGATTCTTGACCACGCCGTTCATGCAGAAATGCAGCGAACGCGGCATGTCGTCGCGCAGGATCAGCAGTTCGGCAACCCGCTCCGGCGTGATCACATCGCGGTACACCTTGCGATAGACCTCGAAAGCCGACACCGAACGCAGCAAGGCGCCCCACTGGTAGAAATCAGTCGCGCCTTCGTCACCATGCGGACGCAGGACGTGGTATTTGACGTCGAGAATGCGCGCCGTGTTATCTGCCCTTTCGAGCAGCGTGCCAAGGCGGATGAAGTGATAGGCCTTGTCCTGCAGCAGCGTGCCGAGCGTCGTGCCGCGCGACAACGAAGAGCGCATCTTGACCCACTCGAAGAAGTCGCTGATCCCGGCGTTGAGGAGTTGCTCGAAGCTCTTTTCGCGCGCTTCCAGCCAGGTCGAGTTCAGGGTTTCCCACATTTCCGTGGTGATCGTGCCGCGCACGGCGTGGGCATTCTCACGGGCCATGCGCAGACAGCTGTGGATGGAGGCAAAGTTATCGGCATCGCTAACCATGAAGCGCAGGACGTTTTCGGCGGTGATTTCCGAATACTTCTTGGCGTAGGCCGCCTCGAGGCTGTTCAGGGCGATGATGGCGTTCCAGTTCTGGTTGGCGGCATCAAGCGATTGCGGCACCAGGGACATCTGCCAGGTAACGTCGAGCAGACGGGCAAGGTTCTCGGCCCGCTCGATATAGCGGGACATCCAGAAAAGGTGATCGGCAGTACGACTCAGCATGACTTAATCCTCCAGAACCCAGGTGTCTTTGGTACCGCCGCCCTGCGACGAATTGACGACCAGCGAGCCCTTGGTCAGGGCCACACGGGTCAGGCCGCCCGGCACCATGTTGACGCACTTGCCCGAGGACAGTACGAAGGGGCGCAGATCGAGGTGGCGCGGCGCGATGCCTTCTTCGACGAAGGTCGGGCAGTTGGACAGGGCGAGCGTCGGCTGGGCGATGTAGCCCTCCGGCTTGGCAATCAGCAGTTGCCGGAAATGTTCAATCTGCTCTTTCGTCGAAGCCGGTCCGACCAGCATGCCGTAACCGCCGGCGCCGTGCACTTCCTTGACCACCAGTTCCGGCAGATGGGCCAGCACATAGGCCAGATCATCCGGCTTGCGGCACATGTAAGTCGGCACGTTGTTGAGTTTTGGTTCCTCGCCAAGGTAGAAGCGGATCATGTCCGGCACGTAGGGGTAGATCGACTTGTCGTCGGCCACGCCGGTACCGATGGCATTGGCCAGGGTCACATTGCCGGCTTGGTAGGCCTTGAGGATGCCCGGCACACCGAGTGTCGATTCGGCACGGAACACCTTGGGGTCCATGTAATCGTCGTCGATCCGGCGATAGATCACATCGACGCGCTGCGGGCCCTGCGTCGTCTGCATGTAGACCACTTCGTCCTTGACGAAGAGATCGCGGCCCTCGACCAGCTCGACCCCCATCTGCTGGGCCAGGAAGGTATGTTCGAAATAGGCGCTGTTGTAGGCGCCCGGCGTCATGACGACGACGGTCGGGTCGTTGACGCCCTGCGGCGCGACGGCACGCAGCTTTTCCAGCAGCATGTCCGGGTAATGCTGGACCGGCGCCACCTTGTGCTTGGCGAACAGCTCCGGGAAGAGGCGCATCATCATCTTGCGATCTTCGAGCATGTAGGAGACGCCGGACGGCACGCGCAGGTTGTCTTCGAGGACGTAGAACTCGCCCGCCCCGGCCCGCACGATATCGACGCCGGCGATGTGGGCGTAAATACCACCAGGCACATCGACGCCCTTCATGACCGGGCGGTACTGGGCATTATTGAGAATCTGCTCGGCCGGGATCTTGCCAGCCTTGAGGATTTCCTGATCGTGGTAGATGTCATGCAGGAACATGTTGAGCGCCGTCACCCGCTGGCGCAGGCCGGCCTGCAGCGCTTTCCACTCAGCCGAGGGAATGATGCGCGGAATGATGTCAAACGGAATCAGCCGTTCCTTGCCCGCTTCTTCGCCATAAACGGCAAAGGTGATGCCAACCCGGTGAAAGGCCAGATCCGCCTCGGCCCGCTTGCGGGCGATGCGCTCGGGTGGTGTCGCCTTGAGCCATTGGTCGTAACCCTGGTAATGAGCACGGACACCGTCGTTGGCGTCAATCATTTCGTTATAGAAGTTCATTGTGGACTCTTCGCTGAGGATTCTCTCGGATGATGTTCAGCAGATTCCATGCCACTGTCCAAAACATCAACAAATCAGTGGATTAGGAATCCGCGCCACAAGACAGCGCCCCACTGCGGTGCATGCGCCTTTCAAGATGGTGCAAATAAAAAACCCGCCGGATTTCTCCGGCGGGTTTTTGGACAACGAAAAGATCGTAGTGATCAGGCGCGTTCGAAGATGACGGCAATACCTTGACCGCCACCAATACACATAGTCACCAGCGCGTACTTGCCACCGATGCGTTCCAGCTCGTACAGCGCCTTGGTAGCGATGAAGGCACCGGAACAGCCGACCGGGTGGCCGAGAGCGATGGCGCCGCCATTCGGGTTGGTCTTGGCCGGGTCGAGACCGAGCACCTTGGAAACGGACAGCGCCTGGGCGGCGAAGGCTTCGTTGGATTCGATGACATCCATCTGGTCCAGCGTCAGGCCGGCCTTCTTCAGGGCCAGCTTGGTGGCCGGAATCGGACCTTCACCCATGACATCGTTCGGCACGCCGGCAACGGCGTAGGAAGCGATGCGGGCCATGGCCTTGTGACCTGCCTTGGCGGCCACATCAGCGGCGGCCAGCACGAAGAAGGCAGCGCCATCGTTGATGCCGGAAGCGTTACCGGCGGTGACGGTGCCATCCTTCTTGAAGGCCGGCTTCATCTTGGCCAGGGATTCCATCGTCGTGTTGGACTTGACGTGTTCGTCGGTGTCGAACACCACTTCGCCCTTGCGGGTTTGTTTGACGATCGGGAAGATCTGCGACTTGAAACGACCTTCGGCAATGGCGACAGTCGCACGACGCTGCGATTCGACGGCGAATGCATCCTGCGCTTCGCGGGTGATGCCATGCTTCTCGGCCAGATTTTCGGCGGTGATGCCCATGTGGCCGACACCGAACGGGTCGGTCAGCACGGCAACCATCGAGTCGATGGCCTTGGTGTCACCCATGCGGGCGCCGGAGCGCAGCGACGGCATCAGGTAAGCGGCCTTGGACATGACTTCGACACCGCCGCCGATACCGTAGTCGGCATCGCCCAGCATCAGGTTCTGGGCGGTAGTGACAATGCCCTGCAGACCGGAGGCGCACAGACGGCTCACTTGCATGGCGACGGAATCCATCGACAGACCAGCCTGAATGGAAGCAACGCGGGAAACGTAGGCGTAGCGGGAATCGGTCGGCATGGTCGTGCCAACAGTGACGTAGTTGATGGCTTGCGGATCGACACCGGAGCGGGCAATCGCTTCCTTCATCACGACACCGGCCAGTTCCGTGGATTCAAAATCGGCCAGGGAACCACCAAAAGCACCAATCGGGGAACGGACTGCGCTCAGAACGACGACATCTCTGCTCATAAACATCTCCTTATAAGAATCATTCAGCCTGCCAGAGTGGCAAGCCCCAACAAGAACAGCAACAACATCCACAATACCGTGGCTCGCCAGACGAGGCCCACGGCACTCTGCATGAAATCAGCATCGGCGGCATCGCCAGTCCCCAGTGCAGCACGGTCAGTGACCTCGCTGCCATCAAGCACGGGCATCCCGAGCTGGACCCCCAGCGCCCCGGCCCCGCTGGCCAGGACGATGCCCAGATCGCGATCCGGCCATTGGCCGGCCTGGGTACGCCAGCAATAAATCGCATCCTCGAAATCGCCGACGATGGCGAAGGCAAAGGCCGTCATGCGCAAGGGCAGCCAGTCGATCATACCGAAAACGAGGCGGGAAAAAGCAAAGAAATCACCAGGCTCGCCAGCACTGCGCTCCAGCCAGCGCTCATGGATGACCGAGGCCAGCCGGTACAGCAAGGCACCACAAGGCCCGGGCAACAAGACGAACCACAGCAGCACGGCGAAAACATGGCGATGCGAGGCGGCCAGAGCCTGTTCGATCGACAGGCGGGCAATATCCTCTGATCCCAGGCCGTCGGCCGAGCGCTCCTGCCATGTGCCGAGAATGGCCCGGGCTTGCGGCAGATCGCCCTGACGCAGGGCCAGCTGAATTTCCGTGTAATGATGGCTGAACTGGCGAAAACCCATGGTCAGGTACAGCACCCCGACATTGAGCACCCAGGCGAGCAACGGGCTGAGCATGTAGAACACGTAATACAACCCGGCCAGCAGGCCAACCGGCAACAGCACGGCGAGGCACCAGGCGATGACACCATGCCGGTATTCGCCGTCATTGAAACGGGCTTCAATGAAGTCTGCCCAGGCAGAAACGGGATCCGCCACCATGCGGCGGTAAGACAGGGGTTGCAGTTGCTCGATGAGGAAAACTGCGATGAGCGACAGGAGACTCATGGGGGGCCGTGAATATTGCCGGAATCGGCTTATGTTCTGATGCTAAAGCGCCACCATACCACAAGCTCAGGCCGGATGCAGACCGAGACGCGCGGTCAGGGAACGGATCATTCCAGCGGTCGCCCCCCAGATGAAATAGTCACCATAAGGCATGGCAAAAAAGTGCCGTAGAGCGCCGCGATAATGCAGGGAATGTTCCTGATGATTGGCCGGGTCGAGCAGAAAATCGAGTGGCACCTCAAAGGCCTCGGCCACCTCGAAGGGATCGAGAGCCAGCGTGAACGGCGGCTGGACCAAGCCAACCACCGGCGTTACCCGGAAGCCGGTACCGGTCCGGTATTCCGGCAAGAAACCGAGAATTTCGATGTATTCCCGGGCCAGGCCGATTTCCTCTTCCGTTTCGCGCAGGGCCGTATGCACCGGCGAGGCATCCTCGTCTTCGACCCGCCCGCCGGGAAAGCTGATCTGGCCGGCATGATCGCGCAGGTGCGCCGTGCGCTGGGTGAGCAACACCGTCTGACCGGCTTCGCGCAAGACAATGGGGAAGAGCACCGCGGCCGGCGTCAGTTCAAGCCCCTCGCCCCCCTCCTCCTGAACGAAATGTCCGGGCGACGGCTCGCGCAACAGACAGCTCCGCAGACGTTCAAGATCGAAACTCATGCCGCCGCGGCGTTGTCCTCGATTTCGGCATGCACGGCATTCAGCGCATCCTGCAGGGTTTCTTCAGGCAGACAGTTGATCGAGGTGGCGACCACATCCGCCGCCTCAATGGCGCCGACCGGCAGGCGCTTGCTGTCGAGGCAGGCAATCAGCGCCGCCGAGGCGCCAACAACGCGCAAAATGGATTGCCGCTCGCTCATCAGCATTTCGAGCTCGCGGCGCAGCATGATGATTTCATTGTCTCTTTGGGGCATCTCTCTCTCCTAGAATCGTTTTTTAAGTGTCATGGTACTGCCATCACGCTGCATTTCCATGCGGTTCAGAAAGCTCATGCCGAGCAGCGCCTCCGGCATTTCGGTCGGCATAACCACGGCATCGACATAGTGCATGGTGACATCGCCTATGGTGACCGTTTCAAGCACGAACTTGCTGACCAGAGCCGTACCGTTGGCCGTCTGCGCCATGCCTTTCTGGCCCTTGTCGAAATCAAGGCCCATCCGCCGCGCATCGCTGGCCCCGAGGGCAATCATGGTCGCTCCAGTATCCACCATAAAGCGCACTGACGCACCATTTACCGTACCCAGCACATGGAAATGCCCTTTGGCATCCGCGCTCATGATGATCTTGCCCGAACCATCCCCGCTCGCCGCTGCGCCGATAGCATGCTGACCGACCCGCAGCGGGCGTTTCTTGCCGCCAATTTCGACAATCGCCTGATCACCCTGAATCGAAAGCACTTTGACCCCGCCCAGGCTTTGGCCAATGGCGACCGCCTGCGGCTCGCCACCGTTGACCATGAGCATGACTTTGCTGCCCATGATCCCGGCCAGACCGACCTCCTGAGCCGCAACCAGGCCTGAAAACAGGCTCAGGAGCAATAAGGCCGGCGTAAAATAAGGCCTGAGCCGCCCGGAGAACCCACCCGAAATGTTGCCTGTTGCCATTGTTCGTCACTCCCCGACTGAAGGTCCGGGTTATTTTGCCATATTCCTTGAGCATCACGGGATTCCCTGGAAACTGCTGGCCCTTGATGAGGGCGAGAGCGTCCCCGAAAGCGCCGAGGCGTTCTCCGGTCTCTGTTTCATGGGCGGCCCGATGAGCGTCAACGACCCGCTACCCTGGATAGCCCCGGTCTGCGCCCTGATCCGCGACGCCGTGACCAGGAATATCCCGGTCATCGGTCACTGCCTGGGCGGGCAGTTGATCAGCAAGGCGCTGGGCGGCGCCGTGACCCGCAACCCGGTCAAGGAAATCGGCTGGAGCACGGCCTGCGGCGAGGATGATGCCATTGCCCGACAGTGGCTGGGCCGCTTCGCCGGAACAGCGGCGAACATTTTCCAGTGGCACGGCGAAACTTTCAGCATTCCGCCCGGCGCCAGCCGCATACTGGGCAACCCGCACTGTGCCAACCAGATGTTCGCACTCGGCCCGCACCTCGGCATGCAATGCCATGTCGAGATGACGCCCGAAATGATTGGCACCTGGTGCGGCCAATGGGCCGACGAAGCGATTGCCGTGGCCGACCAGCCCAGCGTCCAGTTACCCGAGCAGATGCAGGAAGAAATCGGCACACGGCTGCCCCTGATGCGCCAGCTCTCGGAGCAACTCTACTCGGTCTGGATCAAGGGCCTGCACCGCTGAGACCGGCCGCTCAGAAAACAAAACGGGCAGCCAGGCTGCCCGTTTTTCCTTGACTGAAGCTGTCGCCTAGTCGCGGAAATTGCCGTACTTGATCGGAAAATCAGAAATACTCTTGGTGATCAAGGCAATGCAGCCCTGCAGATCATCGCGCTTGGCGCCCTGGATGCGCACGGTATCGCCCTGGATCGAGGCCTGCACCTTGAGCTTGCCGTCCTTGACCAGCTTGACGATCTTCTTCGCCAGATCGCTGTCGATACCGTCCTTGATCTTCATTTCCTGCTTGACCTTGTTGCCGGAAACACTGACCACCTTCTGGTGATCCAGGCGCTTGACGCTTTCCTTTTCCTTCTTTTCCATGGCTGGGAAAAGCAGGTCCTTGATCTGGTCGAGCTGGAAGTCGGAATCACCCCACAGCGTGATGACCTTGTCCTTCTCGTTCAGTTCGACCTTGGCGCTGGTGCCCTTGAAGTCATATCGATTGTCGATCTGGCGCGACGTTACGTCGATGGCGTTCTTCAGACCGACCATGTCGGCTTCTGAGGTGAAGTCAAAGCTCGGCATGGCGCTTATCCGAAATGACAGACGTAGTGATACGGCTCGTCACAGGCGATTTCAAAACTGGAATTGCCCGGTACATTGAAGGACTGGCCGTTACTGTAGGTCGTCCATGCGCTTTCGCCCTTGAGCTTGACGCGGCAGGAACCGCCGACGCCCTCCATGATTTCCGGTGCACCGGTATTGAAGGTCAGGCTGGACGGCAGGATCACGCCCACCGTCTTTTTGGTGCCGTCAGCCAGCACCACGGTGTGGCTAACGCACTTGCCGTCAAAGTAAACATTGGCCTGCTTGACCACGGAAACGTTGTCGTATTGCGACATTTACATACCCCAGACTTTCTGAATGATGGACTTGGCGATAAAACCGATCATGCCAAAGGCCAGCACGAAGAAAAGCACGAAGGTGCCCGTCTTGCCGGCCTTGGACTTCCAGGCAATCTCGCCAATGATGAACAGCATGAAGATGATGAAGGCGGCAACCCCCCAGGTCGAAAAGAACTCGGCGATCTGCTCTTCATTGAAACCAAAAATGGTGCCACCTTCCATCTATCAAACCTTTTTCTTGGCGGCCGGCTTCTTCACGGCAGCCGGCTTTTTGGCAACCGGTTTGGCGATGGCCTTGGCAACCACTTTTTTGGCTTCCACCTTGGCAACCGGTAGCGCAGCCTTTACCGTCTTGGCAACGGGCTTGGCTACCGCCTTTTTCGGCGCAGCCTTCTTGGCTGCCACCGGCTTGCCGGCCTTCTTCGCCGACAGGTTGGCGGCGATGCGCAGGCGCAGGGCGTTCAGCTTGATGAAACCGCCGGCATCACGCTGGTCGTAGGCACCGGCATCATCTTCGAAGGTGGCGATGGTCGAATCGAACAGCGAATCGGTCTCGGAATCACGGCCGACAACGATGACGTTACCCTTGTACAGCTTCAGGCGCACCATGCCATTGACGGTCTGTTGCGTATGGTCGATCAGCACCTGCAGCGCCTTGCGCTCCGGGCTCCACCAGTAGCCGTTGTACACCAGGCTGGCGTAGCGCGGCATCAGGTCGTCCTTGAGGTGGGCGACTTCGCGGTCCAGCGTCACCGATTCGATGGCGCGGTGGGCGCGCAGCAGGATGGTACCGCCCGGGGTTTCGTAACAACCACGGGACTTCATGCCGACATAGCGGTTCTCGACCAGATCGAGACGGCCGATGCCATGCGCACCGCCGAGCTTGTTCAGCGTCGCCAGGATTTCGTGCGCCTTCATCTTCTTGCCGTTGATGGCCACGACGTCGCCCTTGGCAAATTCGAGGTCAAGGTACTCGGCCTTGTTCGGGGCCTTTTCCGGCGAGACGGTCCACCGCCACATCGATTCCTCGGCTTCAGCCGCCGGGTTTTCCAGGTGACGACCTTCGTAGGAGATGTGCAGCAGGTTGGCATCCATCGAATACGGCGAGCCGCCCTTCTTGTGCTTCATGTCGATTTCGATGCCGTGCTTCTCGGCGTAGGCCATCAGCTTCTCACGCGACATCAGATCCCACTCGCGCCACGGCGCGATGACCTTGATACCAGGCTTCAGCGCATAAGCACCGAGTTCGAAACGCACCTGGTCGTTGCCCTTGCCAGTCGCGCCGTGACAGATGGCGTCGGCCCCGGTTTCATTGACGATCTCGATCAGGCGCTTGGCGATCAGCGGCCGGGCAATCGAGGTACCGAGCAGGTATTCGCCTTCATAAACCGTGTTGGCGCGGAACATAGGGAAAACGAAGTCGCGGACAAACTCCTCGCGGACATCGTCGATGTAGATGTTCTTCGGCTTGATGCCGGCCTTCAGCGCTTTGGCACGGGCCGGCTCCAGCTCTTCACCCTGACCGAGGTCGGCGGTGAAGGTGACCACTTCGCACTGGTAGACATCCTGCAGCCATTTGAGAATGACCGAGGTGTCCAGACCGCCGGAATAAGCCAGTACTACTTTCTTGATGTCGCTCATTTCTGTTCCCTTTTGAATGCAGGATCGAGGATTCAGGATCGAGGATCGAGTAAAACCACCCGCTCCCCGGCCCACTAATTCCTCGATCCTAATAACTAGCCGTTAATGCGTCCCAACATTAAAAATTCCATCAGTGCCTTCTGAACGTGCAGGCGGTTCTCGGCTTCGTCCCAGACCACGGATTGCGGCCCGTCGATGACCTCGGCCGTCACTTCCTCGCCGCGATGGGCTGGCAGACAGTGCATGAACAGCGAGCCTTCATTGGCGACGCGCATCATGTCGCCATCGACGCACCAATCGGCAAAGGCCTTGATGCGCTCTTCGTTCTCGGCTTCGAAGCCCATCGAGGTCCACACGTCTGTGGTCACCAGATCGGCACCCCGGCAAGCATCCATCGGATCGGCAAAAACCTTGACCCGGGCACTGTCGATCTTGCCAACCAGGGCCGGGTCGATCTCGTAACCCGGCGGCGTCGACACATGCACCTTGAAATCCAGCACTTCGGCCGCCTGCAGCCAGGTATTGCACATGTTGTTGGCGTCGCCGACCCAGGCCACGGTCTTGCCCTGGATACAACCGCGATGCTCGATGTAGGTGTAGATATCGGCCAGGATCTGGCAGGGGTGATATTCGTTGGTCAGGCCATTGATCACCGGCACGCGCGAATTGGCGGCGAAGCGCTCGATGATGTCCTGCTCGAAGGTGCGGATCATGACGATATCGCTCATCCGCGAAATCACCTGCGCCGCATCCTCGACCGGCTCACCGCGCCCCAGTTGCGAATCGCGCGTATTGAGGTAGATCGCCGAGCCGCCCAGTTGCTGCATGCCGGCCTCGAAAGAAAGACGCGTGCGCGTGCTGGCCTTTTCGAAAATCATCACCAGCGTACGGTCGCTGAGCGGCCAGTACTTCTGGTAGGACTTGAACTGGTTCTTGATCCAGCGCGTGCGCTCGAAAACATACTCGAACTCGTCGCGCGTGAAATCCTTGAATTGCAGAAAATGCTTGATGGCCATGATCAGGCTCCCAGAAATTCCTTGATCAGCGGAGCGGTCCGTTCGACCAGCTCACGCGCGTCGCTGTCGCTGAAAATCAACGGCGGCAGCAAACGGATGATCTTGTCGCCCGTCACGTTGATCAGCAAACCGGCGGCCAGCGCCTTGCCGACCAGTTCGCCACACGGGCGGTCGAGCTCAATGCCGATCATCAGGCCATGACCACGGATATCGACCAGCCCCTCGACACCGGCCAAGGCCTCGCCGAACAACTGGCGAATCAGCGCGCCAACCTTGGCCGCATTGGCCAGCAGATCATCCTGCTCCATGACCTCGATGGTCGTCAGCGCCGCCGCGCAAACCAGCGGATTGCCGCCAAAGGTTGAACCGTGATTGCCCGGACCGAACAGCCCGGCTGCCTTGCCACCGGCCAGGCAGGCACCAATCGGCACGCCGGAACCCAGCCCCTTGGCCAGGGTGGCGATATCCGGCAGAACCCCGGCCTGCTGGTAGCCGAACCATTTGCCGGTCCGCCCCATGCCGCACTGGACTTCGTCGCAGATCATCAGCCAGCCCTGCGCGTCGCACAGTTCGCGAACGCCGCGATAGTAAGCCGGATCGGCCAGATGAATGCCGCCCTCGCCCTGGATGATTTCGAGCATCACGGCAACGACCTGATGATTGTGCTCGGCCACCGCCTTGATCGCCTCTAGGTCGCCATAAGGCACCCGGACGAAACCCGAAACCAGCGGCTCGAAACCAGCCTGCACCTTGCGGTTGCCGGTCGCCGACAGGGTCGCCATGGTCCGGCCATGGAAGGATTTTTCCATGACGATGATGGTCGGCGTCTCGATTTCCTTCTTGTGCCCATAGAAGCGCGCCAGCTTGATCGCCGCCTCGTTGGCTTCGGCGCCGGAGTTGCCGAAAAACACTTCCTGCAGGCCGGACAGCGCGGCCAGCTTGTCGGCCAGCATTTCCTGCTCACGAATACCGTACAGGTTCGAGGTATGCAGCATGCGACCGGCCTGTGCGGCGATGGCCGCAACCAGCCGGGGATGAGCGTGACCGAGCGTGGACACAGCAATTCCCGACAAGGCGTCGAGATATTCCTTACCCTCGGTATCGGTAATCCGGCAACCCTGGCCGTGACTGAAAGTCACCGGCAACCGGGCATAGGTATTCATGACATGCGACATCAGGCAACCCCAAAAAACGAAAACGGCGGCAATTGCCGCCGAAACGACCACTCCTCAAACAGGCTAAAAACACCGGAAAGAGTTGCAGAAAGCTAGATGTTAAGTGAAAAATAGGGCATTGTATAGAACGACAAAACATGCACATAGCCATCTTCAATCAGAAAGGCGGCGTCGGCAAAACGACGACCGCACTCAACCTCGGCGCAGCCCTGAATCGCGCCGGCACGCCCCCGCTGCTGATTGACCTCGACCCGCAGGGACACCTCTCAAGCATCCATGGCAAGGCGCCCGTTGAAGCCAGCCGCAGCCTGTTTGCCTTTTACCAGGACACACGCCCCCTGTCCGAACTCGAACTGGAATGGTCAAACATCGGGCAACTGATTCCCGCCCATCAGCAACTGATCAAAGTAGACTCGATTTTCGGCAAGGGACCGGCAATTCTCAACAAGCTGCGATCCGGCCTCGAAATCCTCGAAAACGAAAAACCGGCACGCACCACGCTGATCGACTGCTGCCCCTATATCGGCGTACTGGCACTCAACGCCATCTTTGCCTGCGACCGCCTGCTCATCCCCGTCTCCACCGATTACCTGTCACTACAGGCGGCCGAGCACATTACCCGCACCCTGCAGGTACTAGAACCCGTACTCAAACGCAAGGTTGAGCGCCGCTACCTGCTGACCCGCTTTGATCGCCGCCGACGCATGAGCGACGATGTCCGCAACAAACTGCGCGAACGCTACGGCAACGAAGTCTGCGACACGGTTATCTCGGAAAACGTGGCCGTTGCCGAAAGCCCGTCGCTCAACCGCGACGTGTTCCGCCACAACGCATCAAGCAATGGCGCCCATGACTACCGGTCACTACTCGACGAATTGCAGCAACGCGGCGACATCTGAGTTTCTGCCGACCTTACTCGGCAACAATCAGATCAACCACATCTTCGTAGCTCAACGCCGCATGTCGCCCACCGAGCGACACCGGCAAGCAACGAGACTCCAGTATTTCGCAATCGTTGTACATCTGGCAAAGCTTGCGTCTGGCTTCAACTTCATCCTTGCCGTAAATCGCCAGATTGTCGACGACGACACCGCTGCGAGTGCGAATACGAAAACCATATTTCAGGACAGTACGAGGCGACATAAAACCCTCAACATATCAATGAAGTAGATTCAGTATATCGAGCACATTCTGGGAAAACAACGTATCCCATTCAGAAGAAACCCTTTTTTTCAGGGGCAATGGCAAACATGTCACAGCAACGGCGCTTCTGCTAGAATGCCTGCACCAAAGGTCGCAACGCCCCATAAAAGCAGAGTAGAACAATGACAACATCAGAATCGACCACCTTCATCATTGTTGGCCTCACCAAACAAGGCAAAAAATTCCGTCCGAGCGACTGGGCCGAGCGCCTCTGCGGCGTCATGTCCGCCTTTGGCGCCGAGCGCAAGATGAAGTACTCCCCTTACGTCGGCCCCGGCGACTACAACGGTGACAAAGCCGTTTTCGTGGATGGTCGTCTCGGTGAAATCGAACCGATGGCCTACCGCTTCATGCTCAATTTCGCACAAGACAACGACCTGCAGATCATCGACGGCGTCTGCTCACTCGAAGACAAGAAGTAAGCAAAACGACAGGCAATAAAAAAGGCACCCGAAGGTGCCTTTTTTAACATCCAGCAAAATCAGGCAGCAACAGCAATTGCCTTGATCTGTGCAGACAGGCGGCTCTTGGTACGAGAAGCCTTGTTCTTGTGGATGATCTTCTTGTCAGCAATGCGATCGAGAACCGCAACAGATTGCTGGAAAACACCCTGAGCAGCAGCTTTATCACCAGCTTCGATCGCCTGACGCACACGCTTGATCGCGGTACGCAGGGTCGAACGCAGGCTGGCGTTATGGGAGCGCTGCTTGTCAGCTTGACGGGCGCGCTTGCGGGCTTGTGCGCTATTGGCCATGTTGGAGTCTCATTGCTAAAACGTAAAGACGAAGATTATATCGGGGCAACGAATGGAAAGCAATCAAAACGCTCGACTTTACTTTGCTTTCGTAAGTTCCCTAATCACCTCCGCCATGCTTTTTCCTTTGCTGAATAGGGATTTCCCAGCAACTCATCCATCCCCGGAGGCGAGAGTTTGATCCGGACACGACTCCGAACCTGCACCCCATGAAGTTCTCCAGGCTCAAATGGAACCCCCCTGAACCGCGCAACAGCTTCATTGACGATAAACTCAGGCAGACTCGAGTTCATGACCAGCACACCATCAACCCCACCATCAGATGAAATCAGCAACATGATTTCCGCCTCACCAACCACCCCCCGCATGCCCTTGAAATCAATATCGGTATCAATACTCCCAAGTGGCTTGGGTGTTTTATCAAGAAGACTTGGCGGCAGATAATCGCTCATGGAAAGCTCAACGACAGGACGTTCCTCATCTTGTCCGCGCAAACCAGACGCAACCTCGCTACTTGGCGCAGTCGATTGACGCGCCCCCAAAAACTCAGGAACCGGCGAAGGCAGCCCCAAGCCACCCGGGGTCGCTTCCTGTCCAACAAGTTCTTGCGAAACAATTGTCGCGGCAAGCACGGTATTTGCCGAACGCCCAAGCCACGTCGCATCCAAGGCAACCCTGACAGTAGGCAGCGCTAAAATAGCGACATGCAATATTGCAGACAACGCCAAGCTAACTGACAACAAACGAGTTTCTGACATGAAGGGATTGTACAAAAATGCCAACAAACAGACTTACCACTCGTCAGGTCAACACACCCGCCCATCCCACGCTTTCATCATATTTGACAAACACAAACTAGAATCCGTGCATGAGGAAATGGATATGAAAAATCGTTCGAATAGTGGATTCACATTACTGGAACTCATGATCGTTGTGGCGATTGTTGGCATTCTTGCGGCCTTGGCTGGCCCCAGCCTGAGAGACATGATGCTCAACAATCGACTGGCGACGACCACCAATGATCTACTGGCAGACTTGGCCTTGGCTCGCGCAGAAGCGGCGCGCACAGGGAAGCGAGTCACGCTGTGCGCCAGTACAGATGGAACCTCCTGCATTACCAGTGGCGCCTCTTGGGACAGCGGGCGCCTTATTTTCGTCGACGAAAGTGCATCCGGCACTGTGGGAACACTCGACACCGGAGAAACCATCTTTCGCACCAGCACTACCGATTCATCCAGTGGCGTCAAAATTACCGCGTCCGGCTTTACGGATACATCCGGCACATCAACAAACAACTTTATTCAATTCCGCCCCAGCGGAGTGCTTACCTCGACCGCGACTGGTTCGTTCATTATCTGCGACGATAGAGGCAACAGTTTCGGCAGAACTCTCAGCGTATTGATTACCGGACGCGCCTCCCTGACCACAACTTCGACTACCTGCCCATGAACACTCGCATCTCCTCTGCTCGCGGATTCTCATTGATCGAAGTCATGGTCACTGTTGTCGTTGTGGCATTCGGTCTCCTGGGAATTGCCGGCCTGCTCCTGCGTGGCCTGCAGGCCGGCTCGACCTCGCAAATCCGCAGCCTCGCGGTAAGCCAAGCTTACGATATGGCCGAGCGCATGCGCGCCAACCTGACCTATGTCAACGATGGCTCTTACAACGACGTCCTGCCGGCAGGTTCTTCGTCTTCCTGTTCAACCCTTCTCTCCCTGATCACGGACAATGACGACAGCACCACGCCCATAGTTGCAGCCCCAACCTCAGCCCCGAGTTGCACAGGATCAGGAGCTGCCTATGAAAAAAGCTGCTGGCACGCCACAAATTACCAAAGCATGCCTCTGGGATCCGGAGCTATCTGCCACAGCGCGACCAATCGCTGGTATGCCATCATCGTCTCGTGGGATGAGAACCGTTCCGGCGCAACCAACAAATCGTTCTGGACCATTATCGAGCCATGATCAAGACACGCCAGATTTCACTCCCTGAAGCCGGCCTGACGCTGGTTGAGTTAATGGTCTCGATGGCCATTGGCCTCTTCCTTGTGGGTGCCGTATCGACGCTTTACGTCAAAACACGTGGCGGGTTCGACTATGCCAATGAAGTCGCCCGCATCCAGGAAACCGGACGGTTCGCTTTTGGAGCGATTGGCCGCGACATACGAAGTGCTGGATATAACGGCTGCGGCTACAGCTCAAAAACCAGAACCATCAACATCCTGACCGATGCAGCAACCGACCCGTTCCTGAATTTTCTCACCCCCATTCGGGGCTACAACGGCTCCAGCTACCCATCAGCGATGCTCACTTCCGGCGGCGATGCGCCGATCAGCGGCACCGACGCCCTAATTCTGATAGGCGGAGACAGTTCTCGGGAAATGGTGGTCAAGGCGCATGTCGTACCAAACATCACCACGGCAACCCATGCATTCAAAGCCGGAGAGATACTGCTAGGGACGGATTGCGCCAAGGCATCGATTTTCCATGTTGCTGGCATCACTGCCACCACCGTCAGTCACGCCACCGGCGGCACCCCCGCCAATTGCCATCAGGCCATCAACCTGGCGTGCAGCGCCACAAGCAGCAGCGTCAGTGCAACCCTCAAGCCCGGATCCTTGCTAATGCCGGTTTTCTCCAACGCCTACTTCATTGCCAACTCAGCCAGTGGCAGTACGCGCTCTCTGTGGATGATGCAAATGGTCGGCGAAACGGATGGCACACCAACAGCCCGGGAACTGCTCGTTGGGGTAACCGACATGCAAATAACTTATGGCATAGATAGCAACAATGACGGAAAAATAGACAGCTCCACTGACAGTCCCTCCAACTGGAATCAGGTTGCCTCAATCAGTATTGCTCTGACTGCTGAATCGGCAAATACCAAGATTTCATCGACGAAGGGCAAGATCACCAAGACATTCAACGAAACCTTTGTCGCCCGTAATCGCACCCAATAATCATGAAAAAGCTCCCCTCAAGCCGTCCAACGATCAGGAAACAGCAGGGCATCATATTGGTGACAGCCACCATGTTCCTGATTGCCATCACCATCGTCATCATTTCACTGATGCGCACCGGCATCCTTGAAGAACGGATGGTAGCGAACAGCAGGGACTGGCAAAACGCCTTTCAAGCTGCGGAAGCCGGACTGCGCGATGCCGAACGGGAGGTCATAAGTCGCACCCGGATTTCCGGCCAGACCGGTTTCGTCACCGGATGCAGCAGCAACGGGCTCTGTCTACCCAACACCTGCACCTCAAGCACCGACTGCACCCCGATCTGGGTTGCACTGTCGGGCTCCGATACCGGCTGGAAAACCGGCTCAGGCACAACCAAAAGCGTCGGTTATGGCGCTTTTACATCGGCACCTGCGCTACCCGGGCTGGGCGCCCAGCCCCGCTACATCGTCGAGGCCGTCTCCGTCCCCATTATCTCGCCGAAAGTCGACCCTAATAGCCCCAAATCTAACACCCTCTATCGAGTCACAGCGGTCGGCTTCGGTGCCAACACCAGCAGCCGCGTCATGCTGCAAGCAATGATCAACCCCGCGGATTGACAAGGAATATCGCCATGAAAAACCACCTGCATGCACGTCTGCAATCAGGCCTGGGCCTGACCGGAGCGCTTCTGGCACTCTTCTCAGGACTGGTCGTCACCCCGCAGAACAGCCAGGCTGCGACACTGGCCAATGCGCCGATGTATATCTCATCAAGCTCGCCGCCATTGATCATGCTGACCATGGGCCGCGATCACAAGCTCTATTACGAGGCATACAACGACTACTCGGACCTCAATGGTGACAACAAGCTGGATGTCGGTTACAAACCGGCCATTGAGTATTACGGGTACTTCGACTCCTACAAGTGTTACTCATACACCGGTGGAATCTTCACACCTGTCGCCATGAGCGACTCGTCGGTCGTGGACGGAAAAACGGTTTACAACAAAAAATGTACAGGAAGTGGTCGTGACTACTGGAGCGGCGACTTCCTCAATTACGTGACAACGGCGCGGATTGATGCCTTGCGCAAGGTTCTTTATGGCGGCTACCGCAGTACGGACAGTGCATCCCAAACCATACTTGAACGCACCTTCGTGCCGCAGGATGCACACGCCTGGGGGAAGGAGTACAAGGACGTCACTACCGACGGCTACGACATCACTCAATACACCCCGCTCTCCCTACCCGAATCCGGCAAACGCCACCTGTTTGCCAATGTCACCCTGACCGGCTATGGCCAGGCACCGCTGATGCGGATTCTGAGCAACAGCACCTATCGCATCTGGGAATGGGTCTCCATTGAGCGCCCCGTAGCTGGCTCGAAATGTTTGCATGGCAGCACCGGCCCACTATGCACATCGGGTACAGGAGCCCTGAACACCGGCTCGCCAGCGAATGCTGCAGAATTCGCGACATGGGTTAATGACTATGCGGTTCCTGCCAATTTACTGGGCACGAGCACGCTCTCCACAATTGACGCAAATGATGACAGCGGGAAACCCGCTGCTGTTCCTAACGACAATTATATGGACATTACGACCGGCACTCTGACGACAAGAGACCGTGCAGAATATACGGGAACTTATGAATTCTCGGCAGATGGCGACGATGCTGTTGAAGTCTGGATCAATGGAGAACTCGTGACAGGCTGGTATGGTGGGCACGGCAAATGCGGGAACAACGATGATTGCCGGAATGCTCACAAAGGGTCCATCAATCTGGTCAGAAATGCCAGCTACACCATTGAATTCCGCCATCAAGAAGCAACAGGTGGCTCAAACTGGCAACTGTATTGGAAAAGACCAGGTAGTACATGGGAAATTGTCCCGGACAGCAGACTGGGCACGCTAACCCAAAACTTTTACACGCCAGGTACACCTTCCAATACAACAATGACCGACTACAACGTCCGGGTTGAAGTCTGCAAGGAAATTTCGGGTGTTGGCTCGGATGCCTACTTTGGCCGGGAAGCCAATTGCAAGAGTTATAGCAATGGCGCAGCAACCCCGGTCCTGACTTACAAACCCACCGGCCTGCTGCACAGCTACGGCGACAACAACGGGATGTTCTTTGGCCTGCTTTCGGGCTCCTATGACCAGAACACCAACGGCGGCATCCTGCGCAAGGCGGTTTCCTCGATTACCAATGAAATCGAAACCACGACCGGGATTTTCAAGGAGTCCGGGACGACCTGCGGTCTGACAGGTAGCAGCACCTGCGTCACGGGCATTATCGGCACGATCAATCGCTTCCACATCATCAATTTCAACTATAGCGACTACGCCTATAGTGGTACCAACTGCGGCTGGATCACAACCCGGGCGATGAATAACGGCGAGTGTGAAAACTGGGGCAATCCGCTGGCAGAAATGGCGTATGAAGCCATTCGCTATTTTTCCGGCGCCACCTCCGCCACAACAGGATTCACAACCAGCCAGACGCGCGACGACGGCGTGACCCTTCCCGGTGGCACCAGCGGCTTGCCGCGAATCACCACCTGGACGGATCCGTACTCGGCCAGCGCCACCGTTCCGATTCCCAATACCGGCCCCTTCCCGGTCTGCTCCAAACCCTTCCTGATGCTGATCAGCGATGTCTACCCATCCTTTGACTCGGATCAGGTACCGGGTGCCGACAGCAATTTCGGTACGGTTGCTGCTGCCAGCATCAATGGCGCCTCCTTGGATGCCGCCTCGCGGGGCACTGGTTTATGGAATCTTGAATTCGGCACCAGCGCCACGAAAAATATTTTCATCGGTCAGGTCGGCGCCACTATTGACGGCGCCCCGACAGCCAAATCCGCATCGAGCTTCGGCAACATCCGCGGGCTTTCGCCGAGCGATCCGACACGCCAGGGCAGCTACTACACGGCCAGCGTCGCCAACTTTGCCAAGCTCAACGACATCAATGCCGTGACGGGCACCCAGCAGCTCGGCACCTATTCCATCGCCCTGTCTGCCCCTCTGCCCACCATCCAGATCCCCATACCCAACACGACCAACTTTGTCACCATCGTGCCCTTTGCCAAGTCGGTCGGCGGCATGAGCATCAGTGAAACGGCGACATTCCAGCCGACCAATCAGATCGTCGACTTCTATGTCGACACGATCAAGAACGTCACCGCACTGAACGAAGACACCACCATCAATAGCGGCCGTCCCTATTACAAGTTCCGGATCAACTTCGAAGACGTGGAACAAGGGGCGGACCATGACATGGACGCCATCGCGGTCTATGAAGTCTTGCTCAATGGCGACAACACCATCACCATCAAGGTTGAATCAATTTACGCAGCCGGCGGCATTATCCAGCACATGGGCTATGTCGTTTCCGGCACCACGGCTGACGGCATCTATCTTGTCGTCCGCGACAAAGACACCGGTTACAGCAGCGACCCCGAGTACTTCCTTGACCGGCCGAAATCCACGGATGCAGGAGCAGATTCGAGCAAGCACCTTCCCTTGCTTGCCACCAATGACCCTGACGTTCCCGATGCCAGCAACTATGCAACACGGACATTTACTGCCAATACCAACAACACCTCGGCCACCACCCTGCATGATCCGCTGTGGTATGCCTCGAAATACGGCGGGTTCGGTGACACCAATGGCGACAACATCCCCCAGCAGACGGAGTGGGATGGCGACAACGATGGCGTACCTGACACCTACTTCCTGGTTGTCAATCCGCTGAAATTACTCGCCCAACTGGATGCAGCACTATCCAAGATCCGGGACAGCGCTGGTACCGCAGCGGCAACGACATCAAATTCATTCTCCTTGCAGACCGACACGCAGATTTTCGTTGGTCGCTACAATACCGATGGCTGGAGCGGAGAAGTCATTGCCTATCCGGTAAGCTCAACCGGCATCGGTAACGCGAGCTGGCGAGCCCATGTCGAACTGGCCGACAAGACGCCCACCTCGCGAACGATTCTGACCTATGACCAAGAACAGGCCACCACGAAGGGCATCCCCTTCCGCTGGGCCAGCATGTCTACCACTGGTGCCACCACACTCCGCACAGCATTGAACAAGACCTCCCAAGGAACTACCGATGCTCTGGGCGAGGATCGCGTTTCCTTCCTGCGTGGCGAATCGATTTCCGGCATGCGCACACGCCCGCAGATTCAGCTGACTACGGTAACGGGCAGCTGCACCGGCACCTATGTCTGCCCGGCCGGCGGCGGCACAGCAGTTTGCACAGGAGGCGGCTCGGTCACCTGCACGCCGAGCAACAAAACCAACCTCCTCGGGGACATCATCAATTCGCAGTCGCAGTACGTCGGACGCCCCAACAACGGCCATATCGACAGCAGTTACTCCAAGTTTGCTGCCAACTACAATGCATCAACCAATTCGACCGGAAAAGGCGACCGGACGGCCATGGTTTATGTCGGCGCAAACGATGGCATGCTGCATGGTTTCAGTGCTGCCACCGGAGAAGAACTCCTTGCCTATGTTCCCGGTGAAATGTATCGACTGAGAAATGGCCGCTGGGTGCTGAACAAGCTGACCGAAACGGATTATGGCAAGAATGGCTCGACGAATACGCACCGGTATTTTGTTGATGGCACTCCGACCGTAGTAGACATCTGCGTTACAGAAAATGTCGCCGACTGTCCCGATGGCGATTGGCGCACCATCCTCGTCGGTGGCTTGGGGGCTGGGGGCCAGGGTGTCTTCGCCCTGGATGTGACCGACCCGGCCAATTTCCAGGAAAGCAATGCTGGCAGCCTCGTCAAATGGGAGTTTTCGGACAAGAACGACGTTGATCTTGGCTACACCGTGGGGCGCCCCTATCTGACCAAGCTTTGCACTACCCGCACTAGTGGCACTTGCTCAGCCTGGACTTGGTATGTCCTGATCAACAATGGCTACAACAATACCGAAGCCGATGGCTACGTCAGCACTTCCGGCGATGCCGCCCTGTTCATTCTCAATGCCAATACGGGAGCCTTGGTCAAGAAAATCCCTGTCATCGAAGGTGATACCACTTCATCAGGGCCCAATGGGCTGTCCGAGATAGCCCCCATGGATACCGATGGTGATGGAGTCATCGACTACGTCTATGCCGGCGACCTCAAGGGCAACTTCTGGCGCTTCGACTTTACCGGCGATTCTTCGGCCGACTGGCGAGTAGCCTTTGGCGCCACATCCAACCCCGACCCCTTGTACGTTGCCTGGGATGAACAGACCACCCGCGTACGCCAAGCGATCACGACGGCTGCGGATGCCATATTCCATCCGCAGGGCGGCTTGCTGCTGACCTTTGGGACAGGCAAATATCTGTTTACCAACGACGATCAAAGCACCCAACTCCAGACGATTTACGGCATCTGGGATAAGCTGGATGGCAGCACGATCACCTCTACTGGTCGTAGCAACCTGCAACAACAGTCGATTTACACGGCAACTGCAACGGCCAGTTCCACCTCGAGTTTTGAAGGTGTCACCGCTACGGAAACAGATACTTACCGTACAGTGAGCGAAAACACCGTGGACTGGACCGAGAAACGCGGCTGGTACATCAACCTGCCGGATTCGGGAGAACGCATCGGCTACAATCCGCAGATACTGGGCGGCACCATCCTGCGAGTTAGCAGCATCGTTCCTTCTTCCGACATTTGTGACGCAGGCGGATATTCCTGGGAGTATTTCGTCGATGCACTGACCGGCGGTCGGCTTAGCTGGTCGGTTTATAGCAGCATCGGTGGGACGCTCAATTTCGGCGGTGTAGAGGCTTACGCTTCGGCACGCAAAAGTACAACCGGCATTACTCCGCCCGGCGTAATCATCACCAATCCATCCGCCGGAGGAAAATCTGTCGAGTTCAGTTTTGGCACCCAGGGTGGTGGCAGGAAAACCGACATTGACACGGGTAAAGCTGGCCATGGCCGACTGTCCTGGCGCGAACTGATGACCGATTGATTGCGTGGAGAATCGAATGAAACACAAGGGATTTAGCCTGATCGAACTGATGGTCGTCGTCGCGATCGTCGGCATTCTGGCGGCGGTTGCCTATCCAAGTTACACGGACTATGTCCTGCGCTCCCGGCGGACCGATGCCAAATCGGCACTCATGGGGACGGCGCAGGCCATGGAACGCTTGTATACGGAGAAAATGAAATACAACTCGGCGACACTCGGCACTAGCGCCCCGACTACCGACATTGGTCTTACCACGTCACCTGACGGCTTCTATACGATTGCATTCGACTCTGACCCAACGGATGCCACGGCATGCAGTGGAACCGCTACAACTAATCCATCGGCAACAGCATTCAGAATTTGTGCTACTCCAACGGGGAGCCAAACCAAAGACACCACCTGCGGCACCTTTTCCCTAAGTAGCACGGGAATCAAAACCCCGACAACAGCGCGTTGTTGGGATTGAAAAAACGGCAGGGAAACCTGCCGTTTTTCATTTCAGCTGGCGCCCAACTCGCGTGGCAGAGGAAACGAAACCCCCTCCTCGACACCCGCCAACTGCATCACTGACGCTCCGGTCAGCAAGACGATCCGGTCGACGACTCGCCGGACAAGAATCTCCGGTGCAGAGGCCCCCGCACTGACCCCCACCCGCACTTTCCCGATCAGCCACGCCGGATCTATTTCCTCCGGCCCATCAATCAGATAGCCATCAATCCCGCGGGCCACGGCAACCTCCTTGAGCCGGCGCGAGTTCGAACTGTTCGGGCTACCGACGACGATCACCAGATCGCACTGCTCGGCCAGGGCCTTGACGGCATCCTGACGATTCTGGGTGGCGTAGCAGATATCATCCTTTTTCGGCCCCTGGATATCGGGAAAGCGCTTCTTGAGCGCGGCAATGACCACCGAAGCGTCGTCGACCGATAGCGTCGTCTGGGTCACGAAGGAAAGCTGGTCAGGCTGGCTGACGCCCAGGCTGGCCACCTCTTCCGCTGTTTCAACCAGGTACATGCCGCCAGTGCTCTGGCCCATGGTGCCTTCGACTTCCGGGTGACCCTTGTGGCCGATCATGACGACTTCACGCGTTTCGTTGCGCATCTTGCCGACTTCGACATGCACCTTGGTGACCAGCGGACAGGTCGCATCGAAGACCTTCAGGCCCCGCTCCTCGGCCTCGGCACGCACCGCCTTCGAGACACCATGGGCGCTGAAGATGACCGTGCTGCCCGCAGGCACTTCAGCCAACTCCTCGATGAACACCGCCCCCTTGGCGCGCAGGTCATCGCAGACGAACTTGTTGTGCACAACCTCGTGCCGCACGTAAATCGGCGCCCCGAACTTTTCCAGCGCCCGCTCGACGATGGCGATGGCGCGTTCAACACCAGCACAGAAGCCACGGGGATTAGCCAGCAATATTTGCATGTTAGTTATTAGTCGCTAGTTGTTAGTCATTAGCTGTTAGTTGCTAGCTGTTAGTCGGTAGCCAGCTTAAGGAACAACAGCTCTGCTAACAACTCAAGCCCACTAATAACTAACAACTACCACTACATTATTCCGATGATTTTCACTTCGAAGCGGATCGTCTTGCCGGCCATCGGGTGGTTGAAGTCGAACAGGGCGTGCGTTGCATCGAGCTCACGCAGAAAGCCGGCAAAGGTGCCGCCATTGGGCGCGGTGAATTCGACGACGGAATTCTCCTTGAGTTCCATTTCGGCCGGCAGGCCACTGCGCGCGATGCGTTCGACCAGGCGTTCGTTGTGCATGCCGAAGGCGTTTTCCGGCGGCAGATCGAAGGCAAAGGTTTCCTGCGCCGGCAGGCCGATCAGGACGTTTTCGAGATTTTCGGCGAGCTGGCCGCTGCCCATTTGCAGCGTGGCCGGGCTCATGTCGAAGGTCGACAGGAATTCCTCGCCATCGAGTGTGGTGATGCGGTAATGCAGGGTCAGGTAGCTGTCGGAACGAACGGTGCTCATCAGGTATTTTCCCCGGGTTTCTTGTCGCCGAAAACCAGCTGCTCGACCAGCAGCAGGATCGCTCCGGCGACGATGGCCGAATCGGCCACATTGAAGGCCGGCCAATAGTGACCGGCGACATGCCATTGAATGAAATCGACGACGGCGCCGAAACGGATGCGGTCGATGACATTGCCCAGCGCGCCGCCCATGACCAGGGCCAAGGCGAGCGAAAGCAGTTTCTGTTGTGGATGCTGGCGCAGCATGAAGGCGATCCAGCCGGAGACGCCGATGGCCAGCGCTGAAAACAGCCAGCGCTGCCAGCCTGGCTGGTCGGCCAGGAAGCTGAAGGCCGCCCCCTGATTGAAGGCCAGTACCCAGTTCCAGAACGGTGCGACATAGATCGTTTCACCAAACTGAATGTGGGCGAGAACGAAATATTTGCTGAGCTGGTCAAGAACGATGACCAATCCGGCCAGGATGAACCAGGGCTTACTCGTAGCGGGCTGCATACTCATCGTAACAAGGCAAGGTAAAAGATCGCGAAGTGGTGCAATGCGCTACGCTTGTTGCCCCCTGGGGATTGGCGCTCAGGCATGACAGCGGACCTCGCCCGCACCGTGCAGATTGCTGACACAACGCCCGCACAAGCCCGGATGAGCTGGATCGGTGCCGACATCCTCACGTACATGCCAGCAACGCTCGCACTTGGCATGTTCGAGCGGTGAGGCCAGCACCTGTTCCGCTTCGTCGCGAACCAGCACGGCCGACGAGCAAATCAAGACGAATTTCAGATCGTCGCCGAGGGATGCCAGTGCCGCATACTTTTCGCCGGCACAGCGGATCTCGACGGTGGCTTGCAGCGCCGAACCGATCTTGCCGGCTTCGCGTTGTTCTTCGAGCGCCTTGGTCACCTCGGCGCGGGCGGCGCGGATGATGGCCCACTTGGCCAGCAGCCCGCCCTCGTCGGCCAGCGCCGGCAGTTCGTGCCAGAGCTGGAACATGATCGAGTCGTCGGTCTGGCCGGTCAGCACGCTCCAGACTTCCTCGGCAGTGAAGGAGGCAATCGGCGCCAACAGGCGGGTAAAGGCCTGGGTGATGTGCCACAGCGCGGACTGCGCCGAACGGCGCGCCTTCGACTTCGGTGCCGTGGTGTACAGGCGGTCCTTCAGGATGTCGAGGTAGAAACCACCGAGATCTTCGGAACAGAAGGTTTGCAGCGCCTGGACGACACGATGGAACTCATACTTGTCGTAGTCGGCGCGGCAGCTCGCCTGCAGCTCGCGACTCAGGGCCAGCGCGTAGCGGTCGATTTCCAGCCACTCTTCAACCGGCAGCATGTCGGCCTGGGCGTCGAAGTCGGAGACGTTGGCGAGCAGGAAGCGCAGCGTGTTGCGGATGCGGCGGTAGCCTTCGACGACGCGCTTGAGAATTTCGTCGGAAATGGTCAGTTCGCCCGAGTAATCGGTCGATGCCGTCCACAGGCGCAGGATCTCGGCGCCCATCTTGTCGGACACCTGCTGCGGCGCGATGACGTTGCCCTTCGACTTCGACATCTTGTGGCCTTTGCCGTCCACGACAAAACCGTGCGTCAGCAGCGCCTTGTACGGCGCCTGGCCGTCGATGGCGCAGCCGGAAAGCAGCGAGGACTGGAACCAGCCGCGATGCTGGTCGGAACCTTCGAGGTAAAGATCGGCGACATAGGCGAGGTCGGCGGCGTGCGTGCCGCGCAGCACATGCCAGTGCGTCGTGCCGGAATCGAACCAGACATCCAGCGTGTCCTTCATCTTGACGTAGTGCTCGGCCTCGGCACCGAGCAATTCGGCGGCATCCAGGCTGAACCAGGCCTCGATACCGGCCTTTTCGACGCGCTGGGCGACCAGTTCGACCAGCTCGGCCGTGCGCGGATGCGGCTGGCCGGTTTCCTTGTGCAGGAAGAAGGGGATCGGCACGCCCCAGTTGCGCTGGCGCGAGACGCACCAGTCCGGGCGGGTCTTCATCATGCCTTCGAGGCGGGCGCGGCCCCAGGCCGGGAAGAACTGCGTTTCATCGACGGCGCGCTCGGCGATCCAGCGCAGGCTCGGCGCGTTTTCGTCCTGCTTGCGGTCCATGCCAATGAACCACTGCGTCGTCGCGCGGAAGATGATCGGCGTCTTGTGGCGCCAGCAGTGCGGGTAGCTGTGGCGGATTTTCTCTTGGTGCAGCAGGCGGCCGCTCGCCGCGAGTTCGGCCAGGACCAGTGGATTGGCTTCCCAGACCGTCTTGCCGGCCAGCTCGCCGGTCGACAGCGCCGGAACGGTCGAAATGAAGCGGCCGTCATTGCCGACCGGGTTATTCACCGGCAAGCCGTACAGGCGCCCGACGTTGTAGTCGTCCACACCATGGGCCGGCGCGGTGTGCACCAGGCCGGTACCGGCCTCGGTGGTGACGTGCTTGCCGCAGATGATGGCGACGTCGCGCGCCTGGAACGGGTGCTTCAACAGGATCTGGTCAAGCTTGTCGCCGGTCGTCGAGGCAATGACCGTGCCTTCGAGCTCATAGCGTTTGAGCGCCGATTCGGCCAGTTCGCGAACCAGGATCAGGGCACCTTTCTCGGTGTCGACCAGATCGTAGGTCAGTTCCGGGTGCACACTGACCGCCTCGTTAGCCGGCAGGGTCCACGGCGTCGTCGTCCAGATCACGGCAAAGGCCGGACCATTCAGATGCGTCAGACCGAAAGCGGCGGCCAGCTTGGCGGCGTGGTTTTCATGCACTTCGAAGGCGACGTCAATGGCCGGCGAGGTCTTGTCCTCATGCTCGACCTCGGCTTCAGCCAGCGCCGAACCACAATCCAGACACCAGTTGACCGGCTTCAGGCCCTGGTACAGGTAGCCACGTTCGAGAATCTTGCCCAAGGCACGGATTTCGCCGGCTTCGGCCGCGAAATTCATGGTCAGGTAGGGATTGCCCCAGTCGCCGAGCACGCCGAGACGGATGAAATCTTTCTTCTGGCGCTCGACCTGTTCGGCGGCGTAGGCGCGCGACAGCTCGCGCACCTTGTCGGCCGGAATGGCCTTGCCGTGCAGTTTTTCGATCTGGTGCTCGATCGGCAGGCCGTGGCAGTCCCAGCCCGGCACGTAGGGCGCATCGAAGCCTGACAAGGTCTTCGACCGGACAATGATGTCCTTCAAAATCTTGTTGACCGCGTGACCGATGTGGATGTCGCCGTTGGCGTAGGGCGGGCCGTCATGCAGCACGAAACGCGGCCGGCCGGCGCAGATTTCGCGGATACGCTGGTAGAGCTTCTTTTCCTGCCATAGGGCAACCCATTGCGGCTCGCGCTTGGGCAGGTCGCCGCGCATCGGGAAAGCCGTATCCGGCAGGTTCAGGGTGTCTTTGTAATCAGCCATTTTGCGTGCTCACAGCTTGAAGAAGGCCCGGGCGGCCGCGGCGTCTGCCGCGATCTGCGCCTTGAGGGCATCAAAATTGGGAAAGCGTTGCTCGTTGCGCAGCTTATGCACGAAACGAACGGAAAGGTGGGTGCCGTAGATGTCACGGTCGAAATCGAAAAGATGGACTTCAAGCAGCGGCCGCGTGCCGCCCAGGGTCGGCCGGATGCCGAGATTGGCGACGCCCGGCAGTGGCAGGTCGCCGAGGCCGCTGACCTGCACGGCAAAAACGCCGGTCATCGGCAGCGGATTATGGCGGATACGGATGTTCGCCGTGGCAAAACCGAGCTGACGACCAATCTTGTCACCATGCCGGACGTTGCCGTCGATCAGGTAGGGGCGACCGAGCAGGGCCGCCGCATGGTCCATGTTGCCGGCCGCCAGGGCGCGCCGGACGCCGGAACTGGAGACGCGCTCGCCGCTCACGGTAACGCTCTGCATCGCTTCGACGGTAAAACCGTGCTGTTCGCCAGCCGCCTGGAGCAGGGCAAAATCCCCCGCCCGGCCGCAGCCAAAGCGAAAATCGTCGCCAATGATCAGATGCTTGACCCGTAGCCCGCGGACCAGGACCTGCTCGATGAACTGGTCGGCCGACAACGCGGCAAAGGCCGCATTGAACGGACAGATCATCGCCTGGCTGGCGCCGCAATCGGCCAGCAGTTCGAGCTTTTCGCGCAGCGTGGTAAGGCGGGCCGGGGCCGACTCAGGCGCAAAGAATTCACGGGGATGCGGCTCGAAGCTCAGCACCGTCGGCGCCAGTTGCAGACGTGCTGCGGCATCGGCCAGCTGCTTGACGAGCGCGGCATGGCCGAGATGCACACCATCGAAATTGCCGATGGCGAGCACAACCGGAGAGGGGACAGGACGCGAGTGACCGCGAAAGACGCGCATTGGCTTTGGGTCGAAACAAAAACGTTGAATTATAACGGCCCGGCCCGCCAAACGACCATTGCCGGCGATTTACCGGCAATATCCATTTAACAGCCGTCGCCAAAGGCCGCTTTGACTATAATCGCCGACAACATCCAGATTCCGGAAATCCGCTGCTTCATGCTCAACCTCATCAACCATGTGGTCAGACTCTCGGCGCACCGCGACCGCACCGAGATCAACGCTGCCATGGTCGATGCCCTGAACGAGCTTTTCCACCCGCTGCAACTGACCATTTATCGCTGCTACCCCGGCAAGCGGAAAACCATGGTTTTCTCCTGTTCGGGCATTGGCCAGGATGGGCGTTTCGTCCATAACGCCTACCTGCCCGACCATCGTTACTGCTTCCCGATCGAGCACGACCCGCTGCTTAACCGCTGCCGCAAGGAAGCCTCGGCCGTTCTGGAGATTCTCGACGACGGCTCGCATCGCATCATCTTCCCGGTCTGCCAGCAGGGCCAGCCCCTTTACATGATCGACCTGACCTTGGCCGAAGAATTCTCGGCCGACCAGCGCGTCTCGCTGATGGGCCTGATCGAGTACTTCGGCAACCATATCGCCCTGCTCGATTATGGCGAGGCCGACACTCTGACCGGACTGTTCAGCCGCAAGACCTTCGACAAGCACCTTTTCGAGTTGCTCGGCAAATCGGCCAGCGACGGCGAGCCGGACGCATCCGCCAGCAACGCACCGCTACGCCGAAACGGCAAGCCGGAGCAGAGCCACTGGCTGGCGGTCTGCGACATCGACCACTTCAAGCGGGTCAACGACAACTTCGGTCACCTGATCGGCGATGAAGTGCTGATCATGCTGGCCCAGGTCATGCGTCTATCGTTCCGTTTCGACGACCAGCTGTTCCGTTTTGGCGGTGAGGAATTCATCACCCTGCTGCAACCGACCGACCGGGCCTCGGCCCTGGTCACGCTGGAGCGCTTCCGGAGCGATGTCGAAAAACAGGTATTCAGCCGGGTCGGCCATGTCACGGTCAGTATCGGCTTCAGCCGCCTGCTCCCGAACGATACGCCGACCGATGCCATCGACCGGGCCGACGAAGCCCTTTACTACGCCAAGCAGCAGGGGCGCAATCGCGTCGAGTGCTACGAAACCTTGATTGCCAGCGGCAAGCTAAAAACCAGGGAAGTCGCGCGGGGCGAAGTCGAGCTGTTTTAAGGCGGATTCACGGCGACCGACGCCAACCGCCGGCAGAATCGCCCACTAGCCGAGTGTTGCCAGCCTCGATTTCGGACCCGGTGGATTCTTGCTGAAATACTGGCGCACACCGCGCACGATGGCGTCGGCCAGCTTGTCCTGGTAGGCATCGTCGTTCAGGCGACGCTCTTCTTCCGGATTGGAAATGAAGGCCGTCTCGATCAGCGCCGAGGGAATATCCGGCGCCTTCAGTACGGCAAAACTCGCCTGCTCGACATTGTTCTTGTGCAGCGTATTGACCGAACCCAGTTCGCCCAGCAGGTATTTGCCGAGTTTCAGGCTGTCGTTGATCGTTGCCGTCTGCGACAGATCGAGCAGGGTGCGGGCGAGGAACAGGTCCTTGGCGCTGATATTGACGCCACCGACCAGATCCGCCTCGTTCTCGCGCTGGGCAAGCAAGCGGGCCTGGGTACTCGAGGCACCGCGCTCGGAGAGCACGAAGACCGACGAACCACGGGCGTCCGGCTTGATCCAGGCATCGGCGTGGATCGACAGGAAGAGGTCGGACTGGACGCGACGCGCCTTCTGGACGCGCATCCCCAGGGGGACGAAGAAATCGGAATCGCGTGTCAGCACGGCACGCATGTTGGGTTCAGCATCGATGCGCGCCTTCAGGCGCTTGGCGACCTGCAAGGTGACATTTTTCTCGTAGGAACCGCCCTGCCCGATCGCCCCGGGATCTTCGCCGCCATGGCCGGGATCGAGCATGACCGTGACCAGACGGTCGACGACCGGCTTGCCCGATTTCTTGCTGGTATGGACTTCCGGCGCTTCCGGCGTCTTCTCGAGCTTTTTGGCCGGCGTTTCTTCCGGCTTCTTCTCGGCGATCTGGAAATCCTGCTCCAGGCGCGGCGGCTCGACCGCATCCTTGCGGCCTTCAAGCAGGGCCATCATGGGATCGGGCGGATTGACCGGATAAACGTCGAGCACCAGCCGATGGCCGTATTCGCCAGCCGGCTTGAGTTCGAAAACCTGCGGATTAACCTTGGTCTTGAGTTCCATGACCAAGCGCACGACGCCCGGCTTGAAGCGGCCAGCGCGCAGCAGCTTGATGTAGGGATCGTCGGTCGCCACCTTGCGCGCCAGACTGTCGAGCACGCTGTTGAACTCGACGCCTTCGATATCGACGACCAGACGGTCGGGGTTTTCAACGGTGAATTGGGTGTATTTGAGCGGCGCGTCGCATTCGAGCGTGACGCGCGTGTAGTCGGGGGCCGGCCAGATGCGCACAGCGAGTACTGAGGGCGGCTTGATGGCGGCCCCGGCCAGCGGTGAAACCGAGAGGATCAGCGCGGCGCCGGCGTAGCGAATTAGCTGCCGGCGTTCCAGGCTGACTTTAGCCCTCTTATGCATTGCGTCCCTTCCGGTGTATCTGCCACGGCTTCGAGGACACGCCCGAAATCTGCATGATGAAGGCGCAGCCGCAGGTCTGGCGACGGAACGCAGCCTGCAGCGCGTTCCGGCCACTCGACAAGACAGAGCGCATGCTCGTTAAAGTATTCAGAAAAGCCCGCATCGAGGAACTCCTCCGGTGACTCGAACCGATAAAAATCAAAGTGATATAAGTATAAGCTCGAAATTACGTAAACTTCAACCAGAGAATAGGTCGGGCTTTTGACAGCGCCCGTATGCCCAAGTGCCCGAATCAGGGCCCGGGCCAGCGTTGTTTTGCCCGCCCCGAGGTCGCCTTCAAGGAAGACTACCTGCCCGCCGGTCAGCAGCGGTGCCAGGCAGGCACCGAGGTGCTGTGTCGCGGCCTCGTCGGGCAATTCGAAAACGGCGGTAACATCGGGGCTATGCACGATCAGGACTCCACTGTGGATTACGCGGCACTGAAGGAAAGCATCCGTCAGGCCGGAGAAAAACTGGGCTTTGCCGCCATCGGCGTGGCGCGCGCCGAAGTGGGCGCCGCCGCCGGACATCTGCGCGACTGGCTGGCCGCCGGCTGCCATGGCGAAATGGATTATATGGCCCGGCACGCTGAATTGCGCGCCCAGCCGGCCTTGCTGCAGCCCGGCACGATCACGGTGATCTCGGCCGCGGTCGACTACCTGCCCCCTGCAAAAAGCGCCGAGCAACCCGGCCAGGCGGCGATTTCGCGTTACGCCCAGGGGCGCGATTATCACAAGGTAGTGCGTAGCCGACTGCAGAAACTGGCCGATACGATCAGCGCCCGGATTGGCCCCTTCGGCTACCGCGTTTTTTCGGACTCGGCACCGGTCATGGAGGTCGAATTTGCCAGCCAAGCCGGCCTCGGCTGGCGCGGCAAGCATACGCTGCTGCTCTCGAAACAGGGTTCCTGGCGCTTTCTCGGCGACATCTATACCGACCTGCCGTTGCCCCCCGACGCGCCAATCAAGGAACACTGCGGCAGCTGCACCGCCTGCCTGACGGCCTGCCCGACCGGCGCCATCATTGCGCCTTATCAAGTTGACGCCCGACGCTGCATATCCTATCTGACCATTGAACTGGCCGGCGCCATTCCCGAGGAATTCCGCCCCCTGATCGGCAACCGCATCTACGGCTGCGACGACTGCCAGCTGTGCTGCCCGTGGAACCGCTTCGCCCGGACCGGCGACTATGAATTCAGGCCGCGCCACGGCCTCGACTCGGCCCGCCTGGTCGAGCTGTTCGCCTGGACGGAAGCGCAGTTCAACGACCGTCTGGCCGGCAACCCGATCCGGCGCATCGGGCACGCACGCTGGTTAAGGAATATCGCAGTCGGCCTGGGCAATGGCGAAAACAGCCCGGAAATCCGCGCTGCACTGCAGGCGCGTGCCGACCACGCCTCGCCGGTCGTCCGCGAGCACGTTGGCTGGGCCCTGGCGCGCCTCGCTCAAGACCACCCGCTTTAGCCAGCGACGCCGGGCCGCAGCAAGCGCTTGCCGCCAGCGCTACAACAATGGCATCATCCGGCGCATTCTTCATCCCGATACCATTTCCAAAGCTGATCACACCGTGAAAAAACCACTTAGCCTCGCCCTTGGCGCCGCCATTATTGCCCTCGCCTACCCTGCCAGCGCATGGTTCCTGGGCTCAAGCATCGAAGCAACGCTCGCCGAACAGTACCGCGCGCTCGACGAGCAACCCTATGTCAAGCTGGTCAGCCGCGACTTTCAGCGCGGCCTGTTCTCGTCAACCGAAACCGCCACCATCGAACTGGTCGGCCTGTCGGAACTGAGCTCGGAAGCCCCCGAAGAAGGCGCCCTGCCCGAGACCAGCAGCACAGCACCGGCGAGCCCGATCCAGATCACCGTGCGCACGGTGATCCAGCATGGCCCGCTGGCCGGCTTCTCGACCGTGGCCGCTGCCGTGGCGGACAGCGAGCTGGTCCTCACCGCCGAACAGCAGCAACAAGTCAGCGCACTACTGGGCGACAAGAAGCCACTGCAGATCCATACTGTGTTCAGCCTGTTTGGTGGCGGCACGAGCACGCTGAGCAGCCCGGCCTTTGCCCTCGACCTGCCAAAGAAGGCTGATGGCAAGACGGCTCGCGCCAGCTGGAGCGGTTTTCAGATGAGCGTCGATTTCAGCAGCCACATGAAGCGTTACACCATGCAGGCCGAGGCCCCGGGCCTGGAGATCAAGGACGACACGGGCGGCGTGGCCCAGTTTACCGGCCTGCACATGAGCGGCAATCAGGAGCGCATGTTTGACGACGTGCCGGGCTTTTATTCCGGAACAACCACCATGAAGCTGGACCAGTTGAGCTTTGTCGAAGGCGGGGAAAACGTGCCGGAGGGCATCGCCAAGCAGCCGCTACTGCTGAAGCAGCTGAGCTACGATGCCTCGATCCCGGTCAATGGCGAATTCATCGACCTGATCGGCAAGATCGGGGTCGAGACGGCACAATTCCAGGCCCAGGACTACGGCCCGGTCCATTACGATTTCTCGCTGCGCCATCTGCATGCACGCAGCACGGCCGAACTCTACAAGGCCCTCATGAAGTGGTACGGCGACCCGGCCCGCCTGGCCGCCAAGGAATCCGGCAGCCCGCTCATGGGCATGGAAGCGCTGCGCGAGCCGGCCCTTGCCCTGCTCAAATACAGCCCGGAACTGCACCTTGACCGGATCAGCTTCAAGAGCCCGCAAGGCGAGGCAAAAATCTCGGCGAGCGCCAAGCTCGGGGCCCTGCAACCGGAAGAACTGGCCAATCCTTTCATGCTGCTCGGCAAGCTCGACATCAACGCCGACCTGGCCCTGCCCGAAGACATCATCGGTGGCACGCTCAGGGCCGAGCAGTTGGCTGCCTTTACCGAGCAAGGCTATGTGACGCGCGATGGCAACATGCTGCACAGCAAGATCACCTTCGCCAATGGTCAGGTAGCCGTCAATGGCAAACCGTTCAACCCGATGGCCATGGGCGGCGGCGAGTAACGAGAAGGCGGCGCGAGGGCGGCAAATTTGCCGCGCCTCGCCCCAGCAAAGGGAATCAGCCGACAGCCACCGGTCGCGCCGGATCGGCGCACCACTCGCTCCACGAACCGGCATACAGCTTCGAGCCGCTCAAACCAGCCAGTTCCATGGCCAGGATATTGTGGCAGGCGGAAACCCCCGAACCACATTGATGCACCACCTGATCGGCCGCTGAACCGGCCAGCACGGCCAGCCATTCGGCGCGCAACTGGGCGGCCGGCTTGTAGCGTCCGTCGGCCTGCAGGTTGTCACGGAAGAAGCGATTGACTGCGCCGGGAATATGGCCACCGACCGGATCCATGGTCTCGTTTTCGCCACGAAAACGATCCGGCGCCCGGGCATCGACCAGGTGCATGCGCGAAGTTTGCAGGAAGGCGCGCAGATAGTCGGCGTCAACCATGGCATCGCGCATTTCAGCTACGAAATTCGTCGCCGGGCGGGCCGGCAATACCGTCGATAGTTCACCGCTGGCCGCCTGCCAGGCCTGCAGACCGCCATCGAGCAAAGCAACCCGGTCGTGACCGAGCCAGCGCAGCAGCCACCACAGACGACCGGCAATCATGCCCTGGGCGTCGTCGTACACCACCACCTGGGTCGCCGAATCGATACCGACGCGGCCGAACAGCGCCGCAAGTCGTTCCGGCGCCGGCAGGGGATGGCGGCCGTTAAGACCGGTCATCGGCCCCGACAAGTCGCGGTCGCAATGCAGGAAAACCGCGCCGGGAATGTGCCCGGCCGCGTAACTGCGCTCGCCGTAGGCCGTATCGGCCAGCTGGTGGCGGACATCGACGACCAGCCAGGCCGGATCGTCGAGATGCGCCGCCAGCGTGGCGACATCGACGAGGGTCGTAAAACTCATGCCGTTTCGAGCCAGGATTTGGCTTCGTCAGCGTCGGCGAAAACCTCGACATCGGCATTGACGAAGGTCTGCGACAACCAGGCGCTCCAGGTCACCCACTGGCTGTCGGTGACCACGGCGACGCGTTTGAAATCGTTGGCATGGGCGCGCGAGAACTTGATTTCCTCCCAGGCGACATCAATGGTCAGATCGGCCATCTGGCCCAGATCGAAATAAAGATCGACCGGCCCTTCGAAGCGGACCTTGTAATTGACGACTTCCTCGAATTCCTTGTAGTCGGCCAGCGTGAATTCGCCAAAGACGGATACGCTGACACGGCTGGGTTGATGGTCGATGACGATCATGATTTTTCTCCGCTATTGTTCTGCCCACAGTTTAACTTGAAATCCCTGCTGCCGTGCGGCACGAGGCCCATCGACCGAGGCTTCAGCGGCAGGTATTGGCTTCCGCCTGTTCGCCGCGCGCCGCCTCTTCTTCGCCCGGCAAACGCAAGAGCACAGCTATTCGCGCCTGGCCGCGCAGGCTTTCCCAGGCCTTGCCTTCTGCTTCGCGCCGAACGCTGCGCCGAAAAACCGCCATCCCCTGGCCCAGGCGCTGCTTTGCCGCCACGGCCTGGGCCAGCCATTTGGCCTCCTCGTCGGCCCGGCCGGCGCTGGCATGCACCAGGTCAAGCAGGCTCTCGAGGCGCACCCAATCGACACGCCAGTGCTGGTCGCCCCGGGCCGGTTGCCCGGCAAAATAGGCCAGTGCCTGATCCTGCTTGCCCTGGGCAAGATAGGCCCAGCCCAGGGTGCCCTGGCTGATGCCCCGGGCATCAGCCGAGTGCTCTGCCCGATGCAGTATCTGCTCGGCCTCGGCGGCCTGGCCATGGACCATGAGAAACCAGGCAACCGGCTCGCTCTGCCAGGGATTCGGATTTTGTTCGTCGACCAGGTTCTGCCGCAACAGCTTTTCGGCCGCTGCCGTCTCCCCGGCCGCATCAAGCAGACGGGCCAGTTCGACGCGGTCATTGAGCAGCGCATAGCGCCTGGTCTTGTCGCCCACCGCTTCGCGCACCGCGATGGCTTCCTGCAGATAGGGCCGGCGCCGTTCTGGCCAGCGGAACTCCTGCCAGCTCAGGGCTTCCAGGACATCGGCCAGACGCCAGCGCTGACTGGCCGGCAAGTCGCGCAGGACGGGAAGCAGTTCGCGATAACTGACCCCCGACTGTTGCCCATCAGCCAGCCGGGCCAGGGCGATATGCGTATCGATCCGGTGCAGGTCATTGGCCGCATCGACCGGCAGATTCCCGGCCTCGACGAGCGCCGCCCGGAAACGCTGAGCGGCCGCTTCCTCCTGCTCAGCTTCCTCCAGCCATTTGCCGGCGTCGTACAAGACCTGCCAGCGCTGCTCCGGCGTCCTGGCATCCGCCAGCTGACGATCCCAGTCGGGCGGCGTGTCGTCGGCCGGCGCGATGCGCTGCATGGTCCACTCGGCCACCCGGCCCGGCACCGGCGTCCCCCAGAGCAGCAGCAATGGCAGGGCAAGCGCCGCCAGGTAAAGCACCAGACCGGCGACACTCTCCGGCCAGGCGGCAGCGCGGCCGCGCAACAGGGGGAGCAGGCTGCGCACCATCTGCATGCGCTGGGCAAAGGCCGGCCAGCGCGCCCCCGGTGCGCCATGCAGCCGAGCCAGAATGGCCCCGGCCGCGGCTTCGCCGTTATCGGTCGGCGCCAGACCACGCAGCAGGACGATGCGCTTCCCGGCGGCCGGAATGCCGAGCGCCAGCAAGAGCCCCGCCCCGGCCAGCACGGTACTTTCGAGCCAGTAGCCAAGGAGCACCAGGGCAAGCGTGCTGAAAGCGAAGAAAACCAGGCGCAGGCGGGGCCGCCGGGCAAACAGGAAGGTTTCGACAATCTGCCCGCCATCGAGCGGCGTAAAGGGCAGCAGGTTGAACAGATTGATGGTCAGCAACAGAATCCCGGCCTCGGTCAGCCAGTCATGCCGGCCGGTCCAGGCCATGCCGAAACGCAGGCACAGGGCACCGAGAAGCAGACCGGGCAAGGGACCGGCCAGCAGCATGACGAGCTTTTGCCAGGGACCGGCATCGTCCTTGCGACCGAGCGCGACCGCACCGAGAAAAGGCAGGACCAGCACGCCCAGATTGCGATAGCCGAAGCTGCGCATGGCCAGGGCGTGGCCGAATTCATGAAAAAGCAGGATGGCGAAAATGAGCAGCGCCGTGCGCAGCGAATCCATCCAGACGAAGGCGAGCAGGCCGGCCACGGCGCTCGCCGCGAACCAGCCCAGCTTGCCGCGCCGTGACATGCCGATGTCGGCGAGCAATCGCTCCTGCATCTCCCAGGCCCGCTGATCGGCGAACAGGCGGCTGACCAGTGGCTCCGGCTTACTCGGCGGCGGCAGTTGCGCGACCCGCCGATTGCCGGCCACGACCTGGCGCAGATACCGCCAGGCGCCGCCCCGGGTCAAATAGTAGGCATCGCCGACCCGACGCATGAAAGCGCAGTCCGCCCAGAAGGCGAAAAACTCGCCGCTCAGGGCCCCGATCTCCGGCCTTGGCATCTCGGCCAGGCCGCCGGGTGACAAACGCTGACAGTGGCACTGCCAATGCTCTTCGAGACTGGCCGCCAGGGCATCGGCAACTTCCCAGGCCGGCGGAAAGGGGAAATGCTGATGCAGCCGACGATTCTCGGTGCGCAGATGCCTCCCGCCTTCTACCGTCTCGAAGGCAACGGCTGCCAGCAGGCCGGGTTCCGGCGTATCGGCGAGTTGCAGCGTGGCCCGGGTGGCCGTCGCGGCGTGCTCATAAACATCCAGCCAGATCGGCTCCGGCTCGCCACTACGCAGGGCCGGGTGTACCAGATAGCTGGCCGCGGGCGCAAAGCCCAGCGCCACCAGGCGCTCACCAACCGGATCGAGAATGGCTGCAATCTCGGCTGGCATGCGGGCGCGCACGGCCGGTTCGCCACGCCCTGGCGCGAAACGCATGCGGCACAGCTGCAGCACACCAGCCAGCAGGCGCGCCACCAGCCAGGTGCCCCAGAGGCCGACAGCTGCCAGCAGGATGAGCAGCACTTCCCTGTCGTTCATTTCCGTCGCCTTGTACTGCCAGAATATCGAGCCGGCATTCTACCGGCTAGAACAGCAACTATGCCGACGTTCTTGCCCGCGAGAAGTGGGTCGCCGCAATGCCGGACAGGACAATCAGGCCGATGGCCAGCCACGCGGCGAGATCCATGACCTCACCCCAGAGCAGCATGCCGAACAGGCTGGAGAAAATCACGGTGCTGTAGGCCAGGGCCGCCGACATCAGGGTTTTGCCCCGCGTATAGGCGCGGGTCATGGCCAGTTGCGCCGCCGTCGCAAAACCGCCGACGCCGAGCAGGAGCAGGACGCTGCGCGCATCCGGCGCATGCATCTCGCTGAACAACAGCCACAGCCCGGCGCCGACCGAGGAAACCAACGAGAAATAGAACACCGTGCGCATTTCCGGCTCGCCGCGCGCGCCGAGTTCGCGCACGCTGAAATAGGCCATGCCGGCCAGCACGCCGGAGCCCAGGCCGACCAGGCCGCCGACCAGTTGATCGGCGTGAAAAGTGGGCTTGAGCAGGAGCACCACGCCGAGCAGGCCGACGCCGAGCGCGCCGAGCATGCGCGGACGCAGGCGCGCGCCGGCCAGGGCCAGGTAAAGGGCGAGGAAGATGGCCGAGGTGTAGTTCAGCGTTACCGCCGTGGCCAGCGGCAGCAGCGTGATCGCGTAAAAATAGGCGAACAGCGCGATGAAGCCGACCGTGCCACGCGTCACCTGCCAGCGCCAGTGGGCGGTCTTGAGCGAGACGCCATGCAGGCGCACCAGAGCGAACATCAGGATCAGCGAAATGAAACTGCGGAAAAAGGTGATCTCGACCGCCGAATGCGTCGCCGCGGCGAGCTTGACGCAAACGCCCATGCAGGCAAACAGGAAACTGGCGGCGATCATCCACAGGGACTGCATCGGGGGACTCAAAAATAAACAGGGCGCCGGATTTTACCCCGGCGCCCTCGGAATTCCCCGGTAAAACCCGGCTTTCTACGAACGCCCGACCTCGATGTCGCGCTGCATGATGCGCCGGTAGAACTCGTGGAAATGCTGCATGCCGTCTTCCATCGGGCTCTGGTAGGGCCCGACCTCGTTACGACCCGCGGCGAGCAGCGCCTTGCGGCCGCGATCCATGCGCTCGCCGATATCGTCATCCTCGATCGCGGTTTCCATGTAGGCCGCACGTTCGGCCTCGATGAATTCGCGCTCGAAATCGACGATTTCCTCGGGGTAGTAGAACTCGACGACATTCATCGTCTTGTCCACGCCCATCGGGATCAGCGTCGAAACAACCAGCACGTGCGGATACCACTCGACCATCACGTTCGGGTAATAGGTCAGCCACACGGCGCCCTGCGGCGGCGTCTGGCCACGGTCGCCGTAATATTCGCGGACCACCTTCTGCCAACGGTTATAAACGCCCGAAGTAGACTCCTTCAGCAGCGAGGTGATGCCGACCTTCTGCACCGAATACCATTCGCCGAACTGCCAGGAGAGGTCATCGCAGGTGACGAAATTGCCCAGGCCCGGGTGATAGGGCGCGACGTGGTAATCCTCGAGATAGACCTCGATGAAGGTCTTCCAGTTGTAGTTGCACTCGTGCATCTCGACGTGATCGAGCTTGTAACCGGAAAAATCGAACTCGCCGGCGACATTCATGCCACCGAGGTCGACATTGGCCGAGCGCGGCCCCTGGAAGAGCAGACCGCTCCAGTTTTCCAGCTTGGCCTTGTTGAGGTTGAGGCAGGGATTCTGCGGAAAATGCGGGGCGCCGATCAGTTCGCCGGCCGTGTCGTAGGTCCAGCGATGGATCGGGCAGACGACATTGCCCTGCAACTTGCCCGAGCCCTGCAGCATGATCGCCTGGCGATGGCGACAGACATTGGACATCTGCCAGATGCCGGCATTCTTGCCTTGATTGCCGCCGTTGAGCAGCATCTGGCCATGGTCCTTCCATTCCAGCGAACGATAGTCACCCGCTTCCGGCACCATGAGCTGGTGACCGACGTATCCCGGACCGGCATCGAAGATGAGCTTTTTCTCCAGCTCATGAATTCTTTCATCGAAATACCAGTCCACCGGCAGTTGCGAAACTGCGGGGGCCAAACGGGACAGCGTTGCCACGTCGGACATTCCAGGCCTCCAGCGGGTTAAAAAACGGGATTTTAACCCGCCCTCAATTTGACCAGAAGCCCCCGGATAGAGTATTTTCGCGTGTTTCCCAGAAGCCCGTTGACATGGATCAATCCCCCATCGCCGACATGAAATTCGAAACCGCCCTCGGCGAGCTCGAAAACATCGTCTCCAGCATGGAAAGTGGCAAGCTCGAACTCGAGGCCTCAATCGCAGCCTACCGCCGCGGCATGGAACTGATGCAGCACTGCCAGAGCCAGTTGGCCGCTGCCGACGAGCAGATCCGCGTCCTCGAAAACGGCGAATTCAAAAACATCGAGCGCAGCCTGGAGGCCGAATGAGCCAGACGCCGTTCGCCGAATGGATGGCCGCCACCCAGGCCCGCACCGAATCCGCCCTGGCCCGCCACTTGCCCGGCGCCGACTACATTCCCGCCCGGCTGCACGAAGCCATGCGCTACGCCACGCTGGGCGGCGGCAAACGCGTCCGGCCACTGCTCGCCTTTGCGGCGGGTGAGCTGACTGGCGCCGCAGCGGAACAACTCGACTATGCCGCCTGCGCCGTTGAACTGATCCACGCCTATTCGCTGGTCCATGACGACCTGCCATGCATGGATGACGACGTGTTGCGCCGCGGCCGACCGACCTGCCATGTCGAATTCGACGAAGCGACTGCCCTGCTCGTCGGCGACAGCCTGCAAACCCTGGCTTTCGAGCTGCTCGCCAGCCAGCCGGCCGGCAACCCGGCCCGCCAGCTCGAAATGGTCACGCTGCTCGCCCACGCCAGCGGCTCACGCGGCATGGCCGGCGGCCAGGCCATCGATCTTTTCTCGGTTGGCCAGGCGCTGGAGCAGCCTGAACTCGAACTCATGCACGCCCTGAAGACCGGCGCCCTGATCCGCGCTGCCGTGCTGCTCGGCGCCCTCTCCGGCCAGCCGCTGTCGGCCGACGAGCGCACCGGCCTTGACCGTTTCGCCAAGCGCGCCGGCCTGCTCTTCCAGGTTGTCGACGACATTCTCGACTGCACGGCAAGCACCGCCACACTCGGCAAGACGGCCGGCAAAGACGAAGCGGCCGCCAAGCCGACCTACGTCAGCCTGCTCGGCCTCGAGGCCGCCCGCGCCTACGCCGCCGAATTGCGCGGTGACGCACTCGCCGCCTTGGCCATCTTCGGCGAACGCGCTGGCCGCCTGACCCAACTGGCCGACTACATCTGCCACCGGCAATTCTGAGATGAGCCACTTCCCCCTGCTCGAAACCATCAACAGCCCGGCCGACCTGCGTCGCCTGGAACGCAAGCAACTGCAGCAACTGGTCGGCGAACTGCGCAACTTCCTGATCGAATCGGTCTCGCAGACCGGCGGCCACCTGTCGTCCAATCTCGGCACCATCGAACTGACGATCGCCCTGCACGCCGTCTTCAACACGCCGGAAGACCGCCTGGTCTGGGACGTCGGCCACCAGTGCTACGCCCACAAGATCCTTACCGGTCGCCGCAAGGGCATGAGCACGCTGCGCATGCACGGCGGCGTTTCGGGCTTCCCCAAACGCAGCGAGAGCCCCTACGACACCTTCGGCGTCGGCCACTCGTCAACCTCGATCTCGGCGGCGCTCGGCATGGCCCTGGCCGCCAAACAAAAAGGCGAAGACCGCAAGGCCGTCGCCATCATCGGCGACGGTGCGATGTCGGCCGGCATGGCTTTCGAAGCGATGAACAATGCCGGCGTCGCCGATGCCGACATGCTGGTCATTCTCAACGACAACGAAATGTCGATTTCGCCGCCGGTCGGCGCGCTCAACAACATCCTGACCCGTTTGATGTCGGGCAAGACCTTCAATGTCGCCCGCTCGGCCGGTCGTCACATGCTCGGCTTCGCCCCGCCGCTGCTCGAACTGGCGCGCCGCGCCGAAGAGCACGTCAAGGGCATGATCGCCCCGGGCACGCTGTTCGAGGAATTCGGCTTCCATTACTACGGGCCGATCGACGGCCACGACCTCGACGCACTGATTCCGACGCTGCAGAACCTGCGCGCCATGAAAGGGCCGAAGTTCCTGCACGTCATCACCAAGAAGGGCCAGGGCTACAAACTGGCCGAAGCCGACCCGATTCTTTACCACGGCGTCGCCAAGTTCGAACCCGGCGAAGGCATCAAGTCCGCCAAGGGCCCGGGCAAGCTGACCTACACCCAGGTTTTCGGCGACTGGCTGTGCGACATGGCCAAGGCCGATTCCCGCCTGATCGGCATCACCCCGGCCATGGGCGAGGGTTCGGGCATGGTGCGCTTCGCGAAGGAACACTCCGATCGTTACTACGATGTCGGCATCGCCGAACAGCACGCCGTGACTTTCGCCGCCGGCCTGGCCTGCGAAGGCCTGAAGCCGGTCGTCGCGATCTACTCGACCTTCCTGCAACGCGCCTACGACCAGTTGATCCACGATGTCGCGCTTCAGAACCTGCCGGTCGTCTTCGCCGTAGACCGCGGCGGCTTGGTCGGCGCCGATGGCCCGACGCACCACGGCACCTTCGACCTGTCCTTCGTCAGCTGTATCCCCAACATGGTGGTCATGGCACCGGCCGACGAGGCCGAGTGCCGCAAGATGCTGTCCACTGCCTACGCGCTGGACGGCCCGAGTCTGGTGCGCTATCCGCGTGGTGGCGGCTGCGGCCACATCCCGGAAACCAATCTCGATGCCCTGCCCGTCGGCAAGGGCGAAATCCGCCGCCAAGGCAAGGCTATCGCCCTTCTCGCCTTCGGCAGCCTGGTGGGCGCCGCCATCGCGGCCGGCGAGGAACTCGACGCCACCGTGGCCAACATGCGTTTCGTCAAGCCGCTCGACATTGAGCTGATTGTCGAACTCGCCGGGAACCATTCGCTGCTCGTCACTATCGAAGAGAACGCCATCATCGGTGGCGCCGGTTCGGAAATCGAGCGGGCGCTGGCGGAACGGGGGCTGCATGTGCCGGTACTGCGCCTCGGCCTGCCCGACCGTTTCATCGACCACGGCGAACAAGGCCAGTTACTGGCCGAACTCGGCCTCGACAAGGCAGGCATCGTGCGGACCGTGCGCGCCTACGCCAGCCAACAATAATTTTCTGAAGAACAGCCCATGAGCACCCCGACCCCCAACATCCCCGACGTCCAGAACTCTGCCGACACGCGCCACATCGCGATCAACAAGGTCGGCATCAAATCGATCCGCCACCCGATCAAGGTGCAGGACAAATCGACCGGCGTGCAACACACCATCGCCGTGTTCAACATGTACGTCAGCTTGCCGCACAATTTCAAGGGCACCCACATGTCGCGCTTCGTGGAGATCCTGAACAGCCACGAACGCGAAATCTCGGTGGAAAATTTCCCGACCATGCTGCGCGATATGGTGGTCAAGCTCGAAGCCGAAACCGGCCACATCGAGATGAATTTCCCCTATTTCATCAACAAGACGGCGCCGGTCTCCGGCGTGCAGAGTCTGATGGACTACGACGTCACCTTCATCGGCGACATCTGCCACGGCGAAATCGTCACTTCGACCAAGGTCGTCGTGCCGGTGACCAGCCTCTGCCCCTGCTCGAAGAAGATTTCCGAATACGGCGCCCACAACCAGCGCTCGCACGTCACTGTGACGGCCCGTACCAACGATTTCATGTGGATCGAGGAAATCGTCCAGCTCGTCGAGGAAGAAGCCTCCTGCGAGCTCTACGGCCTGCTGAAGCGCCCGGATGAGAAGTACGTCACCGAACGCGCCTACGACAACCCGAAATTCGTCGAAGACATGGTCCGCGACGTCGCCGCCCGCCTCAATGCTGAAGGCCGCATCGATGCCTACATCGTCGAATCGGAGAACTTCGAGTCGATCCACAATCACTCGGCCTACGCCTTGATTGAAAACGACAAGAAAAAGCCGGGCGCCCATCCATAACCTCGGCTACAGAAAAAAGAACGGGCGCTACGGCGCCCATTTTTTATAGCCCCAAAACAAAAGGGACGCCGAAGCGTCCCTTTTGTTTGCGTACCGGAAAAATCGCTTAAGCAGCAGCGACCGGCTTTTCCTTGCGGACCAGCTTTTCCTTGATACGTGCCGACTTGCCAGAGCGCTCGCGCAGGTAGTACAGCTTGGCGCGACGCACATCACCACGGCGCTTCACTTCAACGGAAGCGACCAGCGGGGAATAGGTCTGGAAAGTACGCTCGACACCTTCGCCGGAAGAAATCTTGCGAACGGTGAACGCCGAGTTCAGGCCGCGGTTACGCTTGGCGATAACAACGCCTTCGTAAGCCTGCAGACGCTCGCGATTGCCTTCCTTGACCTTCACTTGCACGACGATGGTGTCGCCCGGCGCGAAGTCAGGGAGGGTCTTGCCCAGGCGGGCAATTTCTTCTTGTTCCAGTTGTTCAATCAGGTTCATGTGAGATCCTTTAATTTATAAACACTTACTCACCGCATTGCTCCTCTCCGGAAATTTCCGTGAGTAGTTGCGTTTCTTCCGCGCTCAACACGCGGTGCGCCAGCAAATCCGGCCGGCGCTTCCGGGTCCGGGCCAGCGACTGTTTCAGCCGCCAGCGTCGAATTCTTTTGTGATCGCCGGACATCAAAGCTGCCGGCACCGCCACGCCCTCATATACTTCGGGCCGCGTGTAGTGCGGACAATCCAGCAAACCACCGACAAACGAATCTTCCACCGCCGAAGCGGCATCGCCCAACACCCCCGGCAACTGGCGGACGACGGCATCAATCAAGGCCATCGCCGGCAACTCGCCGCCGGACAGGACAAAATCTCCGATCGAAATTTCTTCATCGACACAGCGCTCGATCAGCCGCTCGTCAATTCCTTCATAACGACCGCAAAGCAGGATCAAGCCTTCTTCGCCAGTCGCCAGTTGCATCACCCGCTCGTGGGTGAGCGGTGCGCCCTGCGGCGAGAGGTAGATGACCCGGCTGTTCGCCAGGCCCGCCTCGCGCTGCTGCGCCTTGGCAGCATTGATCGCCTTTTCCAGCGGAGCCGCCTGCATCAGCATGCCCGGCCCGCCACCGAAGGGGCGATCATCGACCCGCCGCCAGGCATTTTCGGCGAAATCGCGAGGATTCCAGCCCTGCCAGGCCCAGCGCTGTTCTTCCAGCGCCCGCCGGGTAATGCCACTTTCCGTTACTGCTGCGAACATCTCCGGGAAGAGGGTAATGCAGTCAAACCGGATCACCAGTCGCTGCCCCACTCCACACGAATCTGCCCGGCTTCCTTATCGACATCCAGTACCACTGACGCCACGAAGGGCAACAAGCGCTCGGTTCCATCATCCGCGACAACGCGCAGAACAGAATTGGCCGCGCTCTCGATCAAGTCGGCGACCTTGCCAAGCATCTCGTCAGCGGTATTGATGACGTCCAGTCCAATCAGCTCGGACCAGTAAAACTCACCTTCTTCGGGGATCGGCAGCGCCGAACGCGGCGCTCCTACCAACAACCCCTTCGCGGCCTCTGCAGCACTCCGGTCATCGATGCCGTCAAGCAGCACCACCAGACCATTGTTGTGCACTTTCAGGCTTTTCAGCCCGCACTCGCGCCACGACTCACCATCCCGGCTGATCCACCAGACCGGCATTTCTGCCCAGCCCAGCGGGTCGTCACCAAAAGCGTGCAGCTTGAGCCAGCCACGAATCCCGTAGGGGTCGGCGAGCCGCCCCAGAACGACGATATCGTTACCGCTCAAAGCGAAACTGCTCAGGCAGCTTGCTGGGCAGCGTGTTGCTTGACCAGACGGGCAACCGTCGGGGACAACTGGGCACCATTGGCTTGCCAATAGGTCAGACGATCAACGGCGACGCGCAGGGACTCGGCATTGCCGGAAGCAACCGGATTGTAGAAACCGACGCGCTCGACAAAACGACCGTCGCGACGATTGCGGGAATCGGTAACAACCATGTTGTAGAAAGGACGCTTCTTGGAGCCGCCACGGGCAAGACGAATAACAACCATGTGATTCTTTCGTAAGCTGGAAAAAAGACGCGAGAGTATAGCGCTTTTTCAAGGAAAAACAAGCCACTTAGACCACCGGAAAAGTTCACGGGCAGCCCACGGCACCATTAGGGGGGCGAAATATACCTCTGATCGTCGAACGGATGGCGGAAATGTAAAATTTTGTTTATTCTCGATGAAGATGACCCTGCCACCGGATGCCCTCTCGCCACAATCCAACGAAGCCAACATCAAGAGCATTCTTGACTGGCTGGCGTTGGCGCACAGCCGCCAGGAAGCAGGCGACCCCGATCAGCTTTACCGCCAGTTGCTGCTGCTGCGCGAAACGCCGATTCCGACGGGACAGAACGTCAAGCTGCTCGATCTGCTCTACCGCCAGGCGGAACGCATCATTGATGCCGAACGTCCAAGCCTGCGCGAAGCATCCTTGCCGGTATCGCGGCGCATTCGGCAGCGCGTCCGGGTCATCCTGAAACTGCTGGAAACGCTGACCCAGGATTATTTCAACACCCTCTCCGAACTCTTCGACCCACAATGCACGGCGTTGACCCGCGCCCCGCAAACGACGCTGCGCCGGGTCATGCACTGCATCGCCTGGCAGATCCAGATCAGCCACCTGATTGCCTCACCGCCGGGCATCGGTCTTTGGCAACAGGCGCATGCCGCATTCGGCACAGCCCGGCGACTCGGCGTTGCCGACACCTCCGGGCCGCGTGGCGAAGCCTCAATCCAGCAGGTCTACACCAACACCCTGCTGGCGGCAATCGCCCAACCGGCCTCATTCTCGGCCGAAGAGCTCGAACTGATCGGCAACTATATCGAACGAACGGGTACCTCTCCCGGACTGACCGCCACCCCGCCAGCCGACTGCTCCAGTATTTTCTGGATCGACCTCGACAAGGATTTTCCGGCCCACGCCTTGGCCAGGCGCATTCCGTCTGCCGACACGCAGGTCCTGTATTTTTCCTGCGATGCCATTGCCCGCAAGATCCGTGAAGACCTGACGCTGCTCAATCAGGGCATTGCGGCGAGCAGCATCGGACTCCCTGCCCTGGCCGACAACCGCTCTGGCAAAAGCGTACTGCGCCGCCTCGAAGCCCTGTGGGGGCAACCCGGCAAGCGGAAATTTCCGCGCCGCCGGCAATCCTACCGCACCCACCTGTGCGCCGGTTTCAACAATCTCTGGCGCCTGCTCAAGACGCCGGGCAGCGAGGCCGAATTCAGCGAATGGATGGTCATCAACGAAAGCCCGGATGGTTACGCCCTGATGCACATGAGCGGCCACACCCACCGCCTGCGCGTCGGCGATATCGCCGCCATCCAGCCGACCGGGGAGCGGGCCGAAAACAATCCGGTCTGGCATATCTGCATCGTGCGCTGGGCGGTTTCGGAAAACCCCGAACATATTGAGCTCGGCCTGCAGCTGCTCGCCTCGCACGCCACCGCAGCACAGATCATCCAGCCCGGCTCGCGCGAGGCGCGGAGCATTTCCGCCCTGATCCTGCCGGAAGCGCCGCCGCTGCGCCCGCAGCAGGCGCTGATCGTACAAACGGGAACGATCAAGGACGACAAACTCAAGATCGTAGTCATGGTCGAAAAGGGCAATCTGGAAATTCGTGAAATGCAGGCCACCAGCCTCGACGAGCAAACCAGCCGGATCGAGGTTTTCAGCGTCGAGGCGGCCGAGTCAGATTAGCGGCAAACAGGCCGCCGAGCAGCACCACCGCCCAGGACAGGTGCAACCAGACCAGAAATACCGGGAAAACGGCAAACGCCCCATAAACGCTTTTCAGCATGGCCGAGCTACCCAGATAAAGTTCGAAGACCTTCTGCATGGCCGAAAAGGCCAGGGTCGCAAATAGCCCGCCGAGCAACGCTGCCCGGCGCGGCACCTCGACATTCGGTACGGCATGGTAGATGAAGGTAAAAAACAGCCCGAGCATGGTGATCGATACGCCCTTGAGCAGTATCCGGCGAAACCACACCGGCTCGTCGAACAAGCCGAGCGAGGAACTCACGGCAAAGGACATGGCGCCAGCCACGGCACCCAGCGCAAACGGCCAGACTGCCATGGCAAACGCATAGAGGCGCAGGCGCGCCAGCAGGGGGCGCGGCTCAACCTGCCACAGGTGGTTGAGCGCCCGCTCAATGGTATTCATCAGCATGAAGGCCGTCACTGCGAGCATGGCGATACCGGCAAAGGTCAGATGCTGCGCCTTGTGCGAGAAACGGCCGATATTCCCGGCAATGGTCCCGGCTGCCGCTTGCGGCAGTAAAGCGCCCTGTATCAGCAGATCGAGGCGACTGAGCAGCAGATCGAGATAAGGCACGGCCTCGGCAACCGCCAGGACGACGGCAACAAACGGCACCAGCGCCAGCAAGGTGGTGAAGGCCAGTGCCGAACTGGTTTGCAGCATGTGCTCACTGCGAAAGCGCTGAAAAATGCCGATGGCACGCACAGCAGCCTGCGGGCGTTTGCGGCGATAACGGGAGTGCGATTGCATGGGCCGTATAATAGCCGACCATGCCTGAGATTCTCGTCCTCTATTACAGCCACCGCGGCTCGGTGCGCGCCCTTGCCGAGCGCATTGCGCGCGGCATTGAATCGGTGCACGGCATCCGGGCGCGCCTGCGTACCGTCCCTCGCGTCTCTACGGTCTGTGAAGCCAGTGCGACCACCATCCCCGACTGCGGCGCCCCCTACGTGGAACTGGCTGATCTCGAGGAATGCGCCGGCCTGGCACTGGGCAGCCCGGTCCGCTTCGGCAACATGGCCGCCCCGATGAAATATTTCTGGGATGACACCAGTGCCGTCTGGCAAAACGGCAGCCTGGCCGGCAAGCCGGGCTGCGTCTTCACTTCCAGCGCCAGCCAGCACGGCGGCAACGAAGCCACCCTGCTTTCCATGATGTTGCCCCTGCTGCACCACGGCATGTTGCTCATGGGACTACCCTTTACTGAACCCGGACTGGCCGGCACAACCGCCGGGGGCACCCCTTACGGCCCCAGCCACGTCGCCGGCAGTGACGGCGACGCGCAACTCTCCACAACAGAAAACCAGCTCGCTTATGCCCAGGGCAAACGACTGGCCAATCTCGTCCTGAAACTGAACGCCACGTGAACGCCAAACACTACCAACTGATTGCCAGCGGCAGCCTGATCGCCCTGATTTTTCTCTGCCTGGCCTGGGAGGGCGCACTGGCCCCGCTGCGCCCCGGTGGCTCCTGGCTGATCCTCAAGGGCTTGTTCCCGCTGGTCGCCCTGTTCGGCATCCTGCGCGGCAAGCGCTACACCTACAAGTGGGTGTCCCTGTTCGTCCAGTTCTATCTCATGGAAGGCCTGGTCCGGGCAAGCAGCGACCACGGACTGTCACAATGGCTGGCCGCGGGCGAAACCCTCCTCGCCACCAGCCTGTTTGTTGCCGCCATCCTCTACATCCGCAGCACCCGGGCCCCAAAAGAAGAAAAGGCCGCCCAGCCAAGCTGAGACGACCTTTCGGGAGGACTACCCGGCTCAGATTTCGCCTTGCGCCCTGACCTTGTCCAGGGTTGAATGCAGCTTGCTCAACGCGTTCAGGTAAGAACGGGCCGAAGCAATGACAATGTCGGTATCCGCCCCGCTACCATTGACGATGCGGCCCCCCTTGGCCAGACGCGTCGTGACTTCACCCTGCGCATCGGTCCCGGTAGTGATGGCATTGACCGAGTAGAGCAGCAACTCGGCACCACTGGCGGCAATGCTTTCGATGGCCTTGAAGGTGGCATCGACCGGCCCGCCGCCGGCTGCTTCACCCTTGTGCTCGACCCCGCCGACATTGAGGATGACCCTGGCGAAGGGCATTTCACCGGTTTCCGAGCAGACGTGCGAATAGACCAGCTTGTAATGCTCCTGCTCGGGCGTCACAACCTCTTCCGAGACGATGGCATGCAGGTCTTCGTCGAAAATTTCGTGCTTCTTGTCGGCCAGTTCCTTGAAGCGGGCGAAGGCGGCGTTCAGCACCTCGTCGCTGTCGAGCTCGATACCCAGCTGCTGCAGGCGGGATTTGAAGGCATTGCGCCCGGAATGCTTGCCGAGCACCAGCTTGTTCTGTGACCAGCCGACATCTTCGGCACGCATGATTTCATAGGTTTCGCGGTGCTTCAGCACGCCGTCCTGGTGAATACCGGACTCGTGCGCAAAGGCATTGGCGCCGACCACGGCCTTGTTCGGCTGCACCGGGTAGCCGGTGATCTGCGAAACCAGCTTCGAGGCCGGCACGATCTGCGTCGTCTCGATACGGGTTTCGACCGGGAAGACATCGGCCCGCGTGCGCACCGCCATGACCACTTCTTCGAGCGAGGCGTTACCGGCCCGTTCGCCAAGCCCATTGATCGTGCATTCAACCTGGCGCGCCCCGGCCAGCACGGCAGCCAGCGAATTGGCGACGGCCAGCCCGAGGTCGTTGTGGCAATGCACCGACCACACCACCTGGTCGGCATTCGGCACGCGCGCGATGAGTTGCCGAATGGTATCGGCGTATTGCTCGGGAATGTTGTAGCCGACGGTGTCCGGCACGTTGATCGTGGTCGCCCCGGCCTTGATCACGGCATCGCAGATACGGACCAGGAAATCGAGTTCCGAGCGCCCGGCATCTTCGGCCGAAAACTCGATATCGTCGGTGTATTCCTTGGCCCAGCCGATGGCCTTGACGGCCTGTTCGACGACTTGGTCGGGCGTCATGCGCAGCTTCTTTTCCATGTGGATGGGCGAAGTCGCGATGAAGGTGTGAATACGCCCGGATTTGGCCGGCTTGATCGCCTCGCCAGCCCGGCGGATGTCGTTCTCGTTGGCACGGGCCAGCGAACAGACGGTCGATTCCTTGATGGTCTGGGCAATCGCCTGGATGGCCTCGAAATCGCCCGGCGAAGCGGCGGCAAAACCGGCCTCGATGACGTCGACGCGCATTTTTTCGAGTTGGCGGGCGACGCGGATCTTTTCTTCCTTGGTCATCGAGGCGCCAGGACTCTGCTCACCGTCGCGCAAGGTGGTATCAAAAATAACGAGATGCTGTTTCATGTGTTGCTCCGGAGTCTCACAGGGCCTTGCGCTTGAACAGGCCGATGGTGGCCAGCACATAGCCGGACAGACAATAAACGACGAAGAAGCCGAACAGGGCGATTTCCGGACTGTAGGCGACCAGCGCAAAACCCAGCGCAATCCCGGCAATCACGAAGAAAGGCACGCTCTTCTTGAGGTTGATGTCCTTGAAACTGTAATAACGAATATTGGAAACCATGGTCACACCGGCGACGATGGTCAGGATACAGGCCAGCCAGCGGACGTCGGCCCCAGACACCCCGGAAACGATCATCACCCAGACCAGGCCGGCGACCAGCGCAGCGGCAGCCGGTGACGGCAGGCCCTGAAAGAAGCGCTTGTCCATGACTTCCAGCGTCGTGTTGAAACGGGCCAGACGCAAGGCGGCGCCGGCGCAGTAAATGAAGGCAGCGATCCAGCCGAGGCGCCCCATGTCGTGCAGCGCCCATTCATACATCACCAGCGCCGGTGCCGCACCGAAGCTGACCATGTCGGACAGCGAATCGTATTCGGCACCAAAAGCCGACTGGGTATGGGTCAGACGCGCCACGCGGCCATCCAGACCATCGAGCACCATGGCGATGAAAATGGCCATCGCCGCCCGCTCGAAATCGCCCTGCATGGCCATGACGATGGCGAAGAAGCCAGCAAACAGGGCCGCCGTCGTAAACAGGTTGGGCAGCACGTAAATGCCGCGCCGCTTGAGTTCGGGGTTGAACAGGGTCTTGCGGGGTTTGAGTTCGGTCATCGCGATTTTGAATTCCAACTGGAGGGCTCAAGGATACATCCTGCGATGTCAATAATCCTCAAATGGAAAGGGCGGTGCAGATATCTACACCGCCCAGATCGGCGACAGGGTCAGGCAATACCGCAGGACGCATCCCACGGCACGACGTTCCCCATCGAGCCGGCGACCAAGTTCTTAGTTCTTGCTTTGGTCAACCAGCTTGTTCTTGCGAATCCACGGCATCATTTCGCGCAGCTGACCACCGACCGTTTCGATCGGATGCACGGCGTTCAGACGACGGCGAGCCGTCATGGCCGGGTAGTTGGTCTTGCCTTCGAGGATGAACATCTTGGCGTATTCACCGGTCTGGATGCGCTTCAGGGCATTGCGCATGGCTTCGCGGGACTTGTCGTTGATGACTTCAGTGCCGGTCACGTACTCGCCATACTCCGCATTGTTGGAGATCGAGTAGTTCATGTTGGCGATGCCGCCTTCGTACATCAGGTCGACGATCAGCTTGAGTTCGTGCAGGCACTCGAAATAGGCCATTTCCGGCGCGTAGCCGGCTTCGGTCAGGGTTTCGAAACCCATCTTGACCAGTTCGACGGCACCGCCGCACAGAACAGCCTGTTCGCCGAACAGGTCGGTTTCGGTTTCTTCGCGGAAGTTGGTTTCAATGACGCCACCCTTGGTGCCGCCGTTGGCAGCAGCATAGGACAGGGCGATGTCCTTGGCCTTCTTGGTGACGTCCTGATACACGGCGATCAGGGACGGCACGCCGCCACCCTTGAGGTACTCGGAACGCACGGTGTGGCCGGGGCCCTTCGGAGCAACCATGATGACGTCCACGTCGGCGCGCGGCACGACCTGGTTGTAATGCACGTTGAAGCCGTGCGCGAAAGCCAGGGCAGCACCCTTCTTCAGGTTCGGGGCGACTTCCTCGTTGTACACCTGCGGAATGTTCTCATCCGGCAGCAGCATCATGACGACGTCGGCGCCCTTGACGGCCTTGGCGATTTCTTCGACCTTCAGACCGGCCGCTTCGGCCTTCTTCCAGGAAGCGCCATCCTTGCGCAGGCCAACCGTGACCTTGACGCCGGAATCCTTGAGATTCTGGGCGTGGGCGTGGCCTTGCGAACCGTAACCAACGATGGTGACCTTCTTGCCCTTGATCAGGGAGAGGTCGGCGTCCTTGTCGTAATAAACTTTCATGAAATCCTCTTTTTAAACAGTAATCAGACTTTGAGAATGCGATCGCCGCGACCGATGCCACAGACACCGGTACGGACGGTTTCGAGAATCAGGCCGGCATCGAGCGCGGCGATGAAGGAATCGAGCTTGGAGCTGGCGCCGGTCAACTCGATAACGTAGGTCGACTCCGTGACGTCGATAATTCGGCCACGGAAAATATCGGCCATCCGCTTCATCTCTTCGCGATCCTTGCCGGTGGCGCGAACCTTGATCAGCATCAGTTCGCGCTCGACATGGGCGGCTTCGGAGAGATCAACCACCTTGACGACATCAACCAGCTTGTTGAGCTGCTTGGTGATCTGTTCGAGTACCTCGTCGGAACCCCAGGTCAGGATGGTCATCCGCGACAGCGAGGGATCTTCCGTCGGTGCCACGGTCAGCGTTTCAATATTGTAGCCGCGGGCCGAGAACAATCCGGCGACGCGGGATAGTGCACCCGATTCGTTTTCGATCAGGATGGAAATGATATGACGCATTTTTTCTTTTCCTCCCCCGCTCACAGATCTTCAGCGAGGATCATTTCAGTCAGGCCCTTGCCAGCCGCCACCATCGGGAAGACGTTGGCGCGCGGATCGATGATGAAGTCCATGAAGACCAGATCATTCTTGTGTTCCGTGAAGGCCTTGCGCAGTGCCGGCTCGACATCTTCCGGACGCTCGATCTTCATGCCGACGTGACCGTAGGCTTCAGCCAGCTTGACGAAATCGGGCAGCGAAGTGACGTAGGACTGCGAGTAGCGCTTGGAATAGAACATTTCCTGCCACTGGCGGACCATGCCGAGCATGCCGTTGTTCAGGTTGATGATCTTGATCGGCAGGCCGTACTGCTTGCAGGTCGACATTTCCTGGATACACATCTGGATCGAGCCTTCGCCGGTGACGCAGGCGACCTGCGCATCGGGATTGGCCATCAGGACGCCCATGCCGTACGGCAGGCCGACGCCCATCGTACCCAGACCACCGGAATTGATCCAGCGCCGCGGCTTGTCGAACTTGTAGTACTGCGCGGCAAACATCTGGTGCTGGCCGACATCGGAGGTGACGAAGGCGTCGCCGCCGGTCACTTCGTAGAGCTTCTCGATGACGAACTGCGGCATGATGTGCTCGCTCTGGCGATAGCGCAGCGAGTCGCGGCCACGCCATTCGTCGATCTGCTTCCACCACAGGGCAAGTTCCGGATCGGTCTTGAAATTGCCGTCCATGAGTTTGAGGATCTCGTCGAGCACGTCGGCAACATTGCCGACGATCGGCACATCGACCTTGACGCGTTTGGAGATCGACGACGGATCGATATCGATATGGATGACGCGCCGTTTTTCTTCGCTGAAGTGCTCGGGATTGCCGATCACGCGGTCGTCGAAGCGGGCACCGACAGCCAGGATCACGTCGGCGTAGTGCATCGCGTTATTGGCTTCGAAGGTGCCGTGCATGCCGAGCATGCCGACCGACTGACGGTCGGTGGCCGGAAAGCCGCCGAGGCCCATCAGCGTGTTGGTGACCGGGAAATTCAGCTTCCTGGCCAGCTCGGTGAGCTTCTGGGCGGCATCGGAAAGGATCACGCCACCACCGGCGTAGATGATCGGACGCTTGGCTTCCTGCAGCAGTTGCACGGCCTTCTTGATCTGTCCGAGATGCCCCTTGACCACCGGGTTGTACGAACGCATCTGGATGGTCTTGGGATAATCGAATTCAGCGAGCTGGGCCGTGATGTCCTTCGGGATATCGACGACGACCGGGCCGGGGCGGCCGGTGGAGGCGATATGGAAGGCCTTCTTGATGGTGATCGCCAGATCCTTGACGTCCTTGACCAGGAAGTTGTGCTTGACGCAGGGCCGCGTGATGCCGACCGTGTCGCACTCCTGGAAGGCATCCTGACCGATGTACTGGGTCGGCACCTGGCCGCACAGCACAACCATCGGGATCGAATCCATGTAGGCCGTGGCAATGCCGGTCACGGTGTTGGTCACACCAGGGCCGGAAGTGACCAGCGCGACGCCGATCTTCTGCGACGAACGCGAATAGGCATCGGCCGCATGCACAGCGGCCTGTTCGTGGCGCACCAGGATATGCTTGACCTGATCCTGCTTGAAAAGGGCATCATAAATATGCAGAACGGATCCACCGGGATAACCGAACACACAATCGACCTTTTCTTCCTGCAGGCACCTGATTACAATTTCCGCACCGCTGATCATCATTCTTGAGCCCAAAAAGCTGTTGCCTAAAGGGCGTAACCTTAATCGACCGTCCCAGTTCGGTCAAGGTTTGCCCGCATAACCATATAATGCTCAAGGCTTTTACCCTGAAGAGACTACCCTGGCATCCTCCCTCGAATTATCGAATTTTCTCGAATCCGTCGAACGTCGCGCCTTCAAACAGGCGATGTTTGCCGTGCACGACGAAGAAGCGGCACTGGATATCGTCCAGGACAGCATGCTCAAGCTCGCCGAGAAATACGGCGACCGCCCGGCCGAAGAGTTCCCGATGCTCTTCCAGCGCATCACCCAGAACACCATTCGCGACTATTACCGGCGCAGCAAGGTGCGCTCGATGTGGACGACACTGCTCTCGGCCTTCTCATCGGACGATGACGATGACCACGACCCGCTGGAAACCCTGGCCGCCGACGAGGACGACGCCGGCCCACGCACCCCGGAAAGCAAGCTGCTGCAGGCGCAGACGCTGAACGCCATCGACGACGAAATCAAGAAACTGCCAACCCGTCAGCGCGAAGCCTTCCTCATGCGTTACTGGGAAGATATGGACGTCGCCGAAACCGCGGCAGCAATGGGCTGCTCGGAAGGTAGTGTGAAAACCCATTGCTCGCGCGCCACCCACGCGCTGGCCACCGCCCTCTCAGCCAAGGGGATCAAACTATGAACGAAGCACGCTACGGCGGGCGCATCCGGCAAGCGCTGAATCATGGACTGGCTGACATTTCTCCGGCCGCCTCCCGGCGCCTGGAAGCCGCCCGCCACCTCGCCCTGGCGCGCCAGAAACAGTCGGCCAGCGAACTGGTGATAGCCGGCGGCACGGGCAACTTTGGCCAGCACGGGCCCATTCCCTACTTCAAGCAGCTGCTCGCCATCGCCGCGTTGCTGCTTGGCATGTGGCTGTCCTTCTACTGGCAAAGCATGCAGTACAGCAGCGATATCGAGGAAGTGGACAGCGCCCTGCTGACCGACGACCTGCCCCCCGAAGCTTTTTTGGACAACGACTTCTTCGAATGGCTAAAAGACAATTCGCCGGCGGAGTAATCCTCTGCCTCGCCCTGGCCGGCCCACTCTCGGCAGAAACGCCGACCGGCGTGCTCATCGGCACGCCGCCCCAAGCGACCTGGAGCCAGCTCGACCAGCAACAGAAGAACATCCTGGCGCCGCTGGCCGGCAACTGGGACGAGATGGAGAATATTCGCCGCAAGAAATGGCTGGGCATTGCCGAACGCTACCCGAACCTGACGCCGGCCGAACAGGGCCGGGTCCAGGTGCGCATGCGCGACTGGGCTGCCCTGACCCCGGCGCAGCGCGCCCGGGTACGCAACTCCTACAAGGATTTCAAGCAACTGCCGGCCGACCAGAAAGCTGCCGTCCGGCAAAAATGGGAGGCTTATTCCAATTTGCCACCTGAAGAAAAACAACGCATACGCAGTAGCGGAAAGTCAGCCAAATTGCTCACCCCTCCCCCTCCCGAAACAAATCTGCCTGGCCCGCCAGCCGAAGCCACCGTCGCACCGGACGCCAGCACCGAAGCAGGTAAACGCTGATGGCCGCCGAGACGCCCGGCCTCGGCCGCCGCCTGACCTGCCTGCTTTACGAGGGACTGGTCATTTTTTCCGTACTGCTGATCGGCTTCCTGATTCCGCAGTCGGTGTTCTACGCCTTTGGCCTGCAGATGAGCGGCCGCCTGCTGATGCTGCACATCTGGCTGCTGCTGATGCTGTATTTCGTCTGGTTCTGGCTCAATGGCGGCCAGACGCTGCCGATGAAGACCTGGAAGCTGCGCCTGGTCAATCCCGACGGCAGCCGCCTGCGCCCGCTCCAGGCCGTGCTGCGCTATTGCGCTGCCTGGCTGAGCTACGGCCTGTTCGGGATCGGCATCCTGTGGGCGATGCTTGACCGGGACAAGCAATTCCTGCACGACCGCATCGCCGGCTCGCGCATCGTTACAGCCAGCACCTGATCAGCGGCGCTCCACCCACCACAACATCCCGAATGCCGTCAGCAGAAACAGGGCTGACGGCACGGTAGCGCTGGCAAAGGGTGGCCAGGAGTTGATTACGCCGAGGTTGGAAAAGAGGCCGTTCAGGGCGTAGAACAGGATGCCCAGCATCACGCCGGCAAACATTTTCAGGCTGCCGCCGCCAACGCGGTTGTGGGAGTAGCCGAAAGGCAGCGCCAGCGCCACCATGACCAGCGCCGCCAGCGGATAGAACAGCTTTTTCCAGATCGCCACTTCGTAGCGCTCGGTCTTCTGGTGGTTATCGACCAGATGCTGCGTGTAATTGACCAGCCCGAGCAGCGACATGCGCTCGGGCGCCACCATCAGCACCGACAATAGTTCCGGATTGACCGCCGAGGTCCATTCGCTGCTCGCCTCACGCTCGACCCGCGAGGTTTCGCCTTCCAGCACCGTGCGCACGACGCCCTTGAGCAGCCAGTAACCGGGCGGCACAAAAGTCGCGTCCTCGGCATCGGTCACCGACTCCAGGGCACTATCGTCATTGAACTTGTAGATGCGCACGCCATGCAGACTGGCATCCGGCATGGCCTGGCGGATATTGATGAAACTGCGCCCATCCTTGATCCACAGCCCACTCTCGAAACCCTGCTGGGCAATCACCCGGCTCATGGCGCGGGCCCGCATTTCCTGGGCCATGCGCTCGGAGAAGGGCACCAGGCCCTCGCCAACCAGGAAAGTCACCAGTGCCAGCAGGCCGGCGACCCGGAACAGGGTCAGCAGCAGATCCTGCGTCGCCAACCCGGAGGCCCGCAAGACGGTGATTTCCGAATGTCGCGCCAGGGTGGTCAGGGCGTACAAGGTACCGATCAGCGCTGCAATGGGAATCAGCTCATAAACCAGGCCGGGCAGGCTCAGGGCGACGAAAATGAGCGCATGCTGCAACTGGTAACCATGATTGCCGACACTGCGCAGCTCGTTGATCAGGTCAAAGAAGGCAAAGAGCGCCAGGAAAGCCACCAGGACAAGGGCAATAGCGGCCAGGGTCTCGCGCATCAGGTAGCGCTGGTACAACTGCAACTTGAACATCAGTTGGCGCTCCTCTGCCAGGGGAAGCGCACGGCGGTCCGCCGGTAAAAGAGCAACAGCAGCGGCAACAGCATCATGACATGCACGGCCCAGACGCCAATCCAGAACGAAAGCTTGCCCTGGGCCACCCAGGCTTGGCTGACCGAGAGCATGTTGCTGTAGATGGCGTAGATCAGGATGGCAATCAGCATGTTGGCCGAACGTCCGGCGCGCGGATTGACGTAGGAAAGCGGAATGGCGAGCAGCGCCAGGATCAGCGCCGAGATCGGCACGCCGATGCGCCACAGCAGATCGCCCCGCGCCTGATTGCTGTCTTCGAGGATCAATTCGGTAATCGGCAGACGGTTCGGGACGCGCTCGGTCGGCTTGGCGACGCTGTCTTCGGTGCGCACTTTATAGCGCTCGAATTCCATGACCTTGAAGGCCGGCGAGCCGGGCTCGACTTCGTAGCGCCGGCCATGCTCAAGGACGACAAAACGGTCGCCGTTCTCGGCAAACTCCTGGTAGCCGGTATCCGACATCACGACACCCAGCTTGCCATCCTGGACCGAGGCGACGAAGACATTGCCGACCCGGCTGGCGTCGTCGGCCAGCGCCTCGACGAAGAAAACCCGCTTGCCGCGCTTGGCCTCGCGAAAGGCGCCGGGAGAAACCTGGGAAACATCGCTGCGCGCCGACAGGCGCTGCTTGTAGTCAGCCGTGCTGAAATTGGCCCACGGCGAGAGAAAGCCGGAAAGAATGAAGATGGCCAGCACGACGGGCAGCGAAAACTTCAGCACCGGCCGCACCCAGGCGGTCAGCGGCAGGCCGCAGGACAACCAGACGACCATTTCGGAATCGCGGTAGGCGCGTGTCAAACTGAGCAAAATCGCGACAAAAAGCATCAGCGTCAGCAACAGCGGCATAAAACTCAAGATGGAGAAACCGAGCAGGGAGGCGACCGCTTCTGGCGCAATGCGTCCGCCGACTGCTTCCTTGAGCAGACGAATCAACATTATGGAGGCCAGGATCGCCACCAGTGCGACACTGATGCCGGCAGCTGCCTGAGCGAATTCACGTCGGACGGCGCGCTCGAATATCATGCTTTGACGAAACCAAAAAAATACGAGGATAATCCCTCGAATACTGATATTTCCCTGAACAGGAGCAGCCTGTGGAATTTAGCATAAAAAGCGGTAGCCCGGAAAAGCAACGTAGCGCCTGCGTCGTCGTCGGCGTCTTCGAACCGAGAAAACTCACACTCCCGGCCGAACTGCTGGACAAAGCCGCCAATGGCTACATTTCCGACATCGTCCGGCGTGGCGACATGGAAGGAAAATCCGGCACCACGCTGCTCTTGCACAATGTTCCCGGCACGCTGAGCGACCGCATCCTGCTGGTCGGCTTGGGCAAGGAAAAGGATTTCCGCGAAAAGGAATTTTCCGGCGCCATCCGTACCGCCGTCAAAACCCTGAACGAAACAGGGGCCTTTGATGCCACCATTTTCATCACCGAATTGCCGGTCAAGAAGCGCAGCGTCGCCTGGCGCGTCCGCCAGACTGCCATCGTCGCGCTCGATGCCACCTACAAGTTCGACCAGTTCAAGAGCAAGAAGGACGATGTCCGCCGGCCGCTGCGCAAGCTGACGCTCGGCGTCGAACGGCGCAACGAACTGGGCCTGGCCGAAGAAGCGCTGGCCCAGGGCCAGGCGATTGCCGAAGGCGTCGCGCTGGCCAAAAATCTCGGCAACCTGCCGCCGAACATCTGCCACCCGACCTATCTTGCCGAACAGGCCCTGGCGATAGCCCAGGAATTCAAGCTCGACTGCGAAGTGCTCGAGCGGGCCGACATGGAAAAACTCGGTATGCATTCGCTGCTTGCCGTCGCCCGCGGCTCGCACCAGCCGCCCAAGCTCATCGTACTCAGCTACAAGGGCAGCCGGGCCAGCGAAAAGCCCATCATTCTTGTCGGCAAGGGCGTCACCTTCGACACCGGCGGTATTTCCCTGAAGCCGGCGGCCGAGATGGACGAGATGAAATACGACATGTGCGGCGCCGCAAGCGTGCTCGGCACCATGCAGGCCGTCGCCCGCATGGCCCTGCCGATCAACCTGACGGTCATCGTCCCGGCCACCGAGAACATGCCCGGTGGCAGCGCGACACGGCCCGGCGACATCGTCGCTTCGCTGTCCGGCCAGACCATCGAAATCCTCAACACCGACGCCGAAGGCCGCCTGATCCTGTGCGACGCGCTGACCTACGCCGAACGCTTCGAGCCGGATACCGTGATTGATGTCGCAACGCTAACCGGCGCCTGTGTCGTCGCCCTGGGCGACGTCGCCACCGGCCTGTTTGCCAACCGCGACGGCCTGGCCCGCGACCTGCTCGAAGCCGGCGACGAGGCCCATGACCGGGCCTGGCACATGCCGTTGTGGGACGACTATCAGGATCAACTGAAAAGCCCGTTTGCCGACATGGCCAATATCGGCGGCAAACTGGCCGGCTCGGTGACGGCCGCCTGCTTCCTGTCGCGTTTCGCCAAGAAATTCGAGTGGGCCCATCTCGACATCGCCGGCACCGCCTGGAAATCGGGCAGCAACAAGGGCGCCACCGGCCGCCCCGTGCCGCTGCTCGCCTACTACCTGCTCGCCCGCGCCGGCAAACTCAATTGACCCAGGTTTTCTTCTACCACGGCGCGGCGGACCGTATCGCCGCCGCCTGCGCCCTGCTCGGCGGCGCCTATGCCAAAAAGAAGCCGATGCTGGTCTTCGCCCCGGACAAGCACGTCGCCGACAGCCTCGACCGCATGCTGTGGACCCACCCGGCCCTGAGCTTCGTGCCCCATTGCCAGAAGGATTCGCCGCTGGCCGGCGAGACGCCGATCCTGATTGCCGACAATCTCGACAGCCTGCCGCAGGACGAGCGCCTGATGAACCTGAGCCGCGACATCCCGCCGGGTTTCTCGCGCTTCCAGAGCCTGATCGAAGTCGTTGGCCAGGACGAGGCAGACCGCAGCGCGGCACGCGAACGCGTCGCCTTCTACAAGGAACGCGGCTACGAAGTCCGCTACTTCGATCTCAGCGACAGCTAGAATAGCGGCCTCGCGCCGGCCATGCCGGCCCTTGCCCCGCACATTTGACACAGCCTCACCCACACAGCCATGACTGGTATCGGACGCCCCTCCATCTTTGCCCAGGCGAAAAGCTACGCCTTCCTGCTTTTCGTCCTGAGCCTGCCCTTCCTGATCTGGATCCTGCTCGCTTCGCCGCCGGCCGAAGGAGGCGTAGCGCTGTTCTACAAGGCTAGCCTTCCCGCCTACTATGCCCTGCTGCTCTTTATTGGCTGCCTTATCCTCGCCCCGCTCAAACTGCTGCCGCCGCGTGGCTGGCCATTACCTTTTCTCGGCAGCCTGTGGCTGATCTTCCTGGTGGCCGATGCCATCGTCTTCAACGGCTACAAGTTTCACATCAATCTTTTCCTGCTCCAGTTCCTGTTTGTCGACTTCCAGGGCCTCGGGCTCCCGACCGAAATGATCGCCGGTGGCGCCATCGCCGTGCTGCTGCTCATCGGCATTGCCATCTTCCTGGCGCGTCTGGCGGCCAGCAACAGCCGCTGGCTGGCCAAGCTGTCGTCGCTGACCCTGGCGGCGACCCTGGTCCTTTTCCTGCTCAACCAGGCTATCCACGCCTGGGCCGACACCTATCGACGCAATGAAATCACCCAATACACGAGCTATTTCCCGGTGTATTTCCCGCTCGGCTCACGCCAAGTCGGACAACAACTGAGCCACTGGCTGCCGGGCATCTTTGCGGCCGAAGAGGGCACGGGCGGCCTGGCTGGCGGCAGCCAGTCACAACACGTCAATTACCCGCTGGCCGCCCCGACTGGCTGCGCCCCCGGCGACCAGGCCAACATCATGTTCATCGTGCTCGAGAGCTGGCAGGCCGAGTCGCTGACCCCGGAAATCATGCCCAACCTGGCGGAGCTGCGCAAAACGTCGTGGGATTTCAAGCAGCACATCTCCGGCGGCAATGCCACGGTTCCCGGTCTGTTCAGCCTGATGTTCGGCCTGCATGGCAGCTATTACGATGCTTTCCGGGCCAATCCGCTGATCAATCCCAGCGCCTTCTCGCAAACCCTGAACACCCTGGGCTACCAGACCAATATCTTCACCTCGGTCGACCTGACGCGTTTCTCGCTGCAGGCTCTGTTTTTCCCCGGTCTCCCGGCGACCAATGTTCACCAGTTCAACGATCGCGGCAATTTCCGCGACAGCGACCGGGCGACGGTCGAGCAACTGGTCGCCAGCCTCGACGACAAGTCGCGGCAAAACAGCCGGCACTTCGACTTCATGTTCCTGACCTCCTCGCATTTCGCCTACGAGTACCCCGACGAATTCAGGAAATTCACCCCGCTCCCTGAGCACGAAGGCTCGAACCTGCTCAACAAGCACACCGACCCGACGCCCATCCTCAACGACTACCACAACAGCCTGTATTACGAAGACCACCTGCTCGGCCAGATTTTCGCCAAGCTGCGCCGGAACGGCCTGTGGGACAAGACCTGGATCGTCGTACTCGGCGACCATGCCGAGGAATTCAACGAAAATGGCCAGGGTTTCTGGGGCCACGGCAGCAATTTCAGCCGCTGGCAGACTCAGACGCCACTGCTCATCAAGGCCCCGGGCCAGAAAACCGGGCAAATCCGGGAAACGCTGAGCACGCACCAGGACGTCGTCCCGACCCTGATCGAGGAAGCACTGGCCTGCAAGGGCCCGGCCGAAAATTACTCGACCGGCAGCAATCTCTTCCGGAACGGCAACAAGGCCGGCACGGTGATTTCCTCCTATGTCACCTCGGCCTATTGGATCGACGGCAGCATCGTCGAAAAACTGGCCGTCGGTTCGGGCTATGCCTGGCGCGATCTCAAGGAAAAACGCCCGATGCCGGCCAGCGAAGCGATCAAGAAGCTGATGGCGGAAGAAGGACGCTTCCTGCGCTAAGGCGCAAGAAATTCACCCCGCCATCAATTCCCTTGGCCGGAAATTTGCCTTAGAGTGCGCGAACGCAGTCTCAAACCACCGTTAGACGAAGGATTTCCGTGCCCAGCCCAATTCTTGCCCGTGCCGATGCCCTGATGCAACGCCGACTGCACGGCCAGGCCGCGGCCGATGACGTACCGACGCTGACCGAGGCCATCGGCGACGACGGCATTCCCTTGTTGCTGAATGCGGAAGCGCCCCTGCCGCTGAGCAATGAAGCCTTCCCAACGATTTTCGAAGAAGCCGCCAGCGCGCCCAGCACCGATTCGCCGACCATCAGGCTCGACACCGACCTCAGCGAAATTCTGGTGCGCGAACTGGCCCGCCGCGTCGAACAACGCCTGAGCGTCGAACTGCCGAAAATTATCCAGGCCACGGTCCGCGACTTTCTGGCCGAGCAAAACAATCGCTAGCTGGGCGTGCCCATAGCCGTCCGGGCACAGAGGCAGGCGCCGAGACAGGCGGAGGAAGCGGGCGGCGCTCCGGTATAATTGCCGGTTTTCCGCTCTTCCGACACCGCCATGGAACTCGCCAAAGCCTTTGAACCTGCTGATATTGAACGCCGCTGGTATCCCGAGTGGGAAACCCGGAATTACTTCGCTGCCGGCGTAGACGCCGACAAGGCCGACAATTTCTGCATCCAGCTGCCGCCGCCCAACGTCACCGGCACGCTGCACATGGGCCATGGCTTCAACCAGACGATCATGGACGCGCTGACCCGCTACTACCGGATGCGCGGCCACAACACGCTGTGGCAGCCGGGTACCGACCATGCCGGCATCGCGACGCAGATCGTCGTCGAGCGCCAGCTCGATGCGCAGGGTATTTCGCGCCACGACCTCGGCCGCGAGAAGTTCCTGGAAAAGGTCTGGGAATGGAAGGAATACTCCGGCAACACCATCACCAAGCAGATGCGCCGCATGGGCACCAGCCCGGACTGGACGCGCGAGCGCTTCACGATGGATGCCGGCCTCAACAAGGTCGTTACCGAAACCTTCGTCCGCCTGTTCAATGAAGGCCTGATCTACCGCGGCAAGCGCCTGGTGAACTGGGATCCGAAGCTCAATACCGCCGTCTCCGATCTTGAAGTCGTGCAGGAAGAAGAAGACGGCTTCATGTGGCACATCCGCTACCCGCTGGCCGATGGCAGCGATAGCCTGGTGGTCGCCACGACGCGGCCGGAAACCATGCTTGGCGACACCGCCGTCATGGTCCATCCGGAAGACGAACGCTACAAGCACATGATCGGCAAACTGGTGAAGTTGCCGCTGACTGACCGAGAAATCCCGATCATCGCCGATTCCTACGTCGATCTCGAATTCGGTACTGGCTGCGTCAAGGTCACGCCGGCGCATGACTTCAACGACTATGCCGTTGGCCAGCGCCACGGCCTGCCGATGATTTCCATCCTGACGCTCGACGCCAAGATCAACGAGAACGCCCCGGAAAAATATCGTGGCCTCGATCGCTTCGACGCCCGCAAGGCCGTTGTTGCCGACCTCGAAGCCCTCGGCATCCTGGAAAAGACCGACAAGCACAAACTCAAAGTGCCGCGTGGCGACCGGACCAATGTCGTCATTGAGCCGATGCTCACCGACCAGTGGTTCGTCGCCATGTCCAAACCGGGCGACGACGGCAAGTCGATCACCGAGAAGGCACTCGACGTGGTGCATTCCGGCGAAATCAAGTTCTACCCGGAAAACTGGGTCAATACCTACAACCAGTGGCTCAACAACATCCAGGACTGGTGTATTTCCCGCCAACTCTGGTGGGGTCACCAGATTCCCGCCTGGTACGGCGACAACGGCGAGATTTTCGTCGCCCACAGCGAAGACGAGGCCCGTGCCGAAGCTGCCAAGCAAGGCTACACCGGCGCCCTCAAGCGTGACGACGACGTCCTCGACACCTGGTTCTCCTCCGCCCTGTGGCCGTTCTCGACCCTGGACTGGACGGGCGACGAGGCCATCGACGCCGCCAATCCGCTGCTCAAGCAATACCTACCCTCCTCGGTGCTGGTCACCGGCTTCGACATCATTTTCTTCTGGGTCGCCCGCATGGTCATGATGACCAAGCAGATCACCGGCCAGATCCCGTTCAAGCACGTTTATGTGCATGGCCTGATCCGCGACGGCGAAGGCCAGAAGATGTCGAAGTCGAAGGGCAATGTGCTCGACCCGATCGACCTGATCGACGGCATCGGCCTTGAGGCGCTGATCGAGAAACGGACGACCGGCCTGATGAATCCGAAGCAGGCCGAGAGCATCGCCAAGAAGACAAAGAAGGAATTCCCGGAAGGCATCGCCGCCTTCGGCACCGACGCCCTGCGCTTCACCTTCGCCTCACTGGCCAGTCCGGGCCGCGACATCAAGTTCGACCTCGGCCGCTGCGATGGCTACCGCAATTTCTGCAACAAGCTGTGGAACGCCACGCGCTTCGTGCTGATGAATGTCGAAGGCCATGACCTGGCCCTTGAACACCAGCAGAACGGCCCGGCCTGTGGTGGCAATGCACCACTTGAATTCAGCTTCGCCGACCGCTGGATCGTCAGCCAGTTGCAGCGCGTCGAGATGGAAGTCGAACGCCACTTCATCGACTACCGTTTCGACCTGATCGCCCAGGCCATCTACAAGTTCGTCTGGGACGAGTTCTGCGACTGGTACCTGGAAATCGCCAAGGTCGAGGTCCAGACCGGCAACGATGCGCAGCAACGCGGCGCCCGCCGGACCCTGATCCGCACGCTGGAAGCCGTGCTGCGCCTGGCTCACCCGCTGATTCCCTTCATCACCGAAGAACTCTGGCAAACGGTGGCACCGATCGCCGGACGCAAGACGCACGACTCGATCATGCTCGCCGCCTACCCGCGTGCCGAGGAGTACAAGCTCGACCCGGCATCCGAAGCCAAGGTTGAGCGCCTCAAGGCCCTGGCCTACGCCTGCCGCAACCTGCGCGGCGAGATGAATGTCTCGCCCGCCCTGCGCATGCCCATGCTGGTCGCCGGCGGCGGTGCGGAAATTTCCGAGTTCGCCGCCATCCTGCAAGCTCTGGGTAAGCTCTCCGAGGTACAAATCGTGGACGACCTGCCGGCCGACGCCATGGCGCCGGTTGCCGTGGTCGGCGAAATCCGCCTCATGCTCAAGGTGGAAATCGACGTTGCCGCCGAACGCCTGCGCATTGCCAAGGAAATCGAAAAACTGGAAAAGCAGATTTCAATTGCCCTAGGCAAGCTCGGCAACGAAGGTTTTGTCGCCCGAGCCCCAGCCGCGGTGATCGATCAGGAAAAGCAGCGGGTTGCCGACTTCTCGGCGACGCTGGAAAAACTCAAGTCCCAGTTGGAAAAACTGGGCAAGTAAAGGAAACCGATGTCCCAAGAAAAACGCGGCTTTTTCGCCAAAGCCTTCCTCCTGCTGATGATCTTCTGCGCCCTGGTCTGGATCTGGACGGTCGGCTTCATCGTCGCCTGGCCCTGGGACAAGACCGACGTCTGGAAGCCGGAATTCCGTGTCGTTACCGTCTGCGGCCAGGATGAAACCTGCGGCATTCCCTACGGCCAGCTGGCTGAAGCCAAGGCCAAGGGGCAGTGGAAGAGCCTGGATTTGCCGGGAGAAGCCGGCGACGTGCAGGAAACGGGCAACTGGCTGCAATGGAAGAAGGTCAATGGCCTGATCGAAGCCAAGGCCTCGTCCTGGTATTTCCAGACAACCATTCGCTACAAGGTCGAGAACGACAGCCCGGTCCTCGTCGAGTATCAGGACGTCAGCGCCAAGGCCTTCTACTTCGGCATCGCCGCCGCGCTGGTTTCGCTACTCGCCATTTACCTGCGCCAGTTCCGCAGGTAAGCCCACACCAACAAAACACCACCGCCGAGACGCCAAGGCGCGGGGGGAACGCAAAGGAAGGCAAAATCCCGTTGAATGGCGGGTTTTGCGTTGGAGGTTTCCTTTAGATTTTCTTTGCGCATCCTTGGCGCCTTCGCGCCTTTGCGGTGGACTTTGACTTACGCCCCCAAACGCACCGGTATCAACCCGCGCAGGGCGTTGCCGAGCAGGAAGCCGTCTTGCAGATCGGCCGGGTAGAGCACCGCCTCCTGCGCTTTTCCCTCTTCCAGCAGGTGCGCCCGCAAGACGCCGGGCAAGGCACCACTGGCCAAGGGTGGCGTCAGCAAAACGCCATCCCGCTCGACAAAGACATTGCTGCGCGCCCCTTCGGCGACTTCGCCGCGTTCATTGAGAAAGATCACGTCAAAAACCGGCGAATCGGCCGGCAGCTTGCGCAAGGCTTCGTCGTAGAGCCGGCGCGAAGTCGTTTTGTGCTGGCGCAACGGGTCGCGCGAGTCGATCCTGACTTCGGCCAGCGTCGCCTGGCGCAGAACGGGTGGTGTAGCGTCCAGCGCAAAAGACTGGACCTCGACATTCCCGGCCTTGTCCAGGGTCAGGCGCACCCGCCAGACGCCCGTCGTCGGCTGCCTGCCCAACTTGCTGAACAGCCGTTGTTCATCGAGCGGAAAGCCCAGCCAGTGCGCCGAACGGCGCAGGCGGCTCAAATGTCCCGGCCACATCGGATAGCTGCCATTTTCCCGGCGCAGGGTTTCGATCAGCTTGATTCCTGGATCGCAGTCGCGCAGGAAGCCCGCCTTGAGCAGGCACTCCTGCCATTCGGCGGCCAACTCCGAATCGGCGACGATGCCACTGCCGATACCCATTTTGCCACTGCCATCGGCGGCCAGTTCCAGCGTGCGGATCGCCACATTGAGGCGGAAATCGCCGTCCGGTGCCAGCCAGCCGAGCGCCCCGGTATATAGACCGCGCTCGCCAGCCTCCAGTTCGGCGGCGATCTGCATGGCGCGAATTTTCGGCGCGCCGGTGATCGAGCCACAGGGAAACAACGCTGCCAGAATTTCGCCCAGGTTACGCTGGCCCACCCGGGCCGACACCGTCGACACCATTTGCCAGACCGTCGGGTATTCCTCGATCTCGAACAGGCCGTCGACGCTGACACTGCCATTCTCGGCCACCCGCCCGAGGTCGTTGCGCAGCAGATCGACGATCATCAGATTCTCGGCCCGGTCCTTGACCGATGTTTGCAACACTTCGGCAGCAACAGTGCGCGGCGCCGTGCCCTTCATTGGCCGGGTCGTCAGCCGCGCCCCCTGGCGCTCAAGGAAGAGTTCTGGCGACAAGCTGACAATTCCCTGCGTCGCATCCCCGACAAAACCGCCATAACGCACCGGCTGTTGCCGGCGCAAACGCGCATAAAGCGCGAGCGGCGAGCCGAACCACGAAAAATCGAGCGGCAGCGTGTAATTGACCTGATAACAGTCGCCCTCGGCAATGTAGTGCTGGATGCGTTCAAGCGCCGCCTGGTAGCTGGCCTCGGAAAGCGCCGGCTGTAAATCACCGACCCCGGCCACGCCATCGCCAAGTTGAGCCTGCAGCCAGTTCTCGGCGCCAGCAGCATCGAGTCGCCGGGACTCGGCAAAACGCCAGCAACGGACCAGCGGATGGGCCGCGGAAGCTCGCCAGTCAGGCGGTGCCGCCTTCGGCTCGTAGAGATAGCCGAGCTCGTAATCAAGCGCCAGAACAGCCCAGCCGGCTTCGTCCTGCAAACGCCGCAGCAGCGTCGCCAGACTGGCCGCATCATGCGCCGTCAGGCAATCGATCGGTTCGGTGAACAGCCAAGCGGCGGGTTCGCCCGAGGGCGCCCGCCGGTCTTCAAGAAAGGCGTGGAACGAAGGGCTTATTTGCGCTTCAGGAAAAATTCGAAGATACGATCTTCTTCCCGCTGCAGCAGCAGATCGTTACCGGTCTGCTTGGCGAAGGCCGGAAAATCCTTCAGCGAACCGGGATCGGTTGCCTGCACACGCAGTATCTTGCCGCTCTCCATCTCGGCCAGCGCCTTCTTGGTACGCAGGATGGGCAACGGGCAATTCAGCCCCTTAACATCAAGGTCGCGATCAAATTCCATGGTTGATATGCCGGCAAATAGGACGAGCGATTTTACCCTTAATTGCGCTTTTCCTTGAGCTCATCAAGCTGCCGCTGCTTCATTTCGCGCAGTCGGGCCTCGATGACCGAAAGTTCGTAAAAATCGGCATCCCCGGCGGCCTGAGCCAGCAATAGCTGCTGAACGGCGGCGGCGCTATCGCCCTGCAGGGCGGATACTTCGGCCAGTGCCCGATGTTGCTGGGCGCGCCGCCCCAAACCCGCATAACTTTCGGCGCGCATCTTGTACAGCCGGACATCCTGCGCATAGCTCTGCATCTGCAGATCGACGAAACGCAGCGCCTCATCGAAACGCCGGTCGGCAATCAAGGCGCCGCCATAACCGTAAAACAGCCCCTGATTCATGGGAAAGCGCACCATCGCCTCGCGGTAGATGGCCAGACCACCAGTGACATCGCCCTGGGCAATCCGGATATCGGCGAACAGCCGTTCGAGCATGGCGGCCGACATCTTCTGCTGGCGAGCAATGCGAACCTCTCGTTCGGCCGCATTCCAGTCCTTGGCGAGGAAATACGCATAAGCAAGACCATAGTGGGCAGCGGCTTCGGAAGCATATTTTTTGTCGCGCAGCAGGCCTTCGAAATCCTTGACCGCCTCGCGGGGAAGGCCCTGCATGGCGCGCAGCTTGGCCCGCACGAGCAGGAAATCGTCGCTATCCACCACCTGGTGATAGGCCAGCGCCTGCTCGCGATTCTGCATGTCGGTCAGGCGCTCGCCGGTCAGCGGATGGGTGCGCAAATAGGCCATGGCGTTGTTTTCGTACAGGCGCACCGCCTTTTGCAGGCGCTCGAAAAAAACCGACATGCCATGCACCTCGAAACCCGAGCGACTCATGATTTCAAAACCCTGGCGATCCGCCTCTCGCTCGAAATCCCGCGAGAAAGCCAGTTGTGCCGAAGCCGCGCCAGCCTGCGAGGTCACGATACTGGCGCCAGCCAGCTGGCTGCTCGAACGAGCCGCCAGCAGCGCCAATCCGACGGCAACCATCGAGGCAATGCTGAGCTTATTGGACTGGAAGACCTGCCGGGCAATATGGCGCTGCGTGACATGCGATATTTCGTGCGCCATGACCCCGGCCAGCTCCGACTCGCTCTGCGCAGCCAGAAGCAAACCGGTATGCACGCCGATGAAGCCGCCGGGCATGGCAAAGGCATTGATATTCGGATCATTGATCGGGAAGAACTGGAAGCCCAGACCCGGATCGTTGCTGACCGCCACCAGCCGTCCACCCAGTTGATTCAGATAGGACTCGACATCCGAATCATCGAGATAGCTGGCATCCCGCCAGCGGATCTGGTGCATGATCTGCTGGCCGATCTTCTTCTCGGTCGCCAGCGACAGATCGTCACTGGCGACGTCGCCCAACTCGGGCAGCTCATCGGCCGACAAGGGCTGGAGTATCAGCGAAAGGGCCAGCAGGCCGGCTGCGAAACGTCGTCGAAAATCCATGGCGCGATGATAACTCAGCATCCCTGACAAACACCCGACAGATCCACGCACCGAATCAGGGCAAACCGGACCCACCCGCCCGTTTCGCTGCACCTGGATCAAGCAGTGCTCGCGAAGAACCAAGCACAGAAGCACCAAAGAAAAAGCCCGTCTGAAATCAGACGGGCTTCTGATTACCGCGATCCGTTGCTTAGGTGCTCTGGATGTTGGAAGCCTGCTTGCCCTTGGGGCCTTGCACGACGTCGAAAGAAACTTTTTGGCCTTCCTTGAGCGTCTTGAAACCATTCATGTTGATGGCGGAGAAATGAGCGAAGAGGTCTTCGCTGCCATCATCAGGAGTGATAAAGCCGAAGCCCTTGGAATCATTGAACCACTTGACAGTACCGATTGCCATGTTTGCAACTTTCATACAAAAAACGAACGAATTTCCGGGTCTCCCCGACTCCCTGTTTGCGCTCAGTGACCCGGTGCATTGCAGCAACCTCGATACAGCTTGAAGCCAAACACGATTGCTTTCTACGCCAGTTGAATTATGTCGTCAACAAGTATCGATGCGGCAGCGCAGCAAAAACCAGGCAAGGGAATTGCTTGTATTTAGCGGCACAATTGGCCGAAACCGATCATCTTTGCCAGTTGCACATTGGGACGAACTGTTTAGAATCGAACGCATGGCTATCAAGATTCAGGAAGGCGGACTACTCGAGGCGCAACGCGCCAAGCTGCAACCGCCAAAAATGTACAAGGTGATGTTGTTGAACGACGATTTCACGCCGATGGATTTCGTCATTACCGTTCTCCAACGTTTTTTTTCTCTGGATACTGAACAAGCGACGCAAATCATGCTCAAAGTTCACAACGAGGGTCGCGGTGTCTGCGGAGTCTTTCCGCGCGACATTGCTGCCACCAAGGTGGAACAAGTCAGCGCATTTGCCCGCCAGCACCAACACCCGCTTGCTTGCGTCATGGAGGAAAACTGATGATTGCCCAGGAACTCGAAGTCAGCCTGCATATGGCCTTCGTCGAGGCGCGTCAAAAACGCCACGAGTTCATTACCGTCGAGCACCTGTTGCTCGCGCTGATTGACAACCCATCGGCGGCGGAAGCCCTGCACTCCTGCGGCGCCAAGCCCGATGCGCTGCGTAAGGACCTGACCAATTTCATCATCGAGCACACGCCGACCGTCTCCGGTGAGGACGATATCGACACGCAGCCGACGCTCGGCTTCCAGCGCGTCATCCAGCGCGCCATCCTGCATGTCCAGTCTTCCGGCAAGAAGGAAGTCAATGGCGCCAACGTGCTGGTCGCCATCTACGGCGAGAAGGATTCGCACGCCGTGTATTTCCTGCAGAAGCAGGGCATCACCCGCCTCGACGTGGTGAATTACATTTCGCACGGCATCAGCAAAGTGCCGCAGCAGAAGGCAGCGGCCGAAGGCGAGGTCGAGACCGAAGGCGAAAAGGAGCAATCGGGACCGCTCGAGCAATACACCATCAACCTCAACGCCCTCGCCCTGCAAGGCAAAATCGACCCGCTGATCGGCCGCGACAAGGAACTCGAGCGCGTCATCCAGACCCTGTGCCGGCGGCGCAAGAACAACCCGCTGCTGGTCGGCGAAGCCGGCGTCGGCAAGACGGCAATTGCCGAAGGCCTGGCGCGCAAGGTCGTCGAAGGCGACGTGCCGGAAGTCCTGGCCAAGGCCAATGTTTACTCTCTGGACATGGGCTCGCTGCTGGCCGGCACCAAGTACCGCGGCGATTTCGAGCAACGCCTGAAGGGCGTCCTCAAGTCGCTGCAGGAGAACCCGCACGCCATCCTGTTCATCGACGAAATTCATACCCTGATCGGGGCCGGCGCGGCTTCCGGCGGCACGCTGGACGCCTCCAACCTGCTCAAGCCGGCGCTTTCCTCCGGCCAGCTGAAATGCATCGGCGCGACGACCTACACCGAATACCGGGGCATTTTCGAGAAGGATGGCGCACTGTCCCGCCGTTTCCAGAAAATCGATGTCAATGAACCGTCAGTGGCCGAAACCATCGAGATCCTCAAGGGCCTCAAGGCTCGTTTCGAGGCGCACCACGGCATCAAGTATTCGGCCACGGCGCTGACCTCGGCCGTCGAGCTGGCGGCCCGCTACATCACCGACCGCCACCTGCCGGACAAGGCGATCGACGTCATCGACGAAGCCGGTGCGGCACAACGCATCCTGCCCAAGTCGAAGCAGAAGAAGGTCATCAACAAGACCGACATCGAGGAAATCGTTGCCAAGATCGCCCGCATCCCGTCGCAACATGTCACGCTCGACGACCGCGGCGCCCTTAAGAACCTCGACCGCGACCTCAAGGCCGTCGTCTTTGGCCAGGACAAGGCCATCGACGCATTGGCCAAGGCCATCAAGATGGCCCGTTCCGGCCTCGGCAATCCCGGCAAGCCGATCGGCTCCTTCCTGTTCAGCGGTCCGACCGGCGTCGGCAAGACAGAAGTCGCCAAGCAGCTGGCTTACTGCCTGGGCATCGAGCTGCAACGCTTCGACATGAGCGAGTACATGGAACGCCACGCCGTTTCGCGGCTGATCGGCGCGCCGCCGGGTTATGTCGGCTTCGACCAGGGCGGCCTGCTGACCGAGGCGATCACCAAGAAGCCCTACAGCGTGCTGCTGCTCGACGAAATCGAGAAGGCGCATCCGGACATCTACAACATCCTGCTGCAAGTCATGGATCACGGCACGCTGACCGACAACAACGGTCGCAAGGCAGATTTCCGCAACGTCGTCATCATCATGACGACCAATGCCGGCGCCGCCGACCTGCAGAAAGCCAGCATGGGCTTCACCAACGCCAAGCAGACCGGCGACGAGATGGCCGAGATCAAGCGCCAATTCACGCCGGAATTCCGCAACCGCCTGGATGCCACCATCTCCTTCGCGCCGCTCGACCGCGAGGTCATCCTGCGCGTCGTCGACAAGTTCCTCATGCAACTCGAGGAACAGTTGCACGAAAAGAAGGTGGATGCCCACTTCACCGAACGGGTCAAGGAAATGCTCGCCGAAAAGGGCTTTGACCCGCTGATGGGCGCCCGCCCGATGTCGCGCCTGATCCAGGACACCATCCGCTCGGCCCTGGCCGACGAACTGTTGTTCGGCAAGCTGGCCAGCGGCGGTCACGTCAAGGTCGATCTCGACAAGGATGGCAAGATCAAGCTCGATTTCGCCGAAGAAAAATCGGAAGCCGTCGTCTGAACATTGCCAGACACCCCGAAAGCCGTGCAAGATTGCACGGCTTTTTTATTTCCGGAGACATGACAATGAGTTTCAAAACCCCCGACCTGTGCGATGAATTCGAAGCCGAACTCGGCCAGAGCGTGCGCGTCGTCGCCCCGATGTTCCAGTGCTACGGCGGCCGGCCGAGTTTTTCCGGCGAAATCGTTACCCTGAAGATTTTCGAGGACAACACCCTGGTTCGCGAAGCCTTTGCCGAAAATGGCCAGGGCAAGGTCCTGGTCATCGACGGCGGCGGCTCGCTGCGCTGCGCGCTGGTCGGCGACCAACTGGCCATCCTCGCCCAAAGCAAGGGCTGGGCAGGCATTGTTGTTTACGGCTGCATCCGCGACTCGGGCGACATCAACGGCATCGACATCGGCGTACGCGCCCTCAACACCCACCCGCAAAAGAGCATCAAGAAGGGCGCCGGCGACCGCAATATCGCCGTCACCTTCGGCGGCGTCACCTTCAAGCCCGGCGAGTACCTTTACGCCGACGACGACGGCGTGCTGGTCAGCAGCAAACCACTGATCTGAGACAGGGCAAGCCAAGGCGCCTTCCCGGCGCCTTTTTTTACCCCGTTCGCAGCCGATCTAAAGCTATCGCCCGTCAGCCCGAAGAAACACCCGCACTGCAGGAAGTTTTCATTTCACAAAACCAAACAACGTTTCGTATCGTGAAATATTGTTTGCAACACACTGTTTTTATTAAAAAATAAATTGTCTTATGTCTTATATAAGACTATTGCTGCCCCGCAAAAAAAATCCTATACTTCTTCCATCGATCGGCGCTTCAGGAGTCTCTTCCGAGCGACATCGAGTCACCCAACAACAGCCAACTTTCGAGGAACAGACATGAGCACACGCGAACAGCAAATCGCCGAACTGGAAAAAGACTGGGCAACCAACCCCCGCTGGAAGGGTATCAAGCGCGGCTACTCCGCTGCTGACGTCGTCCGCCTGCGCGGCTCGGTCAAGGTCGAATACACCCTGGCCCGCCGTGGTGCCGAAAAGCTGTGGGACCTGGTCAACAACGAACCCTACGTCAACTGCCTGGGCGCCCTGACCGGCGGCCAAGCCATGCAACAGGTCAAGGCCGGCATCAAGGCCATCTACCTGTCCGGCTGGCAAGTTGCTGCTGACAACAACGAATACGCTGCCATGTACCCGGACCAGTCCCTGTACCCGGTTGATTCCGTGCCGAAGGTTGTCGAGCGCATCAACAACGCCTTCACCCGCGCCGACGAAATCCAGTGGTCCAAGGGTGCCAACCCGGGCGACAAGGGTTACATCGACCATTTCGCCCCGATCGTGGCCGATGCTGAAGCCGGTTTCGGCGGCGTGCTGAACGCCTTCGAACTGATGAAGGCGATGATCCGCTCCGGCGCTGCCGGCGTGCATTGGGAAGACCAACTGGCTTCCGTCAAGAAGTGCGGCCACATGGGCGGCAAGGTGCTGGTTCCGACCGCTGAAGCCATCCAGAAGCTGATCGCTGCCCGTATGGCTGCCGACGTATGCGGCGTGCCGACCCTGGTGATCGCCCGTACCGATGCCGAAGCTGCCGACCTGCTGACCTCCGACTACGACGAAAACGACAAGCCGTTCCTGACCGGCGAGCGCACTGCCGAAGGCTTCTACAAGACCAAGAAGGGTCTGGACCAGGCCATCTCCCGCGCCGTTGCTTACGCCGAATACGCCGACCTGGTGTGGTGTGAAACCGGCACGCCGGATCTGGAATACGCCAAGCGTTTTGCTGACGCCGTGCATGCCAAGTTCCCGGGCAAGATGCTGGCTTACAACTGCTCGCCGTCCTTCAACTGGAAAAAGAACCTGGACGATGCCACCATCGCCAAGTTCCAGAAAGAACTGGGCGCCATGGGCTACAAGTACCAGTTCATCACCCTGGCTGGCATCCACTCCATGTGGTACAACATGTTCGATCTGGCACAAGATTACGTCGCCCGCGGCATGTCGGCCTACGTCGAGAAGGTTCAGGAGCCGGAATTCGCGGCCCGCGACCGTGGCTATTCCTTCGTCTCGCACCAGCAGGAAGTCGGTACCGGTTACTTCGACGAAGTCACCACCGTCATCCAGGGTGGCAAGTCCAGCGTCACCGCGCTGACCGGCTCGACCGAAGAAGAACAGTTCCACTAAGCAACGCAAAGCTTGAATTGCCACCCGACCGGGTGGCAAACGAAGGCCGACACTCACGAGGTGTCGGCCTTTTTCATTTCAGTGGCAACGCACTTGCCTCAGTACGAATAGCGCCGACCATCCTCATCGTCGCTTTTGATCCAGCCGAAAGCCATGGCGAGAAAAACGAGCCCGATGATCAATCCGAACCAGCGCCAGTATTTCCCGGTCTCGATTGTTTCGCTGCCGCGCCGGATCCCGATGCATTTGCCAAGTACCTGGGTGGAACGAACATTGACGACATCACCATCCTTGAGGCTGTTGTAGGCAGAATAACCAACGGAACACGATGACAGGTGGCCACCGACAAAATGCAGCTCGTAACTGGTGTCCGCCCATCTGCCATGCGGCTGATGATTGTGTTCGACATGGCTGGTGTGCTGATCGACACGCAAATCCTCCTGCCGGGCAGGAAGTCCGCTATCGCACAGCATGAGAATGGCAATGATGAAGAGCAGGAAACGCGACAGTAGCTTGATCACTCAAAACTCCCGGGAATGCTGGAAAAGCTGCTTGCTGTCGGAGCCAAGCAAACGATGACATACGATTATCGCATGTCATGAATATTTCCAGAATCAAGGCCAAATACGGCTCAGCGCAACTCCCAGTAACTCGCCCGACTGTAGGTTTCCTTGAGCAAATCGATGAACAGCCGGACGCGCAGCGGCAGATGACGGCGCTGCGGAAAAACCGCGTAGATGCCCATCGGCGGCGCCTGCCAGGCGTCGAGCACGGAGGTCAGCCGGCCTTCCTTGAGATCCTGCCCGACCTCCCACAGCGAACGCCAGGCCAGACCCTGGCCAGCCAGCGCCCACTCGTGCAGCACCGCACCGTCGTTGCATTCGAAAGTGCCATTCACCTTCAGGGTTTCGACTTCGCCGCCCTGCGGATTGCGGAACATCCAGCCGCGTTGCTGGCCGAGCGACAGGCAGTTGTGCTGCGCCAGATCGGCCGGCTCGCGCGGCACACCATGCGCCACCAGGTAAGCCGGGCTGGCCACCACCATGCGCCGCATCTCGCCCAAGCGCACGCTGATCAGGCTGGAATCGGTTAATTCGCCGATGCGGATGGCGCAGTCGATGTTCTCGTTAAGCAGGTCGACCAGGCGGTCGCTGAGATTCAGATTGACCCGTACCTCGGGATTGACCTGCATGAATTCACCGACCAGCGGCGCGACATGCCGGCGGCCGAAACCGGAAGGGGCCGACACGCGTAACTGGCCGCTCGCCCGCAAACTGCCCAGAGAAACAGCCGCCTCGGCATTGGCCAGATCGTTCAGGACTTTCTGGCAATCCTCGAGAAAAGCCTGGCCCTCGAAGGTCAGCGTCAGCTTGCGCGTCGTGCGGATCAGCAGTTTGACGCCGAGCCGCGCTTCCAGCGCATCGAGTCGGCGGCCGATGATGGCCGGCGTGACATTTTCGCTGCGCGCCGCCGCCGACAGGCTGCCGCGCGTCGAAACGTTTACAAATGCCGAAATCTGTTTGAAAGTATCCATGGATTCATTACTTTTAGTAAAAGAATAAACGCCTAACTCGCCACTTATCTTATCTTATTAGTAACAATAAACTCCATGTCCATGATGCCTTCACCTGCCACCTCTCCGATCAAAGCCATAGCCTTCGACGCCTACGCGACGCTGTTCGACGTCTATTGCATGGAAGCACTGGCCGAGGAATATTTTCCCGGTCAGGGCGCTGCCTTGACCGTGCAGTGGCGGCTCAAACAGATTGAATACACGCGCGTGCGCAGCATGAGCGGCCAGTTCAAGACTTTCTGGGAGGTCACCCGCGATGCCCTGGTATTCGCAGCGCGCCGCCTGGATATCGCGATGAACGATACGCAGCGCCAGCACCTGATGAACCAGTACGCCTGCCTGCGCCCCTTCCCGGAGAATCTGGCAACACTGGAAGCGCTCAAGGCGATGGGCTTTCCGCTCGCCATCCTGTCGAACGGCACGCATTCGATGCTCGACATCGCCGTCAAGTACAACGACATGAACCACCTGTTCAGCCACATTCTTTCGGCCGACAGCGTGCAGAAATTCAAGACCTCGCCCGAGGTTTACCAGTTGGCGGTCGACGCCTTCCAATTGCCGAAAAACGAGATCCTGTTCGTCTCGGCCAATGCCTGGGATGCCTGCGCCGCCACCTGGTTCGGCTTCACGACCTTCTGGGTCAATCGCAACAAGCAGCCCGAGGAAGTCCTCGACATCGCCCCGACCGCCAACGGCCGCCAGCTTTCCGACGTACTGGCCTACGTCGGCGGGCTGCACGGCTAAACGATTTTTCATTTTCAACCTTAACCAAGGAGTTTCCATGAGCCTCAACCTGCCCCAAGGCGTGCAAATCACCGGCCCGATCAAGCCGGGTTACGAATCCATCCTGACCTTCGAAGCCCTCGAACTGGTCGCCAAGCTGCATCGCGCCTGCGAAGCCCGTCGCCAGGAACTGCTCAAGGCCCGCGTTGCCCGCCAGGCCCGCATCGACGCCGGTGAAATGCCCGACTTCCTGCCGGAAACCGCCCACATCCGCGCCGGCGACTGGAAGGTCGCCCCGGTGCCGCCGGCCCTGCACTGCCGTCGCGTCGAAATCACCGGCCCGGTCGAAGCCAAGATGATCATCAATGCCTTCAACTCGGGCGCTGACTCCTACATGACCGACTTCGAGGATTCGAATTCCCCGAATTGGGACAACCAGATCCAGGGCCAGATCAACCTGTACAAGGCAATCCGCCGCGAACTCTCGTTCAAGGGCGACAACGGCAAGGAATACAAGCTCAACGACAAGATCGCCACCCTGCAGATCCGTCCGCGCGGCTGGCACCTCGACGAAAAGCACGTGCTCGTTGACGGCCAGCGCGTCGGCGGCGGCATCTTCGACTTCGCCGTCGTCTTCTTCCACAACGCCAAGGAACAGATCGCCCGCGGCGCCGGCCCCTTCTTCTACCTGCCGAAGATGGAAAGCCACCTCGAAGCCCGTCTGTGGAACGACATCTTCGTCATGGCCCAGGACCACATCGGCCTGCCGCAAGGCACCATTAAGGCTACCGTGCTGGTCGAAACCATCCTCGCCACCTTCGAGATGGAAGAAATCCTCTACGAACTGCGCGAGCACTCGGCCGGCCTCAACGCCGGTCGCTGGGACTACATCTTCTCGTGCATCAAGAAGTTCAAGAAGAACAAGGACTTCTGCCTCGCCCAGCGCAGCGCCATCACCATGGAAGTGCCCTTCATGCGCTCCTACGCCCTGGCGCTGGTGCAGGCCTGCCACAAGCGCGGCGCCCCGGCGATGGGCGGCATGTCGGCCCTGATCCCGATCAAGAACGACCCGGTGGCCAACGAAAAGGCCCTGGCCGGCATCCGCCACGACAAGACCCGTGACGCCAACGACGGCTACGACGGCGGCTGGGTGGCTCACCCGGGCCTCGTGCCGATCGCCATGGAAGAATTCGTCAAGGTCCTCGGCGACAAGCCGAACCAGTTCGGCAAGCCGGTTGAAGGCAACTTCGGCCCGGCCCAGTGGCTCGACTTCCAGCCCAGCACCCCGATCACCGAAGCCGGCCTGCGCAACAACATCAACGTCGGCATCCACTACCTCGGCTCCTGGCTGGCCGGCAACGGCTGCGTGCCCATCCACAACCTGATGGAAGATGCCGCCACCGCCGAAATCTCCCGCTCGCAAGTGTGGCAGTGGGTGGTTTCGCCGAAGGGCATCCTCGACGACGGCCGCAAGGTCACCGAAGACATGGTCCGCCCGATGATTGCCGAGGAACTGGCCAAGGTGAAGACCACCGTCAGCGCCCAGGGCGAAGACACCGCGACCTACGACCAGGCCGCTGAAATCTTCGACCGCATGTCGCTGACCCCGGATTACCCGGAATTCCTGACCCTCCCGCTGTACGAGGCGATGGCGTAATAGCAGCACCCGGAAAAAAGGCGCATAGACGCCCGACTCCAGCAGAGAAGCAGTAAGCAAAACGCCCCGGGAAGCCGGGGCGTTTTGCTTTGGGAAGCCCCCCGGATGTCTCACCCCCTTGGCACGCCCATTGCTGCTCTACCCGGGAATTCACGATTAAAGGCCCGGCGCGGGTGATTGCACCCCGGGACTGGGTCAGTTCGTGACAGTTGCGCCATTTTTGCGCACTGACGACCTGTTTCCCCGGGGGAAGAAGATGCGGCGAGATGGCAGATGGGCATGGCTGAACTGGCGACTCTGGCTCGGCCTGCTGCTGAGTTGCGCAGCGCAGGCCGGCGAGCTCGACCAGAGCGACATTGCCCGGCGATTTCCACCGCCGCTGCGGGTGGCCGCCAAGCTGACAGAAGTACCGGCCTGGCCGATAAGCAGCGAATTGACGCCGGATAGCGGGCCAACCGGCTATGTCTTCGAATCCATCGATCTGGCGCCGATTCCCGGCTTCGAGGGCAGCCCGTTCAACCTGCTGATCGCCATCGACGCCAAGGGCAATTTCATGTCGGTGGAGGTGCTGCGCCAGCACGAGCCGGTGTTCCTCTCCGGGCTCGGCATCGGCCCGCTGCAGGATTTCGTCGCCCAGTACGCCGGCAAGAACCTCCGGCAGCGGATCAGCATTACCAATGTCTATGGCGAGCGCAATCGCACCAATCGCGACAGTGGCCAAGTCGTCCTCGATGGCGTAAGCAAGGCCACCGCCTCGATCCATGTCGTCAACCAGACGGTCCTTGCTTCGGCCCTGGCCGTCGCCCGGGCGCGGCTTGGGCTGGCGCCACCGGGCCGCCAGGTGGCCGCGACGGTGCGCCCGGAACTGTATGAGAAAAAGGATTTCGCCAGCCTGCTGCGCGATGGCGAGATCGGGCACCGCCAATGGCGCAACGGCGAAGTCGAAGCCCTGTTCGCCGGCACCGAGGGCAGCGGCCTCGACCCGCTGGCGGCGAGCGCCCCGGAGGCCGAATTCATCGATCTCTATGTCGCCTATCTCAACGCCCCGAGCATCGGCCGGGCGCTGCTCGGCGACGCCGGTTATGACCGGCTTCTTGGCCGCCTGCAACCCGGCCAGGCGGCCTACTGGGTAGCTGCGGCCGGGCGCCAGCCGCTGGTCGACGGCGATTTTGTGCGCGGCAGCGTGCCGGCCCGCCTCGCCCTGAGCCAGGACAGTCAGCCGCTCGAAGCGCGCGATGCCGACCTCGAACCGCAACCGCCGACCGGCGCCCCGGCCTTGACCAGCCTGTTGATCCTCAAAGCGCCGGAACTTTCAGGGCTCGATCCGGCGCGCTCAATCAGCATCACTCTCGATGTGGTACGCGAAAAAGGCGTCGTCTATCCGACCCGGATCAGCCGGCCCCTGGCGCTCGACTACACGCCGCCCGAGCGCTATTTTTCCTTCCCGACTACGCCCCTGCCGGAGTGGCTGGTCGCCTGGGGCGCGCACTGGCCGGAGCTGGCGACCATCGGCGTCGCCCTGCTAGTGCTCACCATCGTCCTCGCCCGGCCGCGCTGGCTGAGCATCGATGCCCGGCGCCTGGCGCACTTTCGTCTCGGCTATCTCGCCTTCACCCTGGTCTTCATCGGCTGGTATGCGCAGGGCCAGCTTTCCATCGTGCAACTGACCGGCGCCGTCAAAACCCTGGTCGCCGGCCAGGGTCTCGGCAGTTTCCTCTACGACCCGGTGTCGCTGCTGCTCATTGCCTTTACGCTGATATCCTTCGTCGTCTGGGGCCGCGGTACCTTCTGCGGCTGGCTGTGCCCCTTCGGCGCCCTGCAGGAATTCCTCGCCCTGCTCGCCCGCCGCCTCGGCCTCAAGGGCAGACAGCTGCCGCACGGCCTCGCCCGCTTCCTCGAGCGCGGCCGCTACGTCCTGTTGCTGGCCCTGCTGTTCGCTGCTGCTTTCGCCCCGCAACTGGCCGAATCGCTGGTCGAGGTCGAACCGTTCAAGACCGCCATCACCCTGGGCTTCGTGCGCCATTGGCCGTATCTCGCCTGGGCGCTCGGCCTGCTGGCGGTCAGCGCCATCTATTTCAAGTTTTTCTGTCGCTTCATCTGCCCGCTCGGCGCCGCCATCACCCTCGGCGGCCGCCTGCGCCGCTGGGACTGGCTGCCGCGCCGCCAGGAATGCGGCCAACCTTGCCAGACCTGCCGCGCCCGCTGCGAGTACGACGCCATTGCGCGCGACGGCCGAATTCTCTATGACCGCTGTTTCCAGTGCCTGGATTGCGTCGGCATCTATCACGACGAACAACGCTGTGCCCCGCTGATTTTCCATGCCCGCAAAGGGCGGGATTTTCCCCGGCCACACACAACCGGGGAATGATGCGCAGCGGAAATCAATTGCCCAGAACCCGGAAAAATTGACTTTAATCAAAAGATTATCTTTTCTCTCTTACTTTCAGCGTATTAGCTTGGCCCCGTCAAAAGGCTTCAGACATAATGTCGCACACTAAAATAATGCTTTCCGGAATCTGCCACCGTGAATCTCAACGCCAAGGTCACCTTCTTCTTCATCAGCATTGCTGCGGTTCTGCTGGCGGTGCTGGTCGCCATCAGCCTCTACGCCTTCCGCAGTTTTTCACTGGCCTCGGCGACCGAGCACATTCGCACGGCCGGTGAAATTGTCCGGGTACATCTGACCGAATCGATGATCAATGGCGTCATCGACCGGCGCGAACGTTTCCTGCAGCGCATGCTGGAAGTCCAGGGGTTGAAGTCGGCCCGCGTCGTGCGCTCGCCGGAGGTGGTCAAACAGTTCGGCCAGGGCCTGTCGGTCGAATCGGACGCCGACGACATCGAAACCCGGGTCCTCAAGGAAGGAAAACCCTATTTCGGCGTCTTCAGCCAGGGCGAGGAAACGGTCTTCCGCGGCACCATCCCCTACATCGCCTCGGCCAATGGCACGCCCAATTGTCTGCAGTGCCACCAGGTCAGTGAAGGCGCCGTACTCGGCGCCGTGACGATGACCATGTCGATTGAGACCCTGCGCGAAAAGGCGTTGTTCACCGTGGCCGGCATCATCGGCGTCGTCAGTTTCTTCTTCCTGTTGCTCATCCTCTTGCTGCGCCGCCTGCTGCGGCCGATTTCGGATACCGCCAATGCCGTTGAGGAGGCCGTGCAGAGCGCGCTGCGCGGCGATTTCAAGACGCACGTCGAAAAGAAGACCAACGACGAAATCGGCCAGATCGCGACCGACATGAATCGCCTGCTGTCCTTCCTCGATGATGGCCTGAACCGCATCGGCAGCAATGTCGCACGCCTCACCGAACGCACGCCGGCACCCGGCGAAAACCTGCTGACGGCGACCATCGACATGGTCGAAAGCCTGACCAAGGCGGCCCACTTCAAGCAGGCCATCGAAGAGGACGAGGCCAAGATCGAGATCTACCAGCGCCTGTCCTCGACCCTGCAGCAGGAATTCGAGCTCAAGGAATTTTCGCTCTACGAAGTGAGCAGCAACAAGAAACAGATGAAGAGCATCATGGTCGACGGCGAAATGGCCGACTCCTGCCGCTGGTGCGACCCGCAGATCCTGATCCGTCCGGAGGCCTGCCGCGTCCGGCGCACCGGCCATGTCGTCGATGGCATCAGCAATCCGGACATCTGCTATTCCTTCCTGCCGCCGACCGAAGTGGGCGAGCGCCGGCATGTCTGCTTCCCGATTATCCAGTCCGGCGCGGTCGGCAGTGTCGTCCAGTTGCTGACCACCCCGGCCGAGATGGAGAAGCTGGAAAGCCGCATGCCATTCATCAATGTCTATCTGCGGGAAACGGCGCCGGTGCTGGAAACCAAGCGACTCATGGAAAGCCTGCGCGACTCCACCCTGCGCGACCCGATGACCGGCCTGAACAACCGGCGCTTCCTCGAGGAATATGTCGAGACCCTGGTCGCCAGCGTGCAGCGCAAGCGTACCCATGTCGCCATCCTGATGCTCGACCTCGACTACTTCAAGATGGTCAACGACACCTACGGCCACGATGCCGGCGATGCCGTGCTCAAAGCCCTGTCCAACGTGCTCAAGCAGTCGGTGCGCGCCTCCGACCTGGTCATCCGCTACGGTGGCGAGGAATTCCTGATCATTCTGGTCGATAGTGAAGGCCCCGCCGCCGAACGCGTTGCTGAAAACATCCGCGCCGCCGTCGAAGCCCTGAAGATTCAGGTGGCCGGGATCACCCTGCAGAAGACCATCTCCATCGGCATTTCCGATTTCCCGACCGACAGCGAAACCTTCTGGCAGGCCGTCAAGTTCGCTGACGTGGCGATGTACCTGGCCAAGGATCAGGGGCGCAACCGGGTCATCCGCTTCAAACCGGAAATGTGGTCGGACGACAAGAGCTACTAATTCGACCAGATACTTCTGGTCAACAATCAATAGACGAATCGCCGCCTATTGAAGACCACAAAGAAGAAATACACTGCGAGCATCCTTCCGCCAGGAGCTTCCGATGCTCGCAGCCCTCACCCAGTTACTGATTTTCCAGCTCGTCGGCGAAGTCATCGCCCGCGGCCTCGAACTGCCCGTTCCCGGCCCGGTGCTCGGCATGTTGCTGCTCTTTCTCGCGCTCGGCCTGCGCGGCGGGCCTGACCACGAATTGCAGACGACCAGCCAGAACCTGCTGCAGCACCTCTCCCTGCTCTTCGTGCCGGCCGGCACCGGCATCATGCTGCACATGCACCGCATTGCCGACGAATGGCCGGCCCTGCTCGCCTCACTGCTGGTCAGCACCGCCGCCGCCCTGGTCGTCACCGGACTGGTCATGAAACTCTTTCTGCGCCCGACGCCGGGAGAAAAGCCATGACGCCGCGCCTCAACGAACTCTGGGTCTATCTGGCCGCCTCGCCGCTGCTCGGCCTGACCATCACGCTGCTCGCCTACCAGGCGGCCTTCGCCATCTACCGTCGCTCCGGCAGCCACCCGCTGGCCAACCCGGTACTCATCGCGGTCACGGCACTGGTCCTGCTGCTGAGCTTGACCGGCACCAGTTACCAGACCTACTTTTCCGGCGCCCAGTTCGTGCATTTCCTGCTCGGCCCGGCCACTGTCGCCCTGGCCATTCCGCTCTACCAGCAGGCAAAGCGGGTCAAGGCGATGCTCCTGCCGGTTGTCGCCGGCCTGCTCGCCGGCAGCCTGACCGCCATACTCTCGGCCGTCGCCGTCGGCCGCCTGCTCGGTGCCAGCCTGCCGACACAACTGTCACTGGCCCCGAAATCGGTGACGACGCCGATCGCCATGGGCATCGCCGAGCGCATCGGCGGCATTCCGTCGCTGACCGCCGTGCTGGTCATTTTCACCGGCATTCTCGGGGCCGTCGGGGCGCGTTACGTGTTCGATGCCATGCGCCTGCGCGATCCGGCCATCCGCGGCTTTGCCATCGGCATTGCGGCGCACGGCATCGGCACGGCGCGGGCCTTCCAGGTCAATGAACAGAGCGGCGCCTTCGCGGCGCTGGCCATGGGCCTCAACGGCGCCCTGACCGCCCTGCTGCTGCCGGCCATCGCGCCCTGGCTGGGCGCCACGTAATGCCGGCACGGCCGTCCGCCGGGCTAAGGGTAAGTACCAATGGTCGGCCAGACCGGGGCAGCGAAGAATCGGGCCATGTTCCTACGTCCGCCGTCTAGCCAGCCCAGGCAACTCTGGCTCGCCCCCTACATCGCGATCGGCATCTTCGCGCTGGCCATGCTCGTCGTCACGGCGCTGCTCCAGTGGCGCGAACACGATACCGCCCGCTCGGCGCTCGAGGGCGACATGCACTGGGCCGAGCGAACCATCGAAAACCGCTTGCATGCCCACCAGGACTTTCTCGGCGAACTCGGGCGAGAGCAGGAATTCAAGCAGCTGACCTACGAAAGTTTCCAGGTCAAGGCCAGTCGCTACGTCGAGGACAACCCGGAAATCTCGGCCATCATCTGGGTCGACACTGATGGCAAGGTGGATTGGGTGGCCCCCAACGAATCGAGCGCCACCTTTGTCGGCGAGCAACTCAGCGAAGTTCGCCTGACAGCGCTGCGGGAAGCGCTGCGCACGCGCCGCCCGCTGTTTTCCGCCGACTACCCCGACACCCGGCAACAACGGGCCAATGACCTGATCCTGCCGGTCCAGCGCGGCAGCAGCGACATCGGTGCCTTCATCGCCCTGCAATCGCTGGAAGGCCTGCTGCGGGCGACGCTGCCCACCGTTTTCACGGCCCGTTACAGCCTCAGCGTGGTCGATGCCGCGGAGCGCGAGGTCTATAGCAATTCCTCGATCAAGCCGACCGACCGGCTGATTTCCGGCAGCATCAACCTCGACCTGCCCGGCAACCGGCTCGGCCTCAACATCATCGCCTATCGCGGCGGCGGCGCCTGGCTGCCCTTCGTTCCGGCCGTGCTGATCGTCATGCTGACCCTGATTGCCACCGGCACCCTCGTCCAGTTGCGCCGCCATGCCCTGCACCGGGCCGACACCGAAGAAAAACTGCGCGATGCCTACGCCTTCCGCCAGGCCATGTCGCAATCGATGGTCACCGGCCTGCGCGCCATCGACCTGAGCGGCCGCATTACCTTCGTCAACGCCGCTTTCTGCCGCATGACCGGTTTCGAGGAAGACGAGCTGGTCGGCATCGCGCCGCCCTACCCCTACTGGCCGCCGGAAGAGTTCGCCAAGCTGCAGCACAATATCGACACGGCACTGGCCGGCCAGGCACCGGCCAGCGGCTTCGAGATGCGCATCATGCGCAAGAACGGCGAGCGTTTCGACGTCCGCCTCTACTTCTCGCCGCTGATCGATACCAACGGCCAGCAGATCGGCTGGATGGCCTCGATGAACGACATCACCGAGCCCAAGCGCATCCGCGTCGAACTCGAACGCGCCCACGAGCGCTTCGTCACGGTCATCGACGGGCTCGATACCGCGGTGCACGTCGCCGCCGTCGACAGCGGCGAGATCCTCTTTGCCAACCGCGCCTTCCAGAACATTTTCGGCTTCGATACCGTCGGCCGCGATTCGGCCCTGATCACCGCCGCCTGCCGCCCCGCCCCGGAAGCGCTGAGCATCGATCCGACGACCCTGAGCACCGAGGAACTGCCCTGTGAGATTTTCGATGGCGAACTCCAGCACGCCCTGTCCGGCCACTGGTTCCACCTGCACGAACGCGCCATCCGCTGGGTGGACGGGCGCACCGTGCGCGTCCAGATCGCCGCCGACATCACCGACAAGAAGCGCATCGACGAAGTCAATCTGCAGCAGCAAAAGCGTCTGGAACAGACCTCGCGCCTGATCACCATGGGCGAGATGGCCTCCTCGCTGGCCCACGAGCTCAACCAGCCACTGTCGGCCATCGCCAACTACTGCGCCGGCTGCATCAAGCGCCTGCAGGCCGGCAACTACCGTTTCGAGGATATTCTGGCGGCCATGCAGAAGGCCTCCGACCAGGCCGAACGGGCCGGCAAGATCATCCGCCGCATGCGCGACATGGTGAAGAAGAGCGACCCCAACCGGCAGCCCATCGACCTCGCCGAAATCGTCGACGAAGCGCGCGCCTTTGCCGACATCGAAGCCCAGTGCACGGGCACGCAGATCGTCGTCGAATTGCCGGAAAACTTGCCGCGCATCGTTGTCGACCGCATCATGATCGAACAGGTACTGCTCAACCTGGTGAAAAATGGTATCGAGGCAATGGGCGACGTTCCCTTCGAACGCCGCCGGCTGACCATCCAGGCGCGCCTGGTCGACGAACGCATGCTCGAGGTTGCGGTCAGCGATCAGGGGCATGGCCTGGCCGAGGAAGACATGGAAAGGATCTTTACCCCGTTCTACACCACCAAGGCCGAAGGCATGGGCATCGGCCTGGCCATCTGCCGCTCGATCATCGAGTTTCATCAGGGACGCCTGTGGGTCGAGCTCCGCCGCGAAGGTGGCAGCGTATTCCGTTTCACCGTACCGATAGAGGAAGAAAATGAGTGAGCAGACGCCAAGCATCTACGTCGTGGATGACGACGAAGCCATGCGCGATTCGATGAGCTGGCTGCTCGAGGGCGAGGGCTACCGGGTGGCCTGTTTTGCCTCAGGCGAGAGCTTCCTGCAGGCCCGCCACGACAACATGCGCGGCTGCCTGGTGCTTGATGTCCGGATGCCCGAGATGAGCGGCCTCGAACTGCACGAAAAACTCGACGCCCTGGGCTCGCAACTGCCGATCATCTTCGTCACCGGTCACGGCGACGTGCCGATGGCGGTCGGCGCCCTGCAACGCGGCGCCTGCGACTTCATCGAGAAACCCTTCCACAACGAGGACCTGCTGTCACGCATCCGGCGGGCTCTGGAACTCGATAGCGAACTGGCGACGCGCCGCCAGCGCGACGGGGCCATCGTGCACCGCCTGGAACAGCTGACCCAGCGCGAAAACGAGGTCATGCAACTGGTCGTCGCCGGCAAGCTCAACAAGCAGATCGCCGACCAGCTGAATATCAGCATGAAAACCGTCGAAGCCCACCGCGCCCGCGTCATGGAAAAAATGGGCGTGCGCACCCTGGCCGAATTGGTCAAGGCGGTGATGAGTCTGAAATAAGGAAAGTCTGGAAATCCTGCCGCCTTACAAGGCGGCGCCAGGCTCGGCCGGCCGGGACTTTACAACGGGATCAGGTCGTCGCCGCCAGAACCCATGGTGCCTTCGTAATGCGTCAGTTCGCGCACTTCCTTGCGGCGCAGCAGTTTTTCCTGGACCTTGGGCGGCAGGTCGGTAAACAGGATCAGGTCCTTGGCAATCAGCAACTCGATCGTATCCTCGATGACCCGGACGAAATCCCGGTCCAGCTCGGTCAGCTGGCTTTCGCGCCAGCGCTCGTGGATGAACTGCAGGACATCGGGATTATCGGCCGTCACCGCTTCCTGGGCGGCACCAACCGGCATTGGATGCAATTCGCAAATCTGACCCGCACTGTCTCTTGCCACGTAAAGCATGCCCACCCCTTCGCATAATCATCTGCGCAGTCTGCATCAGCTACGCCCGCTTTGCAATTGGACCAAAGTTTAAGGCAGGCGATAATGCCGCCTTTCAAGCAAACCCGGCCGCCCCATGAACGCCAGCGAAACGCAGCAAACGATACAGAAGAAAGTGGTGATCGCCGCCTGCTTCGGCACCTTTCTCGAATGGTATGACTTCCTGACCTTTGCCTCGCTGGCCACCTATTTCAGCGTGCTGTTCTTCCCCTCCGATGATCCCGTCGCGGCACTGCTGGCCAGCCTCGCCACCTTCGGCATCGGCATGATCGTCCGTCCGCTGGGCGCCGCCCTGTTCGGTTCGCTTGGCGACCGCCATGGCCGGCGCACCATCTTCCTCGCCACCATTGTCCTGATGGGGCTGTCGACCGTGCTGGTCGGCCTGCTGCCGACCTACGAGCAGGTCGGCCTGCTCGCCCCCGCCCTGCTGCTCATCCTGCGCATGCTGCAAGGCCTGTCGGTCGGTGGCGAAATTGGCGGCGCCGCCGTCTATCTCACCGAACACGCGCCGGAAGGCCGGCGCGGCCTGTACACCAGCGTGCTGCAGTTGATGGGGCCGCTCGGCATGATGGCCTCGACGCTGCAGATCGTCGTGCTGCAGCACTTCCTCAGCGAACCGGACTTCCGGGCCTGGGGCTGGCGCATTCCCTTTCTGCTCTCGGCGCTGCTCCTCGCCATTTCGATCAGGAGCCGCCTCAACCTGCACGAATCGCCCGTCTTTCGCCATCTGCGCGAAAAAAACGCCCTGTCCAAAACCCCCTTGCGCGAGTGCTTCCATGACCGCCACACCCTCGGCCGCATGGCCCTGCTGTTTTTCTGTGTTTCGGCCGGCGGCTCGCTGATCTTCTTTTCGGCCCAGGTCTATACCGGGGTTTTCCTGAAAACCGTGGTCAAGCTGCCCGCCGCCCAGGCCAGCGGCCTGGTGATGATCGCCACCCTGGCGCTCTTCCCGGCGACACTCTTTTGCGGCTGGCTTTCCGATCGCATTGGCCGCCGCCCGGTGCTGCTCACCGGCCTGATCAGCGGCGCCATCACCATCTTCCCCGTATTCCAGGGACTGCTCCATTACGGCAGCTTGCCGACCCCGGACAGCACCATGCTGGCGCTCCTGCTACTCGTCCTGGTCGTGCCGCTGGCCTGCGTAACCGGGCCGCAGACGGCCACGCTGCCCGAGCTGTTTCCGGCGCGCACCCGCTACACCGCCGTGGCCCTGCCGCACAACCTGTCGGCCGGCTGGATCGGCGGCATGTCGCCGCTGATGGTGACCTGGCTCGGCGTGCATTTCGCCAACCCGCTGGCCGGCCTGTGGTACCCGACCGGCCTGCTGATCATGGCCAGCATCGTCGGCCTGCTGTTCCTGCCCGAAGTCAGGAACCGGCCGCTCGATCAGTAGTTCGGAAGATGCACTGAAAATGGAACAGCCGATCCGATAGGAATCCACCTACCCTGTTGTAGCGCAGCGCCGATTGCCATGTCAGGCGAGCTTCAATAAACTTCGCCCCCATGCTCATCCGCGCTCTTCGCTGTTTTTCGTTTGCATGGCCCGCCGCGGGGTCAGGCAATGCGCCGGCAATGAGCCCCCAGAGTGCAGGCGGGCCAGCAAGCCGTCAGGAGATTCGGCATCGGATGGCAGCGAAGCCCGACTCGCGCCGCTGGGCACCAAGACTGCTCGCCCTGCTCATCCCGGCCGCCTTTGCCCTGTCAGCCCAGGCAGAGGGAAACAGCGTCAGCGACATCATCGATACGCCCTTCGAGCAGTTGCTGAAAACCGATGTCATTACCGCCGAAAAACTGGCCAAGCAGATCAGTGATGCCCCATCGGCCGTTTCCATCGTCACCGCCCAGGACATCAAGGATTTTGGCTACCGAAGCCTGAGCGACATTCTCGATAGCATGCGCGGACTGTCGATGGCGCATGACGGCCAATACGGCTACCTCAGCGGTCGCGGCTACGGCAACGCCGGCAACTATGCCGGCCGATTCACGCTGTTGATCGATGGCTATCGTGCGACCGACAATTTTTTCGGGCAGGCATATTTCGGGGCGGATGGCCTGCTCGACGTCGAACTGATCGAACGCGTCGAATACATTCCGGGCTCCGGTTCCAGCAGTTATGGCGATTCAGCCTTCCTCGGTGTCATCAACGTCGTCACCAAGAAAGGGAGTGACATCGACGGCACCCAGGTCAGCACAGAATTTGGCAGCCGGGGCTGGCGGCGCAATCGCGTCAGCTTTGGACGACACTTCGACAGCGGACTGGACTTGGTAGTAGCGGCTTCAGGCATATTCAGCAATGGCCGGGAGCTTCGCCCAGTCGAGTCGCCAGGTCTCAGCGACATTGCCAACGGCACTTTCGAGAAAGACCGGAACAAGCGCTTCTTCCTCAAGGCCGCCTATCAGGGCTGGACATTCGAGGGGGCTACGAGCGAACGATCGACTCGATTGACCGGTCAATTCGGACTGGAAACCGATACGGAAACCAGCTCCTTCGCCCGCCTGAGATACGACGCGGAAATAGCTGCCAATACAAAGACCTCGATCGATGTCTATTACGGTCACTTTGGCTACAAACAGGATGCACCCGAAGGCTCATCGCTGTGGTTGGCCGGAGGAGAGTGGCGCGGAGTCGACGCCAAACTGGTAGGAACGTCGCTCAATGGCCATACCATGGTGCTCGGCACCGAGTGGCGGGATGATTACTCCCAATGGAGCCGGTACTCCAATCCGTACTACACCGACGAGTATGCGGCGAAGCGCCAAACGACAAGCATCTATCTCTATGACGATATTAGCCTGGCCGACAGGCTGAAATTGAACATAGGCGGCCGCTGGGACAAGCGGAATGATCGTCAGGCAACTTTCAGTCCGCGTGGCGCCCTGGTCTGGTTGCCGATCGACGGCACCACACTGAAATTCTCGGCTGGCCAGGCCCATCGCCAGCAGACAGCCGGCATGGAAGGAAATCTGAAAAACCCGGATGGGATCCAGGCAAAAGGCGAACGAGCAACGACCAGGGAATTGGTATGGGAACAGATGTTCGGCCCCAAAACCCGGCTGATCACCTCGCTTTTCCGCTATCGGCTCGACGACTTTCTTTTTGGCTCGCACTACGACGGTACGGTTGGGTATTACGTACCCGACAGCGGAACGATGCGTTCGAAGGGCGCGGAAATCGAACTGGAACATGTCTGGAACAACGGCATGCGTCTGCGCACCAGTTATACGTCACAAGATACCCGCGACGACCAAGGGCAATTGCCGGTCAACCTGGCACGCAACATAGGCAAGATCAATCTCAGCGCACCTGTCATTGATGAACACCTGCGCGCCGGCCTGAGCATCCGCTATCTGGGACGTCGCCTGAATGTAAACCGCGAATACGAGCCCCCTGCCTGGGTGGCTGACCTGACCCTAAGTAGCCACTGGAACAACTGGTCGGCCAGTTTCTCTGCGCGCAATTTGGGCAATACCCACTACAACGAAGTCGGCGGCGCCTTCTACATCACCTCGGGCGCCTACCCGGCCGACCGCCGCAATTTCTGGTTCCAACTCGGCTACGAATTCAAATGAAGCCGGGTCTCCTTTTCTCCCTGTGTCTGGCCGGCCTGCTCTCCTGGATCAGCGCGGCACGAGCTGACGACACCGCGAAAGCCGTGCCGGAATACGCCATGAAGGCCGTCTACCTGTACAACTTCGCCCAACTCACCGAGTGGCCGGCGACGTCGGCAAGCGGCCGGGAGAGCTTCAACCTGTGCGTCGTCGGGCCCGACGAAATCGTCGCCGCCCTTGAGCCGCTGCGCGGCAGAATGGTCAATCAGCAACGACTACGCCTGTTGCGCGTCACTGAAAGCAGCGAAGCCCGGCAATGTCAGATGCTGTTTGTCGCCGAGGACAGCGGCGTCCAGGGCATCCGGCTGCTCGATGCCCTGCGCGGCACAACGGTGCTGACGATTACCGACGATCCGCGCGCGGCACGGGCCGGCGCCATGCTGGTCATCCTGGCCGAGGGCCGGCGCCTGGCCTTCAATGTCAATCTGGACGCAGCCCGGTTAGGTCAGCTCAGGTTCAGTTCAAAACTGCTGCATCTGGCAAACCGGGTGGTCGGGGAATAAAAGCCGGATCAGCCCCGCCATGAGCGGTGTAAACCACCCAGAGCAGGACAGCGAAGACAAGGTCGCTGCCCCGCCCTTCACGCAACTGCTGCCAACAGGGATCATCACTGCCCAGTAATTGCGGCGCGCCGGCGGGTCGGGAATCGCGACAGGCGGATCATCGACGTCGGAAAATCCGCCAGCACCGTCGGCACACACCTACCACAACATAAGGCCCCGCCGATTGTCACGCCCAGTCCGGCTTTATAGACTCGGCAGATGATTATCCGCACGCTTCGCCGCTTTTCGTTGGCAAGGCCCGCCCCGGGCTCAGGAGACGTGCGGGCAACAGTTCAGGCCCCGGCGGACAGCCCCGAATATCTGGAGGGGCGTCCAGGTTCGCGCCACGCCTGCCGCCGGACGCGACTGCTCGCCCTGCTCATCCCGGCGATCTTTGCCCTGCCGGCCAAAGCCGTAGAAACCAGCGTTGCCGACATCATCGACACGCCGTTCGAGCAGCTGCTGCAAACCGAGGTCATTACCGCCGAGAAGCTCGCCAAGCAGGTCAGTGGCGCACCATCCGCGGTCTCCATCGTCACCGCCCAGGACATCAGGGATTTCGGCTACCGGACGCTGAGCGACATCCTCGACAGCATGCGCGGCCTGAGCATGTCGCACGACCATGAATACGGCTTCCTGGCCGGCCGTGGCTACGCCAATGCGAGCAGCTACGCCGGACGCATCACCCTGCTGATTGACGGCTACCGCGCCTCGGACAACCTCTGGGGACAGACCTTTTTCGGCAATGACGGCCTGCTTGATGTCGAGTTGATCGAGCGCGTCGAGTACATTCCCGGCTCCGGCTCCAGCAGTTATGGCGATGCGGCCTTCCTCGGTGTCATCAACATCATCACCAGGAAAGGCCAGGATCTCGCCGGCACCCAGGTTTCCGTCGGGCTGGGCAGCCATGATCTGTACCGCGAACGCGTCGCCTTCGGACAGAAATTCGAGAATGGCCTTGATCTTCTGCTTTCCGCCTCGACCCTGAGCCAGGGCGGGCGCTACCTGTCAGCGGATTTCGGCGACAGCAGCACACTGAAATACGAAAAGGAAAAGAATCTTCGCTATTTCCTGAAAGCCAGCTATGGCGGCTGGACCCTCGAATCGGCCTGGGCGGAGCGTACCCAGAACGACCCGGACGTACCGTCGGCACACCTTGGCGACAAAAACACCTTTAGCAGCCTGAGATACAACCATGAACTGAGTACAGGGCTCAACAGCTCCACCCATCTGTATTTCGGCCGCTACCGCTATCAGTATTATCAGGACAATGGTTGGCGCGACACCAACCAGGGCGGCAACTGGTGGGGACTGGACAGCAAACTGGTGAGCACCCGTTTTGATCGGCACACCATCATCCTGGGCGCCGAATACCGGGATGATTACCGGCAAAGCCAGTGGACGCAAGACAGCCCGCTCGACCCGGTGGATGACCCGCATAAGCAACGTCAGACCTGGAGTCTGTATGCCTACGATGATTTCCGTCTGACCCCGAACCTGCAACTCAATTTCGGGGCCCGCGTCGATGCGCGCAACAACGGCAGCACCCCCTTCAGCCCGCGATTTGCCGCAATCTATACGCCGCTCAATGGAACGACCCTGAAGCTATCTACGGGTATCGCCCACCAGCAGCCGACAGCAAATACCGAGTTGAATAACGGCAGCCCGGCGGTCGAACGCCTGCACACCTACGAACTGGTCTGGGAACAGTCGCTCGGCCCCAAAACCCGTCTGACCAGCTCGCTGTACAGTTATCGCATCAACAATTACGACACCAGCTATTTCGACTTCAGTTCTCCGGACTACAACAACTGGGCTTGGGTGCAAGTCTACGATGGCCGCATCTCCACCCAAGGAGCGGAGTTCGAACTGGAACACCTGTGGGATAACGGCGTGCGGCTACGCGCCAGTTATGCCCGGCAGGATGCCAAAATCAGCAGCAACCTCGTGATGCTGAATCTGGCGCGCAACAACGCCAAGCTCAATATCAGCGCCCCTCTCGCCGGAGAGTGGCTGCGGGCTGGCCTGGCTGTCCGTTACCTCGGACGACGGCCGAACCATATTGACGACTACGATCCGGCGACCGTGATCGCCGACCTGACCCTGACCGGCAGATGGAATCACTGGTTCTCCAGTTTCTCCATCCGCAATCTGGGAAATGCGCCTACCTACGAAATGGGCGCCAATTACTACGGCTCCGCTTCAAGCTCCTATGGCGGAGACCGCCGCAATTTCTGGTTCCAGCTCGGCTACGAATTCAAATGAAGCCGGGTCTCCTTCTCTCACTGTGCCTGGCCGGCCTGCTCTTCTGGATCAGCGCGGCACGGGCTGACGACACCACGAAAGCCGTGCCGGAATACGCCATGAAGGCGGTCTACCTGTACAACTTCGCCCAACTGACCGAGTGGCCGGCGACCTCGGCAAGCAGCCGGGAGAGCTTCAACCTGTGCGTCATCGGGCCGGATGAAATCGTCGCCGCCCTCGAGCCGCTGCGCGGCAGAATGGTCAACCAGCAGCGCCTTCGCCTGCTGCGCGTCAGCGAGAGCACCGAAGCCCGGCAATGCCAGATACTGTTTATCGCCGAGGAGAGCGGCCTTCAGGGTATCCGGCTGCTCGACGCCCTGCGCGGCACGACGGTGCTGACGATTACCGACGACCAGCGCATCGCACGGGCCGGGGCCATGCTGATCATCCAGGCCGAAGGCCGGCGCCTGGCCTTCAATGTCAATCTGGAGGCCGCCAGGGCTGGCCAGCTCAGATTCAGTTCCAAACTATTGAGTCTGGCCAGGAGGGTAAGCGGAGAATGACTTTCGGGGCGTGGTTCAAGAATCGACCGATCAATGTCAAGCTGGGGCTGATCAACCTGACGACCGTGTTGATCTCCCTGACCCCGGTCGTCTGCCTGACCCTGGGTTACGAGTATTACTCGGTGCGCCGGGCCATGCTCCAGGAAGCCGAGGTTCAAGCCGACATCATCCGTGACAACGTGGCAGCGGCAGCGGCTTTCAGCGATGCCGAATCGGCCCAGGAAATACTCCTGGCGCTGCACGCCTCACCGAATATCATCCATGCTGACCTGCTTTTGCCCAATGGAATGCGACTGGCAAGCTATGGCAAACCCGGAATCCCGGCACTGGGCACGGTGGACGAACCGGGCGAAGACCAATCGTATACCACCGGGCAAATCATCCGCGTTGAACGAACGGTCCGCCTGAAACAGAATGTCGTCGGCTGGCTGGAAACACAGACCAGCATGCAGCCGCTCATCGAGCGTCTGGGTTTGTATCTGGTCGTCAATTTTCTCTCCATGCTGCTCGGCTTTGCCGTCGCCTACCCGCTTTCGAAGAAACTGAAGGAAAGCATTACCGGGCCGCTCTCGGAACTGATGGAAGTCGCCCATCAGGTGACGCAGCATCAGAATTACACGCCCCCCCGCCAGATCAATGATAGCGACGACGAAGTCGGCAGCCTGTCGCGGGCTTTCGACGACATGCTGTCGCGCATCCAGGAGCGCGATGTAAAACTCAGTCACCTGGCCTACTACGACAACGTGACGGGCCTGACCAACCGCCATTACTTCATGGAGCGCCTGGATCAGGCGGTCGGCAATGCCCTGCGTTATGGTTCGCGCTGCTGCCTGATGTTCATCGATCTGGACAATTTCAAGACGGTCAACGACACCCATGGCCACCAAGTCGGCGACGACCTGCTGCGCGCCGTCGCCAACAAACTGACCGACCTGCTACGCGACAACGACATCCTCTGCCGCATCGGGGGCGACGAATTTGCCGTCATTATCGAACACAACAAGGACATGAGCGGCCCGAGCACCCTGGCCCAGAAAATCATCGAAAACCTTTCGACACCGATGCACCTGCATGGCGATGAAATACGTATCGGCGCCAGTATCGGCCTCAGCGCCTGCCCGGAAAACGCCATCAACATGGCCGACCTCCTGCGCGCGGCAGACACCGCCATGTACTGGGCCAAGGAAGGCGGCAAGAACTGCTTCCGGATTTATAGCGCCGCCGGCAAGAATCAGCCAGCCGGCTGAAAGACCGCCAATCTGGGGGCGAGGCAAGGACTCGGCGCTGCAGAAATCAGGATCGAGGATTCAGCTATTCGGATCGAGCAAAGGCAAAACCGCTGGCCCGATTCCTGGCAACTCGATCGCCTGACCATTCGCCCTCGCGCGACCAGGCTACGAATTTCCCTACCCCGACTCGGCCGCCCCCTATACACAAATCAGCCGCGCCTGATTTTCCCGCCGAACGCCTCCTGCCAGACTTGCCGGAACCGCCTCCGCTCTTCGGCCCGGCCCCCGTTCCACCAGCGCCTTGCTGCTGTCTGGTCAATACGCCAGGTCGCCAGATCGGAGATTGCCCCCCGAATGGAGAAGTCTCCCCATGAACAGCCCAGCCGTCACGCGCATCCTGCAGGCCCTGCAGAACAATCCGGAACTCAGCCGGGAACAGATTGCCGAACGTGCCTTTGTCGCGCCGACCACACTGTCCGGCGGCGGCTACCTGAAAGCCATGAAAGATGCCGGGCAGATTCACATCTCCGGCTGGCTGCGCAACGGCTCGGGCGGGTTCTCGACACCACTCTACAGTGCCGGCAACAACGAAGACATGCCACAACCCAAAATCAGTGCCTTGACCCGCCAGGCACCGGGCATGCTTCGCCTGCTCAAATCGATTGAGACCCACGGGCCGATCGACTATCGCCGGGCAGCCAGAATGGCCGAACTCTCGGTCAATACGGTGAAGACCTCGGGCTATCTGAAAGCGCTCATCGCCCAGCGCAAAATCCACATTGCCGAATGGCGACACAACCGCCGGGGGCCGATGTGTCCGCTCTATGAAGCAGGCCCGGGCAAAAATGCATTACGCCCCGAAGTGCCAAGCCACGCCGAGCGTCTCAGAACCTATCGCCGACGCAACTCGCGAACCGGAGCCACCAGCCTGGCCGGCCAACTCAAGGCCTTCGCCCCGCAGGTCCGCGGCGGCTTATCCCCGGTTTGATGAGGGCATTTCCGGCAAGCGGCAGACGACATGTCGGGTGGGGCCCTGCCGACAGCCTCCAGCCCAAGGCATTTTCCCTACCCGCCATCCGCCTGCCCCTACCCCAAAACCATCCCCGCCTGATTTCCCGCCCGACACTTCCCCGGCAAACTCACCAACCGGAAAAAATGCACGAGGAAAGCATGAATCAACGCAGCGCAAACGCAGAGGGGGCCATGCTGCGCGGCGCCCCTCCGGGTACCGGACTCGTCATGTTGCCCTTCGCGTTGCTCGATGCCTGCCTGCTGAGCAACCTTTTCGTCATTGGCGGTTTGACGACCGTAACGGTGCTCACTGCCCTGTTGCTGATTGTCCTGACCGTCGGCCTTGCCCTGTGGACCAGTGCCCGCATGCACGAGCAGCGGCAGCGGCAGCCAGGAAGAAGGCACCCCGACCCTGCACCACGACGCGCGGCTTGAATTCCATTGACTCGTGAAATGCCCACTAGGATGACAAATTGACCAAAGCTCGATGCAAGACGCTGGCCATCGTCGCCGGGATATTTCTGGCACAAACCGCCTGGGCAGAGGAAGGCACGCCGCTCTTCTCGCTCTCGGGCTTCGGCACACTGGGCGCCGTTTACCATGACCGCAAGGGCGTCGAGTTTCGCCGTGACATCTCGGTGCCCAACGGGGCCAAGGACGGAGAGCTCTCCTTCGCCCAGGATTCGATGCTCGGCGTGCAGGCAACGGCTCGCCCGGACAGCCAGTTCGAAGCCACGCTACAACTGGTCAGCCGGCACAGTATCGGCGGCGACTTTCAACCACAAGCCACCTGGGCCTATGCCAAGTACAAGCCGGCCGAAGAACTGTCGATCCGGGCCGGCCGCCTGGGTATCGAGCTTTACCTGCAGGGCGACTCGGCAGAGATCGGCTATGCCAACCTGTCGATCCGGCAACCCATCATCTTTTACCCGCGCACCCACGACGGCCTCGACGTCGAATACACCCGCCCGCTGGGCACGGGAACCCTGCGCCTCAAGGGCTCGCTCGGCGTCACCGTCGGCAAGCTGATGGGTAGTAGCAGCAGCGACCCCTACGACCACAGTGGCTCGAAAGCCCTGGGCCTGATCCTCGAATACGCCCGGGCCGGCTGGACGGGCCGCCTTTCCGCCGGCGAGTTGAGCCTGAAAGACGAACTCTCCGGCGAGCAATTCACAACGTTGAAAAGCAACTTGAGCCTGGCCCCCAACGGGGCCGAAATCCTGGCCGGCTTGGCCATGAAGAACAGGCGGGTGAATTTTGTCTCGGCGGCCCTGGCCTACGACTCCGGCCCACTGCAGGGGACCGCCAGCTACAGCGTGACTTCATCCTCGAACTGGGCGGACACCCACGCCTTCTTTACCCATCTCGGCTATCGCCTGGGTAATTGCACCCCTTACCTCATCTATTCCCGACAGCACACCGCCCGCAAGCTTGCCGCCACCGGTATTCCCTGGGGCCTGTCAGCAGCGACGGACGCACTCAACCAGGGGGTGGCACTGGCGCAAGCCAATCTCATGATCAACCAGTCCGATGTCGCCGCTGGCCTTCGTTACGACATCTCGCGCAATACCGCGCTCAAGTTCCAGGTCGACCGGATTCGCTACAAAGACCCGAGCAGCATCGTCGACCCGACGCTGTCTGGCGAAAGCGTTGAATACCGGGCAACCCGAAAACTGTCGCTGATTTCCATGGCGCTGGAGTTCGTATTTTGAAAATCAGTTTTTCCCTCCCGGCATACAGCGTCAGGCTTTTCACCTTCCTGGCGGCCCTCTCGGCCCTCCCGGCCGGGGCCGAGGTGGTTGTCATCAGCAGCACTCGCAACACGATCGACCATGTCAGCCGGGATGACGTCTCCTACATCTTCATGGGGCGCTACCGCAAGTGGCCGGATGGTTCTACCGCGCATCCGTTCGACCTCGATGCGGACTCCCCGATCCGCAAGACTTTCTATCGCCAACTGGTCGACAAGAGCCTGGAAGAAATCAACGCTTACTGGGCCCGCCTGGTTTTTGCCGGGCGCACAACACCGCCGGTCGAGACCCGGGGACAAGAGGAGCTCCTGGAAAAGGTCGCCAACAACCCGCAAGCCATCGGCTACATCGATCGCGCCTACCTGAACCGCAGCGCCCAGGCACGCAACATCAAAATCCTCCTTGCCCTGCCGAATTAGAACGAGCCGCGATGAAAGCCCTGCTTCTCCCGCCAAGCGATGCAAAGCCCGCCTACGGTTTGTTCGGGAAGCTGCGGACCAGTCTGGTGGCAAAGGTAAGCTTGATCATCGGCACAGTCAGTGTCGGCTCCGCACTGTTTTTCGGCGCGGCTGGCGAACCATTCATCCGCGACTTCGAACTGAACCGGCAATTGGCCAATATCGGCGAACTGCTATCGACCGTCGAAAGCACCGTCAGCATTGTTTGTTTCACCGGCGACCAGACCCTGGCCCGGGAACTTGCCCAGGGATTGATGACCAATCAGTCCATCGCGGCCGTCCGCATCGCCAGCAACGACGGGGTCCTGATCGAACTCAAGAAGCGGGGCGATCCGGGAGATACCCATCACCTGGTACAGCGGGCCGTTTTCTCACCCTTCAAGAAAAATACGCAAGTCGGCGAAATCATCCTGACGGCCGACAGCAATTTCATTCTCGAGCAGGCCGCCACATATTCCCGCTTTTTTTCCAGCCTGCTGCTCCTTGAGGTCATTGCCGTAACGGCCGCCGTCGCACTGGTCATCCTGCGCACGATCGTCCGGCCAATTACCGGCCTTTCCGATGAATTACAGCAGTTTGCGGCCCATCCCGAGCAAAACCTGACCGCCCCCCATGGCAACCAGCAAAACGAGATCGGTCACCTGGCCAAGATCTTCAACCACTTGATCAACAGCCTGTCTTGCCAGTTGAGCAGGGAACACGCCCTGGGCCAGGAATTTGCCCGTAGCGAAGAACGCTTTCGCACCCTGGCCGAAAACTCTCCCGACATCATCGCGCGCTACGACAAAAACCTGCGCTTGAACTTCGCCAATCCATCCTATGCCAGGGAAACCGGCATCCCCCTCGAATTTGCCGTCAACCGGCCGCCTGACGATCTCCGGACATGGCGCCCCGCGATGCCCCCCGAGCAATTCCAGGCCCGCCTGCGGCGGGTCATGGAAACCGGCCAGCCAGACTGCTTGCTGTGGGAGTGGCAGAAAGCATCGGGAGAGCAGATATGCCATGAAATGCACATCGTCGCCGAGTACGAAGGAGAAGGTAATCCGGTTGGCACCCTGGCCATTGGCCGCAACATCTCGGAACGCAAGAACATCGAGCAACAACTGTTGCATCAGGCAACCCATGACGTACTCACCGGCCTGCCCAATCGCTCCCTGCTCAAAGACCGCCTGCAGCATGCGCTGGCCCAGTCCCGCCGGGACGGGCGTCGGGTCGCCGTCATTTTCATCGATCTGGACAACTTCAAGGATGTTAACGACAGCCTCGGCCACAATGTTGGCGACGAACTGTTGAAACTGCTGGCCGCCCGCCTGCTCGCCATCTTGCGCGAAAGCGACACGGTGGCCCGGCTGGGCGGCGACGAATTCGTCATCCTGCTCGAAGACAGCACCAACAGCCACGATCTGGATGCCGTGGTGCAAAAGGCCTTCGAGACCATTTCCCAGCCTTGCGACATCGACCAGCAGCGCATTTATCCCGGAGCCAGCATGGGCATCGCCGTGCATCCCGGCGACGGCGACGATGCCGACAGCCTGATGCGCAATGCGGATACCGCCATGTATGTAGCCAAGGAACGGGGCCGCAACGACTACCGCTTCTTTGCCAGCGACATGAACGAGGAATTGCACAGGTGGATCGAACTGAGCAACGATCTGCACTGCGCCCTGGAGCGCCAGGAGTTTTCGCTCCACTACCAAGCCAAGGCCCGCCTCGACAACGGCGAGCAGGCCGGCATGGAAGCCCTGATCCGCTGGACTCACCCGAAACACGGCCAGGTCTCCCCGGCAATCTTTATTCCGGTGGCAGAGAAAAGCGGGCTGATCGGGGTCATCGGCCAATGGGTGCTCAACGAGGCCTGCCGCCAGGCCCGGGCCTGGCTTGACGAAGGACTGGATCCCGGCCGCGTCGCCGTCAACCTGTCAGCCATCCAGTGCCAGGGCTCGCAATTGCCGGATGAAATCCGTCACATCCTTGAAACGCATGGACTGTCAGGAAAACACCTCGAAGTCGAAATTACCGAAAGCATCGTGATGGCCGATACCAAGGAGTCCATCCGTGCCTTCTGGGCCTTGCGCGACATGGGCGTGCGCGTTTCGGTCGACGATTTCGGAACCGGCTACTCCTCGCTGAGCTACCTCAAACGCCTCCCGGTCGACAACCTGAAAATCGACAAATCCTTTATCGACGACATCGAAACCGACCGCAATGACGAGGAGATCATCCGCGCCATCATCGCCATGGCCCATAGCCTGAATCTGGAGGTCATCGCCGAAGGTGTCGAAACCCTGAGCCAGCTCGAACGTCTCCAGGCCGCCGGCTGTGACCAGATACAAGGCTATTACTTCAGCCGCCCCCTGCCGGCCAGTCAGATGACGACCAGGCTGGGCGCCGGACAAAAGCTCGTCATGACGTCCTGCAGCGCTTCCCCGGCAATTCCGGAAAGGGTGAAAATCCGTTAACATCGGGCATCAACGATCAACGTTCACCGGGAACCAGCCGATACGCAATAGCTCCGGGTTTCTGACAGGCGCTGCCCGGGTTTCCTCTGCGTAGACGGCCAGAAAGGCAGGCGGATGTTTTTTCACCAGCGACCCTCCCGCGAAAAAACCGCGGCGATAGCCATGCGTAAATAACCGGCGCAATGACCGTCGATCACCATCCAGCCACGGGTCCGACATGGCGCCGCCTTGACTTTTCGTCGGTCACCCGACTGCTTGTCTGCCTGCTGGTGCTCGGCCTGGCTGGCGCCAGCCAGGCGGCCACAGGCCTCGAACGGTGGCGCAGCGAAATCCGCCAGACCCGCCTTCTGGCTGAAAACAATACGCCACAAGCCTACCAGGAAGCCCATCGCCTGCAGGAGGCCATTCCCGAAGAAGCCACGCCGGCCGACCAGGCCCGGCTACTCAATCTGCACGCCAGGATCGAAGTCTATCTATCCTTTCCCGAGATGGCCGAGCTCCATGCCGGACAGGCCATGGCCCTGGCTGTGCAGCACGATGACCGGATTGGCCAGGCCGAAGCCAGCCTCAACAGCGTCCTGAATGCGAGCAACCAGGCCGACCTCAAAGCCCAGGTTTCGGCGCCGGCCCAGGCCCTGAAAATACTGACCGGCGTCGATGCCCCCGATCTGTTGGCGGAAGCACAGCTCCACCAGGTCGTTGCCCTGTACCGCCAGAGAAAAGTCGATGAATCCGTGGCCCTGGCGGGCCAAGCACTGGAGATCGCCAGCCAGACCAGGTCCCCCCTGGCCATGACCCATGCCCACCAGGGCATGGCCATCTCCCACGATCAGGGCAAGCGCCCAGCCGAAGCCCTCCGGCACTATGTCGAGATGCGCGACTGGGCGCAGAAGGCGCAATCGCACATCCTCGAGGCCGAAGCCTGGCTCGGCATATCGATTCAGGAAGACAAGCTCGGAAATTTCGCGGCCAGCGAAAACGCCCTGAACAAAACGATCGAGAAACTTCGGCCAACGGGCGCCGCTTTTGCCATTGCCCGCGCCTCGCTCACCCTGTCCGACCAAAACCGCCCGGCCGAAGCACTACGCCTGCTCAACGAGGCCAATACCACCTTCGCCCTGCGCGACACCAAGATCGGCATGTGGTGGACCCTGCTGGCGCGCAGCAAGAGCCATCTGGCCCTCAAGCGCCTGCCCGAGGCCTTGTCCGACGCGCAGAGCAGCCAGTCCCTGGCCCGGGAGATCGGCCTCAAGACGCTTCTCGCCCAAAGCGCCCAACAACTCTCTGCCGTCCAGGCCGCACTTGGCAACTACGAACGCGCCTATCTATACGCCACCGAGGCCGCCGGGATTAAAGCACGGCTGGCCAATGAACGTACCGACTCGTACGTGACCGAATTGGCCGAGCGCGACGAGAGGGAGAGCCAGCAACGCGAAATCGACGAGCTGAACCGGCGCAGCGAGCGCCAAACAGCCAAGGAACATTGGCTGTGGACCATCTTTGCGGCCAGCCTGCTTCTGCTCACCATCACCACCCTTTTCCTGCTGCGCCAGAGCCGCGCCAACAGGCAACTGGCAATTCTCAACACGCAACTCGCCCAGTCGCGCAACCGCCTCCAGGCGACGCATGACGCGCTGCCTGACATGCTCTTCGAGCTCGACCTGGACGGCCGCTATTACGACTGCCACTCACCACGCTCCGAATTGCTGGCGGCCCCGGTCACTGATCTGATCGGCAAGACGATGGCCGAGGTACTACCCCCCGAGGTCGTCGAAATCTGCATGACCGCCTTGCACGAGGCCAACGAACACGGCATCTCGACCAGTCGCGAATACTCACTCGCCCTGCCCCGGGGCAAGTGCTGGTTTGAAATGTCGATCGCCCGCAAAACCGTGCCCAGCGGGGAAGCCCCCCACTTCATCTGCCTCGCCCACGACATCAGCGAACGCAAGCTGTTCGAGGCGCGGGAGAAAATCCGCCTGCGCACCTTCGAACTGCTGGCCCAGGGTGGCGAGCAGCAGGAAATCCTCGACCTGATTGCCTCCTACGTCGAAGAAGGGCGGCCGGATCTGCTGAGCAGCATCATGCTGGTCGATGACAGCGGCCAGTATCTGCATACCGTCTGCGCCCCCCGCCTGCCGCCGGCCTATCTCGCGAAAATCGACGGCATCCCGGTCGGCGAAGGCATCGGCGCTTGCGGCACTGCAGCGTGGCGTCAGGAAACCGTGAGCATCGACGACATCGGCAGCCACCCCTACTGGAATGCCGCCAAGGATCTGGCCCTGGGGGCCGGCCTGCTGGCCTGCTGGTCGGAACCGATCATCGGCGCCACCGGAACCCTGTTCGGTACCTTTTGCATCTACCGCAGACAAACCGGCAGTCCCTCGACAGCCGACCTCGAACTGGCCCGCCAGGCCAGCCACCTGGCCGCCGTGGCCATCGAACGCACGCGCCTGGCCGCGGCCCTCGCCGCCAGCGAGCAGGAATTCCGCACCCTGGCCGAAAACTCGCCGGACAACATTGCCCGTTACGACACACACTGCCGGGTGGTCTACATGAACCGCCAACTGACCGACACCCTTGGCTCCGACATGCAACAGTCCCTGGGCAAGACCCCGCGGGAAACCAACGACATCGTTTTGGCCGACTATCAGGCCAGAATCACAAGCGTTATCGAAACAGGTCTGGCTGACGAGATCGAAATAGTCCTGCCGGATGCCGGGGAAGGGCAGCACCATCACCATATACGGCTGGCCGCCGAACGGGCTGACGACGGCAATATCATCGGCGTCCTCGCCATCGGCCGCGACATCACCGAACGCAAACGCATTGAAGCCAATCTCGCCGCCCGCGAACTTGAATTTCGTACCCTCGCCGAAAACATGCCGGACTTCGTGGCACGTTACGACACCCAGTGCCGCAAGACCTATTTGAATCACGCCCTGAGTGAAATGATCGGTGATGCGCGCGCCTCACAGCTCGGCACAACGCCCTTCGAGTCATTGCCGCGCGACATCCCCGGCCTGGCGGAATACGAGGACAAATTGCGGCGAACATTGAGCAGCGGCCAGCCGGAAAGCATGGATGGCGTGGTCAGTCGGGGACCACGCCAAGGCGAAATCCACAATTTGCGCTTCGTCGCCGAGCATGACCAGGACGGCAGCATCGTCGGCGCCCTGGTATTCAGCCGCGACATCAGCGAGCTCAAGAGAAAGGAGCGGCAGATCGAGGAATCCCGCGACCTGCTGCGCGAACTGGCGGCCCGCCGCGACACGGCGCGGGAAGAAGAGCGCAAGCGCATTGCCCGCGAGGTTCACGACGAGCTGGGCCAGATGCTGAGCGTCCAGCGCCTGGAGATTGCCACCATGAAATTCCAGTTTGGCGAGCAGGACAGCAAGCTGGGAGAACGCTGCCAACGCCTGCTGGAAATCACCGACAAAACCATCCAGGTGGTGCGTAACGTCGCCACCACATTGCGCCCGGCCGCTCTCGACATGGGCATTGGCCCGGCACTGGCCTGGCTGACCAGCGGCTTCCGCCAGCGGACAGGCATCGCCTGCCAGTTACTTTGCGCCGAAGAGGAAATCGACCTCGACGAGGAACAATCCATTGCCATCTTCCGCATCGTCCAGGAATCCCTGACCAACATCACCCGCTATGCCGAAGCACAGCACGTCCATATCGCTCTCGAATCTTGCGGTGACAACCACTACCACCTGGCCATCCGCGACGATGGCAAGGGCTTCGACAGCGCCGCCAAGCGATCCCGCTCCTTCGGCCTGATCGGCATCCAGGAACGCGCCCTGATGCTCGGTGGCGAAGCTCATATATTCAGCACCCCCGGCCAGGGCACGGCGATCGAGGTTAAAATCCCTTGCCACCAGACAGAGAAGGGGTTCGCATCATGATCCGACTACTGCTCGCCGACGACCACGCACTGGTGCGCGAAGGCCTCAAACAACTTTTCGCCCTGACCGCAGACCTCGAGGTCGCCGCCGAAGCCAGCAACGGTGGCCAGGTGCTCGACATCCTGCGCAACGGACAGTTCTCCATCGTTGTCCTCGACATGACCATGCCGGGCATCTGCGGGCCGGACCTGATCCAGCGCATCCGGGCCGGCGACAACCCGCCGCCCATCCTGGTCCTGTCGATGCACAACGAGCCACAGATAGCCCGCCGCGCCCTGGCATCAGGGGCAGCCGGCTATCTGACCAAGGACAGTGACCCCGAGACCCTGCTGGCGGCAATCCGCAAGGTCGCTGCTGGCGGCCGCTTCCTTGGACCAGCCCTGGCCGAAGCCCTGGCTTTCGAAACCACCGGCAGCCCGGGCAACAGCCACGAACAACTGACTGATCGGGAGTTCCAGATTCTCAACCTGCTCGCCCATGGCCACAGCGTCAACAAGATCGCCGACCAGTTGGCCATCAGCGCCAAGACCGTATCGACGCACAAGGCGCGTCTGATGGAAAAGATGGGCTTTGCCAGCAATGCCGATATCGTGCGCTATGCCATCAGCCAGGGACTGGTCGACTAGTCCCTTCGGGAAAAAAATGATCGGGCCGTTGATTTTTCGCTGTAGCTTGGCCCGCCCAAGCAGGAAATCGTCGCGATTTCCATAGCCCGTGAAACCTCATCACGGCTTTAAATACCCGGTGCAATAGGAATTTCCCTACCCGCAAAATGCTTTTCCCTACAGCAAAACCATCCCGGGCTGATGGTTTTGCTTGCCGAGCAATGTCATTCTGCACTCAGGTATGAGACTCCCCCAAACCCCGGCCGATGAAATGAAGCGCATTGCCGGGACCAGGCCAGAACATCGCTTTGCCCGCCAGCTCCCTTCGTTGCCAAGTCATGACCAAAAAAATCCGTATCCTGATCGCCGACGATCATGGCCTTGTCCGCGAGGGCCTCAAGCAGCTGTTTGCTTTGACCAGCGACATTGTCACCGCCCACGAAGCCACCAATGGTAGCCAGGTACTCGAAGCGCTCGAGCACGAGAACTTCGACCTTCTGCTGCTCGACATGAGCATGCCGGGAATTTCCGGCGCCGAGCTGATCGCCCGCATTGTGAGCCGCCCCGCCCCGCCCCCCATCCTTGTCCTCTCCATGCACAACGAAGCACAGATCGCCCGGCGTGCCCTCATCGCAGGCGCTACCGGTTATCTGACCAAGGACAACAATCCGGAAGTCCTGCTCGGGGCGATCCGCAAGCTGGCCAATGGCGGCCGCTTTCTCGATGCCGCACTGGCCGAAGCCATGGCCTTTGAAAGCACGGCACCCGCCAGACCGCGCCGGCCGGACGAGATCCTTTCCGAGCGGGAGTATCAGGTCTTCCTGCTGCTGGCCAAGGGCAGCGCCATCAATGACATTGCCGCCCAGCTGTCGATCAGCAGCAAGACCATTTCCACTCACAAGGCCCGTCTCATGGAAAAGATGGGCTTCGCCAACAGTGCCGACCTGGTGCGCTACGCTATCAGCCACGGCCTGCTCGACTAAGGCATGCTCCTCGCCCCCCGTTCCGACTTGCGAGAAGCGTCTTTTGCACTGCTCTGCCTTGCCTTTGATCAGGTGGGCGACAGCCTCCTGCTGTGCGACGCCGAACACCGCATCATTTATGCCAACGCCGCAAGCTGTGACGATCTCGGCTACCGTCAGGAAGAGCTTCTCGGGCTCGGCATTTCGACGATTGCCACCGCGCTTACCCCGGCCCATATCGCCGAAGTCGAGCGCCTGCTCGATACACCGCACAGCCTTCTCATCGCAGGGCTGAACCGGGCCAAGGACGGCCGCCTCATCCCCGTTGACTCGAATCTCAAGGCATTCACCTTCAACGACCAGCGGCTGATGCTGCTCACGAATCGCAACCTCACGCAGCACAAGCTCACCGAGCAGGCCTTGCGGAAAACCGAAAGCCGCCTGACGGCGCTGATCGACACCATTCCCGATCTTGTCTGGATGAAGGATATCAATGGCGTCTACCTGGCCTGCAACCCCGCCTTCGAAAGCTTTTTCGGAGCGCCGGCCAGCACCATTCTCGGCAAGACCGACTACGACTTCGTCAGTCGCGAGCAAGCCGACTTCTTCCGGCAAAAGGATCTTGAAGCCATTGCCGCCCAGCGGGTCTGCATCAACGAAGAAACCATCATCTATGCCACTGACGGCCGAAGCGGCCTGCTCGAAACACGAAAAGTCCCGGTGACCGGCGCCACAGGCGAAATGCTTGGCGTCCTGGGCATCGGCCGGGACATCAGCGAACTGAGAAACTACGAATCCCGGCTGCACGAAACGGCCTTTCGCGACAGCCTCACCGGGCTACCCAACCGGGCGCTGCTCAATGAGCGTTTGCAACAGTCGCTGAATGAGGCAAACCGGCGTGGCCACCTGCTTGGCCTGCTGGTCGTCGACCTCGACCGCTTCAAGGAAATCAACGACACCCATGGTCCGGGCACCGGCGACATCCTGCTCTACCAGGCGGCCCAGCGCCTGAACGGGCTGATGCGGGCCTACGACACGGTGGCCCGCCTCGGCGCCGACGAGTTCGCCATCATGCTGCCGGAGATCAGTGAACCGGCCGATCTCGGCTGCATGTCGCGCAAGATTCTTGATGCCATGGCCCGGCCATTCCAGATCAACAATCAGGATCTGTTCATTTCCGCCTGTATCGGCATTGCCGTCTTCCCGGATGATGGCAAACACGCCGAAGCCCTGCTCCAGTACGCCGACTCGGCGCTTTACGACGCCAAGGCGCGAGGCCGCTCCTGCTTCCGTTTCTACTCCAGCGAACTGACGCTCAAATCGAAGGACCGCGCCGCGCTCGAAACGGCTCTGCGCCATGCCGAGGCAGACGGACAGCTAGAGCTCTATTTCCAGCCCAAAGTCGACCTGAGCAACGGTCACCTGGTCGGCGCCGAAGCCCTGCTGCGCTGGCACCATCCCAACCTCGGACTGGTGCCGCCCGACAAGTTCATCAAAATTGCCGAGAATACCGGCCTGATCGTCAGCATCGGCGCCTGGGTACTGACCAAGGCGTGCATCGCGGCGCAGCGCTGGAATGCATCCGGCAAGCGGGAACTCAAAGTGGCGGTCAATCTGTCATCACGTCAATTCCGCGACGACGATCTGCTGAGCATCGTGCGCAGCATCTTGACCCTGACCGGTTGCGAAGCGCGCTGGCTCGAGCTGGAAATCACCGAAAGCCTGCTGCTCGACGACGACAACGGGGTACGCACCACCTTGCAGGCTTTTCGCGAGATGGGCATGACCATTGCCATTGACGACTTCGGCACGGGTTACTCGGCCCTGGGCTATCTCAAGCGTTTCCCGATCGACGTGCTGAAGATCGACCGTTCTTTCACCCGAGATGTCACGCTGGAGCGCGACAGCACGGAACTGGTCAAAGCCATCATCACCATGGCCCGCAGCCTGCGCCTGGAACTGGTCGCCGAGGGCATCGAAACCGAAGCCCAGGAATCCTTTCTGCAGGCTCATGGCTGTCATCTCGGCCAGGGCTATCGCTATGGCAAACCCATGCCCAAGGAGAAGTTCGAAGAACAACTGCTGCTGGCTGAACAGGGCGCATATCATTGCTGGCTAGACGAGCGTGCCACCATCACCAACCCCGATTAGACAGGCGCCCCAGCCCACCCCGCCAAGCGGCTCAGTAGTTCTTGATCTTGCCCTTGGCCGGCATCTTGGGCGCCCCGAAATAGGTGGCCGGCGGCGCCTTGTAGCCGACCGCCTTGCCCTTGTCGTCATAAATGATCTGGGCCGACTGCTCCCTGGGTTGCTGGCGGCTGGCCGTGATTTCCAGGGTCGCCGCGCGGGCCGGTGCCTGGCGATCCATTTCGCTGCGCACGATGCGCACCCGCTCGGCGGCGATGCGCTTGTCGATGGCAGTCGTCGACAAATTGCGCTCAGCCAGCTGGTTGCGCATCGAGAGCAGGGCATCGAGTTCCCGGGAGCTGCGCACGGAACGCTTGGCCTCGCCCCAGGTTTCCTTCGGCTGGCTGACCGCGATGTTGAATTCCTCCGGATTGGTCAGCATGCGCGCCACGTTCAGGTGATTGAAGCGCATCGCCCATTCCAGCGCTCCATCGCCCCAGTCATTGCGCGGCGCACGGTCAGCCCCTTTCTCGATCAGCTTGCGGGCAATTTTCTCCTGCCCCTCGTAAATGGCCATCATCAGCACGCTGGAGCCGTTGGTACTACGGGCATTGATATCCGCCCCCTGCTCGAGCAGGTAGTCGACCACCTCGGTATGGCCCGAAAAGGCCGCGTAATGGAGTGCCGACCACTGGCGTTCCGGCGCATTGATGCGCGCCCCGCGTTCGAGCAGCCACTTCACCGCGTCAAGATTGCCGCGCCAGGCAGCGAGCACCAGGGCCGATTCACCATTGGCGTTGAGCTTGTTGATATCGGCACCGGCCGCCAGGAAAAAACGCATCAACTCGAAATTGCCTTCCCAGGCACCGATCATCAGCCCGGAACCGGTCCGGCTACCCAGGAAATCCGGCGCCAATCCGGCCTCCAGCCATTTTTTCGCCTGGGCGATATCGCCCACTTCCATGCTCACCGAGAAGGCCAGCGGCGACGGCAGCGGCGTGTCCGGCTCGGCCAGCACCGGCAAAACCAGGCCCATCCCGATTATCATGGCGGCCAGATTGTTTCGGATCGCGTATCTCATTGTCTGCTTCATCGCTTAACTCATCTCTCAGGTCAGGCTGCATTTTCTCATGACCAGGACCACTTCCCGACTGGCCCTGGCGGCGATCATGTCGCTGCTGTTGCACATTCTCCCGTTTGTCGGGGAATTGATCCATTTCCAGCCGCCGCCCAGCCCCCCGCCCCCGCTGCAGGCCGAACTCAGGCCGGCCAGGCCGCTGCCGCCGCCCCCCGCGCTGGAACTGGACAAACCCGCCCCGCCGCAGCCCGTCACGCCCCGCAAGCCAACACTGGCGCAGGCGAGCCGCAGCAAGACATCAATTCCGACCTGGCAACAGGAAGTTCGCCGGCAGTTAAAAAAGCAGCAGGAAAACGGCCAGTTTTATCCGGCGGAAGCCATTGCCCAGGGCCTGGAAGGCGAAGTCCTGGTCCTCATGCTGCTCGACGAGCAAGGCCGGGTTGCTGCGGCACGCGTCGAACAAGGCAGCGGCCACCGCCTGCTCGACGATGCGGCCCTGAAGGCGATACGCGCCCTGCACTCGGTACCGGCCGAGGCGCCGCGCGAAGCCATTCTGCCGGTGAGCTTCAAGCTCCGCTGAGGAGTGTCAAAGCAGGCAGGGGAGCCGTTGGCGCGGCCGATTGGGTATATTATTCGACATACAACATTAGCCACCGACGATATACGTTGGGGTATCCGCAACACAACAGCAGGGGGAAATCATGAATGCTCTAAGCTCGCTACGCGTCGCCACGCGCATGCAAATACTCGTCGGACTGGCGCTCGCCGGTTTGCTGGTCCTGTGCCTGACCGCCTTGTTCCAGCTCAAGTCGAGCATGCTCGAAGATCGCAAGCAAAAAACCCGGAATCTGGTCGAAGTCGGCATCGGCACCCTGGCCCATTTCCAGAAACTGGCCGCCGAAGGCAAGATGTCGGAAGACGATGCTAGGAAAACCGCCCGGGACACCCTGCGCGACCTGCGCTATGACGGCAGCGACTACTTCTTCATTGTCGACACCAGCCACAAATACGTGCTGTTCCCGACCAAGCCCGAGTTCGAGGGCCAGGACAAGAGCGACATGAAGGACGCCAACGGCAAGCTGCTGATCCAGGACCTGGTCAGCGCAGGGAAAGCCGGCGGCGGTTTCGTCGAATACTGGTTCCCGAAAGCCGGCCAGCAAACGGCCGAGCCGAAAATTTCCTACGCCCAGCAGTTCCCCCAGTGGAACTGGGTGCTCGGCACCGGCATCTACATCGATGATGTCGATCGCGAATACCGCAGCAATGCCCTGTTGCTCGGCGGCATGTCGCTGATCCTGCTCGTCCTGCTCAGTCTGGTCGGCTGGCAGGTCAGCAGCAGCGTCCTGCGCCAGTTGGGCGGCGAACCGCAAGCGGCGGCGGCGGTCATGCAGCGCGTTGCCAACGGCGACCTGACCGCCAGTTTCGACTCGGCCCCGGCCGGCAGCCTGCTGCGCGCCCTGGGCGACATGGTCGGCTCGCTGCGCCAACTGGTCGGGGAAATCAACGCCGATGCCAACCGTCTGGTGAGCAATGCCGAAAAGATCGCCACCGCCTCCGACGAGGTGGCGCGCGCCGCCGAACAGCAGTCGGATGCCACCTCGGCGATGGCCGCCGCCATCGAGGAGCTGACCGTCAGTTCCAATCACATTTCCGACAGCGCCCGCGAAACGGCGCGCGACACGACGGAAGCCGTCGCCCTCTCGGGACAAGGCACGGAACGCGTCCAGCAGGCATCGCAGGCCATCCAGAAAATTTCCGATACGGTATCCGACGCCTCCGGGCGTATCCGGGCGCTCGAAGATCGGGCCAAGCAGGTTTCCTCGATCGCCAACGTGATCAAGGACATTGCCGGGCAGACCAATCTGCTCGCCCTCAACGCCGCCATCGAGGCAGCCCGGGCCGGCGAACAGGGGCGCGGCTTTGCCGTGGTCGCCGACGAAGTGCGCAAGCTGGCTGAACGGACCTCGACCGCGACGACCGAGATCGAACAGATGATCCTCGGTATCCAGAGCGATACCGGTGGCGCTGTCGACGCCATGAATGCCGCCCTGCCGGAAGTCCAGGAAGGCGTGCAACTGGCCAGCTCGGCCAGTGAATCGCTGCAGGCCATCGAAAGCGGCGCCCGCCGCACCCTCGAACGCGTCGGCGAAGTCGCCGATGCGACCAAGGAGCAAAGTGCGGCGAGCACCTCGATTGCCCAGCGCGTCGAACAGATCGCCAACATGGTCGAGGAAACCACCGGCACCATCCGCGGCACGGCCGCCACCGCACACCAGCTGGAAAACATCGCCGTCAACCTGAAACAGCTGATCGGCCGCTTTACCGTTTAAGCAACATCAATCCAGGCAGTTACGACGGGGCGGCTAGACCGCCCCGTTTTCTTTGAGTTCGGCGATTTTTTCGGCTGCATAGCCGAGGCCCTGCAGCACTTCCACGGTATGCGCGCCAAGCTCCGGCCCCAGCCATTCGGTCGAACCCGGTGTAGCAGACAGCTTGGGAACGATGCCGGGCATCCGGAAAGCCTTGCCATCCGGCAGACTGGCCGACTCGAACATGTGCCGGGCGATGAATTGCGGGTCGGCAAACATGTCCACCGCCGAATAGACGCGCGACGACGGCACTTCCGCCGCCGCCAGCAGGGCCAGCACCTCGGCCTCGTCGTGCTGGACGCACCAGGCGTCGATCAGCCCGTAAATTTCGTCACGCCGCGCATCGCGCCCGGCGTTGTCAGCCAGACCCGGATCGTCGGCCAGATCGGGACGCCCCATGGCCTGCATGAAACGCTTGAAGATGGCGTCCCCGTTGGCGCCGATGGTGACGTGCTTGCCATCCTTGGTTGTATGCGTATTCGAGGGCGTGATGCCGGGCATGATGTTGCCGGTGCGCTCGCGCACGAAGCCGAAGACATCGAACTCCGGGACCAGCGATTCCATCATCGCGAACACCGCCTCGTACAGCGCGACATCAACCACCTGCCCGGCCCCGCCATTGACTTCCTTGTGGCGCAGAGCCATCAGCGCACCGATGGCGCCCCACAGCGCGGCAATCGAATCGCCGATCGAAATCCCGGTGCGCACTGGCGGCCGGTCGGCAAAGCCGGTGATGTAACGCAGCCCGCCCATCGATTCACCTACCGCGCCGAAGCCCGGCTGATCCTTGTACGGCCCGGTCTGCCCGAAACCCGACAAGCGGACCATGACCAGCCCGGGATTATCGGCCTTGAGCTGCTCCCAGCCCAGACCGAGCTTTTCGAGCACGCCGGGCCGGAAATTCTCGACCAGGATATCGGCCCCGGCGATCAATTTGCGTACGAACTCGCGCCCCTCGGGATGCTTCAAATTGGCCGTCACCGACTTCTTGTTGCGCGCCTGCACGTACCACCACAGCGAAGTGCCCTCGTAGAGCTTGCGCCACTTGCGCAGCGGATCGCCGCCATCCGGCGACTCGACCTTGATCACCTCGGCCCCGAACTCGGCCATGATGCGCGTGCAGAACGGCCCGGCGATCAGCGTACCGAGTTCGACAACGCGCAGCCCGGCCAACGGTTTTTGAGCTTCCGACATCTCACGGCTCCCAGTGTTCGACAGGCAGGCTCTTGCCCCACAGGCGCTTGACGGTCGCAATGACCGCCGCCGGCGCCCCGCTGGTCGCCACCGTCAGCCGCCCTTCACCACCACCGAGCAGGTTTTCCGCCGTCAGCAAGCGATCGAGCTGGCGTGCCACCGGCTCGCCGGTATCGAGCAGTTTCACCCCGGCCGGCAACCGCGCCGCAATCGCCTCGGCGACCAGCGGGTAATGCGTGCAACCAAGCACCACGACATCCGCCCCGGCCTCGGCCAGCGGCGCCACGAAGCCATCGAGCAAAGCCGCCACCGGCGCACTATCCGCCCCGCCCTGCTCAATGGCCTCGGCCAGCCCTGGACAGGCCTGGGCGATCACCCGGTAGCCAGCGGCATGCTGACCGACCAGGCGCTGAAAACGTTCGCTGTGCAAGGTACGCGTCGTGGCCAGGACGCCGATGACGCCGCTCTTCGTCAAGGTCACCGCCGGCTTGACGCCCGGCTCCAGGGCGACAACCGGCAACTTGATGGCAGCCCGGATCGCCTCGGCCGCCGCTGCGGTTGCCGTGTTGCAGGCAATGACCAGCGCCTTGGCACCGCGCTGTTCAAGGGCCCGGGCGATCAGCACACCGCGTTCTTTCAGGAAAGACTCGGGGCGGTCGCCATAGGGCAGGAAACGGGTGTCGGCGAAATAGAAGAAGTCCTCCTGCGGCAGGCGGGCGCGCAGGGCGCGGAGGACGGTGAGTCCGCCTAGGCCGGAATCGAAAACGGCAATGGGGTGGGTCAAGGGGAGTCCGCTTTTGGCGTACCCGTCAAGCCATCTGGCTCAAGATCAGGGTGCTGTTTGTACAACGGGCCAAGCATATCAACTTCGATGGTTCCGACAACCAAACCAACTGATTTAAGAAACCGTTGGTATTCCTCGGGCTCACAAGTTGTCCTGGCTTTGTTCAATACGGCGTTTAAATCAGCAATGAACTGCTCCCCAGACAGGCTTACTGCGGTTGCCATTTCTTTATTTTTCAACATGCCAGCCCCTAATATTCAAGGCAAATGGCGCTGGAACACAAGGTGTCAGAGCCATTATCTCCCCTATCAAACAGCATTATGCCACCCCTCACTTTCAATCGCAGCCGCAAGACCCAGCATAAGCGCCCTCGCTGACCGCTGGGTTCCGCCCTTGCGGGGCGTCTCACTTTTTCTTGCTTCGCCAAGAAAAAGTAAGCAAAAAGAAGGCGACCCTGGGTCGGTGCCCGCTGCGCGGGTTCCCTGCGCTACTCGGTTTGAGCGGGGGCTGCGGGCCTCAGACAGTCCTCGCCCTCTTTCCGCTCAAACCTGCGTTGCTCGGCACCTCCCAAGGGGCCCGGTAAGGCGTCTCGGCGGAACTGGCGGAAACGAATTATTGGGTTTTCCCGCAATTGATGGCCGAAGTTTGTTTTTCCCTGGGCAGAGCCGTTGCTCCATGACGCTTTTCGGGCCCCCATGAGAGGCGCTGAGCAACGCAGGCGGTCTGGGGGAAGTCGGCTTGCGTTGTCTGAGCCGCAGGCGAGTTTAGCAAGCCGCCCAGAC
>JBAQDI010000016.1:0-109788 GCA_049294655.1 Azonexus sp.
TCCGTGACGCCTTTCGGGTCCCCATGAGAGGCGCTGAGCAACGCAGGTGGTCTGGGGGCTTTCGGCTTGCGTTGTCTGAGCCGCAGGCGAGTTTAGCAAGCCGCCCAGACCGCCGAGTAGCGCAAGGGACCCCCGAAGGGGGCGCCGACCCTGGGGTCGCCTTCTTCTTTGGCTACTTTCTTCTTGGCGAAGCAAGAAGAAAGTACGCCCGCCCTCAAGGCGGAAAACAGCGGTTGAAACCGCGTCCAAACACCCCGAACACCCAGAACTACACCAGCTTCCGCCGCACCATCTCGAACAAACAAACCGCCGCTGCCGCCGCCACATTCAGCGACTCCACCCCCCCCGGCATCGGAATCCTGACCCGCAGCCGCGCCGCGGCAATCAACTCAGCGCTAACCCCCTGCCCTTCGGCGCCAAAAACCCAGGCCAGCGGTCCCTGCCACTTCGCCTCGTAAAGCGAAGTCGCCCCATCCAGGCAGGTCACCGCCGTGACACCCCGGTAGGCATCCATAAACGCCGCCAGATCGACCTCTTCATGAATCGCCAGAACGAAATGCGCCCCCTGCCCGGCGCGCAGCACCTTGGGCGACCATGGTGAAGCGCAACCCGGCGCCAGCAGTACCTGTTTCACACCGGCCGCTGCTGCCGTCCGCAATAGTGTCCCGACATTGCCCGGATCCTGCACGGCATCGAGCAGAACGGCATCCTGATGCAGATCCGGTGCCGCCGAACGGGCCGGCATGGGCGCCACGGCGAGCAGACCACTCGGCGTATCGACCAGACCGAGATCGCGCATCAAGGCGTCGGCCAGCACGATGAACTCGCGGCCTTCGACATAGCAGGCAATCTCGCCGGCCGCCAGTGCCGATTCGGCGACCACCAGGGTTTCGACCGGGCCGCAGGCAGCCTCAAAGGCTTCGACCAGATGCACGCCATCGAGCAGGGTCCGGCCGGTCTTGCGCCGCTCGCGGCCGGATTCGGCGAGGCGTTTGAGCGACTTGAAAAAGGGGTTATCGCGCGACTGAATCAACTTCATAGCAGGGATAACTGTTTGGCCACCGGTCCGAAACTGCGCCGATGTACCGGCGAGGCGCCATGCTCTTCCAGCGCCGCGAAGTGCGCCGCCGTCGGGTAGCCCATATGCCGGTCGAAACCATATTGCGGATACTGGGCATGCAGGACCAGCATTTCGGCATCGCGCACCGTCTTGGCAAGGATGGAAGCGGCGGCGATCGAGGCGATCTTGCCGTCGCCCTTGACGATGGCTTCAACCGGAATTTCCAGTTGCGGGCAGCGATTGCCGTCGACCAGGGCGCTGCTTGGCCGCACGCTCAAGCCCGCCACGGCACGCTGCATGGCGAGCATCGTGGCGTGCAGGATGTTCAGACGGTCGATTTCCTCGACCGAGGCCGAGGCGACGCACCAGGCGACGGCCCGTTCGCGGATCAGGATGGCCAGCGCATCGCGCTTCTTTTCCGAAAGTTTCTTGGAGTCATTGAGCCCGGCGATCGGCCGCGCCGGATCGAGAATCACCGCCGCCGCCACCACCGTGCCAGCGAGCGGCCCCCGGCCGGCCTCGTCGATGCCGCAGACGAGCCCCGGCGGGATGATCAGTTCAGGCATTCGATGACCGCATTGGCGGCCTTCTCGGCCGTGTTCTGACGCAACTGCAGGTGCAGTTCGGTAAATATCTCGGCGACGACCCTGGCGTTGTCCTTGTCCTCGTAGAGCTTGAGCAGGGCCTCGGCCAGGTTTTCCGGCGTCGCCTCGTCCTGGATGATTTCCGGCACTACCTGGCGACCGGCCAGAATGTTGGGCAAGCCGATGAAGGCCTGGTAGGCCATGCGCTTCATGATCCAGTACGACAGCTTGGCAATCTTGTAGGTGATGACCATCGGCCGCTTGATCAGCGCCGCTTCGAGCGTCGCTGTGCCACTCGCCACCAGCGAGACGTCGGCGGCACCGAGGGCATCCTGGGCGTGGCCGAAGAGCAGGCGGAACGGCACATCGGTGGCCTGTTGCGTATACATCGCCATTTCGAACTGCAGGCGCGTTTCGCGCGTCGTCAGCGGCACAACGAATTGCGCCGTCGGCAACTTCTCATGCAGCAACTTGGCCGTCTGCACGAAGGTTTCGGCCATCATCGCCAGTTCGCCCTGGCGGCTGCCCGGCAGGAGCGCGAAGATCGGCACATCGCGGGGCAAGGAAAGCTTCTCGCGCACCTCGAGCTTGCTGGTTTCGAGCGGAATGCTGTCGGCCATCGGGTGACCGACATAGGTCACCGGAATGCGTTCTTTTTCGTAGAGCGGCGGTTCCATCGGGAACAGCGCCAGCACGCGATTGACGGCGCGGCCGATCTTCTTGATGCGACCACCGCGCCAGGCCCAGATCGATGGGCTGACGTAATGGATGGTCGGAATGCCCGCCGCCTTGAGATCCGTTTCCAGACCAAGGTTGAAATCCGGGGCATCGACGCCGATGAAGATATCCGGGCGAATGTCGAGCAGGCGCTTTTTCAACTGGCGGCGAATGCCGGCAATCTCGCGGTAATGCTTCAGGGCATCGACATAGCCCATGACCGCAAGCTTTTCCAGCGGCCACCAGGCATCAAAACCCTGGGACTCCATCCTGGGCCCGCCGATGCCGTAGAACACGGCATCCGGCAGCTTGCTCCGAAGGGCGGCAATCAGGTGGCTGGCCAGGAGATCCCCGGAGGCCTCGCCCGCCACCACGGCAATCCTTACGGCCTTGCCCATCAGCGGATAATGCCGCGCTTGGAATGCTCGAAGAAATCGACGAAGCGCTGCACATCGGGCTGCGTCTTGGCATCCTCGATCAGCTTGGCCTTGGCTTCTTCGAGCAACAGACCGGATTTGTACAGGGTGCGATAGGCGCGCTTCAGCGAAGTGATGGACTCGGCGTTGAAACCGCGCCGCTTGAGGCCTTCAACGTTGATGCCATAGGGCGTTGCCGTATTGCCGGCGGCCATCAGGTAGGGCGGCACGTCCTGCAGGATCACTGTGCTGACCGCCGTCATGACGTGGGCACCAATGCGGCAAAACTGGTGCACACCGGTGAATCCGCCGAGAATGGCCCAGTCGTCGACCACGACATGGCCGGCCAGCGAGGCATTGTTGGCGAAGGTCACCTTGTTGCCAACCTGGCAGTCGTGCGCGATATGCACGTAAGCCATGATCCAGTTGTCGTCGCCCAGGCGGGTGACGCCGGCATCCTGCACGGTACCGAGATTGAAGGTGCAGAATTCGCGGATCACGTTACGGTCGCCGATCTCCAGACGCGTCGGCTCGCCGGCGTATTTCTTGTCCTGCGGCACTTCACCAAGTGAACAGAACTGGAAGATCTGGTTGTCGCGACCGATGCGCGTATGACCCGTGATGATGGTGTGCGGCCCGATTTTCGTACCGTCCCCGATCTCGACATGGGGACCGATGAGGGAATAGGCGCCGATCTCGACATTGGCACCGATTTTGGCGCCCGGATCGACAATGGCTGTCGGATGAATCATTTCAAAGGTCCCGCTTGGCACACATCAATTTGGCAGACGCCGCCAGTTGCCCGTCAACACGGGCTTCCGCCGCAAACTTCCAGACGCCGCGCATCTGGCGCTCGAGCACGATATGCAGGTGCAACTGGTCGCCCGGCACGACCGGCTTCTTGAAGCGCGCTTCATCGATGCCGGCAAAATAGAACACCGTATCCGGCGACGGCTTTTCATCCATCGACTTGAAGGACAGGATGCCGGCCGCCTGGGCCAGTGCTTCCATGATCAGCACGCCCGGCATCACCGGGTGGTGCGGAAAGTGGCCGACAAAGAAGGGTTCATTGATCGTCACGTTCTTGTAGGCGTGAATCGACTTGTTCTTTTCCAGTTCCAGCACGCGATCAACGAGCAGGAAGGGATAACGGTGTGGCAAGTGCTCGAGAATTTCCTGGATATCCATTTTATTGACCCTCATCCTTGGTATTTTTAAGTTTTTTTTCGAGTTCAGCGACCCGTTCCGCCAGCTTGACCAGATTCCTGGCATGCGCCGCGTTGTGCAGCCAGCCGGCGTGTTCATCCAGCGGAAAAATGCTGGTGTAGCGCCCGGCCTTGGTAATGCTCTTGGTCACCGTCGTTCCGCCGGAGATGACGACCCCGGAAGCAATGGTGATATGGCCTTCGATCTCCGAAGCGCCACCGACGATCACGTTGTCCTGCAGTTCCGTGCTGCCAGCAATGCCGACACAGCCGCAAAGCAGACAATTCTTGCCAATCTTACAGTTGTGGCCGATATGCACCTGGTTGTCGAGTTTGCTGCCATCGCCGATCACGGTGTCTTCGAGCGCCCCGCGATCGATGGCCGTATTGGCGCCGATCTCGACGTCGTCCCCGATGATGACGCGGCCGATCTGCGGAATCTTGACCCATTGTCCCTGATCCGGCGCAAAACCGAAGCCGTCGGAACCGATGACGGCGCCGGCATGGATGATCGCGTTGCGACCAATCCGGCAGCCGGCATAGACCGTGACATTCGGATAAAGCAGGCTGCCCTCGCCGATACTCGCCCCATCGCCGATCACACAACCGGCCTGAACCACGACATTTTCGCCCAGCGTGACGCCGGCACCGATGCTGGCATTGGCACCAATGCTGACGCTGGCCGGCAGTTCCGAGGCGCAGAAAACGCTTGGGTGAATTCCCACAGCCGCGCTTGGGCGCGGATTGAGCAGTGTCGCCAGGCAGGCGTAATAGGCATAGGGATTGCGCGTGACGATACGCGGCAAAGCCACGGCATCGGCAAAATCCGGCGGCACGATGACGGCACTCGCCGCCGTGCTCAATAACTGCGCCTTGTATTTCGGACTGGCGAGAAAGGCGATTTCGCCCGCACCAGCCGAGGCCAGCGCCGCCACCTGGTGAATCCGCGTTTGCCCGTCACCAAGCACATCGCCGCCCAGACGGGCGGCGATCTCAGCCAGGGACAGTTCAATGCATGCTGCCGCCGGCATTACTTGCCTTCGGCAAGTGCCTTGATCACACGCTCGGTAATATCCAGTCGCGGGCTGACCCAGACCACATCCTGCAGGATCAGGTCATATTTTTCGGATTCGGCGATCTGCTTGATCGCCTTGTTGGCCTTCTCGATGACCGCCGCATTTTCTTCGTTCTGGCGCAGGTTCAGGTCTTCGCGGAACTCACGTTGTTTGCGCTGGAACTCGCGCGACAGTTCGCCGAATTCCTTTTCCTTGGCCCGCCGATCGCTCTCGGTCATGGTCACCAGATTCTTTTCCAGGTTTTCCTGCAGACCCTGCAATTGCTTGGCCATGCGTTGCAAATCCTGATCACGCTTGGCAAATTCGCCTTCCAGCTTTTTGGCAGCCTTCTGCGCCGCCGGCGCATCGCGGAAGATACGCTGGGTATTCACATAGCCGACTTTCAACTCGGTCGCGCAAGCCCCGGTCACGAACAGAGCAGACATCAACGAAGCGAGAACTAGAGACTTAACTTTCAACTTGATACTCCTGAATCAAAATGTGGTGCCCAACTGGAACTGGAAGAGTTCGGCTGTATCGCCTTCCTTCTTGTTGAGCGGTCTGCCCAAACTGAACTTGAGCGGCCCCATCGGCGACAGCCAGGCGGCCGAAAGACCCGTCGAATACCTCAACTGGCCAAGATCCAGATTCTCGCTTTGATCATACACCCAGCCGCCATCGACAAACCACCCCATGCGGAAGGTCTTCTCCATGCCGGGGAAGCCCCAGAGCAATTCAGCATTGCCAATGATCTTGCGGTTGCCGCCCAGATGATAAACATTGGTTCCGTCCTTCTGGGCCGTTCCAAGCGACGATGCCTTGTAACCACGGACCGAGCCGACACCACCCGCATAAAAATTCTTGAAGAACGGCAAATCCATGTTGCTGTAGCCATTCGCGTAGCCGGCTTCACCGTTGAGCATCAGGGTGAACCGGCTGCTCAAGGGGATGAAATGCTGCAGCTGGTAACTGAGTTTGTAGTACTTCAGGTCACCCGCCGGGGTACCGAACTCGATACCGACCTTCTGGAAGGTTCCCTTCGTCGGGAAGAAATAACTGTCCTTGCTGTCGCTGGCCCAGTTCAGGGTGATCGGCACGGAGAGATTGGTATCGCCAAAATTGGAAACGAAATCCCGATAGTACTTGGGTGAAGGTGTTGTCGAAGCCGCGTCAAACACCGTAATCGTCGTCGAATCGACCCCCAGGCCAATCCCGAAAGATTCCTTCTCGCCGATCGGGAAACCGAAACGTATCCCGGCGCCGGTCGAGGCCGAGCGGTAAGGGGCGATCGAGGTCGACGTGGTGTCGACCGTGCGGTGATAGACATCGAAGCCCTGACTTACCCCATCCGGTGTGAAATACGGATTGGTGTAGGAAAAGGCATAGGTCCGGTAAGTCTTGGCCGAATTGACCTGGATGGCCACATTGTTGCCGCTACCCAGGAAGTTGTTCTGCGAAATAGAGCCCGAAAGAATGATCTTGTCGGTACTGGAGGTGCCCAGACCAATCATCAGGTTGCCGGTCGGTTTTTCCGTGACCCCGAGATTGATATCGATCTGGTCCGCCGTTCCCGGCACAGCCGGCGTCTCGACAGTAACATCGGTGAAATAGCCCAGGCGATCGATACGCTGTTTGGAGGCCGTGACGCGATCAGCGTCATACCAGCCGCCTTCCATCTGGCGAACTTCGCGCCGGATGACTTCGTCGCGCGTCTTGGTATTGCCGGTCACATTGATCCGGCGGACATAGACCCGCTTGCCCGGATCAACAAATATGGTGAAAGCGACCTTGCGCGTTCCCTTGTCGATTTCCGGCGAAGCATTGACATTGGCAAAGGCATAACCTTCCTTGCCCAGGCGATCGCTGATCGCCTTGGTCGACTCGTTCAGCCGCTCGCGCGAGAAAACGTCGCCGGCCTTGACCGTCACCAGCTTGCGCAACTCGTCTTCGGCAACATCGAAGTAGCCGGCCAGCTTCACCGAGGAAACCTGATAGCGTTCGCCCTCGTTAATATTGACGGTAATGAAGACGTCCTGCTTGTCGGCCGAAATGGAAACCTGCGTCGACTCGACGGAGAACTCCAGGTAGCCCTGATTCATGTAAAAGGACTTGAGCTTCTCAAGGTCAGCCGACAGTTTCTGCCGTGAGTACTGATCGCTCTTCGAATACCAGGTCAGCCAACCCGGCGTCGTCAACTCGAATTGAGCCAGCAGCTCCTTGTCGCTGAACGCCTTGGTACCGACGAAATTGATCTGGCGAATCTTGGCAGCAACGCCTTCTTCGACATTGAAATTGATACCGACGCGGTTACGCTCAAGCGGCGTCACCGTCGTCGTAATATTGACGCCGTACTTGCCGCGCGTCAGATACTGCCGCTTCAGTTCCTGCTCGGCCTTTTCCAGCAAGGCCCGGTCGAAGATGCGCCCTTCGGCAATGCCGGTGTCCTTCAACGCCTTGACGATGACATCCTTCTCGAATTCCTTCATGCCGACGAAATCGAGCTTGGCGATAGCCGGACGCTCCTGCACCACGACCACCATGACATCGCGGTCAATCTCGATGCGCACGTCCTTGAAGAAACCGGTGGCAAACAGCGCCTTGATCGACTGCGCGGCCTTCTCGTCAGTCAGCGTATCGCCGACCTTGACCGGCAGATAACTGAACACGGTACCCGCCTCGGTGCGCTGAATACCCTCGACACGGATATCCTTCACCGCGAATGACTCGAAGGCCAGCGCGGGTGCGGCAAAGAGGCCGGCGATCAGGAAAGACAACAGTGATTTATTCATTATTCAGCCAGGCAGCAGGCGGTTTATGTCGTTAAAAAAGGCGAAAGCCATCAGGGTGAAAAGAAGGGACAAACCAATACGTTGCCCGATCTCCATGGCCCGCTCCGAGAGCGGGCGCCGCCTGACGACTTCTATCATATGATACATCAAATGCCCGCCATCCAGCACCGGGACGGGCAGCAGATTCAGGACGCCGAGACTGATGCTGACCAGGGCCATGAACTTCAGGTAATAGTCCATACCCAGCCGGGCCGACTGCCCCGCATAGTCGGCAATCGTCACCGGGCCCGAGAGATTTCGCCAGGAAACCTCGCCAGTCAGCATCTTGCCCAGCATGACCAGACTGAACACCGACTTGTCCCAGGTTTCGACCAGCGCCTTGCCGCCTGCGGCGAAGAATCCGTAACTGACGAAGGTTCGGACCTCGCGCCGCCCTTCGCCGCCATCCGCCACACCAACGCCGATTTTGCCGACCATGCGGCCACGCTCGTCGAGCACATCGGGAAGAATATCGACATTCAGCCGCTGCCCCTGGCGCTCGATCTCGAGATGCCGTGCGGCGCCGCTCGAATCGCGGATTTTCGCGACGAAATCGAACCAGTTGGCAATGGCTGCACCATCGACCGCCAACACCCGATCACCGACCCGCAAGCCAGCCCGCTCGGCCGGACCGCCACTGACGATCTGGCCAAACACCGCCGGAATATTCGGCCGATAAAAGGCGATACCCAGCCGGGCCAGCGCATCGCCCTCCCAGCCCTGCTCGCCAGCGGCCTGCAGATTCAGGCGGCGTACGGCTATTTCCTGTTGCTCGTTGATGACTTCGAGTTCGGCGCTTTCCTGGTCAACCGCCTTCTGCATCAGACTCCAGCGCAGATCGTCCCAGGTTGCCACCGGCTGACCGTCAACCAGGCGCACCTGCTCGCCGTTATTGATTCCGGCCATGGCGGCGGGCGAGCCGGCCGGCGGAGCACCGAGAATGGGCAGCATTTCCTGGGTGCCGTACATGAAGATGCCCCAGTAAAGCACGATGGCCAGCGCAAAATTGGCCAGCGGCCCGGCCGCCACGATCAAGCTGCGCGCCCCGACGCCCTGCCGATTGAAGGCCCTGTCCAGTTCTTCGGGGGCAACCTCGCCTTCGCGCTCGTCGAGCATCTTGACGTAACCGCCCAGCGGAAAAAGACTGACCGCCCATTCGGTCTGATCACGCCCCAGCTTGCGCTGCCAGAGCACCGGACCGAAACCGAGCGAGAAACGCAATACTCTGACGCCGCAGAAACGAGCCGCCGCATAGTGGCCGTACTCATGCACGATGATGAGTACCCCGAGCACAACCAGGAAGGCCAGCAAATAGAAAGGCAGCTCAGTCATGCGAAACGTCGCTCGCGAATCATCCGCCCGGCCAGCTGGCGAGCTTCGGCATCGGCCGCCAGCACGTCGGCCAGGCAGGTTTGCGGGCCGGCCGGCAAGGCTGTCAGGGTTGCCTCATTAACTTGCGCAATCCCCAAAAACGGCAGTTCGCGCTCAAGAAAAGCGGCGACGGCGACTTCGTTGGCGGCATTGAGAATGGCTGCCGCCGTGCCGCCTTCGGCCAGCACGTCGTAAGCCAGTTGCAGGCAGCGGAAACGCGTGAAATCGGGTTCGTGGAAATCGAGTCGGCCGATCTTGAACAGGTCGAGCGGCTCGACGCCGGCCGCGACGCGTTCCGGCCAGGCCATGGCATAGGCGATCGGCGTGCGCATATCCGGGTTGCCCAGTTGCGCCAGCACCGAACCATCGGCGTATTGAACCGCTGAATGGATCACGCTCTGCGGATGGACGACGACCTGGATCATGGCCGGCGGCGCCGCGAACAGCCAGTGGGCCTCGATGACTTCCAGGCCCTTGTTCATCATGGTCGCCGAATCGACCGAAATCTTGCGCCCCATGACCCAGTTCGGGTGGGCACAGGCCTGCTCCGGCGTGACATGCGCCAGCGTATCAAGCGGCGCCTCGCGGAAGGGCCCGCCGGAAGCGGTCAGCAGGATGCGCTGCACGCCACAGAGATCCAGACCGCGCGCGAAATCGGCAGGCAGGGCCTGGAAAATCGCGTTGTGTTCGCTATCGACCGGCAGCAGCGTCGCACCATGCGCGCGCACGGCATGCATGAACAACTCGCCGGCCATGACCAGCACTTCCTTGTTGGCCAGCATCACCCGTTTGCCGGCCCGCGCTGCGGCCAGCGTCGGCTCGAGGCCGGCGGCACCGACGATCGCCGCCATCACGGCATCAACCTCGGGCAGCGCCGACAATTCGATCAGCGCCTCGACGCCATGGCGAATTTCCGTCTCCAGCCCGGCCGCCCGACAGCGCTCGGCCAGTTGCTGCGCGAGATGAGCATCACGCAAGACGGCGAATCGCGGCCGGAATTCCAGGCACTGCTCGAACAGCTTGTCCACCTGGCTGTGCGCACACAGCGCAAAGGCGCGGTAACGATCGGGGTGCCGGCGAATGACGTCGAGCGTACTGACGCCGATCGAGCCGGTCGAACCCAGTACGGTGATGTTCTGCAATTTAATCAACCCGGGTAGAGCGCCAATAGCAGGGCAACCACCGGCAGCGTCGAAGTCAGGCTGTCGATGCGGTCGAGTACGCCACCATGCCCCGGCAGCACATTGCTGCTGTCCTTGATGCCGGCCTTGCGCTTGAGCAATGATTCAAAAAGGTCGCCAATGATGCTGATCGCCGTGATGAATAACAAGGCCAACACCCACAACGGCAGGGACGGAATACTCAGCGCAAAGCCGAAACGTACCGCCAGGCCATAGAGCACCACGCCGACCACGGCACCATAGGCCCCGGCCCAGGTTTTGCCGGGACTGATGCTCGGCGCCATCTTGCGTTTACCGAAGGCCCGGCCGGAAAAATAGGCGGCGATATCGGCCATCCAGACGACGGCAAAAATACCCAGCAGGCTCCACGGCCCGAGCGTGCGCAACTGCACCATGGCCAGCCAGGTCGGCAGCAGCACAACCGCCCCGACCAGCAAGCCGGAAACCCCGCCCAGCGCCCATTGCGAACGCAACCAGAGCGGCATCAGCAGGCACCAGAAAACAGCAGAAACAAGATAGAAAGCCAGCGCCCAGCCGGTCGCCGGAACAAACTGCCCGACCACCCCAACGACGGCCGGATCGAGTAGCGAAACAGCACCACAGAGCACGGCCGTAACGATACCGAGCAGGCGACGTGCATTGTCGGACCACTTCAGCAGCGCGCCCCACTCCCAGGCGGCGACGCCGATGAAGGCTGCCACCAGCAGCGCCCAGGCGGCCTGCGGCAGCAGGAAGATGCTGGGCAGAAGCAGCGCCATCAGGACAAGGGCCGTGATGACGCGCGTCTTAAGCATGCGGCTTTTCCGTCAGTTGCTCGCTGGTCCGTCCGAAGCGGCGTTCGCGCTGCTGGTACGAAGCGATGGCCTTGGCGAATTCCTCGGTATTGAAATCGGGCCACAGCGTTGGCGTGAAATAGAGCTCGGTGTAGGCCAGTTGCCAGAGCAGGAAATTGCTGATGCGTTCCTCGCCGCCGGTACGGATGAACAGATCCGGCTCCGGGGCGTAATGCATCGACAGATAGGGATCGAGATCGGCCTCGCTCCAGCCGTCACGTTTTTCCGGCTGGGCCGCCAGCATCTGGTTGACGCCCTGCATGATGTCCCAGCGCCCGCCATAATTGGCGGCAATGGTCAGGTTGAGGCGGCTATTGCCCGCGGTCTTCGCCTGAGCATCGGTAATCAGTTGCTGCAGGCGGGCATCGAAGGGCGAAAGATCGCCGATGATGCGCAAGCGCACGCCGTTGCGATCGAGCTTCTCGACTTCCTGCTCGAGCGCCTTGACGAACAGCTGCATGAGCAAGGAAACCTCTTCCTGCGGGCGCCGCCAGTTTTCAGAAGAAAAAGCGAACAGGGTCAGGTATTCGATGCCTTCCTGCAGACAGGCGCGCACCATCTCGCGAACCAGTTCGACGCCCTTGACGTGCCCGGCGACGCGCGGCAGGAAACGCTTCTTGGCCCAGCGACCGTTGCCGTCCATGATGACGGCAACGTGCTTGGGCACGGCGGCAATCGTCGGAACCTGGCGCGTCGAACTCGAGAACAGAGCCATTCAGCGGAGAAACGCGGTCAGAGTAAAACTCAAACCTGCATCAGCTCGGCCTCTTTACCGGCGAGCATCTTGTCGACTTCAACGATGTAACGGTCCGTCAGCTTCTGCACGTCATCCTGGGCACGACGCTCGTCATCCTCAGGAATCTCGGCCTTCTTCAGCGCATCCTTGAGATGCGTATTGGCATCGCGCCGCAGGTTGCGAATCGCCACCTTGGCCGCTTCGCCTTCGGTCTTGACGACCTTGATCAGGTCACGCCGACGCTCTTCGGTCAGGGCCGGCATCGGCACGCGGATCAGATCGCCCTGCGAAGCCGGATTCAGACCGAGATCGGAGTCGCGAATGGCTTTTTCAATCTTCTGACCCATCGGCTTTTCCCAAGGCTGAACGCCAATGGTACGGGCATCGACCAGGGTGATATTGGCGACCTGATTGACCGGCACCATGGAGCCGTAATAATCAACCTGAACATGATCCAGCAGACCAACGTGAGCACGGCCGGTGCGAATCTTCTGGAGGTCGTTCTTCAGCGACTCCAGCGACTTCTGCATCTTGGCTTCGGCGGTTTTCTTGAGTTCGGCAATCATCTCTTATCTTCCTCAGCAATAGACCAGTGTGCCTTCATTTTCGCCACAGACCACGCGCTTCAGCGCGCCGGCCTTGAAAATGGAGAACACATTGATCGGCAATTTCTGGTCGCGGCACAGCGCGAAGGCGGTCGCATCCATGACCGCCAGATTACTGGAGATCGCTTCGTTGAAGCTGATCTTGTCAAAACGCGTGGCGGCAGGGTCTTTTTTCGGGTCGGCGGTATAGATGCCATCGACCTTGGTCGCCTTGAGCACGATTTCCGCACCGATTTCCGAACCGCGCAGGGCTGCAGCAGTATCGGTGGTGAAGAAGGGGTTGCCGGTACCGGCCCCGAAGATGACGACCTTGCCTTCTTCGAGATAGCGGATGGCCTTGCCGCGGATGTACGGCTCGACGACCTGCTCGATATTCAGCGCCGATTGCACGCGGGCGTTCAGGCCGCCCTGGCGCATGGCATCGGACAGCGCCATGGCATTCATCACCGTGGCCAGCATGCCCATGTAATCGGCGGTGGCTCTATCCATCCCGGTGGCCGTACCGGCCATGCCGCGAAAGATATTGCCGCCGCCAATCACGACGCCGATTTCCACCCCCAGATCGGACACCGCCTTGATCTCCGCGACGATACCCGCGATGACCTGCGGGTTGATGCCGTAGGCGTCGTTACCCATCAGGGCTTCGCCGGAGAGCTTGAGGAGGATCCGCTTGTACTGGGGTGTGGTCATGGGCGCTTTTTCCTTAACAATTACTTCTTGGCAGCAGCAGCGGCAGCCTGGGCGGCCACTTCAGCAGCGAAGTCATCAACCTTCTTCTCGATGCCTTCACCAACCAGGAACAGGCTGAAGCCAGCGACGGAAGCGCCCTTGGCCTTGAGCAGCTGCTCGATGGTTTGCTTGCCGTCTTCGGCCTTGACGAAAACCTGGCTAAGCAGGGTGACGTCCTTCAGATACTTCTGCACGGTACCTTCGGCGATCTTTTCCAGCATCGCTTCCGGCTTGCCGGCTTCGCGGGCCTTTTCGATGGCGACGCGACGCTCGGTATCGAGCAGTTCGGCCGGAACACCGGAGGCATCCAGCGACTTCGGCTTGGAAGCAGCGATGTGCATCGCCAGATCCTTGCCCAGCTGATCATCACCACCAACCAGATCAACCACGACACCCACCTTGGAACCGCCATGGATGTAGGAGAGCAGCTTGCCCTTGGCTTCGAAGCGCACGAAACGACGGATCGCCATGTTTTCGCCGATCTTGCCGACCAGTGCGGAACGGGTCGACTCGACGGTGCCTTCGCCCATCGGCAGCGCCGACAGGGCAGCCACGTCAGCCGGATTGTTGGCAGCCACCAGCGCGGCGCTACCGTTGGCCAGAGCAATGAATTCGTCGTTCTTGGCGACGAAGTCGGTTTCGCTATTGACTTCGATCATCGCACCGAGCTTGCCATCAGCAGAAATGCTGATCGCCACGATACCTTCGGCGGCGATGCGGGTAGCGGCCTTGGAGGCCTTGTTACCCAGCTTGACGCGGAGGATTTCTTCGGCCTTGACCATGTCGCCATCGGCTTCGGTCAGTGCCTTCTTGCATTCCATCATGGGCGCGTCAGTCTTGCCGCGCAGTTCTGCCACCATGCCTGCGGTAATTGCCGCCATACTTATCTCCTGAACTTGATCAAACAGGCGGAGCCTAAGGCCCCGCCGTTGCAGCTTTATTGCGCTGCTTCTTCCTGAACTTCAACGAACTCGTCGTCACCGCCGGCGGCAACGATGTCCTGCAGGACCTGGCTGCGGCCTTCGAGGATGGCATCGGCCACACCGCGGGCGTACAGCTGGATGGCGCGGGAAGAGTCGTCGTTACCCGGAATGATGTAGCTGACGCCAGCCGGCGAGTGGTTGGTATCGACCACGCCGATGACCGGGATACCGAGCTTTTCGGCTTCGGTAATGGCGATCTTGTGGTAGCCGACGTCGATGACGAAGATGGCATCCGGCAGGCCGGCCATATCCTTGATGCCGCCGATGGACTTCTGCAGCTTTTCCAGTTCGCGACGGAAGGTCAGCGCTTCCTTCTTCGGCATCTTTTCCAGATCACCGGCTTCAACCGCAATTTCCATTTCCTTCAGACGCTTGATCGAGGTCTTGACCGTCTTGAAGTTGGTCAGCATGCCGCCGAGCCAGCGCTGATCAACGAACGGAGCGCCAGCACGCTGGGCTTCCTGACCGATGATTTCGCGAGCCTGACGCTTGGTGCCGACGAACAGGATATTGCCGCGATTGGCGGACAGCTTCTTCACGAAAGCGATGGCTTCGTTGTACTTGGCCAGGGTCTTTTCGAGATTGACGATGTGAATCTTGTTGCGGGCACCGAAGATGTACGGGGCCATCTTGGGGGACCAGAAACGGGTTTGGTGGCCGAAGTGAACACCAGCCTCCAGCATTTCGCGCATAGTTACGGACATAGTAAAACTCCTTAAGGGTTGAACCGCCACCCGCCGGAAACGCCCGCCATTCTTGTATTCTGGCGCGCACCCTTAATCGGCGGATGTGAGGATTTTGGTTGGCCACACCACGTGCCCAACCGTTTCTTTGGGCTATACGGCCCAGAAAAACCGCGCAATTATAGCAGCAGAATAGCCGACTAAAAAGCTCAATCACCGCCCAGGCCAAGCCAGGGCGGCAACAGCGCTGCGCCCCGGGTATTTTCCGGGCCACGGGAACGAATCGACGCCCGACCGGACCAAGCGAAGGTCACGCCCCGGGCCAGCCATGCCGGTACCATACCGCGCCAGCCGCCAGTGCGGCTTTGCGAAACACCGCCCATCATTTATCCTTGCCCATTCACCCACGTTTGAACAGAACAGCCATGAGCATCACGATCAAGACGCCTGAAGACATCGAAAAAATGCGCGTCGCCGGCCGCCTCGCCGCCGAAGTCCTCGATTACATCGAACCCTTCGTCAAACCCGGCATCACCACCGAAGAACTCGACCGCCTGTGCCACGACCTGATGGTCAATGTCCAGGGCTGCATTCCCGCCCCGCTCAATTACGCCCCCTCGGGCTACGACCCCTACCCGAAGTCGATCTGCACCTCGATCAACCAGCAGGTCTGTCACGGCGTACCGAGCGACCGCATCCTGAAGAACGGCGATATCGTCAATCTCGACATCACCACCATCAAGGATGGCTACCACGGCGACACCAGCCGCATGTTCATCGTCGGCGAGGGCTCGATCCAGGCCAAGCGACTGTGCGAAATCACCTTCGAATGCCTGTGGCTGGGCATTTCCGTGGTGCGCCCCGGCGCCTATCTCGGCGACATCGGCGCCGTCATCCAGAAACATGCCGAAAACAACGGTTACTCCGTGGTTCGCGAGTTCTGCGGTCACGGTATCGGCAAGCACTTCCACGAAGACCCGCAAGTCCTGCATTACGGCAAGGCCGGCACCGGCCCGCGCCTGGCGCCGGGCATGATGTTCACCATCGAACCGATGATCAATGCCGGCAAGGCGGCGATCCGCGAGATGAACGACGGCTGGACCATCGTCACCAAGGACCGCAGCCTTTCGGCGCAGTACGAGCACACCCTGCTGGTCACCGAGACCGGCTACGAAATCATGACCCTGTCGGCCGGCACCCGTCCAAAACCGGACTGGATCAAGTAATGAGCTGCGATGTCGCTGCGCTGCGCGCTGAAGTCAAAGCCATCCAGAACACGCTGAAACAGGATTACGCGCAGAATGGCGACGCCCTGGCCATCCTCCGGGCGCGCAGCATGGAGGTTGACTCCGTCCTGCAACGCCTGTGGGCCTCGCTCGACTTCCCGGCCACCCTGGCCCTCGCGGCGGTTGGCGGCTATGGCCGGGGCGAGCTCTACCCGGCCTCCGACATCGACCTGCTGATCCTGCTGCCGCGCGAGGCCAATCCGGCCCTGCAGGAAAAGCTCGAAAAACTGATCGGCCACTTCTGGGATATCGGCCTGGAAATCGGCCACAGCGTGCGTACCGTCCAGGAATGCCTGGACGAGGCCGGCAACGACATCACCGTGCAGACCGCGCTGCTCGAGGCCCGGCTGCTGACCGGCAACCAGAAACTGTTCTCGACCTTCGAGAAGCGTCTGCACGGCAATCTCGACCCCCTGGTATTTTTTGAAGCCAAGAAACTCGAACAACAGGAACGCTACCTGCGTTTCAACGAGACGCCCTACAGTCTGGAACCCAACTGCAAGGAAGCACCGGGGGGCCAGCGCGACCTGCAGGTCATTTTCTGGATTGCCAAGGCGGCGGGCTATGGCTCGACCTGGGCCGAACTGGAAAAGAACGGCATCATCACCGAGGAAGGCGCCCGTCTGGCCGAAAGCAACGAGGACTACCTGCGCCACCTGCGCATCCGTCTGCACCTCACCGTCGGCCGGCGCGAAGACCGCCTGCTCTTCGATTACCAGAACGGACTGGCCGCCCAGTTCGGTTTCACCTCGACCGATGCCCGGCGCGCCTCCGAGCAGTTCATGCAGGCCTACTACCGCAACGCCAAGTCGATCACGGTACTCAACACCATCCTGCTGCAGAACATGGGCGCCGCGCTCTCCCCGGAGAACGAACAGACACCGCAGATTCTCGACGACGACTTCCAGTCGGTCGGCAACCTGCTCGATATCCGCGACGAAACCCTGTTCGAGAAAAAGCCGACCGCCGTCTTCGACAGCTTTCTGGTCATGCAGGAAAGTCACGAACTGCACGGCATGACGGCCCGCACGCTGCGCGCCCTGTGGCGGGCCGGCGAGCGCATCGATCCGGCATTCCGCGCCGACCCGGCCAATCGCCAGGCCTTCATGCGCCTGCTGCGCAGCGAGCGCGGCGTGGTCCATGAATTCCGGCGCATGAACCAGCTCGACATCCTCGGCGCCTACCTGCCCAACTTCGGGCGCATCGTCGGCCAGATGCAGCACGACCTGTTCCACGTGTACACCGTGGACCAGCACATCCTGCAGGTGCTGCGCAACATCCGGCGCTTCACAATGAGCGAGTTCGCCCACGAATACCCGCTCTGTTCGCGAGTCATGAGCGAATTCGATACGCCGTGGCTGCTCTATATCGCGGCGCTTTTCCACGACATCGCCAAGGGCCGCGGCGGCGATCATTCGGAACTCGGCACGACGGATGCACAAACCTTCTGCGAAGAACACGGCCTGAATCCGGAAGACACCGAACTGGTCGTCTGGCTGGTGCGCAATCACCTGAACATGTCGCAGGTCGCCCAGAAGGAAGACCTCAGCGACCCCGACGTGGTTGCCAGTTTTGCCGCCCGGGTCGGTGACGCCCGCCACCTGGCGGCGCTCTACCTGCTGACCCATGCCGACATCCGCGGCACCAGCCCGAAGGTCTGGAACCAGTGGAAAGGCAAGCTACTGGCCGACCTCTACTATCTGACCCTGCACCACCTCGGCCAGGACGAAGCGCCCGCCCGCCAGGGCATCATCGCCCAACGGCAGTCCGAGGCGATGCGCCTGCTGCGCTTCTTCGCGCTTTCGGAAACCGTGCACGAACGCCTGTGGAAGCAGCTCGACACCGTTTATTTCCTGCGCCACTCGGCCGAAGAAATCGCCTGGCACACCCGTTCGCTGCATTACCGCATCTTCAACAACCAGCCCGTCGTCCGCGCCCGCCTCTACCAGGAAGGCGAAGGCCTGCAGGTCATGGTCTACACCCAGGACCAGCCCGACCTCTTTGCGCGTATCGTCGGCTTCTTCGCGCGCAACGGCTACAGCATCGTCGATGCCAAGATTCACACCACGGCTCACGGCTACGCGCTCGACAGCTTCGTCGTGCTCGATATCGAAAACCGCGACACCGACCGCGAGATGGTCAGCTACATCGAACACGAACTGGAACAACGCCTGATCCAGCAACTGCCGCCGGAAGCCCCATCAGCCGGACGCCTGTCGCGCCAGGTCAAGCACTTCCCAATCAAGCCGGAAGCCAGCATCCAGGGCGACGAACGCGGCGCCCATTTCATCCTCTCGCTGACCGCCGCCGACCGCCCCGGCCTGCTGTACACGGTCGCCAACACCCTGGCCGAGCACGGCGCCAACCTGCACACCGCCAAGATCACGACCCTCGGCGAACGGGCGGAAGACGTTTTCCTGATCAGCGGCGGCGACCTGCGCGAAAGCGCCAGCCGCATCCGGCTCGAAACGGAACTGATGGAGCGCTTGAAGATTTGAAAGCCGGATGAACTACAAAGAGAAAGGGCGCCGCGGCGCCCTTTCTTCATTTTCCCGACACAACCAAATCTCTCGATCAATCGCCCTTCCCCGGACGACGGCAAACGCCTTCGTCACACACCGGGGTCAAGCGCTCAAAAACACCACCGAAGCGACGCGAAAGTGCCATGCGGTTACGTGCAAACCAGCGGTAAGCCCGCTCGGTGATCCAGGCCAAACCCGGCCAGCGCGTGGGCGCCACCAGCCAACCATAACCGATCGCTTCCCACGAAAGGCGAAACACCTCCGGACCTTCGATCACCACGCCATCCGCCCGTCGCGCATGAATACGGGCCAACAACTCTTCCGTACTGCGTCCAAACTCGGCTGCTTTGAAATCAGGCGCTGTGACATTGATGAACTTTAACAAGCCACGGCGATCGGCTCGCCGAAGGTGCGTCACGTCAAACACACAGATAGGGCAATTGCCGTCGTAGAGGAATTCTAGAGGGTAGACTCCCGATGCCATGACAAGCTCCTTTTTAGCGGCTGGAAAGAACAAAAGTTCGATAGCGCAATTCTAACAATTCCGTAATTTCCGTCAATACAGAAATTACGGAATGCACACAATGATCCAGAATTTTCTGTTCCGCCACTTATGCACAGAGTAAGTAAAAGCTCCCTGAGAGGCGGTAGACATTTCACGTACTCGCTCAATCGCGGCGGAAGGGGGCCTTGTGAGTATTGTGATGCTCGGCATCTATTCGGAAAAAAGGAGTACCGACAAAGGGCTTGTGATCAGCGCGGCGACCTGCGCGAAAGCGCCAGCCGTATCCGGCTGGAAACGGAACTGATGGAACGCTTGAAGATTTGATGGAGAGCGATGGCGGTGCAATGCGCTTCGCTTATTGCACCTTACGCCAATGAACTCAAGCGAACGTAAGTGCAAGGGGTAGGGTGCAATAAGCCGCAGGCGCATTGCACCACTTTCCCGAATGGCGACGGCGTACGTTCGGGGAACGTCGGTGCAATGCGCTTTGCTTATTGCACCCTACGCAATCATTCCGGCGTACCGTTGGTCCGGCAAACTTCCTGGCAACCAACCAGTTGTTCGATCACCGCACGAACCCGACCCATGGCTTCCTGCAGGACTTCGTCGAGGCTTTCAAAGCGGATGCCGTTGGCACTGCTGCCGCGTCCGGCCGCATGGTTGGCGACGACATTGATCGCGGCGTAGGGCACGCCCAGTTCGCGGGCCAGGGCCGCTTCCGGCATACCGGTCATGCCGACCAGGTCGGCCCCGTCGCGCTCCAGGCGGTTGACCTCGGCCGCCGTCTCGAGGCGCGGCCCCTGGGTCGCGGCATAGACACCACCGACCTTCATCTCGATATTGAGCATTTCGCCGGCTTCGCGGATACGGCGTAGCAGCTCGGCGTCGTAGGGTTCGGTGAAATCGATGTGGGTGACCGGCGTACCGTTACCCTCGAAGTAGGTCGATTTGCGGCCCCAGGTATAGTCGATGATCTGGTTGGGCAGCACGATGTCGCCGGGCTGCAGGTCGCCCCGGATGCCGCCGACCGAGGCCACGGAAATGATGCCGATCGCCTTGTGATGATGCAGGGCCCACATGTTGGCGCGGTAATTGACCATGTGCGGCGCGATGGTGTGGCCGTAACCGTGGCGTGGCAGGAACATCGCCGGCTGGCCGCAGATCTGGCCAAAAACAACCGCACCGGAGGGTTCGCCGTAGGGCGTGCGGACCACTTCGCGGTGCGAAACGTCGAGATTGGACAGCGTTGTCAGACCGCTGCCACCAATGATTGCCAACATTTTTAACCTACTTTCTTTCGGCCAGCAACGAGGCCAGCACGGGCACCGCGCTCTTCAGCGAGGGGTGCGATTTGCGAATTCTTTCGATCTCGGGCGAGTTGTCGTCGATCTTGCGATACAGGGCGTTTTTCCGCTCGGCGCCAAACGGCAGATCGAGCAGGGTCTTGCCGGCATGGTAGCCGACCAGCGTGTCGCGGCCAATATCCTTGGCCTGCCAGGGAATCACCGTGCGGTCGACGAGATGCAGGGCGCGCACCGCAGGCAAACCGGCAGCCAACTCGGCGACGACCCGGTGAATTTTCTCGCGATAGGCAACCACGGCCTTGCCGCCATCGGTTGCCGTCGCCCCGGTAACATCGGCCGGCGCGCCCATCAGCCAGCAGACGACGACATCCGGCATGAAGGCCTCAATCTGCGCCCGCTGCTCGCCCGTCAAAGCCGCCACTTCGGCCTGGAGCAACGTGACCGCCCTGCCCTCGACGCGTGCAGCGGTCGCTGCCAGGCATTCCGACAAGGAGTCGATGGCCAGCACGGTCAAGTCGCGCGCCGCCAGTGCCGCAGTTGCGAAGCCAACGCCGCAACCGATTTCCAGTACTTTGCGGCCCGGCACCAGCGCCGCCATCCATTCGTAATCGCCGCGCCGGACGTAGTGTTGCCCTTCCGCTTCCCAGTAGCCGAGAAACTCGGCGACGCTGGCACCGCTCATCAATCTTCCTTCATGGCGTAGATGGCCGGCAAGTTGCGCCAGGCGCCATCGACATCCATGCCGTAACCGAAGACGAAACGGTCGGGCACGCTCAAGCCGACAAAATCGGCGGTGATCGGCTTCTGCTTGCCATTTTGCTTGTCGGCAAAGACGGCGAGCAGGACTTCTGCCGCACCGAGATGCATGAGGCTGTCCTTGACGGCAGCCAGCGTCACGCCCTCGTCGAGGATATCGTCGACCACCAGAACGGTCCGCCCCTTGACCGACATCCACGGCGCCATCCGCCAGGAAATCTTGCCGCCCTGGGTTTCCGGGCCGTAGCGCGTGGCGTGCAGGTAGTCGAAATCAAGCGGAAAGGCGAGCTTGGGCAGCAACTGGCCGGTGAAGATGACGCCGCCGGTCATCACGCACAAGACCAGCGGATTCCTGTCGGACAGGCGCTCGCGGATGCGCCCGGCCACCTCGTCCAGGGCAGCCTGGACGCTGGCTTCGGGATGGATCAAATCGGCGTTGGCCAGCAGGGCCCGGGCTTTTTGCGCGTCCATTATTGACAGAGGCTCTTCAGGTAAGCATCGAAAGCCGGCCCGACCTCATGGTGGCGCTGGCCGAAAACGACCGTCGCCTGCAGGTAGCCGAGCTTGGAACCGCAATCGTAGCGTGTGCCTTCATAACGGTAGGCCAGCACCTGCTCTTCGGAAAGCAGCGAGGCAATGCCGTCGGTCAGCTGGATCTCGCCACCGGAGCCCGGTTTGACGTTTTCCAGGTGATGGAAGATGCGCGGCGTCAGGATGTAGCGACCGACGACAGCCAAGGTCGATGGCGCATCTTCCGGCTTCGGCTTCTCGACGATGGCGTTGACCTGCTCCAGGCGCTCGGCAACGCGGCGCGCATCGACGATGCCGTAACTCTTGGTATCGGCACGCGGCACGTCCTGCACACCGAGCACGGAACACCGGTAGTAGTCGTAGGTATCGGTCATCTGCTTCATGACGGCGACTTCGCCGTCGAGCAGGTCGTCGGCCAGGATGACCGCGAACGGCTCGTCGCCGATGACCGGCTTGGCGCACAGCACGGCATGGCCAAGACCCAGCGCTTCGGCCTGGCGGATGTAGATGCAGTTGATGTTCTTCGGGATCATGTTGCGCACGAAGTCGAGCAGCTCGTCCTTGCCGCGCGCTTCCAGTTCGCTTTCCAGCTCGTAGGCCTTGTCGAAGTGATCCTCGATCGAGCGCTTCGAGCGACCGGTGACGAACACCATGTCGGTGATACCGGCGGCAACCGCCTCCTCAACCGCGAACTGGATCAGCGGCTTGTCGACGATGGGCAGCATTTCTTTCGGGCTGGCCTTGGTGGCCGGCAAAAAACGGGTGCCCATACCGGCCACGGGAAATACGGCTTTGCGAACTTTTTTCATTCCAGGACTCCCTTTTCGAGCAATTTCAACAATTCTGTTTCATCGAGCACCGAAACCCCTAATTCCAGTGCCTTTTCCAGCTTGGAACCGGCTTCCTCGCCGGCCACCACGTAATTCGTCTTCTTCGACACCGAGCCGGCCACCTTGCCACCGGCCGCTTCGATCAGCGCCTTGGCTTCGTCGCGTTTCAGCGTCGGCAGCGTGCCGGTCAGCACCAGGGTCTGGCCGGCAAAGACCTGCGGCCCCTTGTCGGCAGTCACGACGTCCGGCCAGGCCACGCCGGCAGCGCGCAGGCGGTCGATGATGTCACGGTTATGCGACTCGGCGAAGAAAGCAACGAGACTGGCCGCCACCACTGGACCGACATCGGCGACCTGCTGCAGGGCTTCGCCATCAGCCGCGAGCAAGGCATCGAGCTGACCGAAATGGCTGGCCAGATCACGCGCCGTGGCTTCGCCGACATTGCGGATACCGAGCGCGAAGATGAAACGGCCAAGCGTCGTCGTCTTGCTTTTTTCAATCGCGGCAAGCAGGTTCTGCGCCGATTTCTCGCCCATGCGTTCGAGGCCGGCCAGGGTTTCGACGTTCAGGCCGTAGATATCGGCAGGCGAATGCAGCAAACCGGCATCAACCAGTTGCTCGACCAGCTTGTCGCCCAGGCCTTCGATATCCATGGCCCGGCGCGCCGCAAAATGGATCAGCGCCTGCTTGCGCTGGGCCGGGCAATACAGGCCGCCGGTACAGCGGGCGATAGCTTCGTCCTCGGACTTGGCGATCAGCGAATCGCATTCCGGACAAAGCGTCGGCATGGCAAAAGGCGGATGCAGCGGCTCGCCGCCGAACAGGTCGCGGGTCGGCCGCTTTTCCGGGACGATGGCCACCACCTCAGGAATCACGTCGCCAGCCCGGCGCACGATCACCGTGTCGCCGACCCGGACATCCTTGCGCCGTACTTCGTCCTCGTTGTGCAGGGTCGCGTTGGTCACCGTGACGCCGCCGACGAAAACCGGTTTCAGGCGGGCCACCGGCGTGATGGCACCGGTCCGGCCAACCTGGACGTCGATACCGAGCACTTCGGTCAGCGCCTCTTCGGCCGGGAACTTGTGAGCGATGGCGAAACGCGGGGCGCGCGAGACGAAGCCCAGTTGTTGCTGGGCGGCAAGCTTGTTGACCTTGTACACCACGCCGTCGATGTCGTAGGGCAGGCCCGGCCGCTTGGCGCCAATCTCGGCAAAATAGCCGAGCAGGCCCTTGCTGCCGGCTACGACACGGCGCTCGGCGGCGACCGGGAAGCCCCAGACGGCGAGCTTGTCCATGAGTTCGCCATGCGTTTTGACGGCCACCGCCTCGGCGCCCAGGCCGACGCCGTAGGCAAAAAAGGACAGCGGCCGGCTGGCCGTGATTTTCGAATCGAGCTGACGCAGGCTGCCAGCCGCGGCATTGCGCGGGTTGGCGAATTCCTTGTCACCGCGCTGGCGCTGGCGCTCGTTGAGTTCGGCGAAATCGGCCTTGAACATCAGCACCTCGCCGCGCACTTCAATGAGCGCCGGCCAGCCCTCGCCCGCCAGACGCAGCGGCAGGCAGCGCAAAGTGCGCAGATTGGGCGTCACTTCCTCGCCAGTGGCACCGTCGCCACGCGTCGCGCCGCAGGTGAAGACACCGTTTTCGTAGGTCAGACTGATCGCCAGGCCATCGAATTTTGGCTCGACGGCGTAATCGACCGCCGCGATATCGTCGAGACCATCACGCACGCGCTGATCGAAGGCTTCAACCTCGGCCGCCGCGAAGGCATTGTTCAGTGACAGCATGGGCACGCCATGCTGGCGCGGCGGGAATTCCCTGAGCGGCGCACCACCGACCCGCTGGGTCGGCGAATCGGCCGTCAGCAGTTCGGGATATTGCTGCTCCAGCCCCTGCAGTTCGCGGAACAGCTTGTCGTACTCGGCATCCGGGATGCTCGGGTTGTCGAGCATGTAGTAGGCCCGATTATGACGCTCGATTTCAGCGCGCAACTGGGCGGCGCGCTGCTGCGCAATTTCTGGTACCGCCATCAGGAGAACAGCCGCAGCGCCTGGGGCGAACCGGCCGGCAGGCCGAAACTGAGCATGGTCGCCTGCGGCTTGCCGATGAATTCGCGGCGGATATGCTCGAGCTGCGAATCGGACAAGGGTTGACGGTTGTCGTCAACCAGCGCCCCTTGCAGGGTATCGGCGAAACGCTTGGCGAGTTCGGACATCTGTCCGAAAACGCGCTCGCCGTGATCCACCTTGGGCACATCGAGGAGGAAGGTCAGACCGTGCGTCGTCAGGCTGCGCACGGTTTCCGGCGAGAACTGCGTGCTTTCGAAATTCTGCAGGCTGAACTGGGCGCGCCCTTCGTCGTCGTAGCGCGTAAACAGGCCGTCGACACCGAGCTGCAGGCCGGCCGCTTCGGCCAGGGCACGAATCTTGGTACCGGAGAAGGCACTCGCCCGACTGACCAGATTGATACCGATTTCCAGATCGACCGCGGCGCAGAAGCGGTCGATTTCCGCCGCCTGATCGAGGATGCGCGACGACGGCATGTCGGCCACGGCCATCAGTTCGTCGGCCAGGGCGCGCATGGCATTGGAGAAGATGGTGACATCGCCTTCGGAAACCGGCCCGAGGCGATTGACCAGTTGCAGACCAACGCGCAGGCGGCGCACCGGCAGATCACTGCCGGGCACCAGACGTTCCCACTCACGGTTGCGCTCGTTGAAGCCAAGCCAATGCACGGGCTTGTTCAGGCGATGCAGTCCGTCGCGCTGGGAGTGCAGGATCTCGGCCGCCGAAACGGGCTCGACGAGTTCCATGGCGACGATGAATTCGAGGCGCGGGTCGAGCAATTCGGCCGGCACGGGAGGAGCTGGCAGATCGACGTCAGACTCGCCCGCATCTTCGCCAAAGAGCGGCGGCAAGTGGATGGCTGGCTCGGCATGAACGACCGGCGCAGGCTCTGCCGCGAAGAATTCTTCCGGCGCATCCGTCGTGAATTGCTCTTCGCCAGACTGCGGCTCGGCGAACATTGGTTCAACACGACCGACGGGAGCCGGCGCATCCGCGCTGTAAAACTCGGGCTCGCTGCGTTCCGGCGCGGCCGCCTGCGGCGCCGCTTGCGGCCCGCCGCCAAGCAACACGTCCTCGTGCTGCGGTTTGAAGACGGCTTGCGCCAGCTTGCGGTGGCGATATTCCTGCCACTGGTTGTAGGCAAACACGCCGATTACGGCAACGCCGCCCAGGCCAATCAATCCCAACTGGAGTTCGGTCATGCATCCCTCATCTTCAAAGCTTCCTCGATATCCACTTCCACCACGCGCGACACGCCGGATTCCTGCATGGTGACGCCGACCAGCTGTTCGGCCATTTCCATCGCGATTTTATTATGGGAAATAAATAAGAACTGCGTATTTGCCGACATTTTCTTCACCATGCCACAGAAACGCTCGGTGTTCGAGTCGTCGAGCGGCGCGTCGACTTCGTCGAGCAGGCAGAACGGCGCCGGGTTGAGCTGGAACATCGAGAAGACCAGGGCAATCGCCGTCAGCGCCTTTTCGCCGCCGGACAGCAGGTGGATGGTCGAATTCTTCTTGCCCGGCGGCTGGGCGATGACCTGGACGCCGGCATCGAGGATTTCCTCGCCGGTCATCACCAGCTCGGCGCGACCGCCCCCGAACAATTCCGGGAAAAGCTGGCCAAAGTGGCCGTTAACCGTGTCGAAAGTCGTCTGCAGCAGGTCACGCGTTTCGCGGTCGATGCGCCGGATGGCGTTCTCGAGCGTTTCCATCGCCTCGTTGAGGTCGGCCGCCTGCATGTCGAGATAACCCTTGCGCTCGGTCGCCGTTTCGAGTTCCAGCAGGGCCGCCAGATTGACCGCACCGAGTTCGGTGATGGCATTGCCGAGCCGGGTGATTTCGCCCTGCAAACTGGCCGCCCTGGCATTGCCGAGCTCAGGCAGCAGCGCTGCCTCGTCGGCGCCAGCTTCAAGCAATTGCTGCGCGAACTGTTCGGTATTGAGGGCCGCCGCCTGTTCCTTGAGCTTCAGGTCGCCGATGCGCACGCGCAGCGGTTCGAGTCCCTGCTCGATTTTCATGCGCTGCTCTTCGAGGCTGCGCAACGCATGGGTCGCCGCTTCCAGTGCGTCGCGCGTCGCGGCCAGCGCCTTTTCCTTGTCCTGACGCAGTTCGAGCGCCGCCTGCAGATTGTCTTCCATGACATCGGCCGGCGCCGCCTCGACCTGCTCGGCGCACTGGGCGAGGTCTTTCTGGATGCGGTTCAGCTCGCGCTGGGCCGTCGCCTGCTGGGCGAAAACGTCCTGCAACTTGCCCTGCGCCTCGCGCAGCGAGAATTGCGCCTCGCGCAGGGCGCGGTCGAAATCGGCATTGCGTTCGCGCTCGGCGCGCACCGCCCGCTCGCATTCGTCAAGCCGCGACTGAGCACCAGCGACCAGGACGCGGATGCGCGCCAGACCGTCGCGCACTTCGGCAATCTTCTCGTCGGCCGCCATTTCGCGCTCGCGCTCGGCTTCCTCTTCCTCAGCCAGTTCGGCCATCTGCTCCTGCAGGCGCTCCTTCTGCTCGCGGCAACGCTCGATGGTCTGCGTCAGTTTCAGGACTTCGAGCTGCACGGCATGCACGCGCTGCTGGCGGTCGGTGACGTACTGGCGAATTTCGCCGATTTCTTCCTGCTTGTCGGAAAACTGCTCGTCGAGCATTTCCATCTGTTCGCGCAGGTCGGCCGCCTGTTCATCGTAAAGCGCGATGCCTTCGGCCAGGGTCTCGATTTCGCGCTGCCGTTCGAGCAGGCCGTGTTCGCCCTGGTCGGGCGCGAAGAAGGTAATGCTGCTGCGGCTCAGCAGATCGCCGCCAGCCGTCACCAGCACCGCGCCGGGCGGCAAATCGGCGCGCCGTTGCAGGGCTTCGGTTAGCGTCGCGGCAGTCAGCACCGGCCCCAGCCAGTCGGCGAGCACGGCGGCGATGGCCGGCTGTTCGCTGCGCACGCGCTCGACCAGGCGGCCGGCCCGCTCGCCGGAGGCAAGCTCGGCCTGCAGCATCACGGATAGCTTGGCATCCGGCCGGTCGTGCAGCCATTCGTCGAGCTTGGCCGGGTCGTCGCAGGCGATGGCCGACAGGCGTTCGCGCAGCACGGCTTCGACCGCCGATTCCCAGCCGGCTTCGACATGAATCTGCTGCCACAGCGGTTTGGCATCATGTAAACCGTGGCGTTGCAGCCATTCGGGCAGCGTACCGGATTCGCGGGTCCGCGCCTGCATCTGTTCGAGCGCCGCCTGCCGGGCCTGCCCGGCCGCCAGTTCGCGCTCGATGCGCTGCACTTCGGCCTGCACCTGCTTGCGCCGGGCATCGAGTTGCGGCACTTCCAGTTGCAGCTGCTGCAGGTGATCCTGGTCGCCGGCCAGTTCCTCGCGCAGCAGGTCGAGCTCTTCTTCCTTCTCGGCGAGATCCATGGCATCCGGTGCATCCTGGCCGCCGCTTTCCTCGCGCAGGCGGTCGCGGCGCTGGGCGATGGCCTGCAAGGCGCGCTGGGCGTGCGACTTGTGGGTCAGCTCGACTTCCAGGCGCTGTTCGCCGTTGGTCGTGCGCGTTTTCATGCGTTGCAGTTCGTCGAGCGCCTGGGCATGGTCTTCCTCGACCTGCGGCGCAAGATTCATCTGGGCATGCAGACGCTCCTCGGCTTCCTCGACCTTGAGGCGGCTGATTTCCTCGGTTTCTTCCCAGCGCAGGCGGTCTTCGGCAAGCTTTTCGGCGCTCGCCGTCCATTGCGCCAGTTCGCCTTCCAGTTGCACGATGCGCGCTTCGAGCTGGCTGCGCGATTCGCGGCGATGGCGGATTTCGGCTTCGAGTTTGGCGACCTCGGCGTTGGCCGAGTACATCTCGCTCTGCGCCAGGTGCAGCGCATCGCCGGCGGCAAAATGGGTTTCGCGCATTTCCTCGGCGCGCGCCTCCGTTTCGCGCAGCGCGGCACTTTGCGCTTCGAGATCGGTGGTCGCCCGCTCGACTTCAAGCGACAGGCGCTGGCGCTCGGCCTCGGCTTCGCGCTTTTTCAACAGCCACAAGATCTGCTGGCGCTGTACCAGTTGTTCGTTGAGCGCGTGGTAGCGGCGGGCGACTTCAGCCTGCGCTTCGAGCTTTTCCATCTGGCTGCCGAGTTCGAGGCGGATGTCCTCGACCCGCGTCAGATTTTCGCGGGTATCTTCGAGCCGGCCGTTGGTGTCCTTGCGCCTTTCCTTGTAGCGCGAGACGCCGGCCGCTTCTTCGAGGAAGACGCGCAGGTCGTCCGGCTTGGCCTCGATGATGCGCGAGATCATGCCCTGGCCGATGATGGCGTAGGCGCGCGGCCCGAGACCGGTACCGAGGAAAAGATCGGTAATGTCCTTGCGCCGGACTTTCAGGTTATTGATGAAGTAGTCCGACTGGCCCTGCCGCGTCAGCGTGCGCTTGACTGACAGTTCGGCATATTGCGACCACTGGCCGAGCGCCCGGCCGAGCAGGTTCTCGAAAATCAGCTCGACGGAAGCGCGCGACACCGGCTTGCGGTTCGAGGAGCCGTTGAAGATGACGTCCATCATCGACTCGCCGCGCAGTTCGGAAGCCTTCGACTCGCCCAGCACCCAGCGCACGGCATCCATGATGTTGGATTTGCCGCAGCCATTGGGACCGACGACGCCGACCAGTTGCCCGGGCAGGGCAACAGCGGTCGGATCGACGAAGGATTTGAAACCGGCGAGTTTGAGCTTGGTGAGACGCATGCCTGATTCCGGCAGAGACAAATGACCCGGCCATGATGGGGGCCGTATAATAGCATCGACCTGTTTGATCGCCATTTGCTCAAGCTTGCGCCCCTCAGGAGGACTCGGCCAGATGCATCCGGATGACCTGTTTCTCGCCCGTGCCGTCGAACTCGCGCGCCAGGGCAGCGAATGCGGCGAAGGCGGCCCGTTCGGTGCCGTCATCGTGCATGACGGCAAGATCATTGCCGAAGGCTGGAACCGTGTCGTCGCCAGCCACGACCCGACGGCGCATGCCGAAATCGGCGCCATCCGCAGCGCCTGCGCCAGTCTTGGCCACTTTCATCTGGCCGGCTGCACGCTCTACGCCTCCAGCGAACCCTGCCCGATGTGCCTGTCCGCCGCCTACTGGGCGCGCATCGAACGCATCGTTTTCGCCAACAGCCGCAGCGAAGCCGCCGCCATCGGCTTCTGCGACGACGAGTTGTACAGCGAACTGAATCGCCATTTCTCGGCCCGCAGCATCGTCATGGAACACCACCCGCTGCCTGGAGCTCTGGCGCCACTCGAAAACTGGGCCGCCAACCCGGCGCGCACCCCCTACTGAGCCAAAGCGCCAGGCCATGCTGCCCGCTTCTGTTCCCCAGCGCGCCGAGATGCTGCAGGTCCTTCGCCTGATCAGCAAGTTCGAACCCATCCTGATGCTCAGCGGCGACGATGACGGCTACGGCACCCGGTGGACCCTTGCAGGGCAACAGGTGCAACCGGCCATCGCCCGCTACCTCATGGAATGCGACTTCGTCAGCGACATCGGCAAGACCGAATTCGGCGCGACAAAACTGACCTTGAACGATCAGGGCAAGCTGTTCCGGGAAAAGGGCCTGGCCTGGTGGTCCCGCCTGAACATCCTGCAAAAGCTCAGGGTTATCCTGTTCGGATAGGGTGCGTTCACAGTAAGCAGCGTGACTGCGTTTGCTGGCCCGGGGGCGACAAGCGTATGATCAAAGTCATAACCTGTTTAGCCGGACGGGATATCAAAAGTGCTTGAAAACAAGACTCCGCGCGCCCCAAGCCTCCGATTGCTCGGCGGATTCTCACTTGAACGTCCAGGCGAAAAGGGCGATGGAATCTCCTACAACAAGGGCCGGGCCATATTGGCCTATATGGCGCTGCAAGGCGCCCCGCCCCTCTCCCGCAAAAAACTGGCCGCCCTCTTCTGGCCAGACCTGCCGGGCGAAGCAGCGCTCGACAACCTGCGCCAGGTCCTGCTCAAACTGCGCCACGCCCTCAATGCCCCGCCCGCCGCCCCCGCCTGCCTGATCGTCGCGCGCGACGCGGTCAGTATCAATGCCGCGGCACTGAATGCCTTCGATGTCGCGGAGTTCCTGCGCCCAATACCGGGCAAGCCTTCGGCATCGCCCGAACAATCTTCCAGCCTCCTGACGCACATGGCCAGGCAGGTCACCCTCTACCGGGGCGAGTTTCTGGCCGGCTTCTCGCTTCCCGAATGTCCGGAATTCGAGGACTGGCTGCAGACCCAACGCGAAGCCCTGCAGCGCCACGCGCTCGATCTGCTGAACCGGCTGACCGACGGCCACGAACAATTGGGCGATTACGCCCTGGCTCTTTCCTTCATCCAGCGCTACCTGGAACTGGCGCCCTGGGACGAAAAGGCCCATCAGCGGGCGATGCGCCTTTACGCCCGCCAGGGTGAAGGCAGCAAAGCCCTGGCCCAGTACTACAGCTGCTGCCGGATCCTGAAAAACGAACTCGGCATTTCCCCCGGCGAAGTCACCACCCGGCTGGCCGAAGCCATTCGCAGCGAACATTGCCGGCCGGCCGCAAGTTTGCCGGGCCACGAGGAAAAGCGCCGGGTCACTGTCCTGTATTGCGAGTTGTCGGTCGGCGAGCTTGACGACCCGGACGAGGCCATGGAGCTGCTGCAACCGGCGCGCCGTCACGCGCTCACCCAGTTGCAGAAGTTTTCCGGACATGTTGTCGAAACCTATGCCGGCGGGGTACTGGCCTACTTCGGCTACCCGCAGGCCAGCGAACATGCCGCCCATCAGGCGCTACGGGCTGCCCTGGCCATCATCGGCACAGTCTTTCCGGGCGTCGCCGTGCGTATCGGCCTGCATACCGGGGTGATCATCGCCGGCGGCAGTCTGAATGTCCCGGATCCACTCGGCCTGACGACCGCCCTGGCGATCCGCCTGCGCCGCCTGGTCGGCAATGGCGAGATAGCCTTGAGCGACGAATGCCAACGGCTGGCCGCAGGTAATTTCGACTGTCTCAGCCTTGGCCTCCAGAATCTGCCCGGCATCGCACGGCAACTCGAAGCATTCCAGCTGTTGCGCGAAACCGGTGCCAGATACCGCCAGCCAGCCGCTCGCCCACTGCCCCCGGTGATTGGACGAAACAAGGAGCTTGCCACGCTACAGCGCCTGTGGGCCGAAACCTGCCATGGGCACAAACGCAGCCTGCTGCTCTCCGGCGAAGCCGGCATCGGCAAGTCACGCCTGGTTCTTGCGCTGAAGGAAAGCCTCGCCAATTCGCCGGCGAACATCGTTGAACTTCACTGCTGCCAGGAATACCGCCAGTCGCCCTGGCAACCGCTGATTGACTGCTGGGAAACACGCCTCGGCCCCGGTACCGACACGGCAGAAGGCGGGTTCGCCAGGCTCGCCGCCTATGTCGAAACGCATTTCGCCGAATTGTCCGGCGATGCCATCCCGCTGCTCGCCAACCTGCTCGGCCTGCCGGTAATTTCTCCCTATCGGCCAAGCAAACTGGCGCCGCAACAATTGCGTGAAGCAAGCCTGGCCATCCTGCTCAAGATGTTCAGGACAGAGCGACAACTGCCCTTGCTGCTGGTCGTCGAGGACATGCACTGGATCGACCCGTCGACACTCGAGCTGCTCGAACGCCTTGCCGCCGCAGACGACGGCACACCGCGTTTCATGCTATTGACCAGCCGCCCGGGATTCCAGGTGCAATGGTTGAAGAATCCCCTGCCCATACTGGAACTGAACGGCCTTGACGAGGCTGAGTTGAACAGTCTGCTCGACAATCTGGCCCCGGCGCTCACCGCAGCGCAACGCCGGCGCATAGTTGAGCGGGCTGACGGCATCCCGCTATTTGCCGAGGAACTTGCGAAAAGCCTGCAGAGCGAATGCACGCCGGCTATTCCGGCCACCCTGCACGACCTGCTGGCCGCTCGCCTCGACAGTACTGGAGCGGCCAGGACAATCGCCCAACAGGCCGCAACGATCGGGCGCAACTTTTCCCGTGAATTGCTCGGCCAGCTCTCGCCACTGGCGCCCCACGCCCTGAGCAATGCCCTGCAGCAATTGCAGGAAGCCGGCCTGCTCAACAGCGATGCCTACGGCAACTGGCAGTTCAGGCATGCCCTGATGCGCGATGCGGCCTACCAGTCGCAAACCCGGGCCGGGCGCCAGGCGGTGCACCTGCGCATCGCCGAGGCGCTGCTCGCCGACCACCGGACGGACACGCCACCGGAAATCATCGCGCAACATCTGACGGCCGGCAACGAAAGCCAGCTTGCCATCATCCACTGGCTCAAGGCCGGACACCTTGCCGTCCGGCATTCGGCCAACCAGGAAGCGATGCTGCACTTCAAGGCCGGCCTGAGCCTGATCGAGCGACTGGACAAGGAGCAGGACGGCATTCATCTCGAATTCGAACTGCAGCACGGCCTCGCCCTGGCGGCAATTGCCTGCGACGGCTATGCCTCGATGCAAGCCAGCGCCGCCCTGGCCAGGGCACAGGCACTGTGCGTCGAGCATGAGGGCAGCCCGGAAATGTTCCGCTCGGTCTGGGGTCTGTGGGCCAGCGCCAGTTCCCGCGCCGGCTATGGCTATGCCCGCAAACTGGCGGACCAGCTGTTGCCGATGGCCGAAAGCAGCGGCGACCCCGTGCAATTGCAGCAGGCCCATTTCGCACTCGGCAACACGCTGTTCTGGCAAGGTGAATTCGCCGGCGCCCGCCAGCACCTCGAACAGGCGCTGGCACTCTACGAGCCGGGCCACCACCAACGCCATGTCGACGAATTTGGCGAAGACCTGTGTGTCACGGCCGGCGCCTATCTGTCCTGGGTTCTCCAGTTCCTGGGCGAAGCCGAACAGGCTGCCGCAAGCAGCCGGGCAACGCTGAACCTGGCCCGCCAACTCGACCACCCGTTCAGCCTGGCCTACGCGCTGACCTTTGCCGCCATCCTCAGCTGTCGCCTGCACCAAGCCCAACCGGCCCTGGCTCTGGCTGACGAAACCCTGGCCATCGCCGACCGTTTCGACTTTCACTTGTGGCAAATCGGCGGCCAGCTTGCCCGGGGCTGGGCGCTCGCCATACAGGGCGAGGTGGCCGGCGTCGAACTGATCAGCCGCTGTGTCGAGGCCACGCGCACTGCGATGAGCGGGGTAAGCCTGCTCGTCCTGGCGGCACAGGGCCGGGCCCTGCTGCTGCAGGGCAGTTTTGCCGCAGGCCTGACCGTCATCGACGAGGCTATCGGCATGGGCATCCTGCTCGGTGATCGGCATATCGACGCCGAATTGCTGTGTCTCAGGGGCGAAGCCCTGCTCGGCCTATCCCCGGCCAATCGCGCCGAAGCCGCCGACTGTTTCCGGCAAGCCCTGCAAATCAGCCGGCAACAACAGGCCAAGCCGCTTGAGTCGAGAGCCATGAGCTATCTGGCTGGCTAGCGGCCCCAGCGGCTTCTCGCCGCCTTGCGATACTGCACCGAGTATCGCTTCATCTTTCCTTGTAACGATTTTCTTACGATGCAGCTGTATTCAGAAGAAAGGCTGAATGAATCACCGACGCGCTGCACTCGAAAGACCGATGTTTGCGGCGTCCGGCGGGGCTATGAACCGACCTCGCACGCCGCACCAGGGCTGCATGGCGCTTGAGGCTGTTGTCTGACAGGCAAAATCAGGGGGCATCATGAACCACGTCTATCGCTTGATCTGGAACGCCAACATTCTCCGCTGGGTGGTTGCCCCGGAAACGGCCAAGGGCCATGGCAAGAACAGTTCCACGGTGCGCAGCGGCAGGCATGCTGCCGGTTATGATGGCCAATCGCCGGCCAGCTTCAGCCTCGGCCAGCTGCTGCCGGATGGCAAGTGGTGTCGAAGATCCCTGCTCTGCGCCCTGCTCGCCCTGCAGCCGAGCCTGATCCTGGCCCAGAGCATCACGCCGGACGGGCGCACGCAGACGACGGTCAGCATCAACGGCATGGTCACCAACATCACCACGGCGACGATCCGCGGTGCCAACGGCTTCAACTCCTTCCAGACCTTCGGCGTTGGCGCCGGGACGACTGCCAACCTGTTCCTGCCGAGCGGCACGCAGAACCTGATCAACCTGGTTCGCGACCAGCAGACCAACATCGCCGGCATTCTCAATGCCATCAAGGACGGCCGGATCGGTGGCAATGTCTATTTCGCCAACCCGAACGGCTTCCTGGTCAGTGCCAACGGCGTCGTCAATGTCGGTAGCCTGAGTGTTTCCGCCCCGACACCGGCCTTCGTCAATAATTTCTTCGACGCCTCGGGCGCGCCCAACGACAGCTACGTCGCCAGCCTGCTCAAGGGCACCGCGCCGCGCAATGCCGAGGCCCTGATTGCCATCCTCGGCCAGGTCAATGCGGCGGACGGCATCAGCCTGTCGGCCGGCACCATCAACGTTGGCGGCACGCTCTACAGCGGCGCCCGCTTCATTGGCGCGATGCCCGACTTCAGCGACGTGGTCAACGCCAACGGTCTCGCCTCGGCCAGTAATGTCGTGATCAGGGAAGGCCAGATCGAGATCGTCGCCGACCACGACGTGAACATTTCCGGCAGCCTCTCGGCCAGTGGCGGCACGGATGTGCGCGGCGGCAATATCGGCATAACCGCCGGCGGCAACATCGACCTGCAGAATGGCGCGCAACTCCTGGCCAAGGGCCTGGGCGTCAATTCCGACGGCGGTGCCGTCTACGTCTGGGCCGGCAACAATGCGACCACCCATGGCGGCGCCCTGATCGACGCCTCGGCCGGCAGCAGCGGCAACGGCGGCAACATCGAATTCAGCGCCGCCAAGCAGGTGGATCTGGCCGGCGGCAGCTTCCTGGCCGGTGCCACCAACGGCCAGCGTGGCACAGTCCTGATCGATCCGGCGACGATCAACGTGAGCAGCAATTTCTATGCAGGCGGGGCCGACTACAGCCTGCTCGCCGACCAGAGCATCACCATCAACAGTGGGGTCACGGTGTCGACCCGCCAGGTCGCCGGCGGCGCCGGGGCTGACCAGGACACGGCCAGTTCGGTCGGTGATTCCGGCAATCTTTCGCTGAGCGCCCAGAACATCACGCTGCAGTCGGGCAGCCGCCTGCTCGCCCAGTCGACGGATGGCTACCGGGCCGGCGACATCACGCTGAACGCCACCAGCACGGGCAGCCAGCTCGATGTATTGAGCAATACCGCGGCGCAGATCAGCCTCTCCGGCGCCACCGTCAAGGGCGGCGACGTCAGTTTCGCCGCCACAGCGAGTCATGCCAGCAGCGTTTCGCCCGTCGTCACCAAGACGGTCAGTGCCCTGATCGATGTCGATTCGAGCCAGATCGTCGCCCAGGGAAGGCTGGACATGAATGCCAGCGCGACGACCAACAGCGCCACCGGCGCGTTGCCGATCCCCGCCGCCCTGCACACCATCACCTCGACCGCCAAGGTCGATGTGCACGGCGCCTCGCGACTGACCACGACGAGCGGCGACGCCAGTCTCAACGCCGTTTCCGCGGTGACCACCGAGGCCAAGCCGACCTCGGCCCTGGCCAAGCTGGCCGGCGACGGCGAAGTGGCAATTTCCGTGATCAACAGCACGGCCAGCGTCCATCTTGGCGACACCAGCCAGGCCAATATCGGCAGCAAGCTCGGCCTGACGGCCGAGAATACCGTCAGCACGACCAGCCTTGCCGACGCCTCGGCCGCCGGCAGCGCCGCGGCCGGCGCCGCGGTCGCAGTCAGCGTCATCAACAGCAAGACCACGGCCTATGTCGACGGCCAGGCCACGCTGAGCGTTGGCGACAAACTCGACCTCAGTGCCAAATCGAAGAACACCGCCATCGTCACCGCCAAGGCCGCCGCCAAGGGTGCCCAGAAGGACAGCAGCGGCACCAGCGAAAGCGCCAAGACCCTCGAAAAGTACAAGGACACGGCGAAGACCTCGGAAGGTTCAGCCTCGGTCGCCGGGGCCATCGCCGTCAGCGACCTGACCAACGATACCCGCGCCTACATCGCCAGCAGCGGCCTGATCGACATCGGTGGCGCGCTGGCGCTGAGCAGTCAGGTCGCCAACAAGGCAACGGTGCTCGCCGACGGCAGCGCCACTTCGGGCAGCGTCGGGGTCGGCGCCGCCGTCGGCGTCAATATCGGCGTGTCGACCAATGTCGCGCAGATCGGCGACAACACCGATGTGCACGCCCAGGGCGTCAGCCTCAGCGCCGTCAACATCGACGGACTGAAAAGCGAGTTCTCGAGCGAAGCCAGGAGCGGCGCCGGCGCCGGCAATGTCGGCGTGGCCGGGGCGCTGGCTGCCAACGTCGTGGTCAACACCACGGTCGCCGGAATCGAAGGCGATACCGACAGCAGCGGCACCGGGGCCAGCGTCAATGCTGGCAGTGGCGACGTGCTGATCGAAGCCGGCAACACGACGAGCAGCACCCTGAAATCCGGCGCTACCGTCACCGGCACCGGCACGTCCGCCAAGGTCGGGGTCGGCGCGACGGCCGGCATCAATGTCGCCATCAACACCACCGTCGCCGAAATCGCCGACCAGGCCGTACTCAGCGGCGGCAAGGACCTGCAACTCAATGCCACGGCCGCACACACGACAAGCAGCGAAGCCACCGGTGGCGCCGCCGGCGCCCAGGTCGCCGTGACGCCGGTCGTCGCTGTCGCCCTCGCCGTCAACACGACGAGCGCCCGGCTCGGCGAAGCAGGCACCGCCCTCGGTCTCTCCGGCGCCTACAGCAGCAAGGCCGAACAGAGCAGCACGACGACCAGCAAGGCCACCGGCCAGACACAGGGCGACAAGGTCGCGGTTGGCGCCTCGATTGCGTTGACCATCGCCACCGACACGGTGACGGCCGATGTCGAGCGCAATATCACGGCCGCCGACGGCGTCGGCGTCGCCGCCAAGTCCACCGCCAGGAGCAGCAGCACCGCGACGGCCAGCGCCAAGGGCGGCGCCAAGGCCAAGTCCGACGGCTCGGCCGGCAGTACCGATGCGAGCACCCCGGACGCCCCGGGCAAGAGCGTCGATGAACAGGTCGCCGCCCAGGGCGACGCCGCCAAGGCCAGCGGTCAGAAAACCGCGGCCGCCGCACCGAAACCCGCGGCGACCGGCAGCGATGCCGGCAGCAAACTTGCCGACACCAAGAGCGCGCCGAAAACCGACGAAACCACCCAGGCAGGCGGCGTCAGCGTCGCCGCGGCAGTCGGCATCAATACCGGCGTCGCCACGACGACGGCGAAAGTCGGCAAGGGCCGCAGGATCACGAGCAGCAATGGCGCCCTGCAAGTCAGCAGCACGAACGAGACCGACGCCTCGGCCAAGGCCGATGGCAGCCAGGTCGACAGCGGCAACACCGATGTCGGCATCGGCGCCGCCGTCGCCCTCAATGTCGGTGTATCGACCAATGTCGCGCAGATTTCCGACAACGCCCTCATCAACACCCGGGGCGTCACCGTCAGCGCCGTCAATAGCGCCGGCCAGAAGAGCGACTATGCCGCCGAGGCGACCAGTGGCGCCGGCGCCGGCAATGTCGGCGTGGCCGGTTCGCTGGCCGCCAATGTCGTGGTCAACACCACGGTCGCCCTGCTCGAAGGCGATACCGACAGCAGCGGCACGGGCGCCAGCGTCAATGCCGGCAGCGGCGACGTCCTCGTCGAAGCGGCCAATGCGACGAACAGCACCGTCAAGACCGGGGCCAATGTCACCGGCACCGATGCAGCTGCCAAGGTCGGTATCGGCGCCTCGATCGGCATGGATATCGCCATCAACACCACCGTTGCCGAAGTCGCCGACCAGGCCGTACTGAGCGGCGGCAAGGACCTGCAACTCAACGCCACGGCCGCACACACGACGAGCAGCGAAGCCACCGGTGGCGCCTCGGGCGCCCAGGTCGCCGTGACGCCGGTCGTTGCCGTTGCGCTTGCCGTCAACACGACGAGCGCCCGCCTCGGAGAATCGACGACCGGGCTCGGCCTTTCCGGTGCCTACAGCAGCAAGGCCGAACAGAGCAGCACGACGACCAGCAAGGCCTCCGGCCAGACGCAGGGCGACAAGGTCGCCGTCGGCGCCTCGATCAGCCTGACCATCGCCACCGACACGGTGACCGCCGATGTCGAGCGCAACATCACGGCTGCCGACGGCGTCAGCGTCGCCGCCAAATCCACCGCAAAAAGCAGCAGCACCGCCACGGCCAGTGCCACGGGCGGCGCCAAGGCCAAGTCCGACGGCTCGGCCGGCAGTACCGATACGAGCACCCCGGACGCCCCGGGCAAGAGCGTGGACGAACAGGTCACGACGCAAGGCGACGCCGCCAAGGCCGCCGGCCAGAAAAATGCCGACACTGCACCGAAAACCTCGGCCACCGGCGGCGATGCCGGCAGCAAGCTCAACGACAAGCCGCAACCGACGCCCAAGGCGGAAACCAGCGAAGGCGGCGTGACCGTCGCCGCCGCGGCCGGCATCAATATCGGCGTCGCGACGACCACGGCCAAGGTCGGCAAGGGCCGCCGGATCACGAGCAGCAGCGGCGCCCTGCAGGTCAGCAGCAGCAACGAGACCGACACCTCGGCCAAGGCCGATGGTAGCCAGGTCGATGGCGGCAACACCAAGGTCGGCGTCGGCGCCGCGGTTGCCCTGAATGTCGGCGTATCGACCAACCAGGCGGTGCTCGGCGACAACGCCGTGGTCCGCACGCATGGCCTCACGGTCAGTGCCGTGAACATTGCCGACCAGAAGAGCGACGGCAGCGCCGATGCCAAGAGCGGTGCCGGCGCGAGCAATGTCGGCGTGGCCGGCGCGCTGGCGCTGAACACGACAACCAACACCACGCTTGCCACCGTCGAAGGTGACAAGGACAGCAGCGGCAGCGGCGCCGACATCGACGCCGATGGCGGCGACGTTCTCGTCGAGGCCCGCAATGCCACGACCAACATGGCGAAGACTGCAGCCGACGTCAAGATGTCGGGCAGCAACGCCAAGGTCGGCGTCGGCGCCTCGATCGGCGTCAATGTCGTGGTCAATACCACGGCGGCCGAAGTCGGCGACCAGGCCCGCCTGGTACACGCCGGCAACCTGGCCCTCAATGCCGCCGCCGCGCACACGATGAGCACCGAAGTCACGGGCGGCGCTGCCGGCGCCAAGGTCTCGATAACGCCGGTCGTCGCCGCCGCCGTCGCCGTCAACACGACGACCGCGCGCCTCGGTACCAGCAGTTCGGAAACCCTTGACCTGTCGGGCACCTACAGCAGCACGGCCGAACAGACCAACAGCATGACCACCAAGGCCACCGGCCAGGCCCAGGGCGATGTTGCCGTCGGCGCCTCGCTGGCCGCCTCGATCGGCATCGACCACGTCGCAGCGACCATCGAACGCGATGTCGAAAGCACCGGCCAGCTCGATCTCAAGGCCAGCTCGGCAACCTCCATCGTCACCGAGGCCAAGGCCGGCGCCAAGGGCGCCAAGGCAGCGGCGAAGAACGACAAGGGCGAGGAAACGCCGGAAGCCGGCAGCACCGTCGACGAACAGAAGAAGAACCAGCTCGACTTCGCCAAGGGCCGCAACAGCGGTGCCGCTGCCGCCGATACCACGACACCGGATGCGAAGACACCGGCCACCACCGAACAGACACCAGGCACCGACAAGCCGACCACGCCGCCAAGCAAGGACCAGCAGGGCAAGAAGGTCAGCGTCGCCGCCGCGATCGGCGTCAGCGTTTCCAACAACGAGGCCTACGCCGGCATCGGCGCCGGCCGGACCATCAACACCGGCAGCGGCGACATCAACATCCACGCCGGCACCGACACCAATTACCGCACCCAGGCCACCGGCGAAGCGGTTTCCGACGACATCGGCATCGCCGCCGCCGTCGCCCTCACCGCCACCCGCAACAACACCCAGGCCAGGCTGGGCGCTGGCACGACCATCAGCCAGGCCGGCGACATCAACATCACCGCCACCTCGACGCAGAACCGCGCCGATGCCTTCCTGCGCACGATGAGTGCCGAGGCCGTCTCCGGCGCGAGCGGCGGCGATGTTGCCGTGGCCGGCTCGCTGGCCGTCGTCCTCAACGAAAACGAAACCACGGCCACCATCGACGAAGGGGCCAGCATCGGCTCCGCCGTCAACGTGGTCGGTGATGTTGCCGTCAAGGCCGAGGACACCAGCAAGATTTCGGCGCAAGCCCGGGCCGGCGCCCTTTCCAAGGGCGACAACAGCAAGGCCGGGGTCGGTGCCTCGTTCGCCGTGCTGCTTTCCTACAACCACAATACGGCTGCTGTCGGCTACGACACGCCGGCCAGCTATGCCGGCACGACGCTCTACGCCAATTCGCTGACTGTCGAGGCGAGCAAGAACCGCGTCTGGTTCAATGTGCCGTCGCTGGCCGACGCCAAGAATTTCGTGGTCAACGACGTCAAAAACCTGAATTTCGACGCCCTCGATCCGTCTTCCTATCTCGGCTCGAACAACTACTACACCGAAGCCGTCGCCGGTGCGGCGGCCAAGGGCAATGCGGCAGTCGCCGGGGCTTTCGCCGTCAATATCTTCGGCAATACCACCGAGGCCCATCTCGGCCAGAACGTGCACGCCACGCTCAGCGGCAGCCAGCCGGAAGCCGTGCCCGGCACGCCGAATGCCGAAAAGCTTGGCGCCGATATTTCGGCGCGGAGCGACACCCAGGCCATCGCCTTCTCGGGCGCCGTCGCCGGGGCCAAGAAAGCCGGCGTCGGCATCTCGAATACCGACATCGTCAGTCTCGACGAAACCCTGGCCTCGATCGCCAGCGGTTCGACGGTGATCGCCGAAGCCACGGGCGCCGGCGTCAAGGTCGATGCCAGTTCCCGTCAGGACATCGCCAACGTTTCGGTGAGTGCCGGGGTCGGCACGGAAAGCACCGGCGTCGGCGGCGTGCTCGGCGTCATCGTTTCGCTGAACAAGTCGGATGCCAGCATCGATGACGGTGCGACGGTGAAAGCGCAAGGTGATGTCGCGGTCCAGGCGAGCAGCGACAGCAATACCGTGATGGTTTCGGGCGGCGTTGGCGGCGGCAAGGAAGTCGGGGTCGGTGCGGCCATCGCCGCCAACATCCTGGCCAACGAAACCCATGCCAGCATCGGCCAGAATGCCGAAGTCGATGCACTGCAGACCGTCTCGGTCAAGGCCGACGCCGACGAAACGGCGGTCACCGCCGTGGTTGCCGGGGCCGGTGGCGGCAAGGCCGGCGTCGCCGCCGCGCTGTCGATCAATGCGGTATTTTCCGATACCGCAGCCTTCGTCGGTGAAGGCGCCAAAATCAATACCGATGCGGCCTATGCCAATGCCGCCAAGGTCGCCATCCAGGCCAGCGACGATACGGTCATCGTCGGCATCGCCGGCGGCGGCGCCGGTGGCGGCGACGTCGGCGTCGGCGCTTCGCTCGACACCACGGTGCTCGCCAAGGCCGTCAAGGCCTATGTCGCCGACGACACGACGGCCGACGGCCAGGTCGCCACACTCAAGGCCGACCAGGAAATCGCCATCGATGCGGCGAGCAGCGAAAACATCGTCTCGGTCTCCGCCGGCTTTGCCGGTGGCGGCAAGGTCGGCGTCGGCGGCGCCGTTTCGGTCGGCGTCGTGATCAACGACGTGCAGGCCTACGTCGGCAAGTCGGCCTCGGTCGATAGCGACGGCAATGTCCTGGTTAATGCCCAGGACGACACCACCGCCGTGCTCACTGCCGGCAGTGCTGCCGGCGGCGGTCAGGCCGGCGTCGGCGGTTCGCTCGCCGTGGCCACCCTGCTCGGCAGCACCAAGGCCTACATTGCCGACGACGCGAGCGTCAATGCCCGCGGCCTGGGCAATGCGGCCACCGTGTACAGCGGTGAAACCGTGTTCTCCGACACCGAAAACAAGCCGACGGCCTTCCTCGCCAAGCAGACGGAAAGCGCCAAGGGCCTGTCGGTGACGGCCTACGACCGCGAAAACCTGATCACCACGGTGGCCAGTGGCGCCGGCGGCGGCACGGCCGGCGTCGCGGCCACCGTCTCGGCCAATGTCATTGCCCGGACGACCGAAGCCTCGGTCGGCCAGGGCGTGAAAATCAACGAAAGCAACACGACGGCCGGCGCCGACCAGCAGGTCCGCATGAAGGCCATCGACGAGACCCTGCTCATTGATACCGCGGCCGGCGCCGGTGGCGGCGGCACGGCCGGGGTCGGGGCGGCGGCGAATGTCGGCGTGATTGCCAAGACGACGACGGCGAAGATCGGCAAGAACAGCCTGATCAATGCCAAAAAGGCCGTCGAACTGAGCGCCGCCTCGTCCGATGTCACGGTCGGCGTCACGGCCGGCTTTGCCGGCGGCGGCAGCGCCGGCGTCGGTGGTGCGGTCGCGGCGGTCGGCGTCGCCAATACGACGCAGGCTTATATCGAGGACGCGACCTCGGCGGCCGAAGCCACCAAGGTCAATGTCTCGGCCGGTGATCTCAATGTCGACGCCAAGGAATTCTCGTCCTCCTGGCTGGTTACCGGGGCCGGGGCCGGTGGCGGCGCGGCCGGCGTTGGCGGATCGCTGGCGGTTGGCGTCAATTCCAGCACGACGTTCGCGAAGATCGGCGATTACGCCGAGACCAATGCCACGGATACGACCTCGGTACACGCCGACTCGACCGAAAACGTCAACACCATCACCGTCGCCGGGGCCGGCGGCGGCGCGGCCGGTGTGGCCGGCAGCATCTCGGTCAACGTCATCATCAGCAAGACGGAAGCCGGCATCGGCAAGCACGCCCGGGTCAATCAGGATCTGGCCGGTAGCAACGTCGACGTCAAGGCCAGCGACCGCATCATCAGCGTCGCCGCAGCAGGTGCCGGGGCCGGCGGTGGTGCCGCCGGCGTCGGCGGCACGGCGGCAGTGACCGTCGCCCTGAATACCACCTCGGCCTACATCGACAACGATGCCGCAGTTTCCGCTGACCAGGATGTCAAGGTCGATGCCAAATCGGAAAAATATGTGAACTCGGCCACCGTGGCCGGGGCCGGCGGTGGCGCGGCCGGCGTGGCCGGTGCCGTTGCCGTGCTCTCGGTCGGTTCGCTGCTCGACGGCGAAGCGAAGAGCGGTCTGAGCGGCCAGGATGAAAACGGCAATACGACCACCATGCAGGGCCAGGCCGACAGCCAGACAACCAAGAGTTCGGTCGGCTCGATGCTGGGCGATTCGGATCAGTCGAAGAAGACCACCGCCGAACTCGACAGCAAGGCAAGCAAACTGGCCGTGGCGCAGAACATGTCCGACAGTGCGCCGATTCCCCTGAAGAACACCCAAGCCTTCATCGGCAAGAATACCGTGGTCAAGGCCGGCAACAACGTTGCCGTCAGTGCCAGCGACACGACGCTGGCCATCCTCGCTTCCGGCGCCGGAGCCGGCGGTGGTGCGGCCGGCGTGGCCGGTTCGCTGGGCGTCGTCCTGCTGCATGATTCGGCCGAAGCCTTCATCGCCGACGGTGCTGCCGTCGATGCCGGGAAGAAGGTATCGGTCGCTGCAGAGACGGGCGAAAACGTCTATAACGTCGGCGTTACCGGCTCCGGGGCCGGTGCGGCGGCCGTCGATGGCGCCGTCGTCGTCAATGTCGTGACTTCCAATACCGCCGCCTATATCGGCGATGCCGACATCAACCAGGGCAGCCTGGTCAGCAGCGAGCAGTCGCTTGCCGTCACCGCCGACAGCAGCAGCAACCTGCTCACCGTCGCCGGTTCCGGCGGCGGGGCCGGCGCCGCCTCGGTAGGCGGCGTACTCAACGTCAATACCCTGATCAAGGACACCCGCGCCTACATCGGCGAAGGTGCCCATGTCGCGGCCGACCAGGACGTGCAGGTGGCCGCCGCCTCGGCCCAGAACGTCATCGGCGGCGGCGTCTCGATCCGCGGCGCCGGCGCGGCCGCGGTCAGCGGCGTGATTTCCGCCAATGTCGTGGACAACACCACCGAAGCCTTCATCGGCGCCGCCGACAGTGACGCCACCAAGACCGCGGCTGTCGTCGACTCGGATGGCAACGTCCGCCTGGCGGCGACCGACGACACCCTGCTGCTCGGCATTTCCGCCATCGGCAACGGCGCCGGTGCGGCCGCCGTCGGCATCAGCATCGGGGCCAATGTCATCTCCAGCCATACCCGCGCCTATGTCGCCGAGAACTCGACGGTCAATGCCCGCGGCAATGCGGCGGCGAGCAATGTTTACAGTGGCGCCATTTCGTCCACGCCGGGCGCCCTGCCCGACGTGCCCGGCGGCGGCAGCGGCGACATCGATGCCAATCATGACGGCACGAAGGACGGCAGCGTCAAGGGCGGCCTGTCGTTCAATGTCAAGGCCGAAAGCAACGGCAGCGGCGAAGGCGGAGCCGACAGCACGGCCAACCCGGCCGCCGCCAAGTCTTCCGACGGTAGCGGCATCGCCGCCGCCAGCGGCGGCCTGGGCGCCAAGACGCAGGAAAGCCAGAAGGGGCTTTCGGTCGTTGCCATGGGTAACGAAAAGGTCATCACCACCAACATCGGCGTCGCCGGTGCCGGTGCTGCCGCCGTGACCGGCGCGGCCACCGTCAATGTCATCAGCTCGACGACGGAAGCCCGCATCGACGACGGGACGACGATCAATTCCATCGCCGGCGGCCTTGATCCGTCGGTGCGCGTGCGGGCCGCCGACAACACCTTCATGGTGCAGACGGCCGGTACCGTAGCCGGGGCAGGTGCTGCCGCCGTCAGCGGCAGCAACAACACGGCCGTGGTGAACAAGACGACGACGGCCCGTATCGGCAAGTCGACGGTGAAGGCAAAGAATGTCGAGATCAGCGCGGCGGCCAAGGAAGACATCTACAACATCACCGCCAATCTCTCGATCGGCGGCATCGCCGGCGTCGGCGCCGCCGTTGGCGTCAATGTCGTCGATAACACCACGACGGCCAGCATCGGGGCCGGGGCGAATATCGACGCGACGGGCGATCTGCGCGTTACGGCGACCCAGGATACCGGGCTCGACCTGTACACCATCGCCGGGGCCGGCGGCCTCGTCGGCGTCAGCGGCGCGCTGTCGGTCGGCGTCGTCACCAACACGACCAGCGCCCATGTCGATGGCGCAGCCGACCCGGCCCAGGCCGCCACGCTCAATGCCGGCGGCACAACAGCCATCACCGCCGAGGCCAGCGAAGACATCAGCAGCGTCACGGCCAGCGCCGCTGGCGGCGGCGTCGGGGTTGCCGGCGCGGTCGGCGTCAAGGTCGTGAAGACCGAAACGACGGCCTATATCGGCGACAACACCAAAGTTAATCAGACACGCAGCGGCGCGGCGCAGGATGTCACGGTCAGCGCTACCGACGACGTCCTGCTCAGCGGTGGCGGCGGCGCGGCATCGGCCGGTCTTTATGCGGCCGGCGCCTCGGCCGAAGTCAATATCGTGCGCAACACGACCACCGCCTATCTCGGCGACGACACGCTGGTCAAGGCCGGCCGTGACGTCGCAGTCAGCGCCAGCGCCAGCAAGGAAGTGCAATCGGTCGCCGCAGCGGCGGCCGGCGGTTACTCGGCGGCCATCGGTGGCGCCGTCTCGGTGGTCACCATCGGCGCCAAACTCGACAGCGATTCGCAGGGCAGCCTGCGCGGCAGCAGCGGCGGCGAGAGCGGCGACACGGCCAGCTTCGCAGATGGCAAGGTCAAGCAGGACAAGGTCAGCGGCGCGCTGGGCAATTCCGAACACGTCCAGGGCATGAAAGGCGATGTTTCCGGCCAGGTCGCCGGCCTCGGCGTCGCGGCGGACATGAACGAAACCTCGGTCAGTTCGCTCGACAAGACCCAGGCCTATGTCGGCAACCGCAGCCAGATCATCGCCGGCGGCAAGGTCGATGTCACCGCCAGCGACAAGACGCAGTTGACGATCAACGCCGTCGGCGCGGCCGGCGGTTTCGTCGGCATCGGCGGTGCGCTCGGCATCGGCATCACCAACAGCACGACCGAAGCCTTTGTCGGCTCGTCCGCACAGATCGAAGCCGATGGCAACGTGAACGTTGAAGCCAACGCCGGCAACGTCAATACCAGTGGTTCGACGGTCCGCGCCGTCGCCGGCGCCGGTGGCATCGTCGGCCTGAGCGCAGCAGTCTCGGTCCTTGATGACAGCAGCACCAGCCGCGCCTACATCGGCAGCGACAGCCAGGTGCGCAAGGCCCAGACGCTTTCCGTCAAGGCGAACACCAGGCGCAAGGCCACGGCAGACACGATCGGCGCCTCGGTTGGCGCGCTCGCCGTCGGCGCCTCGGTGGCCCGCAGCGAATTTACGGGTCACACCTCGGCCTATCTCGAAAATGGCGTTCTGGTCGGCAAGACCAGCGGCAAGACAGTTGATGACGTGCTCGTTGCGGCGAGCGACGAATCGATCGCCGCCGCCCACGCCACGGCCGGCACTGCCGGCATCCTGGCCGGCTCGGGCGCCGATGCCAAGGCCACGGTCGGTTCGCGCATCGAAGCCTCTCTCGGCAACGATGTCGCCATCGTCGCCCAGGACACGGTGACAATCAGTGCCTCGGCAACGCCGCAAAGCGAAGCCAGCGCCCTCGGCATCAATATTGGGGCCGGTGCAGTCGGCGCCTCGCTGGCCACGGCAAAATCCGACGCCACGGTTATCACATCCCTCGGCACGAACGACGAAATCTCCGCCAACACCCTTGATGTCTTGGCCAGCCACGAACTGGGCAGCGCTCCCTCGGCCCTGGCTCACGCAACCGGAGCCTCGGGCGGCCTGCTGCTCGGCGTCAATGCTACCGTCGCCAAGGCGGAAAGCACCGGTCAGACCAGCGCCCTGATCGGCAACGGCAGCACACTGAACGTGACAGGCACGAGCACGGTCAAGGCCGACAACAAGACGCAACAGACCTCGTCAGGCATCGGCTTCTCGATCGGCGGCTTCATTGCTGTCGGCGCCGACTTCTCGCAGGCCAATTCCAGCACGCTGACTGAAGCGGTCCTTGGCAATGACATCAAGGTCACCGGAAACAAGCTGCAGGTACTGGCCAGCAGCGATGACAGCAATTACGCCTACGCCCTGGCCGGCAGCGGCGGCATGGTTTCCGTGCCCTATTCGCTGGCCTCGACTTCGAACACCAGCCACACCTACGCCCGCACCGGTGGGGGCAACAACACCAGCGGCGATGCGCGCAAGATTGATGTCAGCACCTTCCTCATCTCGGCCCACCATACCGCCCGCTTCGACAGCTGGCTGGACAGCAGCAATGCCTCGTTGATTGGCGTCAGCGGCGCCAAGGCGAGCAACAGCGTCGACGCCACGACGGAAGCGCACATCGGCACCAGCGGCTATATCGAAGCCGACAACATCACGATGCAGGCCTACAACGACATCATCAAGAGCGCACCAGCCACAGGCGTCATTCCCGGTCTGGGCCGCCTGGCGCCAATCTGGAACGTAAAATCGACCTCCGGCGGGCTGGCCGACGTACCGGCGGCCGAAAGCACGACAGTCATCACGGATTCCGCCCTGACCCAGGTGGGCGCCGGCGCCCACCTCGAACAGACCGGCGACCGCAACGCCCCCGGCGCATTCAGGCTCGATGCCTGGAACAACATTGCCGCCAGCGACCGGGTCGAAATGACTTCGGGTGGCGCAGTCTCGGCAGCCAGCGCCAAATCGGGCATCCTGGCCGACACCAACAACGCGACGGTACGCGTCGGCGAGTTGTCCGAGTTGAGCAGCGTCGGCGACATGCTGCTGGGTGCCCGCTCCATCGCCAATATTTCCACCCAGGCGGCGGTCGACGTGTATGGTCTGGTCGGCGTGGCGCCAAGAGGTGACAGCGTATCGCGCTTCCTGGCAGCCAACAGCATCGATATCGGCACCGGCGCGACCCTCTCCTCACTGCACGACATCAAACTGGCAGCAGGTGCCAACTCCGCCGGCACGATCAACGACATCACGGCGACGGCCCGCACCGACGTCTATAACAACACGGCAATACCGGTCAATCGCGATCCGGTAGCCGACGCCATCATCGACACCCAAAGCTTGATCAAGGTCGGTGCGGCAACCGATATCGGTGCCGTGCGCAACGTCATGCTGTATGCGGAAAACGGCAGCGCCACCGCGTCCGGCATCGGGATCGGCAAGGATATCTATCGCGAAACACTGGCGGCGATTGCCAGCGCCATCAGCGAAGCCTTCGGCGGCGACGAGGTTTCCTTTGAAACCCGCACCGGGCGTTCTCTCAGGAACCAGACGACCGACGTTGAAATCAATGGCAACGTACACACGGGCACCGAGCGCCAACAAAAATTGGTCATCGGACCGGATGGCAAGGTGACCAGCGCGACGGCCGGCATTTCAATCGGCACGCCGGGTTTCAAGGATGTCGCCGGTGACATCCAGGATCGCATTGCCTATCTCGACAAGCTGATCGGCCAGTACGCGGTCGGTGACGCCAATGCCGACTCGGCGATTGCCGTCGCAGCCTACCGCTCTGAAATCAGTTTCCTCCAGCGCAAGCTCAAGGACATGGGCTTCACCACCGGCGAAGTGGCGAAATCCTCGCTCAGCGCATTGCAGGCGGCACAGCAGTCGGTGGCCGGGATGACCACGACGCGCACCGCCTATGCCACAACGGTGCAGACGAAGACCGACGAAAACACCGGCTGGAGCAACCAGAACAACACGCTCGGCGCGCAGAACGTGACGCTGCAAACGGTGACCATCCCGGACCTGACGGCCCAGCGCGCCGCCCTCGACAAGGATGCCGCCGATTACCTGATCAGGTACAACAACCTGACAACCCAGATCACCAATGCGGGCAACACCGTCACTGGCAACACCGCGACGATCAGCAGCAATACCGACAAGATCAATGCCAATCTGGGTCAGATCACCACCCTGAACAGCGACATCGCCCGTCTCGACAGCCAGATCAGCGGCATCCAGACAGCGATCGCCAACAACAGCTACAGCAGCACGCCCGCCTCCGGACCGCTCGCCGATTTCCTGACCGTCAAAGACGTGTCGGCCCAACTCGGCAACATCTACGTCCGCGGCAACCGGCTGCATGGTGCCGGCACGCTGGATTCACCGGGTGATGCGCAAATCACGATCACCAACAACGGCCCGACCTTCCTCATACTGAACAATCTGACCATCTCGCCGGATCTGGGTGGCAAGGTGTATTTCAACAGTGTCGATGTCAAGAGCAACACCGACATCAACCGGGTCAATGGGACCAACGGTGGTGCCGGGTTCAATGTCTTCACGGCCGACAGCAAGGTCGATTCGAGCGGACATGCCGTCACGGCAAGCAAACCCGTCATTCTCGTCGAAAGCAAGTACGACCCGCTCGACAACTTTTACCTGCAACAAACCGCAGCCATCAACGCCAGTCGCGGCGCCGGTGAGCGCAAGATTGCACCGCTCGCACCGGACATCATCCTGCAAGGGGATGTCAGCAACCTGCGCGGCCTGGTCAAGATCGACAGTGCCGCAGGCAGCATCCGGCTCGAACAGAAACCCGGCAGCATCACCGTGCCGCCGGAGACCGCGAGCGTCCGGGCCGACGAAGTACAGATCAAGACGAGGAACGGCGACTTCGTCCAGAGCTACAGCAACAGCTACTTCAATACCGGCGGTGATCCGCTGACCGTGATTCCGGGCGATCCGGAGCTAACCCCTGACACCAACTCCGGGCGCTTCGACCGAATCACCTATACGCCGGAAACGGCCGGTTCTGGCATCGTCGCCAACGGCAGCGTGATGATCGCGGCACGTTACCTGAACATCAACGGCATTATCCAGAGCGGCATTTCCGAATGGGGCGTCAAGGTCCCGGCCGATGCCACCGTTACGGTCAACGGCACAAACATGAGCTTTGCTGCGGCCCGCGCCTACTACAACAGTCTTTCCGAGCCGGATGTGGGAACCGAATACTTCACGGTGAGCGGTGCCACGGTGGCCGGCCTGCCCGCTGCCACGCAAGGTAGCTGGGAACAGATCACCGTCCGCTACAACGCCAAGGAAAACCGCCTCGAACTGTCCGGCGTACAAGTCCAGGGCGGCTACATCGAACTGTTCGGCCAGATCTACAACACCAATACCCATGGCGGCGAATTGCGCGTGCTCGACGGCTATGGCCAGATCAAGGTCGACAACCTGAGCACCCTGCCCCTGTGGGTCAATACCCTGGACACCGGCCGCGGCGTCAAGGGTGAAATCAACATCACCGACATCATCGGTATCGACGGCAACGGCGTGCCGATCATCACAACCCAAAACTACACCCGCACCCCGGGGGCCGGACGCGATGACAACTATTCCTACAATCCGGCAACCGGCCTGCGCTATGCCATGTCGGTCGGCAAGGATTCCGGCAAGATCGACAACTACCGCTATTCGAGCGGTGCCTTCTTCGGTATCGAGGCATTGCCGGCTCAGCTCGATCAATACTGGATCAGCGGCAGGACGACCAAAAATGATCCGATTGCCAACAATGGCGAATTCCTCGGTTTGCTGCCCAGCGCCGACGACCCCAGGTACAAGGACCCGACATTCAGCAATTATTCCGTCGTGACACAGAGCAAGACCACGGCGTCCAAGCCGGTGCAGACGGCCAGCTGGTTTGAATGCAACTGGGCAACGCTTTGCATCTACGGCACCTACTACAAGGAATTCAATATCTCGTCGACGACCAAAGAGGTCACCACGGCCAGTCTCAAGGCCGACAACAAGATTGCCATCAAGTACATCGGTTTCGACAACGGCGGCATTGACGTCAACTCGACCGGCAATGTCGTCATCAATGGCGCGCTGAATAATCGCAACGGCGATACCAAGATCACCTCCTCCGGTTCGATCACGCAAAACGGTGACACCGCGACGGTGAGCGGCAACAACCTCCTCCTCGATGCCGGTACCGGCATTGGCAGCACGACCCAGGCCCTGCAGGTCAACATCAAGGATGGCGGCAAGCTCGATGCGACATCGGACAGCGGCGACGTACGCGTCTCGCAGATACTCGGCGACCTGCGGGTCGGCAGTATCGGCGGAGCCGGCGTGAGCAATGTTTACCTGGAAGCCGACCGCAATCTGATCGGCTGGGACAACAACGCCTACGTCCAGGGAAAACGCGTCGAATTGCTATCGCGCAACGGCGGCATAGGCACCCTCAGCGACACCGAAAATGATCCTTTCCGGGTGGTCACCGGTTACACGATCAACGAGGATGAATTGCCGAACAATGGCCTGAAGGCGACCGCCCGTGAAAGCATCAACATCAGGAACGATGCCGACCCGCTGCATGCGGACACCTACTCCGGCAACCTGCTGCTGATTTCTGCCGAATCGGCAGCCGGCGATGTGCGTATCGAAACGAGCGGCAGCATCATTGACAACAATCCCTATGCCACGACTGATAGCCGCACCCAGGAGGAGCTGGCCAATCTGTGGGACGACATGCGTCTGCGCGGCACCCGGGCAGCAGACAAGGCCGACGAGGCGGTGCTCGCCTACCGCAACGGCAAGAGCAACAACTACCAGTTGTATTGGCAGATGCGCCGGAGCCAGGCTAACGGTGGCAACACCTACGATCCGCAGTACACGCTGACGACGGCCGAAAAGACCGCGCTGGCCAACGCCGGCATGAGCAGTGCAGAAATCACCCAGTTCGAGGCCAATCGCCGCAACCAGTATCAGCAGCTCAATACCGAGGTCGGCGGCCTGACCAGCAGTTATGTCAGCGGCTACAGCTACACCCTGTCGGCCGATGAAGAAGCATCGATCCGCAAGGGTTCCTCGTGGACTGACAGCCAACTGGCGCTATCGGTTGGTGCCGGGCTATTGAAGAACATCACTGATACGGTCACCACGATCAAGGAGCCCAACGCCAAGGGACACAGCGTGACGCTGATCGCCGGCCAGAATATCGGCTCCTACGACGACGCGCAGCACATCGACCTGAAAAATGGCCTGGATGGACTGAGTGTCGAACAAAAGGCGGCCCTGGCCGCGGCCGAACGCGGCGACGCCCAATACGATGCGGTCAACCGGATAATCACCATCAGCCAGCCACGCCCGGTCAATGTCGCGGTTGGCAACGGCGCCCTGAATGCCACGGCTACGGCGGGCTATGCCCTGATCGGTTCGGAACAGGATCTACGCATCGATCAGGTCAAGGCCACCGGCGAAATCCGCATCAAGACGGCCGGTTCGCTGATTGATGCCGGCTCGGTCAACGGCCAGGCAAATATCGAAGGCGGCAATCTCATTCTTGAGGCCGCCAACGGCGGCATCGGCTCGCTACCGGATGCTGAAGGCGCTGTCAGCCTGCCACTGCGTCTCGACCTGGCCAGCGGCGCCAGCGTCATCAGCCGCGCCGCAGACGACATCTGGATCGTCTCGGCAGACGATCTGTCGGTTGATACCGCATTCTCGCGCAAGGACATCCGGCTCGAAGCCGAAGGCTCGATCCTCGACGCTCATACCGGCGAATCGACACTGACGCCCGACAACAACCTGCGCGCCAGGAACCTCTGGCTGACGGCCCGTAGCGGCTCGATCGGCGCCCCCGATAACGCCCTCGATGCCGGCGTCAATGCCGACGGGCAAATCCATGCCACGGCCAGCACCATTGGCCAGGGTATTTATCTGAACGGCCCGTTCGGCGAGTACTTCAATATCGCTTACGCACTCTCCGGGGATGCGCTTGAGCTGTCTTCGGCAACCTCAATGAAGATTACCGGAACAGTCAGCGCCCCCGGCCCGATCAGCCTGGTTTCGGGTGGTCAGATGAACATGACCAGCCAGGCTGACATCCATGCAACGACACTCGGCGTCTTTGTCTCGTCCGGTGCCGGGCTGACCATGGAAGATGCCGCCGATGGCAGCAACGCCGCGAGAATTCGCGTCGATCACGGGACCATCAATATCGAGACCGTCGGCGATGCGCTGATCACCGGCATCGAAACCGGCAACACGACCGGCAACGCCGTGCGGATTGTCAGCAAGGAAGGCCGTATTCTCGACAATGGCGACACCCGCCTCGACATCATTGCCGACAGCGGACCCGACGCCAGACTGACCATTGCCGCCGCCAAGGGCATCGGCGACAACCAGCTCGACACCCGCCTGAGCAAACTTGAAGCCACTTCTGGCGGCATCGTCGATATCGACGTACAAAATGGCGTCGACATCGTCGGCATCACGGCCGGCGACCGCATCTGGCTGACGGCCGGTGGCGACATCACCGGCGGCAGGGTAAGCAGCTCCGGCACCGGCGGCACCAACCCGGACAAGTCGGTAAGCATCGCATCGAGCAGCGGCGGCGTGAATCTGGCCGGGGTTTCGGGGCTGGAGGACGTGACCGTCACCGCGCCGGATGACATCTATGTCGGCCAAGGCCAGGCCGGTGCCGGCTTCACGGCCAGATCAAGCGGCGGCGACCTGACGTTCAAGCACCTCTCCGTCGGTTCCTCGGTCTTCCTCTACGGCGACCGGATCACCGCCGACATTACCGGCACCAGCGGCTGGGTCGGCGGTGCCATCGGCGGTGGCAGCGGTGGTTACGCCTCGAATATCGACCTCAACCTGTCGGCGCCGGGCGGCTTCCGCTTCTCCGACATCTCTACCAATTACGGCAACATCAACTCCCTGCTCGGCGAACTGTGGGTCGACAACCTGCTGGTCGGTCATCGCCTGCTGATCACCAATCCGCTGACCAATCTGCTCGTCGACCAGGACCACCGCACCATGCAACCAGCCGATGTCCAGCTCTACAGCGATGGCGCCGGCTTCCGGCTCGGCCTCTGGGACAACCACGTTTTCAGTAGCGCCCAGGCGATCTGGCACGAACCGACGCACGATGTCATCAATGCGGACGGCACCTCGGGTACGGCCGTGGAAAAGGCAAATCAGGTCATGAACGAGTTGCGCCGCCTTTCGCCGGAAAACGAAAATTCCCTTATCGTATCCACCGGTGATAACGTCAGCATTTCCGGAGCGCCCCCGGCCGTCGCTCTGAACAATCCAGAAACAGCCGATTGCGACGACATTCTGCACTGCGAGAAATAATGAAACTTCCTTATCTCCTGCTGACCGCCCTGGCGGCAACCCCGGCCTTTGCCCAGATCACGCCGCCGCCAGCCGGCGACCCGGGCGCCATCCAACAAATGCGCATCAACGAAGAAGAGCGGCGGCGCCAGATCGAACGGCTCGAACGGCAACAGGCCACCGAGCCGATCAAGGACATGACGCCGGTTACCCCGGCAGTCAAGACCGAGCAGGCCGGGCCGCGCTTCCTGGTGCGTGAAGTTCGTTTCACGACTTCGGAAATTTTCAGCCAGGAAGAGCTCAGGACCTTTGCCCGCGAAGTCGAAGGCCGGGAAGTGACACTGGCCGAACTGCAGGCGCTGGCAGCAAAAATCAACGAGGCCTACCGCAGCCGGCGCATCGTCACCGCCCAGGCCGTCATACCGCCGCAGAATGTCTCGGGCGGTATCGTCGAGATCCGTCTGGTCGAAGGCCGGGTCGGCAAGATCAACCTCAACGGCAACAACTCGACGCGCGGCGAATACATTACCGGACGTCTCGGCCAGGGCCCCGGCGACCTCGTCGACCTGCCGAACCTGGAAAAGGATCTTGAGCGTTTCAACCGGACCAACGACGTCCAGTTGCGCCTCGTCCTCGCCCCCGGCAGCGTCTTCGGCACCACGGATTTCCGCATTGAGGCCGTCGAGCCGCAGCAGCATGACCTGCGCCTGTTCATCGACAACAACGGCAGCGCCAGTACCGGCAAATGGCGGGCCGGCCTGATGTATTTCAACCACAGCCTGCTCGGCTACCGCGATGAACTGTCGCTATCGACGACCCAGGCCAGCGGCCAGGAAAGCTACTCGATCGGCTACAGCCTGCCGGTCAACAAGATGGGCGGCCGCCTGAGCCTCAATTTCTACCAGGACTACACGGAAATCCTGCACGGACCGTACGCTTCGCTCAAGCTCACCGGCGAATCGACGAGCGGCGCACTGAGCCTGCGCCAGCCGGTCTATTTCGACAAGACCTCGCAAATCAATCTGCTGGCGTCGACCAAGCAGCGGCGCACCACCAACTGGATCAGCGGCGAACGTCTGCAGCGCACGGATAGCCTTGATGGCAGCCTCGGCGCCGAGTTCCAGAAAACCGACGCTAACGGCTTCTGGTTCGCCACCTACAGCTATACCGCCGGCGAGGCCGAAAGCCCGGCCAGCAAGAATTACGAAGTCGGCCGCGGCTCGATTCTCCGCAACCAGACGCTGGCAGAGGACTGGGCACTGCGCGGCAGCATGAACTTCCAGCACACCCCGATCAACATTCTGCCTTCCAGCGAGCAGATGATCATCGGCGGTGAAGGCAGCGTCCGCGGCTACCAGGTCGGCACCTACTCCGGCGAAAGCGGTTATGGCGGCAGCCTGGAACTGCACCATCCGCTGGGCACGCTGGGCAAGGTCGACAGTTCGACGGCAATCGCCGCCAAGGGCTTCTTCTTCATCGACTACGCGCGGGTTTCCCCCTACCGCCCTGGCGGCAGTGTCCTCCCCAAACATCAGGAACTGGGCAGTCTGGGCTGGGGCGTCAATTCCAGCATCGGCAAGAACCTCAATGCCCGCCTGACCCTGGGCTACGCCCTCAACGACGTGCCGCTGCAACCGAACAGCCATTACTACGTGCACTTCCAGCTGGTCGCCAGCCTGTTCTGATTTTCGGCAGCGAGGCTATCCCCGGTTGGCCAGACCGGGGGCAAACGACAGGTTGAAAAAAGCGCCAAAAGGGACCAACATGCCGCCCCTTGACCGGTCTGCCACAGGCAGACCGGGCGCAACCTCACCCGCGGGATGGCCATGAGCTTCAAAGACAGTACAGCACAATTCCAGATCGTCGATCTCGGTCTGATCGGCCCCGACGCCGCTCACCCCCGGCAGAACATCGAAGAAAGCAGCCTGAAAAGCCTGGCCAACTCGATCGAGAAAATGGGCCTGATTCACCCCCTCATCGTCCGTCCCGCTGAAGCCGGCCGCTACACGGTGATTGCCGGCGAACGCCGGCGCCAGGCGGCGCTGCTGGCCGGGGAAGCTTCAGTCCCGGTTGTCGTCCGCGCCTGTGCCGCCGATGAAACGCTGGAAGTCCAGGTTTTCGAGAACCTCGGTCTCGGCGTGCGCAGCGCCCTCGAAGCGCGCGACATGGCCAACGCCATCCAGAGCATCGCCGCCCGCTTCGCCAGCAGCGAAGAAGCCGCCCAGCATTTCGCCCGGCCGCCGACCTGGCTGGCCCAGGCCACGGCCGCCGCCAATCTTTCCGAAAAGGTCAGCGCCCTGCTCGACGCCGGCAAGATCACCAGTACCGGCAGCGCCGTCCAGCTCGAAAAACTGGCCAAAAAGAACGAAGCCCGGGCCGACTCGCTGATCGACCGGATCGAGCAGCTACCGGAGGGCGAAAAGGTCTCGAAAAAGACCATCGACCACGCCCTGGCCGAAGAAAGCGGCCGCCGCAAGAAAAGCGAAGCATCGGCCCCGGCGGCCGAAGCGGCCCCGACCGGCCCGTCGAGCGCCAGCACCCCAAGCACCCCGCCCTGGGAAGAAGCCCCACCCGCCAGCGCAGCCGCCCCGCGCAGCAAGGTCAATCCCGGCAAGGTCAAACTGGTCGCTGAAATCCTCGGCCTGAGCGATGGTGACGAAGAAGAAATCCTGGTTCGGCTGATTGATGAATTTCTTGCCATGAAGCGGGACTGAGGCCGGCGGCCGGGGCTGGATCCTGTTGGCCATTCCCCAGCTCCTTACTCCCGCGTTTCATCTCGGGTCAATGCCTGCATCACCGGCTGCTAACATCGGCCCATGAGCCTTTATCACGAACTTGCCGAGCAGACAGCCAAGCTGATCGCTGACGGCACGCTGCGCGTCGGCGACCGTCTGCCTTCGGTCCGCCTGGCTTGTCGCAACCACGGCATCAGCCCGGTTACCGTAACCCAGGCCTACGCCCTGCTGGAAAGCCGGGGGCTGATCGAGGCGCGGCCGAAATCCGGCTATTTCGTGCGCCCCCGCCTCGGCCGCCAACTGCCCGAACCGGCGATGAGCCGGCCGCTCGGCGGCTCGACCGAACTGCAGGTCAGCGATTTCATTTTTCAGATCCTCGACAGCGTCCGCGACCCGGCTGTGGTGCCGCTCGGCTCCAGCTTTCCCAGCCCCTATCTGTTTCCGCTCGGCAAACTCGGCCGCTTCCTGGCCAGCGCGGCACGCCGCTTCGACCCGCTGGCCACCGTCACCGATCTGCCACCCGGCAACGAGGAACTGCGCCGCCAGCTGGCCCTGCGTTATCTGGCCCAAGGTGCCACGGTATCACCACAGGAAATCGTCATCACGTCCGGCGCCATGGAAGGGCTGAATCTCTGCCTGCAGGCCGTGACCCAACCGGGCGACCTGATCGCCGTCGAAGCACCGACCTTCTATGCCGGACTGCAGGCCAGCGAGCGGCTCGGCCTGAAAGTTATCGAAATCCCGAGTCACCCGCGTGAGGGGCTCAGCCTGACGGCGCTGGCCGATGCGCTGGCCCGGCATCCGGTCAAGGCCTGCCTGTTCATGCTCAATTTCGCCAACCCGACCGGCAGCCTGGTCCGTGACGAAAACCGCAAAGCCCTGCTCGACCTGCTCTGCCGCCACCAGGTCCCGCTGATCGAGGACGACGTCTACGCCGAGCTCTACTTCGGCCGGCAAGCGCCACTGTGCAGCAAGGCGGCCGACCCGGACGGCCTGGTCATGCATGTTTCTTCCTTCTCGAAGTGTCTGGCGCCCGGCTACCGCCTGGGCTGGGTCGCCGCCGGCCGCTACGCCCGCCAGATCCAGCGCCTCAAACTATCGACCAGCCTGGCAACCACCGGCCCGGTACAGATCGCCCTCGCCGATTACCTCAAACACGGCGCTTACGACAAGCATCTGCGCCAGTTGCGACGCCAACTGGCCGCTCAGGAAGCCGCGCTGGTCGCCGCCGTCGAACGGAATTTTCCGGCCGGCACCCGGCTGGCCCGGCCGCAGGGCGGCTATTTTTTGTGGCTGGAACTGCCGCCCGGCGTCGATAGCCTGTTGCTGCACCAGCAGGCGCTGGCACGCGGCATCAGCATCGCACCCGGCCCGATCTTTTCGGCCAAGCGCGAGTTCGCCAATTACCTGCGCCTCAATTTCGGCCATCACGATTCCGAGCGCCAGGAACAAGCCATGGCCACGCTCGGCGAACTGATCCGCCGCCAGCGAAACGACTCGTGGTCTGCTTCGTAATTGGCGAACCAAAATGAAAGCGCCGAATTTGTGGCTGGCTAGGCGCACCACAGCAATAGCCGTAGCTATTGCGAGGATGAGCAACAACGCCAGGGGCACAAAGGCAAGCTTCGTGGATCGTCCAATTGCGAAGCAGACCACTAACGTCCGCCAATCAGCCGCGCCCCGAGCAGCACGAAAATGCCGCCAGCCAAACGATCCAGCCACAAGGAAAGGCCGGGCTTACGGGCCAGGCGTTCGCCGATGCCCCCGGAAAACCAGCCGATAGCGGAAAAAATCAGCGCCGCCTGCAGGGTAAATAGCAGTCCGAATTGCATGATCTGCCAGCCGCCATGAGCGCCCGGCCTGGCGACAAACTGCGGCAGGAAAGCAAGAAAGAACAGAACCACTTTCGGATTGATCGCATTCGCCAGCAGGCCCCGGACAAATAGCCGGGCTTCGCTTTCGTACCGAGTCTGCACCAGTGCCTGGCAAGCGGTGCCTGGCGTCCGGCGCATTGCCTGCAGGCCCAGCCAGACTAGGTAAAGTCCTCCGGCCACCTGCAAGGTCTGAAAGGCAATCGGCGAGGCGGCGATCACGGCGCTCACCCCAAGTGCCGCCAGCACGGTGTGATTGAGGCAGCCGACCGCACAACCCAGGCCGAAAGCGATGCCCTGCTTGCGACCGCGCGCGACGCCCAGACTGAGCACCAGCAGGTTGTCGGGGCCGGGCGCCAGGGTGATCAGCATGGAGGCCAGCAGAAAGCCGGCCAGTTGGTTCAGGGTAATCAAGGTATCCATTTCGCCATTTTGCCTGATCCCCTCCGGGATGGCGCGCCGGCTCGGCAAATGCATCTGTTCCTATAAAAAACACGACAGACTGAATCTGTTCCTGTCCATGCGGCGGTGATTTACTGGCGCCCATCCAAAGATCCAGAGCGCCACATGAACAAGCCCGTCAGCAAGGTTCGCGAAGCGAAGCTCGAGCTTTACCGCAAGCAGGGAAAAATCCACGCCAAGGCCGTCGATGGCCAATTCAACCGCCTGCGCTGGGCCATGGTCTGTTTTACCCAGATCATTTTCTACGGCGCCGGCTGGCTGAACTGGCAGAGCAACGGCATCGCCCGCCAGGCCATCCTCTTCGACATCGCCCATGAAAAACTCTACCTGTTCGGCCTCGTGCTCTGGCCGCAGGATGCGCTGCTCCTCGCCTTCGGGCTGATCCTCGCCGCCACCGCGCTGTTTTTCGTCACCGCGCTGGCCGGCCGGCTGTTCTGCGGCTTCGCCTGTCCGCAGACCATCTACACGATGATGTTCACGCAGATCGAAACCTGGATCGAGGGCGACCACCTGGCCCGGCTGAAACTCGACCAGGCCCCGATGAGCCCCGCCAAACTGCTGCGCAAGATCAGCAAACACAGCTTGTGGGCGCTGCTTGCGGCATGGACGGCGATCACTTTCGTCGGCTATTTCACCCCCATCCGCCAGTTGCTGCCCACCGTCTTCGCGCTGCAGACCGGCCCCTGGGAAGCCTTCTGGCTGATTTTCTACGCCGCCTTCACCTACGCCCAGGCCGGTCTGGCGCGCGAGGCGGTGTGCCAGCACATGTGCCCGTATTCGCGTTTCCAGGGTGTCATGTTCGATCCGCAGACGGCCAATGTCGCCTACGACCGCCAGCGCGGCGAACCGCGCAATATCCGCCAGCCGGCCACCAACAGCGGCGCCTGCATCGATTGCGGTATCTGCGTGCAGGTCTGCCCGACCGGCATCGACATTCGCGACGGCCTGCAATACCAGTGCATCAACTGCGGCCTGTGCATCGATGCCTGCGACCAGGTCATGGACAAACTCGGCGCGCCGCGCGGCCTGATCCGTTTTGCTTCGGAAAACGCCCTGGCAGGCCGGCCCAAAGCGCCGGGCTGGCGGGCCCGGCCGCGCCTTGCCGCCTATGCCGGCATGCTGCTGCTGATCAGCGGCCTCGGTGCGTGGATGGTCAGCCAGCGCAGCCTGCTGCTGGTCGACGTGCTGCGCGACCGCGGGGCGCTGCTGCGCGAATCCGCGGAAGGTCGCATCGAAAACGCCTACACCCTGAAGCTCATGAATCTCGACGATGCGCCGCGCCGCTATCGGATTGCGGTGAGCGGCCTGACCGACCTGGAAATCGTCGGCGAGCGCGAATTTCCGGTCGAGGCGGGCACCATCCGGCCCGTTGCGCTGACCGTATCTTCGCCGGCCGATGGCCCGGCGTCGGGCATCCAGCCCATCCATTTCGAGATTGTCGCCAGCCACGACGCGGCGACCCGCATCACCGAGAAAAGCAGTTTCGTCCTGCCCTGAAGCAAGCCGCCAGAAAGCGGGTTGCCGTGCCGCGAATCAGTGGCCGGCCACCCGGCCCAGTCGCACATTCAGCGAAAAGGCACTCCCGACGCCGGGTTGGCTGCGCACCGTGATGTCGCCGCCCATCAACTGCGCCAAGCGCTTGCTGATGACCAGGCCGAGCCCCGTTCCGCCGTATCGGCGGGTCAGCGAGCCGTCCGCCTGTTCAAAAGCCGAGAAAAGACGGCTGATGTCCTGGCCGGCGATGCCGATACCGCTGTCCTCGACGTCAACATTGAGCTGCACGCAGTCCGGACCGCGCTCGACCAAGCGGGCGCGCAAACTGATCGTGCCCTGATCGGTAAACTTGACGGCATTGTCGACCAGGTTGAGCAGTATTTGCGACAGGCGCAGCGGATCACCGTACAGCGGCATTGCCCTGGCCTCCGGCGGCGCCTCGATCAGCAGTTTCAGGCCCTTGTTCATTGCCTTGCTGCCGAACTGCTCGTCTATGCCTTCGAGAATTTCGCCCAGGCTGAAATCCCGGCATTCCAGGCTCAGGCGATCGGATTCAAGCCGCGAGATGTCGAGCACGTCATTGATCACGGCCAACAGGTGATGCGAAGCCTTGTCGATGACCTGGAGCCGATGCACCAGCGCCGGCTCGCTTGCCTGGCTCCGGGCGAGCGCCGTCATGCCCATGATGGCATTCATGGGCGTCCGTAGCTCATGACTCATCGTCGCCAGGAAGGTGGTCTTGGCACGATTGGCGGCTTCGGCCGCTTCCTTGGCCAGGGAGAGATCCGCCGTGCGTTGCCGGACCTCGCTTTCCAGATGCCGGCGATGGGCATCGAGCGCCTCATTGGCTTCTTTCAAGGCCAGGGTTCGTTCCTCGACCAGGGCTTCGAGCTCGCGATTGCGCTCCTGCAGGCGTGTCATCGGGTAAACCTCGCCCTCCCTGGCCAATCCGAAGGGCACCGAGATGCCACTGTGGGCAATCATCCAGGCCTCGCCTTCGAGCCGAAAAACCAGCACCAGCCGGGCCGTTTCACTGGACAGCACATGCTCGGGAACGGGCAGGTGAATATGAAAGAAGGCCGTGACGGCAACGATATCCCCGGCCAGATCCTGCAGCGCAATATCCAGCATCTCGATGCGGATGCGCTGCGGCACCTGGGCGAAATCCAGCCGGGTGATGCGTATCCATTCGTCCCGGTCGGTGACCAGCTGATCGCTACTGCCGGCGTAGCCGCTGAAGTTCTCGCTGAAGCGGGTCGTCAGCCGTTCGTCGCGCGAAGCGTACATCTCGATGTAATCATCGAACAACGAACGAATGAGGCGCTGGCGCTCCGCTTGCATCACAGACTGTTCCATGAAGAGACGAAGAGAGAATACCTGACGGCAAGCAAAGGGCGAAGGGTTTCGCCGACCTGGCGCATCGCCGCCCGTGCGCCACGCAGGTTCAAGGCCGGCAAGAATCTCAGGTAACATTGCCGCCCCATCCATCCGGCATTCTGCCGGAGCGCAAAACCGCCCCGGAATCGCCATTTCGCAACGACAAACCATGCAGTCAATATCGAGAACCTTCGCTGGCCTGGTCGTTCCGGCCTGGTGGCCGTGGGTCGCCGGCCTCCTGTCCGTTCTGTTGTCCGGCATGCTGCAGCCCGTCGAAACCCATGCCATCCTGCGCCAGCTGACCGAAGGATTGGCGCTGGCCGAGTATTTCCCAGACGAAGTTTTCGTCGTGCCCCTGATTCTGGGAATACTGTGCTTGCTCATTCTGGCACGCAGCCTCGCTTCAACCCGGCGCGGCGCGCCGCCGGAAACAGCGATTTACCGCGACCGACTGGAAATGTTCGACAGAAAAACCCGGCTGGTCGTCTTCTGGAAAGACATCGTCATCCAGGACGCCACTCAGGAAGATGTCTGGGAAGAATTCATCGGCCGGGGCGAGACCCGGCACTCGGTCATTCGCCTGGATGTCGTGCGCGGCATGCGACGCGCCCCCGTGCGCCTGTATTTCCACCTGAACCCGCTGGGCCGACTGGCCCCCAATTACCTCAACGAGGCCGCGCTCAAGCGGGAATTTCTGCTCGCCATGCTGCGCGCCCGACCCGAATTACGCATTGCCAGCACCATTTATGCATCCTGCGAAATCGATTCGCTGACGCTGCAGCATTCACGTTACGAGAAATACTTCTTCGCGATCGCTAGCGGGATTTTCGTTGTTGCCCTCCTTGCGGTCAGCTATTACACGCTAGCCCATATTCTGCTGGCGCCAAGCGCCTGGAAATTGATCGGCGGGATACTCGCCGCCCTGCTCATCACGACGCTGGTCTTCGCCATGATCATGGGCGCTCTCGAAAAGCGCCTGTTTGTCGCCCCGCAAGATCCCCGGGCCATCGCCAGGCGGCGTGCCTTGCTTGGCGCCCCGACGGTCAAACCGCCGCTGGCGGCAAATTACCCCTTGCTCGAAACCGATGACGGCAGCGTTGATCTGAAGCATTCCGCGCCCAGGCCGGGACGGGACTGGTACGAAGCGCTGGTCGCCGGCCGGCGGGAACCGGCCGACTGCCCATGGGAACTGCTCAACGGCGACGACTGGTATCTGTTGCTCGAGGCGCGCCCGGATCTCGCCAGCCATTGCGACTGGACGCTGCTCGATGGCGAGGCGTGGTCGATGCTGCTTCCCGAGCACCCGGAATGGGCAAGCCGCTGCGACTGGCAGAAACTCGACTCCGGCAACTGGGCCGATCTGATTTCCGCCGCCCCGCAGTTTGACGAAAGCTGTTTCAGGCACATCCAGTGGAGCGACTTTGCTGGCGAGGACTGGGCCACCTTGCTGGCCGGCCGCCCGGAATTGCTCAGTCACTGCGACCTGAGCCGGCTCGATGCCGACAACTGGGAATACATCCTGCTGTTTCAGCCCGCTTTGGCCAGACATTGCCCGCTGAAGAATTTTTCCGACGCGCAGCAAAAGTCTTGAGAAGGGGCTTTTCCCACCAGGCGAAAAATTCCGGACAAAGGCCAAGGCCGGCAGACCGACAGGAAATCCCCGCCAGACTACCCAGATCAACCAAAAGCCGGCGAATTGAAGCTCAGTGCCCGATTTCAGTATCGGCGCAGGACAACTGTTCCCGGCTCATCTTCTGACGCGCCTTGACCTCCGGTTCCCGATTGACCTCGGCACCGGGCTTCAGCATCAGGCCGACCAGCGCGGCAGTCAGTGCCGTCAGGCCCCAGAACATGAAAAAGCCGACTGAATAGACCATCGTCGGGCTCCAATACACCGGCTCGCCGAACAGATAGAGCTGCTTCGGATCGATCAGCGCAAAAAAGGCCGTTTCGCCGACGATGGCGGTAAAGAAGGACAGCCAGAGCAAGTTGAACCATTTCGACATGCGAGCCTCCCGTTAATTATCCGGACCGGCAAAAACACCAACCGGCCTGTGTTCGACCACACCATACGCCAAAGTTCCGATCCTGGCTGTTTACCAATGCGCCGCTGGCCGGGTTAAATTCGCCTGGCGAACTTTTTGCGGGCAGAAGCAGGCGACTCAATGATAGCGAAAGAAATCCCGATCCGGCGAACCCACGACAACGGCCGGGTCTTCATCGACATGCCGGATAGTGAAAACAATCCCTGCACGGCCTGTGGCGCCTGCTGCGCGCATTACCGCGTTTCCTTCTACTGCGGCGAACTCAGCGATGGCTCGGGCGGCATCGTCCCCGTCGAACTGACCAGCAAGGTCAACGATTTCATCGCCTGCATGCAGGGCACCGAGACCGGCCACGGCCGCTGCATCGCGCTCATCGGCACGCTCGGCGAACCGGGCATCGGCTGCCGCATCTATCCGAACCGTCCCTCGACCTGCCGCGAGTTTGCCAACTGGCAGGAAGACGGCAGCCCGAACCCGGAATGCCAGCGGCTGCGGAGCATGCTCGGGCTGGCAGCATTGCCGCCTTTAAAGTGATGCAAAGCGCCGGCCACCAGCGGATCGGCGAGCGCCGCAAGCCGGGGGCAATTCCCTTGCCGGACAAAGAATACCGGGCGCATAATCCGGCGACTCCTTCAACATTCGTTGTCTGCTGAACCCTTTCATCAGGCTGCATGACACTCGCCGAGGCTCCATGGACATAGCAAAAATCACCATCGACATGCTCCTCATTGCCGGCGCCGTTGTCGCCGCGCTATTGGCCCTGCCCTACCTGAGCAGCCGGCTAAGCAGGCCGGTCTGGGCCATCCCGAAAACTGTCGTTGAATTCATCGCCATGTGGATTCTGTGCAGCCTGCTCATTCCCTGGATCCTGGCCCTGGGCGTCGCCGTGGTCCTGGCCATGTTCCGCCACCAGTCGCGACTGGCGCGCCACAGGAACCTGCTGGCCGCCGAAGCCGAAGGCTGCGGCAGCGCAAGCCAGGCCGACTGATCTCCAATCCGCTGTTCAACCCGCCGCGTTGAGCGCCCGGTCGGTCAGCGACAGTTGTTGCCGGAAGCACTTCTTCAGGCGATAGAGTTGCGCCGGGCGATGTGCCTTGCCGGTTTCCATGGCACCTTCGACAGCTTCCAGAATATCCAGCTCATCAAGCTTGCGACGGAAACTGACCTTGTTGATCGGCTCGCCGAGGATGGCCTCGTAAACCTTCTGCAATTGCGGCAGGGTGAAGTTTTCGCCGCACAGATAGACCGGCAGCGAGGAATAGCTGCTCTTGTTGCGCACCCGCTGCATCGCCGCTTCGATGATCTGCTGGTGGTCGAAAGGCAGGCCCTCAAGCGCCTCGACGGGCCGCAGCTCGACTTCGGGATGCCCCCCGCCAGCAATCACCTCTTCCGGCACCAGCGCATAGTAGGCGACCGAGATCGACCAGCCACGCGGATCACGGCCGCGCCCGGAAAAGGTCGCCAGCTGTTCGAGATAGGGGCTGGCGATGCCCGTCTTGTCGCGCAACATGCGCACCGCCGCCGCCTGCGTATCGCCATCCTCGGCCACCCGGATATACCCGCCGGGCAGTGCCGGCAGTCCGACAAACGGCGCATGGTCGCGCTTCAGCAACGCCACATGCAGGCGGCTGTCCCTGAGGGTCATCAGGACGACGTCGACGGTGCAGATGATATCGTTCATGGGGTGGCGGAGATCAGAAAGGGAAAACGCATGTTAACGCGAAAGATGCGCGGGGAACTCAAGAGCCTTGCTTCGTAGCTGCCTTTGAATCGGCCTTGGATCTTGGAATCCTGAGCCAGATGCCGCTTGGAGGCAGGCGTAACATGCTCGCCTGGCGCTGCCCGAAGGCGGCCCGACACAGCCTTTACGACTCGACAAAGTATATTGTTTTTGTCGCACTTAACGGTTTTTATAGCAAAATAGCACAACTCATAGCGAAATAGCACGCCATGTCCGACACCCTTTTGGGCTTCCACCGGCTCGTTGAGATGCATGGCATCCAGCTGGTGCAGCCGCTCTTCACCCGCAGCCGACTGGGAGCGGTGCGCCAGCGCGAGACGGCCAATGGCCAGGAAACCCGCACCTGGACTGCCCAGTACCAGCCAGCCGACAGTTTTCGGGGGCACTTCGAGTTCGGCCTGAAGTACGAGCGGATCAGCTTCGAGTTTTTCTCGCGCCTGTTCGATCGCATTGATCCAGACGAGGTGGCGTCATGGGTGAAGGACGAGCCTACCGGCAGCTACGCCCGACGAGCGGCTTTTTTCTACGAATGGTTCACCGGCCGGCAGCTCGCCGTGCCGGACACGGCGCTCAACGTGGGCTATGTCGATGCGATTGATGCGAAGCAGTATCTGGTCGCTCAACGGCCCGATCGCGTGCGGCGCTGGCGCGTCAACAACAACCTCCCCGGCCCGCGCGAGTTTTGCCCGATGGTCTTCCTCGGCGCAGCAGAGCAACGCGAATGGCTCTACGACGTGGCGGCGGGCGTGCAGTCGCTGGATGACACCTTTGGACCGGAATTGCTGCTGCGTAGCGCGGCGTGGCTTACCTTCAAGGAATCCCGGGCCAGTTTCGCCATCGAGCACGAGGCGGACAAGCAAGATCGGGTGAAGCGTTTCGCGGCAGCTATCAGTACCTACAGCGGGCGCATGAACGATCCGATGGCGCCAGAGCAACTTCTCAAGCTGCAGCAAACGGTCCTTGGCGAAGCTGCGCTGCGGGTCGGCATCCGACAATCGCCGGTGTTCGTCGGGGAACGCAGCTTCATCAACGAGATCGTCCATTACGTCGCCCCCTCCGAGGAATTGGTGCACGGCATGCTCGACGCCTTGCGCAAGTTCGAAACCCGCACGCAGGGCGCCAACTCGGTGGCACGCGCCGCAGCAGTGTCGTTCGCCTTCGTCTACCTGCATCCGCTCGCTGATGGCAATGGCCGGATCCACCGTTTCCTGATCAACCACCTGCTCGCCGCCGACCAGGCGGTGCCAGCAAATATCATCGTGCCGATATCGGCGACGATCGCCGGCTCGGCCAAGGGGCGCGCCGATTACGACCAGGCCCTGGAGGTGTTTTCGCGTCCTTTCATGCAGGCCTACACCGATGCCTATCGCTTCGGGCCAAGGCGGGTATGCCCTGACGGGGTCGAAACCAATTTCGCGTTCCTCCGTACAGCGGATGCCCAGCATGCCTGGCGCTATCTCGATTTAACGGAGCAGGCGCATTATCTGGGCGGGGTGCTGCGCCAGACGGTCGAACAGGAAATGGCCCAGGAGGCTCTTACGCTGCGCCAGTACGACGAGGCGCGGGAGGCGATCAAAAACTTCGTGGAAATGCCGGACCCGGATGCGGACCACATCATCCGATCGATCAAGGAAAGCGGCTGGCAGGTAAGCAACAAGCTGCGCAAGACCCTGCCTCAGATCTTCGCCGAAGACGGCGCCTTCTACGGCAGGCATGCCAAAATCATCGCAGCGGTGCGGGCCGTGTTCGAAGACGAAGAACAGGAACACGGGGGAAAATAAGCTGACAAAAGGGGTCAGAGTGAATTGGAAATTGAAATGCCTCTGCCCCTTTGGCCGTCGCTTGACCTATGCCTTTCCTTCGATGACGGAGGGGATTTTGGTGATTGCTGGTTCATGGCAAAAGCCTATCACCTTTGCATGGCCCAATGCGCATGCGAAATCCATGTGCCGTCGTTTTCGTGAGGCATTGCACAAACTGAATTCTCAGTCCTTGCCAATTAGTTGCAATATTAAACTAAGTGCTCTACAGTGCACTCAAGCGCACCTTTCAGCGCTAGTACCCAAGGAGAACGATCATGCCAAAGCAGCGTATTCATCTGGTCATCATCGATCCGCAGAACGATTTCTGCGATCTGCCGGCGGAGGATTGTCCGGTCATCGGCGGCGTGCGGCAGGTGCCGGCCTTGCCGGTGGCGGGGGCGCATGCGGATTTGTTGCGGGTGGCGGAACTGATCCGTGCCGGTGGTTCCGGCTTGAGCGACATTTCCGTAACCCTCGACGCCCACCAGCGCGTCGATATTGCGCATCCGACCTTCTGGCGGCAGGGCGACGGCAGCGCAGTCGGGGCGTTTACGCAGATTCGCGCGGCCGATGTGCGCGCCGGACGTTTCCTGCCGCGCCGGGCCGAGGCGCTGCCGCGCGTGCTGGCCTATCTGGATGCACTGGAGGCGGCCGGGCGTTATGTGCACATGGTCTGGCCGGTGCACTGCGAGATCGGCACCTGGGGCCACAGCGTCCATGCCGCCGTGCGTGCCGCCTACAACGACTGGGAAGAGGCGAACGCCGCCGTGGTGAGCAAGGTGTTCAAGGGCAGCAATCCGTGGACCGAGCACTTCAGCGCCATCCAGGCCGAGGTGCCGGATGCCGACGATGCCGATACCCAGTTGAACGCCGGTTTCCTGGCCAGTCTGGCCGCGGCCGATGTGGTGTTGTTCACTGGCGAGGCGAGCAGCCACTGCGTGCGGGCCACCGTCGAGCACGTCGTCGACAACTGGCCGGCCGGCGAACTGGGGCGGCTGGTGCTGCTCACCGACTGCATGAGCGCGGTGGGTGGCTTCGAGGCGCAGTACGCCGAGTTTCTTGAGGACATGCGGCAGCGCGGTCTGGGGCTGAGCAACTCGGCCGACATCCTGCCTTTATTGCAGCGGAACTGACCGGCGCGCCCCTGGCGGGCGTCCGGTGATGAATCCGAGAACAAAACGGAGAACGATCATGGACAGCACCAACGCACAACACCCCGTCGTCCGCAGCCTGCTGGAAAACGACCTCTACAAATTCACCATGTGGCAGGCCCTGCTGCATAGCCACCCGGGTGCCGAGGCCGAGTACGCTTTCGTCTGCCGCAACGCGCCGGCCTACCCGCTGGCCGAGCTGAAAAACGACGTCGAAGCCGAACTCGACCGCCTGTGCACGCTGAGTTTTGCCGAGGACGAACTGGCCTACCTGCGCAGCCTGCGCTTCATCAAGAGCGATTTCGTCGATTTCCTCTCGGTCTTCCGCTTCCAGCGCCGCTTCATCCAGGTCAGCACCGATGGAGAGCAACTGCGCGTCGTCGGCCGCGGGCCGCTGGTGCATGTCATGGCCTTCGAGATTTTCGTGCTCTACATCGTCAATGAGCTGTATTTCCGTCGCCTGCCGCAGGATGCTTCAATTCTCGCGACGGCCCGCCAGCGCCTGAGCGACAAGATCGCCTTGGTCAAAAGCGACCAGGAACTGATCGGTGCCGACGAAACCTTCACCTTCATCGATTTCGGCCTGCGCCGCCGTTATTCCGGCGCCTGGCACGAAGAAGTCGTACGCACCCTGGTCAGCGAACTGCCGGCCCACTTCCCGGGCACCTCGAATGTCTACCTGGCGAAGAAATTCAATCTCGTGCCGATCGGCACGATGGCCCACGAATACCTGCAGGCCTTCCAGGCTTTCGGCTTCCGCCTGCGCGATTTCCAGAAAGCCTCGCTCGAAGCCTGGGTCCAGGAATTCCGTGGCGACCTCGGCATCGCGCTGACCGACGTGGTCGGCATGGACGCCTTCCTGGCCGATTTCGACCTCTATTTCGCCAAGCTCTTCGACGGCCTGCGCCACGACTCCGGCGACCCGGTGATTTGGGCCGAAAAGGCCATCGCCCACTACGAGAAGCTCAACATCGACCCGATGACCAAGCGCCTAGTGTTTTCCGACGGACTCGACCTGCCGCGCTCGATCGCGCTCTACAAGCGCTTTCGCGGCCGCATCCCGACCTCCTACGGAATCGGCACCAACCTCTCCAACGACACGCCGCACAAGGCGCTGAACATCGTCATGAAAATCACCTCGTGCAACGGTCAGCCGGTCGCCAAGCTCTCGGACTCGCCGGGCAAGACGCTGTGCGAGGACCGGACCTTCCTCGCCTACCTGCGCCAGGTCTTCAATCATCCCGAGGTGACCTCGTGAGCGCCCTGCGCATCACACTGGCCCAGCTCAATCCGACGATCGGCGACTTCGCCGGCAATGTCGCATTGATGCGCGGCGCGGCGGCCAAGGCCATAGCCGAACAGGCGCAGATGGTGGTCTTTACTGAACTCTCGCTGACCGGCTATTCGCCGGGCGACCTGCTCGACGAGCCCGATTTCATCGAGCGCGCCGAACAGGCGCTGGCCGAACTGCTCGTCGCCTCGCAGCAGACCCCTGGCCTCGCCTGGGTGGTCGGCGCGCCGATGCGGCGCAGCGGCCCCGGCAAGGCGCTGGAAAACAGCCTGCTGGTGCTGCGCGACGGCGAAATCGCCCTGCGCTACGCCAAGCAGTTGCTGCCGACCTACAACGTCTTCGACGAACGCCGCCACTTCGAGCCCGGCCCGGATGTCGCCAAAGTCCTGCGCATCGGCGATGCCCAGGTCGGCTTCCTGATCTGCGAAGACGGCTGGAACGACAGCGGCGACGATTACGGTGTCAATCCGTTCGCCCGGCTGGCCGACGCGGCGCCCGACCTGGTCGTCTCGATCAACGCCAGCCCGTCGAATATCGGCAAGCGCGAGCAGCGTCACGCGCTGTTTGCCGCCGCCTGCCGCCGCCACGGCCTGCCGCTGGTGTACGTGAACCAGGTTGGCGGCCACGACCAGCTGGTCTTCGACGGCGCTTCCTTCGCGGTGACGCCGGACGACGGCGTCGTCTTCGAAGCGGCGCGCTTCGCGGAATCGGTCGACACCCTGCAACTCGCCGCCGGCCGCTTCCTCGCCGCCGATGGCGCCGCCCTGCCGCCGGTACCGGTAGCCGGCCTGCCGGTCATGGAATTCTATCGCCGGCAGATCGTCCTCGGCCTGCGCGACTACGCCCGGCGTTGCGGCTTCAGACAGGCCGTGGTCGGCTCCTCGGGCGGCATCGACAGCGCGCTGACCCTGGCCCTGGCCGTCGAGGCGCTGGGCGCCGACAACGTCATCGCGATCACCATGCCCTCGCGCTTTTCGAGCAGCGGCAGCGTGGACGATTCGGCGACGCTGTGCCGCAATCTCGGCATCAGGCTCCACGAACACCCGATCCGCGCCATCGTCAGCCAGTACGAAACCGGCTTCGCCGAAAGCTTCGCCCAGCCGCTGCACGGCCTGGCGCTGGAAAACCTGCAGGCGCGGGTGCGCGGCACGCTGCTCATGGAATATTCCAACAGCTTCGGCCACCTGCTGCTGACCACCGGCAACAAGAGCGAAATCTCGGTCGGCTACTGCACGCTGTACGGCGACACCAACGGCGGCCTCGGGCTGATCGGCGACCTCTACAAGACCGAAGTCTTCGAGCTGTGCCGCCACCTCAACGCCAGCGCAGGCCGCGAGCTGATCCCGACAGCGATCATCGACAAGGAACCTTCCGCCGAACTCGCCCCCGACCAGCGCGACAGCGACAGCCTGCCGCCCTACCCGGTGCTCGACTGCATTCTCAAGGTGCTGATCGAAGGCAGCCGGCTGGGCAATGCCGAGCGGGCCGATGTCGAAACCGCCTACGCCGCGCTCACCGCCGGCCCCGACGGCGCCGCCCTGATCGCCAGGATCCGCCGGATGATCGCCCGCAACGAATACAAACGCCGCCAGGCCCCGCCCATCCTGCGCCTGCGCGGTCGCGCCTTCGGCAGCGGCCGGCAGATGCCGATTGCCGCGAAATACGACTGAGGAGAATGACCATGACCGAGAAATTTGACATCGCCGTCCTGATCGGCCGCTTCCAGCCCTTCCACAACGGCCACGCCGCCCTGCTCGCCCGGGCCCTGGCGACGGCGCCGCAGGTCGTCGTCGTGCTCGGTTCGGCGCACGCGGCGCGCAATGCGAAAAATCCCTTCAGCTGGCAGGAACGGGCGGCGATGATCGCCGCGACGCTCGATGCGGCGACGCAGGAACGCGTACATTTCGTGCCGCTGCGCGACTACTACGACGACCGGCGCTGGGGCGAGGCCGTGATGGCCGCCGTCGCGGCACAGCATGCGCCGGCCGCCCGCGTTGCCCTGGTCGGCTTTCTCAAGGATGCCTCCAGCCAGTACCTGCAGCGCTTCCCCGGCTGGACACTGGTCAACGCGCCGCAAGCCGGCGAAATCGACGCCACCGCCATCCGCCGCATCTGGTTCGAAGGCGAGGACGCGGCGGCGACGCAGGCCCTGCTCGCCGGCCTGGTGCCGCCGGCCATCGCGCACTACCTCAAGGGCTGGAGCAATCTACCGGCCTACGCGCAACTGCGCGGCGAACACCAGGCCGTTGAAGAAAGCCGGCGCACCTGGGGCAGCGGCCCGTTCATCACCGTCGACGCCGTGGTCACCGCTGCCGACCACGTCCTGCTCGTCGAACGCGGCCGCGCCCCCGGCAAGGGCCTGTGGGCGCTGCCCGGCGGTTTTCTCGACGGCCGCGAGCGAGTGCTGCAAGGCGCCATCCGCGAACTGCGCGAAGAAACCGGCTTCGCCCTGCTCGACTCAACACTGGAAAGCGCGCTGACCGCTGTCGCCGTCTTCGACCACCCCGACCGCAGCCTGCGCGGCCGCACCATCACCCACGCCCACCGCTTCGACCTCGGCCCCTGCCGCCTACCCGAAGTCGCCGGCGCCGACGACGCCGCCCTGGCGCGCTGGGTACCGATTGGCGAACTGAGCGGGATGGAGGGGCTCTTTTTCGAGGATCATTTCAACATCCTCGATCATTTTCTTGGGCTTGAGGCTTGAACCTTGCTGCCACTGGTGGCGATGAAATTGCGCCGCGATCTTGCCTTTGTCTCTGGTCAGAGCCCAACTTCCGGTGAAGTTTCCTTGCCCCTTTCGTTGCCCATATGCGTCAAATCTGCGCCTCAAAAAATTGCGCTGAAAATTCGGGAGATCCTCCGCTCCCAAGCATGACGAAGGCTTTGCACAAAATGCCATACGAGTGGATAATCACGCCCCTGCTGGCCCACCTTCAAATCTTTTGTCATTTCTTCAAGGAAAAACTCGTGTCCAATAAAATGCTGTTAGTCGGTATCTTCGCCATTTTTGTCACAGGCTGTGCTTCTGTTCCTATGGAGAGCAAAGAAGCATCCGACAAAGCAAAACGCTTCGCACCTCCGTCACAAGGACAAGCTGGACTCTACATTTATCGCACCTCAGGCGTTGGTGGGGCACTGAAGAAAGATATTCTGGTCGATGGAAAGTGCGTTGGTGAATCTGCGCCAAATGTCTTTTTCTATGAAGAAACAAAGGGGAATCAGGAGCACGTTATCGCAACCGAGTCCGAGTTTTCTCCCAACGAAATCAAGCTCACCGTCGCAAGCGGCATTAATTACTTTATTCGGCAATATATAAAAATGGGCGCCTTTGTTGGCGGCGCAAATCTTGAAGTTGTCAGTGAAGCCGAAGGAAAAGAAGCAATCCAAAGTTTGGAGTTGGCTAAAAAAGGCACCTGCGGCAACTAATACAAAACACAGCTTATCTGCCACCCAGCCACCGGCTCATCTCGCCAGGGATGAGTTGGGTTGTTGAAATTGGAGGAGGTCTGGTCACCCAGGCCTCCTTTGCTTTTCGCAGAGAAGAGAAATAGGTTTTCCCTTGGCAGCCGGTTGCTTACTGACACACCCTAGAGCTTGAACGACCCCACCGACATCTTCAGTCGCTCGGACAACTGATCAAGTCCGCGCGAAGCATTCAGGCTAAGCGCCAAACTGGCCGAGGTCGCTTCGAGGCCGGAGGTAATTTCTTCCATAGTGCGCGCGATATTGTTGCTGGCTGAAGCCTGTTCCTTCACCGACAGGCTGATCTCGTCGACGCCGAGACTCGCGGTCTCGACGCGGGCAATGGTCGTTTCCAGTGCGGCAAGCGTCCTGGCCATGTTTTCCTGGCTGTACTGCAAGGTATTCACGCCGCGATCCACTGATTTGGCAACCGACTGCGAATTCTCGGCAAGCAGTTTGGTGAGATTTTCGATATCGGCGCCTGACCTGCCCGACTGCTCCGCAAGTTTGCGCACTTCATCGGCGACCACGGCGAAGCCCCGGCCGGACTCCCCGGCCCGCGCGGCTTCGATGGCCGCGTTGAGCGCCAGCAGATTGGTTTGTTCAGCAATCGCCTTGACCTGCTGCGTCAACGCGGAAATCGAACCCGTGTTCCGCATGAATGCTTCCGTCGTATTTCGTATATCTTCAACGGCACCCTGAATTTCCTCGATATTGGCGCTGAGCTGCTCCATGTTGCGCCAGCCCTCACGACTGCCCGCCAGACTTTCGTCAGACAGGTTGCGGACCTCCCCGGCCCGATCGGCAACCGAAGCAATGCTCGTCGCCAGTTCTTCGATGGTGCTGGAGATGGCGGCGACAGCATCGCTCTGATAGCGGACCTTCTCGGCCCCCACTTCGGACTGTTGGCGGACAGTACTCGCGCTTTCACCAATCAGACCGGAATCCCGCCGGGCATCGTTCACCAAGCGTGACAGGTTCTCGTTCATGTGATGGAGCGCCTGCATGAGGGTTGCCGCCTCGTCACGCCCGACCGTTTTCATCTGCCCGGTCAGATCGCCCGAAGCGACGCGTTGAGCAGCTTCTACGGCGATCGCCAGCGGCCGCAGGGTACGTCGTCGCAGGGCAAAGACGGTGGCAACCAGAAGCAAGGAACAGAATACGGACACCGCCGAAACAGAAACCTTGATGAAGCTCGCCGCTTCCGTGGTCAGGGGAGCGAAGGCCCGCGAATTCTCCATCATCGCATCCATTCCCGGGCGCAGTCGCAATGCCAGCTCCACCGGCATGACGCCAGTCTGCAGCGAGAAAGCGGCGATAGTCGCCAACATGCCATCGACGTCGGCAATGTCCTTTTGCGGAAGATCGATCAGGGGACCGAACCCCAGCAAGCGCAGGAGTTGCTGCTCAAAGGCGAAGACTTCGTTGTCGGCACGAACCGCGAGGAGGCGGGCCTGGCCCAGATGCGCCGCAATGTTTTCAATACGCGTATCGGAAGCATTTCTCGCGGCCTGCTCGACACTACTCAAGGCCGCGTTGATACGTAGCGCAAGCTCCATATGGTTGCGTTCGAGAAAGTGAAATGTGGCGGCTTTTCCCATCAGCCGGACACCATACATCGTCACGAGTGCAACCAGGATGGCTGTGCCTATCGCTACGGAAAACCGCTGCTTAAGCGACCACCGACCCTCTGCAAATAATCCTCCGGTGTTACCAAACAACTTAGCCCCCTTTAATGAACTCACTGAATATATGAAGTCAGGTCAGTAAGCACTGACAAGTACCCGCTCGATTTACTGCCGGTTTCCAGCGCCGGCCCAATGTTCCGGCATCCCTTTCACCCGCCAAACTTTCGGGCTTCAAGTCAGGCTCATCGTTGTGGGCAAACCTGACAAGCACAGTTCGACGACTCGCAAGCCGCACAAATGCCCGAACCGACTTTAGAGGAATGAATGATGACGGCCTATTAGACTTTGGTTTAGACCGGCACGGTGCTGACAGAGCAGGCCCCGTTTGTTTGGACAGAATTTCCACAGAGATAAGTGGAGCCCTGCGCTGGTAGCGTTATCCAAGGTGGCGTCTGCCGAAGGTCCCTTTAGACCGTAGGCTGACGACGCGGTGGGTAACGCGGGGGTCATGCAGCCAAGCCTTTTGTCGGCAGGCCAACGAAGTAAATCATATCCGGCGTCTTGCCACCAAATGACTGATGCGGCCGCCGGGTGTTGTAGAACTGGATGTAGTTGCCCAGACCTGCTTTTGCCGCCGAAACGCAGTCGTAGGCTTTGAGATACACCTCCTCGTATTTGATGCTGCGCCACAGCCGCTCGACAAAGACGTTATCGCGCCAACAGCCTTTGCCATCCATGCTGATCTGGATGCTGTTGGCTTTGAGCAGGCCGGTGAATTCGGCGCTGGTGAACTGACTGCCCTGATCCGTGTTGAAGATTTCCGGTCGGCCATAGCGAGTGATTGCCTCCTCAACCGCCTCAACACAGAAATCCGTGGTCAGCGTGTTGGAGAGCCGCCAGGCCAGCACCCGACGGCTATACCAGTCGATGATGGCACACAGATAGACGAAGCCCCGGCGCATCGGAATGTAGGTGATGTCGGTGGCCCAGACCTGGTTGGCCCGGTCGATCACACGATTCCTGAGCAGATACGGGTAAATCGGATGCTTGGCATGTCGCTGACTGGTGTTGGGCTTGCGATAAATCGCCTCGATGCCCATTTTCTTCATCAGCGTCTGCACCCGTTTGCGACCGGCGGCATACCCGTCCTGGCGCAGCAGGTCGCGTAGCATCCGGCTGCCGGCAAAGGGGAAATCCAGGTGCAGCTCATCGATCCGGCGCATCAGCGCCAGATCCTCTGGCGAGACCGGTTCGGGCGTGTAATACGCCGTCGAGCGAGCAATGCCGAGAACCCGGCATTGCCGGACCACCGACAGATCATGGCTGCGGTCGATCATCGTCTTGCGCTCAGCATGCCCGCTTTGGTGAGCGCTTTTTCTAAAAAATCATTTTCCAGTGCCAGATCTGCAATCTTCAGCCGCATCGCTGTGGTGTCGGGTGAGTCGGCCTTGGCCCCGCTGTCACCGAAGACTTGCGATGAGCGCTCCAGCAACTGCGTTTTCCAGTCGGTGATCTGGTTGGGATGGACGTCAAACTGCTGGGCCAACTCGGCCAGCGTCTTGTCGCCTCGCAAGGCGGCAATCGCCACCTTCGCCTTGAACTCCGGCGAGTGATTCCGCCGTTTCCTTCTCGTCATGCTCTTGCTCCTCAATCAAGCCGCTAGGCGGCTGTTGGTTCAGCAAGGCTATCACTTATCCTACTGTCCGAATTTCTGGGGCCGGCTCTGACCGCCGTTGGCCAGCTCGCCACACGCGATGCGACAAAATGCCTCGGACATATAACGCAATTGTCATATACAATAAACGCCCAGCCCGGATTGATATAAGAACAAAATAGTTCTCCGCCCGAGCGAGCCGAGCAACAGTGAAGGCTACGTTCCCGCCCAACAATCCGGTGAGGTAGCGCAAACCCTTCTTACTTTTCAATCATTCCCGGAGGCCTCCATGACCATTTCCGCATCCACCGAGCAAATCATCGCCGCCCAGAAAGCCGCGTTCGACACCCTGCTCTCCTTTGCCAATCTGTCGCTGAACAGCATCGAGAAGCTCAATTCCCTGAACCTCAGCACCACCCGCAATCTGTTTTCCGGGCAACTCGAAGGCGTCGCCAAGCTTGCTTCGACCAAGACGCCGCAGGATATCCTGGCGCTAAACCAGACGCTGGCCCAGCCGCAGATCGAGAAAATCACCGCCTACGCGCGTCAGTTCCATGACATCGCTAGCGAAGCGCACGAAGAATTCGTCAATCTGCTGGAAGCCCAGCAGGCCGACCTGAACGACACCCTGTCGTCCATGCTCGACGGCTATGCGAAAACCTCGGGCAATTCGGGAGCCGCGCTGGCCGCCGTCAAGTCGGCGATTTCCGCGGCCAATTCAGCCTTTGCCAAGGCCAATCAGGCTGCCCGCCAGGTTGCCGGCATTACCGGCGCCGGGGTCAGCGCCACGGTGCAGGCAATTGGTGCCGCCAACCAGACGCAGGCTCCATCCCGCAGCAAAAAAGCCGCCTGATATTTTCCGGACTCCGAGGCGCCACGGCCGGTCAGCCGTGGCGTTTTTTTATTGCCAGCCGCTATTGTTGGCCGCCATCATCAATGGCCGGGACAACAGCCGGCCGGAAAATGAGGGCGAGGAGAGAGACAATGAAGACGCAAAACTGTCCTCGATGCCGACTCGAATAATTCAGGATGCGCTGGAAAAAATGAAATTGCCGTATCGATTCTTACGGCCGGGCCAGGCACTCATGCCGGGAATGCTGCTTTCGCCCCACCACTGGCACGGGCCTCGTAGGCCTGCAGGATGTGCAACTGTTCGTCACTGATCGATTCGAAACGCAGGCCGACCAGGAATTGCTGCCCAACCCGCCGGATACGCATGACGCTGACAAAAGCCTCGACCGGACAAGCCAGTTCGGGTGACTCGATACGGCAGATGCCGACGGCACCGCTCGGCTTGGTACCGAAGATGGCGACATCAAGCATGACACCAACCCCGCTCACTGAAACGTCAGCCAGCGGGAACTCGTAATCCTTGCCGCCCAGGCTCAGATAGACATGGCCTTTGAGAAAGGCCCGACGGGATCGACGACGTTCTCTCACGATCAGCTGCGCTCACAAGACAATGACGTTGTATTTTCCCACAAACGAGGGATGGTGCAAAAAAAGCTGCCAGTCACCTGGCAGCTTTTTACTTTTCGGTGCCTTCACCCGGATTGTATTGAAAGCCGGTAAACATGTTGCGCGTCTGGCTCTGCATCTGGTCCTGCATCGACTGGAACATTTTCTTCGATTGTTCCATGTAGGCCGTCATCATGTTCTGCATGGCGGGCTGCTGGAAGTTCAGGAACTGCGCCCAGAAATCGGCCTGCAGATGGCTGTTGTCGCCGGGACCGCCGACGATGCGCGACTGCTCCTGCAACTTGCCCTGGAAATCGACGAAGGTGCGCATGTTGTTTTCCAGGTACTTGCCAAGCATGCCCTGCATGGCGCTACCGTAGAAACGGATGAAGCCGGAGAGCAGTTCGCTGGAGAACAGCGGCATGCCGCCAGTTTCCTCTTCGAGGATGATCTGCAACAGGATGCTGCGCGTCAGGTCTTCGTCGGTCTTGGCATCGACAACCTTGAAGACTTCAAACTTGAGAACCAGTTCCTTGACATCACTCAGGGTGATGTAAGCGCTCGTCTTGGTATCGTAAAGACGACGGTTGGGGTATTTCTTGATCAGGCGTACCAGTTCCGACATGCTGCGATCCTTGAACGATTTTGTGTGCAGTGCAACATTATAACGAATAAAACAGGCGCCCGGAGGCGCCTGCTTGTGATGCCATGCAAAACTTCGGCAATGATTCATGCCGAATCCTGCAACAGTCTTACTGGTAGTACAGACCGCCGTTGATGTTCATCGTTGCGCCAGTCATGAAGGCAGCAATGTCGGAAGCCAGGTAGGCACAGGCGCCACCGATTTCTTCCGGCTTGGCCAGACGCTTCATCGGCACGGTGTCGATGATGGATTGCAGAACTTCCGGCTTGATCGCCATGACCATCTTGGTGGCAACGTAGCCCGGGCAGATGGCGTTAACGGTCACGCCCTTGGCGGCCAGTTCGGCAGCCAGCGCCTTGGAGAAGCCAATCACGCCAGCCTTGGCAGCAGAGTAGTTGGTCTGGCCAGCCTGACCCTTGACGCCGTTGACCGAGGAGATGTTGATGATGCGACCCCAGCCGCGTTCGGACATCTTGGCGGAGACTTGCTTGGTCATGTTGAACAGCGAGGTCAGGTTGGTGGAAATCACGGCATCCCAGCCGTCCTTTTCCATCTTGGCGAACATGCGGTCACGCGTGATACCGGCATTGTTCACCAGGATGTCGACCTGGCCGCAGGCGGCTTCGGCATCGGCAACCATCTTCTGGCAATCTTCGAGCTTGGAGACATCGCCGGCAACGCAGACGAAATCAGAGAAACCGGCAGCAGCCATTTCGCCCAGCCAGGCATCCTTGTTATCAAATTCCGGGTGATAAGCAGCGACCACCTTGTGGCCAGCCTTGGCCAGTTCCTGACAAATGGCGGTGCCGAGACCACCCATAGCGCCGGTAACGAGAGCAACACGTTGAGTCATAGTTATTCCTTCCTTGTTGATATTGAAACGGGGTAAAAATTGACGGCGGTCAATACATGTGCTGACCGCCATTGATGGAAATATTGGCGCCGGTGACAAAGGCCGCCTCGTCGGAAGCCAGGTAAGCCACCAGGCCGGCGATCTCTTCGGGCTTGCCCAGACGATTGACCGGAATCTGCGGCAGGATCTTCGAATCGAGAATTTCCTGCGGAATCGCGGTGACCATCGAGGTGCCAATATAACCCGGCGATATGGTATTGACCGTGACGCCCTGCTTGGCCACTTCAAGGGCCAGCGCCTTGGTGAAACCGTGCATGCCGGCCTTGGCCGCCGAGTAGTTGGTCTGCCCGAAAGCGCCCTTCTGCCCATTGACCGAGGAGACATTGATGACCCGCCCCCAGCGCCGTTCCTGCATGCCTTCCATGACCTGCTTGGTCATGTTGAAGACCGAGTCGAGGTTGGTATGCATGACCGCATCCCAATCCGCCTTGGTCATTTTCCGGAAGGTCATGTCACGCGTGATGCCGGCGTTATTGACCAGCACATCGACCGGACCCACCTCCTTGGTGACCGTTTCCACACAGGCATGCGCCGACTCGAAATCGGTGACATCACACGGATAGGCCTTGAAACCATAGCCCATGTTATGCATCGAATTCAGCCATTCCTGAACCTTGGGATTACCCGGCGAATAGGTGGTGACCACCTTGTAGCCGAGGGCCGCCAGCTTGATGCAGACCGCTTCGCCGAGACCGCCCATACCACCTGTAACCAGTGCAACTCGCAGCATATTATTTACCTCTCTCCTCCAGCCGTTTTAAACCGCGCGCTCCTTGACGTAGCGTCCGGGTGCCGGTTCGATCGGCTTGTATTTGGTATTTCCCGGTTTGCGCGGTGCCCGCTGTTCTCCTGACAAGGGCTTGAGCCAGACGGCCCAGTCGTTCCACCAGCTGCCCTTTTGCTCTTCTGCAGCAGCCAGCCAGCCCTCGGCATCCTGCTTCACATCATCGTTGATCCAGTAGCTGCGCTTGTTCTTGCTGGCCGGATTGATCACCCCGGCGATATGCCCGGAGGCCCCGAGGACGAAACGGGCCTTGCCGCTCAGGATCTGGGTGCTTTGATAGGCGGAATGCCAGGGCACGATGTGATCTTCGCGGGCCGCCAGCAGATAGACCGGCATGTCGAGGCTGCCGAGGTCAACCTTCGTGCCGCACATTTCGAGCTTGCCCGGCACACGCAGGCTGTTGTCGTTGTACAGGTTGCGCATGTACCAGCAGGCAAACGGCCCGGGCAGACTGGTCGAGTCGGAATTCCAGTAGAGCAGGTCGAAAGCAGTCGGCTTCTGGCCCTTCAGGTAATTGCCGGCGACATAGTTCCAGACCAGGTCGTTGGCGCGCAGGAAGGAAAAGGTCGTCTGCAGGTCGCGGGCCGGCAGCAGGCCGCCCTGACCGATCGTCGCCTCGCGTGCCTGCAGGCCCTGCTCGTCGATGAACAACCCGATCTCGCCGGTATCTGAGAAATCGAGCAGTGTGGTGAGCAGGGTCAGCGAGGCAACGATGTCTTCGCCACGCGCCTTGAGCACGGCCAGGGCCGAACTCAGAATGGTGCCGCCGACGCAGAAACCAAGCGCATTGACCTGCTTGACCTTGGTGATTTCGCGCATGACGTGCAGCGCGGCAATCGGGCCATGCTCGAGATAATCGTCCCAGGTCAGATGTCCCTGCTCTTCCTTGGGGTTGCGCCAGGACACCAGGAATACCGTGTTGCCCTGCTCGACCATGAAGCGGATCAGCGAGTTTTCCGGCTGCAGGTCCATGATGTAGAACTTGTTGATGCACGGCGGTACGACGAGCAGCGGCCGCGTCGCAACCTTGGGTGTCAGCGGCGCATACTGGATGAGCTGCATCAACTCGTTTTCGTAAACCACGGCGCCTTCGCTGGTCGCGATATTCTGACCGACCTCGAAAACCGATTCGTCGGTCATCGAAATGCGCCCCTTCTCGAAATCCTGGAGCAGATTGTTGATTCCGTCGGTAATACTCTGCCCCTTGGTATCCAGGGCGCGCTGGATGAACTCCGGATTGGTCGCGGCAAAATTGGACGGGGCCAGCGCATCGGCCACCTGGCGGGCCAGGAAACGTACCTTGTTCTTGGCCTTTTCATCGTCGGCCGGCACCAACTCGGCCATTTCCTTGACGAATTTGGTATTGAGCAGGTAAGCCTGATGCAGGTAATCGTAAATCGGGCTGTCGTGCCATTCCGGCGCCGAGAAGCGCCGATCACCCGGCTCCGGGGCGACTTTGAAGAATTCTTCCTTGCCCTGTTGCTTGGCCAGCACCGACTGCCAGAGCGACATCTGCTGATCCATGAGCTGCTTTTGCAGGGCGGTCAGCGCCTGCGGATCGACTGGCGCTACAGGAGCGGCTGGTGCAGCCGGGTTTCCCGACTTGCCAAGAAACTCCATGAACTGCTGCGCCATGTTTTGCCCGGCTTGCATGAATTGCATCGCAGAACCGAGAAATGCATCGTTGTTGTTCGATCCCTGTTGCGCCATGGGGTTCTCTTTGAGTTATCGGGGTGCTTGAGCTTCTCGATTCTCCATACCGCCTCAGGCCCTGTCAATGATTTATCTGCATAACGCAAAAGCCACTATTGACGCGGGTTTCGAGCGACAAGGAATCCGGTGATGCAAAAACCGATGACGTTTCACCGTCAAGTTCGAGGACAGTACTACGACTCGCGCCCAAAAGACAAACATCATTGCAGCGCCTGTAACAATGTGCATCAATGCAACAAAAACGGGGCACCGAAAACAATGGTATTAGAATTTTCGGCCAAGCCGCCAAGACGCCTCAGGCCCTTCGGTCGGTACCTTGGCGTGGCATTTTCCTGCGGTCCCGGTGCGCAGGATCCCGCAATTTGTGCCCCCGCATGACCAGTGCCGGCACGATCAGCAAGAACAGAAGAACAATGCTGGCAAGAAGAAGATGGTTACCAAGAATAGCCTGCATCACGGACGCCTCCTCAAGCATGTGGTCTATCAGTTTCTGACACCTGGTCACGCCGATCAGTTCGCGACCATTCCGGCCATCCCGCCCAAACGCACCAACAGTCGCGTCCAACCGAGGTTTCAAGGATAATCGGGAAATGTACATCATTGCCATCGGCTGGCTCTACGTCACTCTGCTCATCGCCCTCAACGAGCCCAGCGTCGTGGTCGGCATCATCTCATTCTCGTTCTACGGACTGTTGCCCTGCGGCCTGTTGCTGTGGATTGGCGGCAGCAAGGTGCGGCGGCAGCGCCGCCGTTATCGCGAGTTACTCGCCGACCAGGCGCTGCACGAGGCCGATCGAGGCGATGCCAAGGCCGATCAGTAGCACCTGTTGCAAGGTGGCCTTGAGTTCCGTCCGCTTGTGCAAGCCCGGAATCAGGTCGGCCACTGCGACGTAGATCATGCTTGCCGCAGCCAGGGCGAGCAGCGAAGGAATCCACTCCGTGAGATCAGACAAGGCGAAGTAGGCCAGCATCGCGCCAAGCAGCGTCGCCAGACTGGACAGCAGATTGAAGGCCAGGGCGCGCAGCTTGCTGTAACCGGAATGCAGCAGGATCAAGTAATCGCCGACTTCCTGCGGGATTTCGTGGGCAATGATGGCCAGCGCCGTGACAATCCCCAACTGTGTGCTGTCCAGGAAGGCAGCGGCAATCAGGATGCCGTCGACAAAATTGTGAAAGGTATCGCCAACCAGGATGAGCAGGCCGGAACGGCCGTGATCGTGGGCCGGCGCGTGCGCATCATGGGCCTCGCAATGGTCGTGGTGGCAGTGCCGCCAGAGGACCAGCTTTTCCAGCACGAAGAAAACCATGATGCCGAACAGCACGGTCCCCGCCATGCGATGTGGCTCGCCATGGGCCAGGGCTTCTGGCAGGATTTCCAGAAAGGCCGCGCCGAGCAGGGCGCCGATGGCATAGGAAATCAGCATGCCGATGCGCTGCGTGCCAACCGCCACACTCAAGGCAGCAGCGGCAACGACGCTCAGGGCACCGCCGGCCAGAGACACGAAAATGATCCAGGAAAGCGTGCTCACTGATTCTTCAAAACAAGGGAAAGGCGCGGATTATACGCCCCGGTCCGACGCCGGGGCTGATCCGTTTGTCCCGACCAGAACAGGCAAGGATTGCGCCTCAGCCAGCAGCCAGTTGCGAAAGGCAGTTGCCGAGTCGCGGTCGGCGACCACCTTGCGCATGACCAGGAAGTAGGCATAGGGCGACGGCACGGATCGTTGGAAGGGCACGATCAGGCGCCCGGCGGCAATATCCGCCTCGACCAGCGGCCGCAGGGCCAGGGCCACGCCCTGCCCCTCCAGCGCCGCCTCGACGGCGAGCACGGCATTGGAAAAATGCGGCCCGAGCTCGGCATCCACACCACTGACCCCGGCCTGATTGAGCCACTCGCGCCAGTTCGGCTGACGCCCTTCGACATCGACCGTTTCGTCGTGAATCAGCACATGGCGGGCCAGATCTTCCGGGCGCTGCAGCGGGCAATCGGGCGTCGCCAGATGCGGACTGCACACCGGCACCCAGTCGGGCGCCAGGATCTGTTCAACGCGAAAACCGGGATACTTGCCGGTGCCGTAGCGAATGGCCACGGTGCTGGTCGCGGCCCGCAGGTCGGCCGGCTCGTCGTCGAAAAAGCGGGTCTCGCCGCGCCGGTCAACGGCATCGCCGCTACTCGACAGGCGCAGTTTGACCTCGGGATGGATCGCCGCGAAACGCGGCAGGCGCGGCAACAGCCAGCGCGCCGCGAAAGACGGTGGGGCCGTCACCGTCAGCACGCCTTCGCAGGGCTGGCGCGTGCTGTCGATGGCGGCGGCAAAGCATTCGAAACCTTCGCGGATTTTCGGCAGCATGGCACTGCCCTGCGGCGTGATTTCCAGGGCGCGCGTCAGGCGGCGAAACAACCGGATACCGAGATAATCCTCAAGCGCCTTGATCTGCTGGCTGATCGCGGCCGGCGTCACGTGCAACTCCTCGGCCGCCTTCTTGAAACTCAGGTGGCGGCTGGCCGCCTCGAAGGCGCGCATGGCGGAAAGTGGTGGCAGGCGATAGGTCATCGACAATTAAGTTTTTCTAAAGCGTACCATCATAAATTGTCGTTTGTCGCAGGGCAAGCCGCTCACTATCGTGCACTCCCTGCCGTTGCCACGGCCATTTCGTCGATCGTGAAAGGAATACCCAGAATGAACCGTTCCCTGCTTGTTGCCGCCCTGCTTGCCGTTGCCCTCACCGCCTGCAACAAGAAAGAAGAAGCCCCGACCGCCCTGCCCGCCCCTGCCGTCGCCCCGACCCTGCCGAGCGCTGGCGAAGCCACCCTGGAACAAAGCAAGCCGGCCGATGGCGCCACGCTGAACGCGCTGCCGCAAGCAGCCCCGGCCGCCGAAAGCAAGCCGGCCAACTGATTTTTTGCAATCCGGAAGCGAAGCCCGATAGTTAAGATTTATTTACCCGTCACGTAAAAAAATCTCGTTCGTTGGGCCAGGAAGCTTTTGGTAAATTTGCGCACCGTCTCCTCCAGACCTTAATGCGCTTTGGATCTGGATTTGAGCCCGCCTTAGTGCGGGCTTTTTTTCGACCGGGTCAAACGGAGGCAATACCGACCCTATTCAGGAGTAATCAAGCATATGTCTGGAGCTTCACGCATTCTTAACGCCGCCATGCGCAGCAAGATCATGTCGGCCGAAGAAGCCGCAGCCCTCATCCAGTCCGGCATGAATGTCGGCATGAGCGGCTTTACCGGTGCCGGCTATCCGAAGCTGGTGCCGACCGCGCTGGCCAAGCACATCATGGACGCCAACCTCAATGGCAAGAAGTTCAAGATCGGCGTGTGGACCGGCGCCTCGACCGCGCCCGAACTCGACGGTGCGCTGGCCATGGTGGACGGTATCGAAATGCGCCTGCCCTACCAGTCCGATCCGACCTGCCGCAAGCGCATCAACGCCGGCGAAATGGAATACATCGACATCCACCTGTCGCACGTCGCCCAGTTCGTCTGGGGTGGTTTCCTCGGCAAGCTCGATGTTGCTGTCGTCGAAGTCGCCGGCATTCTTGAAGACGGCCGGCTGATTCCGTCGTCTTCCGTCGGCAACAACAAGACCTGGCTCGATCAGGCCGACAAGATCATCCTGGAAGTCAATTCCTGGCAGAACCCGGCGCTCGAGGGCATGCACGACATTTATTACGGCACCGCCCTGCCGCCGCACCGCAAGCCGATTCCGCTGCTCAAGACCGATGACCGCATCGGCTCACCGTATTACACCATCGACCCGAACAAGGTCATCGCCGTCATCGAAACCAACAAGGCCGACCGCAATTCCGCCTTCTCGCCGCCGGACACCAATTCGCAACTGATCGCCGGCCACATCCTCGAATTCCTCCAGCATGAGGTGAAGAAGGGCCGCCTGCCGGCCAACCTGCTGCCCCTGCAATCCGGGGTCGGCAATGTCGCCAATGCCGTGATGGCCGGCCTGCAGGACGGCCCGTTCGAAAACCTGACGGCCTATACCGAAGTGCTGCAGGACGGCATGCTCGACCTCATCAGGTCAGGCAAGCTGACCTGTGCCTCGGCGACCTCCTTCTCGCTCTCGCCGAATGCGCTGACCGAACTGAATGCCGATCTGCCTCGCTTCAAGGACAGCATCATCCTGCGCCCGCAGGAAATCTCGAACCATCCGGAAGTCATCCGCCGCCTCGGCGTCATCTCGATGAACGGCCTGATCGAAGCCGACATCTACGGCAACGTCAATTCGACCCACATCATGGGCACCTCGATCATGAACGGAATCGGCGGCTCCGGCGACTTCGCGCGCAATGCCTTCATCTCCATTTTCATGACCCCGTCCAGCGCGAAGAGCGGCAGCATTTCCTGCATCGTGCCGATGGTCTCGCACGTCGACCACACCGAGCACGACGTCCAGGTCATCGTCACCGAACAGGGCCTGGCCGACCTGCGCGGCCTGTCGCCGAAGCAACGTGCCAAGGTGGTCATCGACAACTGCGCGCACCCGAACTTCAAGCCAGCCCTGCGCGAGTACTACGACCGTGCCCAGCGCTATTCACCGGGTCGCCACACGCCGCACCTGCTCGACGAGGCCTACACCTTCCTCTCGAACTGGATGGCCAACCAGGCGGCGCGCGAGGCCTGGCGTGAAGATTCGCTGATCCAGGCCGACGCCTGGAAGAAGTAAGGCGCCAGCACCCTTCCCGGGACCTACGGTTAGTCGGTAGTTGTTAACAAAAATTTGAGGGCGCCGCGGCGCCCCCTGATATGCGCTAAAAACTAACGACTAATAACTAACAACTAGCCCTCATTTACCCAAGCCGTGCCGCCGCCCATCACGGGCGTCGGCACGGCTTTTCCGTTGGTCGGAAAATTCCGCGACAAGGCTGCCCGCCCGCCGACATCCTGCTAATATCGAATCTGCATTTCCTCAACAGCAGATGATCACGTGCACCTGACAATAAACCATTCCGGGAAAAAACGACGATGCCTGGCGCTTCTCGCCAGTCTGGCCATGGCCTGCAGCGCAAGCCTGGCGGAAACCGGGACAGATCTTTCGCCAAAGCGCTTCGAACTGGGCGGTTTCGGTACGCTGGGCGTTGCCCAGACCGACAACAATGACGCGCGGTTCAGTCGCGACCAGACCCAGCCCAAAGGTATCGGCAAAAATCTCGATGGAAAACTCGATTCACTGATTGGCATCCAGGCCAACTTCAGGGCCACCGACTCACTCGAATTCGTCACCCAGGCCATCAGCCGCTATGGGCCGCATGGCGATTTTCGCCCGGAAATTTCCTGGGCCTTCGGCAAATATTCATTCGGCCCCGACAACCTCGTGCTGCGTGCCGGCCGGATGGGTCTTGAACTCTACATGCTGGCCGACTCCCGCCATGTCGCCTATTCCTATCTCACGGTACGCCCACCGGTCGATTTCTTCGGTGGACTGGCCTTCCACTACATCGATGGCATCGATCTGGTCGGCACCCTGCCGCTCGCCGACGGCGTCCTCAAGATCAAGGGCTTCGGCGGCCAGGCCGGCGAACTGGCACCCATTCAAAGCGGCACCCAAATCCTCAACCTGCGGGGCAATCCGATATACGGCATTTATGCCGACTACCAGCAAGACCACTGGCAATGGCGGGCCACTTACGCCCAGATGAGCTTCAAACACGATTTGCCGGCCCCGGTAGCAACACTGCAAGACCTTCTCAACCAAACGACGGTACCGAGCGCCATGGCGCTCGCCAAGTCGCTATCCCTGACCGACACCACCTCGCGCTTCTACTCGCTGGGCGCGATTTACGACCGTGGGCCGCTGCTCGTCCAGGCCATGCTCAGTCAGATCGATCATGAAAACCGGATTTACCAGAACACCCAGGCCGGCTACCTGATCACCGGTTACCGGATTGGTGAATTCACGCCATTTGCCGCCTACTCGTGGAGCAAGTCGAAGACCAAGCAACTTTCCAGCGGACTACCCAATGACAACGGCGGCCCCTTGTCGCAATTGAATGCCAGCCTGCTCGGCGCCCAGACCCGCGTCCACATCGACCAGCACACCTACACGCTGGGCTCGCGCTGGGATTTCCGGCAGAACATGGCGCTCAAGGCCCAGATTGACTTCATCCGCGGCAAGCCCGAATCGGTGTTCCTGTATTCGAGCACCACGCCCAATTTCGACGGTAAGGTCAATGTCTTCAGCCTGGCGCTGGATTTCGTCTTCTGACCATGATCAAGCGCACCGCCACCTTCCTGCTGCTTGCCCTGCTCAGCATCGGCACCCGGCAAGCCTGCGCCGAACTGGTCGTCGTCACCGGTCCGAAAAGTGGGGTCGAACGGCTGACCAAGCAGGAAGTCATTTTCCTCTTCATGGGTCGCTGGCGCCTGCTGCCCTCGGGTATTCAGGCCATGCCCATCGACCAGGCCATCGACAGTCCGGAACGGACCGATTTCTACCATCGCCTGGTCAACAAGGAACCCTCGGAAATCAAGGCCTACTGGTCACGCCTGGTCTTTTCCGGGGGCTCCCGCCCCCCCTATGCGACGGAAAGCCGCGAAGAACTGCTCCGCCTGATCAGCAACAATCCGGGTGCCATCGGCTACCTTGACCGCAGCCAGGTCGACAGCCGGCTGCGTATCGTTTTCGAGTTTTCGAATTCGCCTTAAGGGGCTCCCCGGCCAACCGGGATGGCACAACTTCGGGTAAGCCTAATCGCTCGCCAATTGGGCAAGAAACGCCGCCAGCTCGATTTCGATACGCTGCCAGACCTCGGCGATTTCCTGGCCGACCAGGTTTGCCTGCGTCTGGTCCCCCGCCTTGGCGGCGGCCTCGAGGTGTCCGAAAAGATCGGCCAGGTGCATCCCCCCCATGCTGCGCGAAGAGGACTTGTAACGATGGCCGATATCGACCAGCGCCACCAGGTCGCCCGCACTCAGCGCCGCGCCGATCTCCGCGATACCGGCCCGCGTCGATTCGAGGAAAATATTGCCAAGGCGCACGATTTTCTGCGCATCGTGCCGCGCCAGCTGCGCCAGGATCTGCGTATCGATCTCGGCTTCGGGCATGACCGGCGGCAACTCGGCCACGGCCTCGCCACTTTCCGGCACCGCCCCCGCCATCGGGTGCAGCCATTTCGACAAGATCCGGAAAAGCTGCGCCGGATCGACGGGCTTTGAAATGAAATCGTTCATGCCGGCCTGCAGGCATTCCTCCCGGTCCTCGGCCCGTGCATTGGCGGTCATGGCGATGATCGGCAGCGCGCTGAACTGTGCCTCAGCCCGGATGCGCTGCGTCGCCTCGATGCCATCGATTTCGGGCATGCGCACATCCATCAGGACGCAATCAAAGGCCTCGCTGCGCAACAAATCGATGGCTTCGCGGCCATTGCTGGCAACCCGAATGTGCAGCCCGAACTCTTCGAGCAACTCCTGGGCAATCTGTTGATTCAGCAGATTGTCCTCGGCCAGCAGGACATGCAGTCCCGCCAGACCGGACGGCGAGATTTCAGACTCGGCCTCGAGCGTGATCGGCTGCGTTGGATCATCGGCACTGGCCAGAGCGACACTGACGCTGGCCCAGAAGGTGCAGCCCTGACCGAGAACGCTCTCGACACCGACCTCGCCGCCCATCAGTTCGGCCAGTTCCTTGCTGATCGCCAGGCCCAGCCCGCTGCCGCCGAACTTCCGGCTGGTTGACGATTCCGCCTGCTCGAACGACTGGAAAAGCCGCCCCATCTGCTCGGCACTCAGACCCGGACCGGTATCCCGGACCTCGAAACGGATGCGGCATTGTTCATTCTCCTGGCCAAGCAGGCGGGCCCGCAGGCTGACCGAGCCCTGGTCGGTGAATTTGATCGCATTATTGACGTAGTTCAGCAATATCTGGCTGATCCGTATGCTGTCGCCGCTCAGGCGCGAAGGAATGGCCGGATCGATGTCGACCAGCAGCAACAGGCCCTTCTCCTCGGCTTTCAAACCAGCCATCGTGGTAATCCGCTCGATCAGCTCGGGCAGGCTGAAAGGCGCGGCTTCCAGTTTGAGCTTGCCGGCCTCGATCTTGGCGAAGTCGAGGATGTCATTGACCAGATTCAGCAGGTGACGCCCCGCGCCACGGATCTTTTCCACGTAATCGCGCTGCTTCGGGGTCAGGCTGGTTTTCAGCGCCAGGTGCGCCATGCCGACCACGGCATTGATCGGGGTCCGGATTTCGTGGCTCATGTGGGCCAGGAAATCACCCTTGGCCCGACTGGCGCTTTCGGCCTGCGCCCGGGCCAGGGCCAGGTGCCGGCTCAATTCGTTGATATCCATGACCAGACGGCCGATTTCCGTCGTTTCGTGGCCGGCTGGCGTCGGCAGGCTGCCACTCTGGTCGTTGGTCATGCGATGCAACTGGTCCGACATGCTTTTCATCGGCCAGACAATCCAGCGGAAAGCCGCAAAAATGGCCGCAATGATGATCGCGATCAACTGCAGGAAAAGCGCCGAACCGATGAAAACCAGCTCCTCGCGATGCAGGCGCCCCAGTTCGTCGACATTCGGTTCGATGACGATCTCGCCGACCACCGTCGTGGCATCAAAAGGCGAGTAGATTTTGCGGCTGATTGTCCCATCGAGAGAAATTGCGCCCTGGCGCATGGCCGGCTGACGGGCAACATTGGCCAGTTCATCCGTGGTCGAGCGAATGACCACCCGCAACACCACCGAATTCTTCAGCAGCCCCTCGGCAATATCCTTGGCCAGCACCTTGTCTTCGACAAAGCAGGCGGCACTGGTCGTGCTCGCCACGGTTTCCAGCAAGGCCTGCAAGCGGGCAGCGATATCCTCACGCGTCCGATCAAAGGCCACCGCCCCGATGATCGCCACCGAGAAAACACCTGCCAGCAATGTAAAGCCTATGACAGCCAATGCGCTGCGAAAAGCTATACCGTGTCGTACTGGGAATGTCATGATTTATTCTCTCCCGGACTCGAAAGTATTTTGTCATGAAATGCCGGAAACCGCAGTCTATTTTGCGCAAAAATTAGGCAGGGATTGCACTTTCCCTAAGCGGCCGGCATTCCCGGCCATGCACCGACTTGGCGCTCAGGCTGGCTCTTCCAGCCAGATCAGCGTGGCCATGCGACCAGTGACGCCATCCCGGCGATAGGAAAAGAAGCGCACCGCATCGCCAACCGTGCACAAACCGCCGCCGCTGATCGAAAAAATGCCGGCCGCCTGCAGACGCTGGCGGGCCAGCAGGTAGATATCAGCCAGCCACTTGCCGGCGCCATGTGCCCGAAAAGCTTCGGCCGCCGCCGGATCGGCCAGGACAAAGGCGGCCCGGACCTCATCACCAACTTCGAAGGCCTCGGGGCCGATCGCCGGCCCCAGCCAGACGAGAATTTCCCCGGCCGGCACGGCCATTGCGGCAAGGGTCGCTTCGAGCACGCCGGCCTGCAAACCACGCCAACCGGCGTGGGCGGCGGCGACCACCGTGCCGGCCCGGTCACAAAAAAGCACCGGCAGGCAATCGGCCGTCATCACCGCGCACACCGCCCCGGGCTGTCGGCCACAGGCAGCATCGGCCTCGGGCCGGTGGGCGGCGACGCCGGCATCGACTACCCGGATGCCATGCACCTGCTGCAACCACAGGGGCTCGGCCGGCAGGCTCAGGCGCAGTTCGGCCCGATTGGCAGCAACGCGGGCCGGCTCATCGCCGACATGATCGCCGAGGTTGAAAGCATTCCAGGGGGCCGGGCTGATCCCACCCCGGCGGGTCGTCTGCACTGCCCGGACATTGGCCGGCGCCGGCCAGTCCGGAATCAGCAGATCAGCCATAGCGCAGCGTATCGAGCAGATTGCGCATGTCTTCCGGCATCGGCACTTCCCACTGCACTTTCAGGCTGGTCAGCGGGTGCACCAGGCCAAGCCGCGTCGCATGCAGCGCCTGGCGGGGGAAGGCCGGCAACAACGGATTGTTCTTGCCATAGACCTGGTCGCCGACCAGCGGGTGATTGATCGACGCCATATGCACGCGGATCTGGTGCGTACGTCCGGTTTCCAGCGAACACTCGATGAAGGTGCAATAGGCAAAGTTTTCCATGACCCGGAACCAGGTCACGGCCGGCTTGCCGCCGCGATTTTCCGGCACCACGGCCATCTTGATGCGTTGTACCGGATGCCGGCCGATCGGCGATTCGACGCCGCCATCCTTCTTCATGACGCCGGCCGCCACCGCCTGGTAATGCCGATGGACGGTGCGCGCCTGCAACTGGCGCACGAGATCGGTCTGCGCTTCCAGCGTCTTGGCGACAACCAGCAAGCCGCTGGTGTCCTTGTCCAGGCGGTGCACGATGCCGGCGCGCGGAATCTGCTCGATGCCCGGCACGTGATGCAGCAGCGCATTCATCAGCGTGCCGCTCCAGTTACCGCTGCCCGGATGCACGACGAGGCCGGCCGGCTTGTTGACGACCAGCAGCGTTTCATCCTCGAAGACGATGTCGAGCGGGATGTCTTCGGGTTGCTCGGCCAGGCTGTGCGCATCCGTCGGTTCGGCAATCAGCAGCAGTTCGCCGCCGAGCAGCTTGCGCTTCGGCTCGGCTTCAGGTTTACCATCGACCTGCACGCAGCCGTCGCGCACCCAGCCCTGCAGGCGGTTACGTGAATGTTGCGGCAGGAGTTCAGCCAGCACCTGGTCGAGACGGCGGCCATAGCTGGCGTCAGGAACCGTCAGGCGGAGCGGCTCAGTTCGGCTATAATCGCCGGAGTTTTCCATAGGATCGTTCATGATGCGAAGTTTAGCCGGATTCTCGCCATTCTCTGCCTTCTTCCGCCTGTTGATGGCGCTTTTCCTTGCCATTTTCGTGGCCGGCTGCGGCTCGATGAAGGACGGTCCGGATGAAACCGCTGGCTGGTCGGCCAACAAACTGTACAGCGAAGCACATGACGCGCAAGTCGATGGCTCCTGGGACAAGTCGGCAAAATACCTGGAAAAACTCGAATCCCGTTTCCCGTACGGCCGCTATGCCCAACAAGCCCAGCTTGAACTCGGCTATGTCTACTGGAAATCCGGCGAAGCCGGTTCCGCCCTCGCCGCCTGCGACCGCTTCATCAAGCTGCACCCGAACCATCCGGCCGTCGATTACGTCTATTACCTCAAAGGCCTGATCAACTTCAACGAAGACCTCGGTTTCGCCGGCTATATCAGCAGCCAGGACCCGACCGAGCGCGACCCCAAGACCGCCCGCCAGGCCTTCGATGCGCTGCGCGAACTGGTGACCCGCTTCCCGAACAGCAAATACACGCCGGATGCCACGAAACGCCTGAATTACCTGGTGCACGCCATGGCCTCCCAGGAAGTCCACGTCGCCCGCTACTACATCAAGCGCGGCGCCTACATCGCCGCCGCCAACCGCGCCCAGTTCGCCGTCAAGACCTACCCGGACGCCCCGGCCATCGAGGAAGCGCTATACATCCTGGTCACCGCTTACGACAAGATGGGCATGAACGACCTACGCGACGACGCCGACCGCGTCATGCACAAGAATTTCCCGAACAGCCGTTTCTACAAGGATGGTCTGGACCGCAAGGTCGCCTGGTGGAAGCTCTGGTAAATCAGGGCTGAATGAAGAAACCAAACGGGGAAGCACTGCTTCCCCGTTTTGCTTTCGGCGGAGCCGGGCCAATTGGATCGCCTGGCGGGCGGCCGTTGGGTGCTCATTGCTGCCATAGCCGGCCTTGAGAAAGCTGACACTCAAAAAGGAAACTGAGGCTCCTGAGGAGAACCTACCACCCCATGATCGAGTAGCCAACCAAGAAGTTCGTGATGGCTTTTCACTGCATAGTCACACTCCCAATCAGGGCTTCTAAGCAGCCCCCACAGAACAACACCAACGCTCCCAATGAGGCGCTTCCCGCTTAGAAACCCAACATAGACATCGACGGGACTCATCCAACTGCCTTTGAACGAGTTTATGTCCACGAGGAATACATTCTTCGCCAGCCCAATTGAACCAGAGTCCCGTATATCAGCTAGAACATCATTGCTCTTCTTTTTTCTTGGATCAAATGGAGTTGCGGCTGTTATAACAATTCTGTTGCACCCAGAGAGCAGGCTCTGAATGTGGTCGTTTACGTCAACGCTCATATAGCCTCTCCACCACCTGATATTCCCTCCGCCCTCTCGCCTCACCCACCCTGCTTGATCGCCAGGATGGCCTGGTTGCGCAGGGTTCTGAGTAGGGACAATTCCTTTTCCGGGATGGCGATGCCGCCCGGTTCGTCGCGGTCGGCGTAGATCAGGGCGACGGGGTTGCCCTTGATGTTGAGCGGCAGGAGCACAAAGGAATGGGCCGGCACTGCCTTGCGGTACCACTCCGGGACACGCTGGGCGATGGTCGGGTCGTCGATGTCGCTGATCAGGATATCGACGCCCTTCGAGGTTGCCGCGTGAAAGATATCCGGTGAAAAACTCAGAGGAAAACGGAAGGCCCGCGCCACTTCGTTGGCTTCCGGCCCGAAACCGAATCGCCCCTGCATGGTGCCGGACTTGGCATCGCGAATGCACAGCACGACGCGCCTGAAGCCCATCGCCCGGTACATGGTTTCGAGAATGATGCGCAGGATGTCGTTGAGCTTGAAGCTGTCGACCAGCGAGTTGCTGATGTCCTGGATACCGGCCGTCAGGATGGCCTGGGCATCGACTTCCGGCTCGGCCTCGTCCTGGTTGCCGTTGCCGGCGCCGAGCGGTCCGCCCTCGCGCAGGATGGTGGCATCCATGGCAGCGCTGCCGGTCGTCTGCTCGGCGCTGATCACGACATGGCCACCGCGGGCAAACTGCTGCATCTGCTTGCCGAAAGCGGTCTGTTGCAAATTGAGGTGGATGATGCGGGCAAAGTCGGCGACTTCCTCGACGGCGCGCTGCACGGTCTGCTGCACTTCCTGCGCGGTGAGCGGCACGGCCTCGGCAAAACGGGCCACCGTCTTCCTGATTTCGCGCTCGCGGCTTTCCGGCGTCGAGCGAGCGATGACATCGCACAACTCGTTGGAAAAGCCGGACAGCAGGCGCAGGCGATCTTCCTGGGTGCTGGGCTTTTTCACGGCCCCGGGCGGCAGGCGTCGCATGGAGCCGATGATCAGCGGCGGGAAGCCCCACTGGCGGGCGATGGCAATCCCCATTTCCGAGAAGGAAATGCCCAGCACCTGCATGGCGGCATGCTCTTCGCTGCACGCCTTCTGGGCGATGAGGCGGCGGATCTCGTCGGACTCCTCGGGAAAATAGAACTGCGAGAGCAGCCGGCCCAGGCTGTAGAACAGCGAGCAGATGAAGGTCTGCTCGAGGTCGCGCATCTGGGCCGTGGCGCTGATGTCCTTGGCCAGGATGCCGGCCAGGTTGGCGCGCAGGAAGTCTTCCTTGAGCTGGTTGGCATTGGCCTTGTTCTGCAGGTGCTCGAAGAGCAGCACGGTGATCGCGATATTGCGCACGGCCTCGAAGCCGAGCACGATCACGGCGCGCGACACGGTACTGATGCTGCCGCCGCCGGCCGGCCGGAAATAGGCCGAATTGACCAGGCGCAGCAGCTTGTTGGTCAGCGCAAAATCCTTGAGGATGGAATTGGACAGCTTGTTGATGCTCTCCGTCTCGCTGTTGGCGATCTTGTTGATGGCGCTGACCGATTCCGACAGGGCCGGAAAATCGCTCTTGTGACGCATCCGGCGGAGCAGGAAATCGAGCGTCGATTGCTTGCCGTCACCGCTGGCCAGTGGCTCGTCGTCGGGATCGAGATACGCATCGAGCGCTTCGCCGAACTGGACAGCCGTCTGGTAGCGCAGGCCGGGATCACGGGCCAAGGCCTTGTAGAGAATGCCACCCAGGCGCTCGTCCACCTGCGCACCGGGCGGCAGGCGCAGCGGCTCGCTGGTAATGCAATGCATCACTTCGCCGAGGGTTTCGCCGCTCACCGCCCGCTGGCCGCAGAGCAACTCGAAGAGGATCAGGCCAGCCGCGAAAATGTCCGAGCGCTCGCTGATCTCGCGCGTCTCGATGTACTCCGGCGCCATGTAAAAGGGCGAACCGCTGAACACGCTGCTGTCCTGCGGATCGTCGATGCGCGCAGCGATGCCGAAGTCCATGACGCGCGGCGTGCCGTTCTCGTCGAGCAGGATATTGGAGGGTTTCAGGTCGCGGTGAATGATGCCCTGGGCATGGGCATGCGCCACGGCATCGAGAATCGGACGCAGGATGCCGAGTGCCTTGACCGGCGGCAAGGCACCGCTGTCGCGCAGGAATTCGGCGAGGTTCTTGCCCGGCACGTATTCGAACACCAGGTAAGGATCGCCGCCCGCCTCGCCGGCCTCGAAAATCGGCACGATATTGGCGTGGCGCAATTTGCTGACCATGCGTGCCTCGGCAAGCAGCACCTTGTTCTGGGCCGGATCGGGCTGGCCGAAATGCAGGGTCTTGATGGCAATCTCGCGCTGCAACTGCGGGTCGAAACCGAGATAGACGGTACTCTGGGCGCCGCGCCCGAGTTCGCCGCGCAGTTCGAAACGGCCAATTTTCCGGTTCATTGGGCGTCGATCCAGACCAGGTTCGACCGGCCATCGGCGCCACCATGAACAATAGCGTTCTGGCCATAGTCGGCGCCCAGCGCACAGGCATCCTCGAGCGCAATATCGGCGATGAAACAGCTTTCCTCGGCCGGCCAGTTGGCGTCATCGGCGACATTCTCGCCGGCATAGGGCTCGTAATTGCCCTCGATCAGCTGGCATTCGAGCTGCGCCTGCTGCTCGGCATTTTGCGCCGCACTGGCGGGCTGCGAGCCCGGATTATAGGCGGTGATGATGGCAAACTCGCGGGCCCCGGCGGTTTCCAGCCAGCAGCGCAGCGCCTCGCAAGCCTCGCCGATGCGCAGCTCGCAAATGCCGCCCGGCAGGAATACCCGGTAAGTCGTCGCCGTGTAGAGCGCTTCAAGTTCAGTCGTCTTCGCCATCCAGTTCCACCACCCCGATCAATTGTTCCGCCTCGGCCACCGGCAGCGCCTCGACATCATTGAGCTTGCGCGTCAGTTGCCGCGTCCGGATTTCAGCCTTGCTGATGCTGTTGCTCGCTTCGTCGAGCTTCTTTTTCGTATGGGCCAGCGCCTCGCCGAACTTGCCGAATTCCGTCTTGACTGCCCCGAGCACGGCCCAGACCTCGGCCGTGCGCTGCTCGATGGCCAGCGTCCGGAACCCCATCTGCAGGCTGTTGAGCATCGCGGCCAGCGTCGTCGGGCCGCTCAGGCTGACCCGGAAATCGCGCTGCAGGGTTTCGGCCAGGCCGGGCCGGCGCAGCGCCTCGGCATACAGGCCTTCGAGCGGCAGGTAGAGCAGCGCAAAATCCGTGGTGTGCGGCGGTTGCACATATTTTTCATGGATGCTCTTGGCCTCAGCCTTCAGGCGCAGCTCGATGGCCCGCGCCGCCTCTTCGACGGCCAGCGGCTCACCCCGCTCCTGGGCATCGAGTAGACGCCGGTAATCCTCGATCGGGTACTTGGCATCGATCGGCAGCCAGACGACAGCGCCGTCGCCGCGCCCAGGCAGGCGGATGGCGAAATCGACGCGTTCGTTGCTGCCCGGCCGGGTCGCGACATTGGCCGAAAACTGTTCGGCGGTGAGCAATTGTTCGAGCAGCGCCGACAGCTGCACTTCGCCCCAGGTGCCGCGGCTCTTGACGTTGGTCAGGACGCGCTTCAGGTCGCCGACGCCGGCCGCCAGGCTCTGCATCTCGCCGAGGCCGCGATGCACCTGCTCGAGACGTTCGCTGACCAGCTTGAAGGATTCGCCGAGGCGCTGCTCGAGCGTCGCATGCAGTTTCTCGTCGACGGTGCGGCGCATTTCCTCGAGTTTCGCCGCATTGTCGGCCTGGATCGCAGCCAGCCGGCTTTCGACGGCGACTTTCAGGCGCTCGAAACGCTCGTCCAGGCCCAGCGAAAACCGGCTCAGTTCGCGCGCGAAGGCTTCCAGGCGCTCGCCCTGCAGCGTGCCAAACTGGCCGATCTGGGTGGTCACCGTCTGGGCCAGCAAGGTGGACGACTGGGCCCGCTCGTCGCGATCGCGAAAGGCCTCCTCGGCATCCTCGCGCCGGCCGCGCGCCAGTTCCTCGCGCAATTCGCGCTCAAGGCGGGCCAGGCCCTTTTCCTGGGCTTCCTGCAGGTCGCGGAAGCGCAACACCTCATCCGGCCGCCGGTTGCCACGCAACAGCAGGGCCACCTGCAACAGGATGACCACCGCCACGCCGACCAGCAGCGCCGGACCGACTAATTCGCTCATCGATGGCGCCGCTGCGGGAAGGCCGCCTCAGCGCAACGAGAAATCGACACGATTGCCCTTGCTCTTCTCGTCGGCCACCGTCTTCGGCGGCAGCAGGAAAATGCGCTCGACCGGCACCTTGCCGTGCTCGACCAGCCAGGCCTGCACCGCTTCGGCGCGACGGGCCGCCAGCGCCTTCATATCGTCCTCGCTGGCCGGCAGGTTGGTCAGCATGAGCTTTTCCATTTCCTCGAGCGGCAGATCCTTCTGCAGACCGACCATGTTGCGCGGTTTCGGGAACTTGGCTTCCTTGTAGGCACGGGCCAGGTAGACCGGGTATTCGGCCGGCGTGATCTCGATATTCTCCAGTGACACGCCTTCGCCGCTCTTCTTCAGCGTGTCCCTGGCCTTTTCAGCCTGCATGGCACGCTCGATGGCGACCCGCTTGATGCCTTCCTTGTCGGCTTCCGGATCGGCCCGACCGGTGATTTCCAGCTTCAGCGCGGCGCGTTCGGTAAGCGCCTTGGCCAGCGCTTCGAGCTTCTTGCCGGCCACGTCGTTGAGCGCCGCACGGCCCGGCGCGAACTCGACGTTGGACAGCTCCTCGCCACCGCCGAACATCGAGCCGAGCAGCGCAAACGGCGAAGTCACGGCCTTGACGAAGAGATTGACGATGACCTTGACGACCAGCCCGCCAACCGAGAATTGCGGATCGTCGAGCGAGCCCGAGATCGGCAGGTTGAGGTCGATTTCGCCGCGATTGTTCTTGAGCAGCGAGATCGCCAGGTTCACCGGCAGCGTCGTCGCATCCGGGCTCTCCACCTTGTCGCCGAAGGTAAACTGATCGATGAACAGCTTGTTGTCGGCCGTCAGCTGATTGTTTTCGAGCTTGTAGGCGAGGCTCAGCGAGAGCTTGCCCTTCTCGATGTTGTAACCGGCGTACTTGCCGGAATACGGCGAGAAGCCAACCAGGTCGACGCCGGTGACGTCGGTCTTGATGTCAAGGAAGGACTTGGCGGCCAGCGGATTCAGCTTGCCGACGATGCTGACCGGCGCCGAATTGGCGTAGCTGCCGCGCAGGTCAAGATCGGCCACGGTATCGGCGGCCGACGACAGGCCGGTGACCCGCCCGCCCAGCTTGGTGACATTGACCGTGTAGTTGGGCTTGACGAAAAAGTCGGAGAAATTGATCGTGCCGTTCTGCAAGGTGATTTTGGCAATCTTGATCGGCACGGGCGGTTTGGCCGGCTCGACCGGCTTGACCGCCGCCGTCTTGGCCGCCGAGGTCGGCGCCGGGGCGGCGGCTTCTGTCGTGGCCGGCTTTTCGCCTTCCGGCTTCTTGACGATATCCTGCACATTCAGGCGGCCGGCCTGATTGAGGATGAGCTTGGAGTAGAAGTCGGAAAGCGCGATTTCGCCGACATTGATGGTCATCGGCTGCAAGCGGAAATCGATGCCGCCCAGGTAGAGCGACCGCCATTTCAGGAAATCGGCACTGTTCACCTTGTCGACGGCAAGGAAGTCACCCAGCGTAAATGAACCCTTGTAGCCGGCCTTGAAGACGCCATCCTTGTCGAACAAGGCCGTCGCCTCGCCCTTGTTGGAAACCTGGCCACGGGTCAGGGCGATGTTCAGGAACTGGCCGAAATACGGTTCGAGCGGCATCAACGGAATGGCCTGCGTTTCGATTTTCAGCGCGGCATTGAGCGGCATGATCTGCAGGCTGCCATCGACCTTCAGACTGCCCTTCTTGTTGATCTTGCCCTGCAGCGCCAGCGTACCCGTCTTGTTCGGCTCGTTGGTCAGGCTTTCGCCACGCAGGCTGAAGCCGTCCAGTTCCTGCACCGCGGCCGGGCTGGTCGATTTGTCCTCGAAACGGAAGGCGAGATCTTCGATATTCAGTTTGGCAACATTGCCGATCCACGGCTTTTCGTCCTTGACCTTGGCATCGGTCGCCCGGATGGTTTTCAGCACCGGCGAGCTGACCCACTCGATCTGGCCGTCCTTGGTGCGCAGCATGCTGGCGCGGGTTTGCGTGTTGTGCACTTCGGCGATATCAATGCGATGGGCGTTCAGGTCGACTCGCATGTCCTTGATCTGCATTTTCTCGACCCGAAAGCGTTCGCCGAGATCGACCTGATAGCTGACATCCTCGATCACGATGGGCGCGGCCAGCGTGCTGTCGAGCTTGCCGACCGCAACATGCAGATCACGCACCTCGCCGGCCACCGGCGTCAGCTTGGAATCGTCATGCCAGCGCAACAGGCCGTTGCTCAGCGCAAATTCGCCGAGCGACCATACCAGCGGCTGGGCCGCCGGCTTGACTTCGGCCGTTTTTGCGGCGGCCGGCTCGGCCGCCTTGGCAACCGGCTTGTTCATCTTCTCGAGCAGCGCCAGCACATTGAACTCGCCCTGGCGATTGACCGACAGGCTGACATCCAGGCCATCGAGCGCGACCCGCTTGACGGCGAATTTGCGGTTGATCAGATCAGCATTTTCCAGATCGACATCGAGTCGCTTCCAGCCAAACAGCGGCTGGGCATTGCTCTCGGCGATGGCCAGCCCGGAAACATGGGCGCTGCCGATGACGGTCAGCGAGAACACCTGAGCGCTGACCTCCTTGAAGACCACCTTCAGCTCGCTGTCGAGGGTTCCTGCGCCGAGCCGGAAAGGCAGGTGCTCCGGCAGGTAGGGCTGCAGGCCGGCCAGGTTGAAACGGTCAACATCGAGATCGAGTTCGCTTTCATGCGTCCCGGCGAAGGGCTTGCTGCGCCCCTTCAAGGCCAGCAGCGAACCGTTGATATTGGCGGAAAAACTCGGCTCGACCAGGGCTTCGGCCTGGTAAGGCAGGCTCGAGACGAAGGGCACGCCGAGGTTGAGCTCGCTGATCGTATGCACGACGCCCTCCGGCTGGTCGTCGAAGACGATCTTGCCGTTGAGGAGCTGGATATTGTTCAGCGAGAAGCGCGGCGTGCCGGTATCCGGCTCATCCTTGGGCTTCATCCATTCGTCGAGCAGGTCGGAAATATCGTAGCGCCCTTCGGCCACCCGGGCGACGGCGACCCGGGGTCCCTGCAGGCGAACTTCGTCGACCACGGCGGCAAACTTGAACAGTGAAGCCGACGAAAGATTGACGAACAACTCGTCGAAACCAACGACTTCCCGGCCGCCCTCGGCCTTGACCGAAAAACCGTTGAGCTGGGCGGTCAGTGCAAAGGGATTGATGGCGATGTTTTCGATGCTGACTTCGCGGTGCAGCTCTTTCGAGAGTTGCGACAACAAGATGGATTTAAGCAGGGGCGGCGCGGCAAAAAAGCCGAACAGCCCGAAAACCAGGATGAATCCGGCGAACCATTTGCCGATTTTCCTGGCCCGCGGGGTTTGCAGTGTCGCCTGGGCGCGTGCCAGCTTTGCTTTGATGTCTGTTTGCGTGGTCATGGTAATCTGTCGTCGAGCTGAATTTAGCCTGAATTTAGCACAAGGAACCTCACGGGAACGCGGCAAAGACTCATGAAATGGCTGTCTGAAACCATCAGCGAAATCCAGGGCGAACTGAAAAGCCTCCTGGCGCTGTTCAAACGCGGCGAAACCTGGCTGACCATCGGCATGATCGCCGGCTTCGCCCTGCTCGCCTACGCCGTCGGCCAGTTTGCCATGCGCACCGATTCCGTCCTGCGCGGTCTGGGCCTGACCAGCCGCACTTGCCGCGAACTGACCAACGGCCCGATCATCTTCCTGTTCTGCGGCATGATCTTCTTTCTGCTCGCCACGGTCGTCACTTTCGGCGAAATTCAGACCTTTTTCGACAAACGACAGCGCGGCGCCCACTTCGAAGCGCGCCTGGCACTGCGTCGCGGCCTGATCTGGAGCGGCGTGGCCATCCTGATCACGGTAGCTGCACTACTGTTCTTCAGGGCCTATTGTCGTTAGACTGCTGCCCAGCCCGGACAGGATCAATGTCCTCACCCAATCAGGCCTGAATTCAGCAGTCATGAAAATCCTCATTGTCGAAGACTCGCGTGCCAACCTGCTGGTCGTCACCGAGTATGTCCAGCGTTTCGGCGCCACCGCCGTGCAGGCAGCGACCGGCCAACAGGCGATCGAGGTCTTCCAGGCCGAACACCCCGACATTGTGCTGCTCGACATCATCCTGCCGGACATGGATGGCTTCACGGTGGCCCAGCGCCTGCGCGGCCTCGAAGAAAACGGCGGCTGGACGCCAATCATCTTCCTGTCATCACTCGACAAGGATGAAGACATCGAGCGCGGCATCGCGGCCGGCGGCGACGACTACCTGGCCAAGCCGGTCAGCGAAGTGGTGCTCGGCGCCAAGATCCGCGCCATGCAGCGCATCATCCAGATGCGCACCTCGCTGGTCGTGCTGGCCCGCAAACTCGATGTCGCCAATCGTGAACTCAAGCGCCTGTCGGCCAGCGACGGCCTGACCGGCATCCCGAATCGCCGGCTGTTTGACGAATACATTGCCCGCGAATGGCGGCGCGCCAGGCGCAATTCGACCAGCATCTCGCTGATGATGTGCGACGTCGACCATTTCAAGCTGTTCAACGACACTTACGGCCACCAGGCCGGCGATGACTGCCTGCGCCAGGTGGCACACGCCATCCAGAAAATCATGGAACGCGGCGCCGATATTGCGGCCCGTTACGGCGGCGAGGAATTTGCCGTGGTCCTGCCGGAAACGCCGGTCGGCGGCGCCCTCTTCCTGGCCGAAAAAGTCCGCCATGCCATCCATGAACTGCATATTCCGCACTCGGCTTCGTCCAGCGGCCAGGTTTCGATGAGCATCGGCATCGCCACCATGGTGCCGGGTGAAAACAACCTGTGCGAAGAACTCATTCGCGCCGCCGACCAGGCGCTCTACCAAGCCAAGCACGACGGCCGCGACCGCGTCTGCCGCTTCGACACCCTGCACGCCCACTAGTGGTCTGCCAACGCACTTCGGTGATGATCGTCGACGACAACGACATGATGCGCAGCATCCTGCGCGCCATGCTGCGCGGCGAGGAATACGAAGTGGTCGGCGAAGCGCGCAATGGCCAGATCGCCGTGGACATGGCCGAACGCCTGAAACCGGACATCGTCTGCCTCGATGTCATGATGCCGGAGATGGACGGACTCGCGGCGCTGACTGCCATCAAGGCCGCCCGTCCGGAAACCGGGATCGTCATGATCACCAGCAATACCGATCCGGAGACCGTCCAGGAAGCGATCATGGGCGGCGCCAGCGGCTTCATCGTCAAGCCCTTCAACGCCGCGCGCGTTCTCGACACGCTGGAAAAAGTCAGCCGCCGCCTGCACCAGAAAAACGCTTAGAAAGCCGCTGATTACTCTGAGCAGGCGGGTATTGCACCGACCTGATGGTGCATTGCGCTTCGCTTAATGCACCCTACGCTCGACGCGAACTAATTACGTTCTGTAGGGTGCAATAAGCCAAAGGCGCATTGCACCACGCCTGCCAGCAAACGGAGTATTCAGCGTTTCCTTAAAAGCTGTTCCGCCAGCCGCGGATGGCGGCAAAAATCGCCACCGCCGAGGCATCGGCTGCGCCGTGCTGCAAGCCGGCCGCGATCACCGCCGGCTCGCCACTGCGCAGAAAGGGATTCGTCGCCTTTTCCTCGGCCAGCGTAGACGGCACGCTGGACTGGCCAGCCGCCCGCAAGGCCGCGACCTTCGCAACACGCGCCGAAATGGCCGGATTGTCCGGCTCGACGGCCTGCGCGAAACGCAGGTTGGCCTCGGTGTATTCGTGGGCGCAATAGATCAGCGTGGCGTCGGGCAAAGCGGCAATGCTGCCCAGCGATGCTGCCATCTGGGCCGGCGTGCCTTCGAACAGACGCCCGCAACCGGCGCCGAACAGCGTATCGCCACAGAACAGCGCGCCCTTCGCGTAATACGCCAGATGCCCCAGGGTATGGCCGGGTACGGCCAGCACCCGGACCGGCTCACCGAGAATTTCAAGACACTCGCCACCGCTCAGGGGGTGATTGCTGCCTGTGATAGACTCGCTGGCGGGCGCAAAAACCGTCGGCTGCCAGCGTTCGACGAGGGCAGCGACACCGCCCTGGTGATCGGCGTGGTGATGGGTGATCAGGATGCCTTCCAGGGTCAGCCCTTCGGCCTCAAGCCGCGCCATAACCGGGGCGGCGTCGCCAGGATCAACGACGACGGCGCGTTGTCCACGGGTCAGCAGCCAGATGTAGTTATCCTTGAAGGCGGGAATGAAAGAAATCGAAAACATGCCGGAACTATCGAGCCAGCCGGACCGGATGTCAAATCCCGATCTCGACCGCTGGCTGGTCTCGGCCCAGGGCAGCTATGTCATGGACTGGGAACAGGGCATGTTCGATAGCGCCGTCGCCGACGTTTTCGGCTTCAACGCGCTGCAGATCGGCCTGCCGCAATTTGATTTCCTGCGCAGCAACCGCATTGCCCTGCGCCAGAATGCCGGGCCCTGTGGCAGCGTCGATGCGCGCTGCGACTTCACCGCCCTGCCCTTCGCCGCGCAAAGCATCGATCTCGTCGTCCTGCCGCACGTCCTCGAATTCAGCGGTGATCCGCACCAGATCCTGCGCGAGATCGAGCGCGTGCTAATTCCCGAAGGCCAGGTCATCATCAGCGGTTTCAATCCGCTGTCGCTCTGGGGCGTCAAGCGCTACCTCAAGCGGCGCGGCGAGTTCCCGTGGAACGGCAGCTACCTCTCGGCGACCCGCCTCAAGGACTGGCTCAAACTGCTCGGTTTCGAGGTGGACAAGGGCAGCTTCGGCTGTTATGTGCCGCCGCTCGAACAACAACGCTGGCTGCGCCGCCTCGACTTCATGGAAAATGCCGGCCAGCGCTGGTGGAATTTTTCTGGCGGGGTTTATATGCTGCGCGCCATCAAGCGGGTGCACGGCATGCGCCTGATCACCCCCAACTGGCGGAAAAAAATGGTGCGCGCCAAGGCGCTGCGCCCGATCGCCCAAAAAGGATGCAACAAGGAAAGACAATGAGTAGCGAAGAGACAGTGGAGATTTACACCGATGGCGCCTGCAAGGGCAATCCCGGCCCCGGCGGCTGGGGCGCCATTTTGCGTCAGGGCCCACATGAGAAGGAGTTATGGGGCGGCGAGAAGGAAACGACCAACAACCGCATGGAACTGATGGCGGCGATTCGCGCCATCGAGGCCCTGAAGCGCCCGGTCGGCGGCAAGATCTACACCGACTCGCAATACGTGCTCAAAGGCATCAACGAGTGGATCCATGGCTGGAAGAGGAATGGCTGGAAAACCTCGGACAAGAAGCCGGTGAAGAACGCCGACCTGTGGCAACAGCTCGATGCCCAGGTCAAGCTGCACAAGCTGCAATGGGTCTGGGTCAAGGGCCACAACGGCCACCCGGAAAACGAACGAGCCGATGCATTGGCCAATCGCGGAATCGAAGAGCTAGTTGTTAGTCGGTAGTAGTTAGTTATTAGCAAAAACACTAAAAACTACCCGACTAATAACTAACGACTAATAACTAACAGCTACCGACTAATATGAGACAGATCGTTCTCGACACAGAAACCACCGGCCTGGACCCACGCTCGGGCCATCGCATCATCGAAGTTGCCTGCATCGAAATGGTGAATCGCCGGCTGACCGGTCGCCATCTGCACAAATACACCAACCCGGAACGCGAAATCGACGAAGGCGCCCAGGCGGTGCACGGCATTTCGCTTGAGTTCCTGGCCGACAAGCCCAAGTTTGCCGACATCGCCGAAGAATTCCTCGAATTCATCAACGGCGCCGAGCTGATCATCCATAACGCGCCGTTCGACCTTGGCTTCCTCAACGCCGAATTGCGCCGCCTCGACCGCGTGCCGGTCGAAACCATCTGTAGCGGCGTGATCGACACCCTGCGCATGGCCAAGGATCTGCACCCGGGCAAGCGCAACAGCCTTGATGCGCTGTGCGAACGCTACGAGATCGACAACTCGGGCCGCACGCTGCACGGCGCCCTGCTCGATACCGAACTGCTGGCCGACGTTTTCCTGGCCATGACGCGCGGCCAGAACAGCCTGATGATCGAGCCGGACGCCGAAGTCCGCCCGCAACTCGATGCCAACGGCCTGGCCCGCGAACGCAAGCCGCTCATCGTACGGCGCGCCGCCCCCGAGGAAATCGCCGAGCACGAACGCGTGCTGGCGGCCATCGACAAGGAATCCAAAGGCGCCTGCGTCTGGCTGCCGAAAAGCGAAACCCCGGCCTGCCCCGCATGATCCCGGTTTCGCTGTTCATCTGGATCTGCCTGGAAACTTCGGTTTACCTGGCTGTCGCCCGCTATTTCCTGCATTTCGATTGGCCGGCGGCGAGCATTTTCGCGCTGGGCGGCCTGCTTGCCCTGCGCGCCAGCATGGTCGCCCGCACCTGGCGCTACGCCCGACGTTTCGCCTCGCCGGCCCCGGCCCTGCCTTTTGCCGCCAGGGCCCGGCTGATCATCGAGGAATACCTCGCCTTCCTGTTCACCTTCCTGCTGCTGACGCCTCTCGAACGACTGTGGATGCCGGCCGACCGGCTGCGTCCGGATGCCCACCCGATCCTGCTGGTACACGGCTACGGCGTCAGCCGCGGTTGCTGGTGGTCGCTGCGGCGGCGCCTCGAAGCGGCCGGCCACACCGTCGCCACGCTGAGCATGGTGCCGGCCTACACCAGCATGGGCAAACTGGTGCCGCAACTCAAACAGCGCATCGAGGAGGTCTGCCAGGCGACCGGCGCCAAACAGCTGACCCTCGTCGCGCACAGCATGGGCGGCCTGGTCTGCCGCTCCTACCTGGCGCGCCACGGCATTGAAAAAGTCGACCAGCTGATCACCCTGGCCACCCCGCATCAAGGCACGGAGCTGGCGCGCATCGGCCTCGGCCGCAATGCCCGCGAAATGGAGCCCGACTCGCTGTGGCTGCGCGACATGGCCAGCGAAGCCGTCAAGGTGCCGACCCTCAGCCTGCGCAACCCTTACGACAATTACGTCATGCCACAGGACAACCAGCGCCTGCCCGGCGCCAGGGATATCGAACTGCCGGCGGCCGGCCACGTCGCCATGCTCTACAACCGCCAGATTGCCGATATCGTGCTCGATGCCTGCCGTCACGAAGGAAAAAACAGATGACCATCGCCCCCGCCGCCCGCGCCCAGGCGCAAGACCTGCTCGACTTCATCGACGCCAGCCCCAGCCCCTGGCATGCCGTGTTGAGCTGTGAAACGCGTCTGCAGACGGCCGGCTTTGCCCGCCTTGAAGAAAGCGAACGCTGGACACTGACGCCGGGTGGCCGCTATTACGTGGTGCGTAGTGGCTCCTCGATCATCGCCTTCATCGTCGGCTCGCAGCCAGCAACGCAAAGCGGCCTGCGCCTGATCGGCGCCCATACCGACTCGCCCGGCCTGCGCCTCAAGCCGAAGCCGGCCGAAGATAGCGCCGGCCTCGTCCGGCTCGGCGTCGAAGTCTATGGCGGACCGATCCTCGCCACCTTTGCCGACCGCGACCTGTCGCTGGCCGGCCGGGTCAATGTGCGTACGCCGGGCGGTTTCGCGACGCGCCTGGTGCACTTTGCCGAACCGCTGCTGCGCCTGCCCAATCTGGCCATTCACATGAACCGCGAAGTCAATGAAGGCGGCTTGAAATTCAATAAACAGACCGAGCTGCCGCTGCTGCTCGGCATTTCCGAAGACGGCACGAAGGCCGAGGCGCGTTTCCGCCAGCCCATCGCCGAGCGGCTCGGTGTCGAGCCGGCCGACCTGCTGACCTGGGAACTCAACGCCTACGACACGCAGAAGGGCACTTTCTGGGGTGCCGACCGCGAATTCATCGCCGACAGCCAGCTCGACAACCTGGCCTCCTGCCATGCCGCGCTGAGCGCCCTGCTCGCCACGCCAGCACCGGCCGCCACCTGCCTGTGCGCCTTTTTCGATCATGAGGAAGTCGGCAGCGAAAGCGCCGCCGGCGCCGGTGGCAGCTTCGTCGCCGATGTCATCGCCCGGCTCGCCGGCAGCGCCGGACTCGATGGCGAAGACCAGCGACGCATGCTGGCGAAAAGTTTTTTCATCAGCGCCGACATGGCGCACGCCTGGCACCCGAACTTCCCCGCCGCCTACGAGCCCTGCCACCGCGTCCTGGTCAATGGCGGCCCGGTCATCAAGAGCAATGCCAACCAGCGCTACAGTACCGGCGCCGACACGGCGGCCCGCTTCATGGCCATCTGCGAGAAAGCCGGCGTGCCCTGCCAGCAATACGCCCACCGCACCGATCTCGGCTGCGGCAGCACCATCGGGCCGATTGTTGCTTCCCGCCTGGGCATCGCCAGCGTCGATGTCGGTTCGCCGATGTGGGCCATGCACAGCATCCGCGAAAGCGCCGGCGTGCAGGATCACAGCTACATGATCGCCGCACTGACGGCAGCCTTCGCCGAGTAGGCCGGAAAAACCAAGACGACAGGAGCCCGCGTAGGAGCGGCTTCAGCCGCGAATGAGCAGTCG
>JBAQDI010000017.1:0-13258 GCA_049294655.1 Azonexus sp.
GGCGCTGAACCTGGCGGCCCGCCTGCCGCCCGAAGCGCGCGGCATGACCACCGCCGGCAGCGCCATCAGTGCCCAGCTGGGCCAACTCGATCCGCAACGCTTCGCCAGCATGCGTCAGGTCAAGACCACCCTGGCCGACGATCTGGAAACGGTGCGCCAGCAAAGCGAAGAACAGGCCGGGCAACTCATCGCCGCACGCACCCCGGATGCACTCGAGCAGGTCGACGCCCGGCGCGCCACCGGTGCCGAGGCCGCTGCCGGGCGCGCCGGCCTTGCCCTGCAGGCCCTTGTGGCGAGCGCCGCTCCGGCCTTCCAGGCATGGGCCAGCCAGGGCAACACCCTGCTCGGAACCGCCTGGCTGGTCGACGACGACCTCGCCCTGCCGCCCCTGCCGCCAGCCGAAGAAGCGCCCGCCGCGGAAGGAGTCAGCTCATGATGCCGGCCGCCAAACACGGCGACATGCAGCTGGGCGTCGATATCCACCTGTGCATCGTGCCGCCCGGCGTCCCGGCGCCGCTGCCGACGCTGCACATGTCGGTGGTCTTCGATCCCTTCGACTACATCCCCTGCATCGGCGCCACGGTGAGCGTCTGCGGCATGAAGCGGGCGACCGCCGGCACGGCCGGCATTGCCATCCACATTCCACCCGGCTTCCCTTTTGCCAAGCCGCCGGACAAGGACGACGAACTTTTCATGGGCAGTTCCACCGTCGACGCCGACGGCGACCCCATGTCGCACATTGCCCACCCGGTGCTCTCCTGCCAGGTCGTCGGCATGCTCGCCCCCTTCCGCATCCGGAAAAAGGGCGGGCCGCGCATCTCCGTGCTGCCCACCGTCTTCAATCTGGCCATTCCGACCAATGTCTTCATTGGCGGCCCGCCGACCATCAGCCTGATGGGTCTGGCCACCAAGGGCCTGATGGCCGGCCTCGGCAAGCTGGCCAAGAGCAAACTGGCCGGCAAACTCGCGAAGAAGTTCAAGAAGGCCCGCAAGAAACTGGCCAATGCGCTCGGCCTCAAGAAGCCCGGCTTTCTGCGCTGCACGATTCTCCGGGCCGAACCGGTCAACCTGCTCGACGGCAGCGTCGTCGTCGAACAGGAGGATTTCAGCCTGCCCGGCCACCTCCCGATCGCCTGGACGCGCAGCTACAGTTCCGGCCAGACCGACCAGGCCGGCGTGCTTGGCCCCGGCTGGCAGACCCTGGCCGACACCAGCCTGGCGCTCGATGCCGAAAGCGGCGAAGTCACCATCCAGACCATGGATGGCGGCAACCTGTTCTTCGACCGCCTGCCGGCCGGCAGCGGGCCCGAACATGCTGTCACCGAGCTGATGGACGGCAGCCGCCTCGAAGACCTCGGCGACACCCTGCAACTGACCACCAGCGCTGACCGCATCTACACGTTTGCCAAGGCCGGCGCCTGGCGCAGTCCGTCCGGCGATGGCTACATCCCGGTCAGCCGCATCGCCGATCGCTGCGGCAACGCCTGGACCTTTGAATACCGCGACTATCTGCCGGTCGCCATCCATGAATCGAGCGGCCGCAAGCTGGTCCTCGCCTACGCCGAAGGCATGCCGCGCCTGGCCAGCGTCAGCCTCGTCGACCCGCAGAGCGGCAGCGAGCACAGCCTCGTGCGCTACAACTTCGACGAGCTCGGCCGCCTGCGCGAAGTCATCGACCCGCTCGATGCCGCCTACCGCTTCGACTACGGCAACGACGCCAGCCAATACCACATGCTGCGCCACACCGACCGCAACGGTCTGGCCTTCCATTACGCCTTCGAGCCCGGGCCGGACGATGAACTGCGCGTCGTCCACGCCTGGGGCGAGCACGGCCTCTACGACTACCGTTTCGCCTACCTGGACGAACTGCGCGAACGGCGTATCACCGACTCGCTGGGCCATGTCTCCATCGTCAAGCTCGACGAAAATGACCTGCCGATCAGCGAAATCGACCCGCTCGGCGGCATGACCACCTACACCTACGACGCAGCCGGCCGCACCAGCTCGGTGACCGATCCGGCCGGTCGGCGCACCGCCTACACCTACGACGACTCCGGCAATCTGCTGGTGCTTGAGCGCCCGGACGGCGCCAGCCTGGGCGCCAGCTTCAACGCCCAGGGCAAGCCGCTCAGCATCACCGATCCGAACGGTGCCACCTGGCAACAGGAATGGGACGAACGCGGCCTGCTCGTCGCCCAGACCAGCCCGCTCGGTCACGCCAGCCAATTTGAATACGACGCACACGGCCAGCTCGTTGCCGTGACCAACCCGCGCGCCGCCACGACACGGCTCGCCTTCGACGCGCAGGGCAACCTCAGCGGCCTGCAGGATGCGCAGGGGGCAACGACCCGCTTCATTCACGACGCGCTCGGCAACCTGACTAGCCGAACCGACGCCCTTGGCCGCCAGACGCGCTACCGCTACGACGCCAAGAGCCGCCTGCTCGCCGTGCAACTCCCCTCGGGCAGTGCCATTCAATGCGCTTACGACGGCGAAGACAATCTCATCCGCTACACCGACGAGAACGGTGCGACGACCACACTGGAGTATTTCGGCCAGGGCGAACTGGCCCGCCGCATCCAGCCGGACGGCCATGTCGTCGAATACCTTTACGACACCGAAGAGCAACTGATCGGCGTGCGCAACCAGCGCGGCGAGACTTACCACCTGCAGCGCGACGCGCTGGGCCGGGTCGTCGAGGAAGTCGATTACTGGGGCCAGAGCCGGCGTTATGCCTACGACCCCGGCGGCTATCTCAGCGCCAGCCTCGACCCGCTGGGCCAACGCATCGATTACCAGTGCGACCCGCTCGGGCGCATTACCAGCAAGCTGCTGCCCCTGCCACCCGACGCGGCGGAGGGCACGCCACGCCCCGGCGAGAGCTTCGCCTACGATGCGAATGGAAACCTCGTCGCCACCGCCAACGCCCAGGTCAAGGTCAGCCGCGAATTTGATGCCGAAGGCCGGCTGACCGCCGAAGCCCAGGCACACACCACGGGCGAGTGCTTTGCCCTGGCCAATGCCTACGATGCCGTCGGCAACCGCATCAAGCGCGAAACCAGCAGCAGCACGGGCAGCAGCCACACGATCGAATTCAGCTTCGACCTGCTCGACCAGCTCAGCGCCGCCCGCCTCGATGGCAACGCACCGATTCGCCTGACCCACGACGCGCTCGGCCAGCTCATTGGCGAGGAACTCGCCCCGGGCCTGCAACGCGAATTTGCCTACGACACCGACGGCCAGCTCACCGCCCAGCGCACCAGCGCCGGCGGCCAACTGCTATTCGCCACCGGCTACAGCTACGACCCGGCCGGCAACCTGACCCGCCGCGAAGACAGCGAGTTCGGGCTGGATCAGTACGTCTATGACCCGCTCGGGCGCATCGTCAGCCACACCGACCCGCAGGGCAAACTCCAGCGTTTCTTCAACGACCCGGCCGGCGACCGGCTGGTCACCCAGGTGCACGGCGCCGGCAGCGTCGCGGCCGAAGCCGGCAAGAGCGACGACTGGCACCGCATTGGCCAGCACGAAGGCACGCACTACCGCTTCGACCGGGCCGGCAACCTGACCCACCGCAAGGAGGCCGACGGCACGCTGACCACCCTGAACTGGGACGCCAACCAGCGCCTGATCGCCAGCACCCGCACACCAGCCGGCGGCCAGCCGGCAACCACAAGCTACGCCTACGACCCGCTGGGCAGACGCCTGTACAAGGAAACCGCCGACCACAAGACCTGGTTTGGCTGGGATGGCGATGCAATGGCGATGGACGTCATCGCCGGACAGGCCAGGGAGTTCGTTTACCGACCGGAGAGCTTCGAGCCGCTGGCGATGCTGGGTGTAACGAATTCAGCACTGCTTTACATCAATGACCCGAACGGCTGCCCGACACGGCTGATCGATACCCAAGGACAAGTCCACTGGGCAGCCAGCTACGCCGCCTGGGGCGGCATTACCCGGCTCCATGCAGAACGAGTGGATAATCCGCTGCGTTTGCAGGGGCAGTATGCGGATAGTGAGACGGGGCTGCATTACAACCGGCATCGGTATTTTGATGCGGGGATTGGGGCGTTTATTTCGCAGGATCCGTTGGGATTGGCCGCAGGGTCGAATATTTTCGCCTACGCAAACAACGCTTTTGCATGGAACGATCCGCTTGGCCTCAAGAAATGCAACATTTCGGCCAATGCTAAACAAGTTCTCGGCAACGCACCTCCTATTAAAAATCCGCACCTTCATCACATCGTTATGGAAGGCGCTTTTACACACTGGAAACCAGCAAACAGGAAACTTGTTGAAGACGCTCGCGACATCTTGCGCAAACGTAAAATTGATATTCAAGACGTACCGAATATCGTTTGGGCCCAAAATGCAGGCCACTCGATAGAATATGCCAGAAAGGTTCGCGATCGACTTACTTTGGCTAATAAAAAGGGAAAAGCGGCCGTATTAAGCGAACTTTCAAAAATTGGAAATATTCTATCCAAGGGTGGCACACTTTAATAAGTGAACAATATTATGGTTATTTCAAATGCAATTCGCGTTCGGTTTTCAAAAGCCCTGGAAATAGGCGACATAGATTCAATAGTTGAAATTTCAAAACTGCACCCTGACTTGATCGACAACGGGTGGAGTGGCGCAGGCCCCTCAATAAATTTGACTCTTGCAATCGAAAACAAGCAATTTGAAGTTTGTGAATGTTTATTAAGGCTCGGCACAGACATAAATGCCACATCTCCAAGAATTGGCGATCCCGTCGCACTTTTCCATGCATCTGCTGATAACAACATTGAAGGTGTTCGTTGGCTGTTAGAGCACGGGGCATCACCTGATGGGGCATCAGACGCTCCCTATACTCCACTCATGGCAGCGGCAGGTGGTGGTGACCGAGAAATTGCGTCAATCCTTCTCTCATCTGGAGCCGAAATCAATAGGGAGCATTTGCAACTCCCCCAAACTGCGTTGGATGCAGCAATCGCCTACCAGTTCTTGAATACAGGCCAAGATGCCGTCGCGACCCTACTGCGCGAACATGGTGGAATCCGCCCCTACACTGAAGTGCATGATTGGAGCGGCGTTCCCGGTCAGCGTTATATCGAGCACATCGAGCGCGCAATCGGTGCAATCGTCAATCCACTGACTGCCAGTGAAACCACGCTGAATTCCGGAAACACACTGGCAATCCGCAAAATCAGGATTCCCATCGCGCCCACCAAATTCGATTACCAACTCCTGTTTACGATAGGGCTGCCTACGAAGGGGTTCGAACTAGCGCTATGCCTGCCTTCCGCATGGCCACTCAACCGGTCCAGCCTGAAGGAAAGCCGCTTCGCATGGCCGATAGAATTCCTTAATCAGATCGGCACAGACGTTGCCAACGGATTGGAGTTGGTGCATGGCGACTTGGTCAATATGGATTCCTCGTCACTAACTGGTGTTGGTATTCCAGAAAACATCAAGCAGTGGGTCGTATCAATCAATCAGCAAATTGAGGCGGAACGCGAAGATGACTTTCTGATTCCGAGAACACTGATTCTGTCGCCCATCACATCGAAGAAGCCGGTCAAACCAGGCGCGGAAGCCTTGGCGCTTGCAGACAAGCGCCAAGCCGCGAAATGGAAAGCGCTGTCATCCGCTCTATAAGCGAATTCTCGCCTGTTTGGCGCATCGAAAGCGCCCTTTGCGATCGAAACCGGGCACATATTCCTTTCGCTGAATCCGAAGGACCAGCCACCGAAAACATGATGCCATTAGAATTTCAAACAGGCTGCTAAAATGCCATTCGCTTTGAAAGACATGCCAGCAATCTAATTACCCGCCGACATTTCGGCGGACCTACTGCAGAACAACATCCGCCTGATGGCACTGTCGCCAGCTGTCCCAAAGAAAGGAAAAGCAAGTGTTACGCATCCGTGTCGTGCAGATCAATGGCGCTCCCACTCCCACCACGCTCGCCCAGGAATTCGACGAGCGCGGCGGCAGCATCGGACGCAGCGAGAGCAATCGGCTGATCCTGCCCGATCCCGACCGCCATATCTCGCGCATGCAGGCGGAGGTGCAGCACCGGGCCGGCGCTTACCTGCTGGTCGACCACGGCGGCAACCCGACGCTGCTCAATGGCCGGCCACTCGGCAAGGGCGTCAGCGCCCCCCTCGGCGACGGTGACGAGATCGGCATCGCCGAATACACGCTGCGTGTCGAGGTGATCCGCAAGGCCCCGCTCTTCGCCAACGGAATGCCAGCCAGTCAGCCCCGGGGCGGCGATCCGCTGGGCCTGCTTGAGGATCGACCGCCACCCGCGCCCCCGGCGGCGTTCGTGCCACCGGCTTCGCCCGCCATCAAGCGCTCGGATGACGATCCTTTTGCCGTCTTTGCCCCGACCACGCCGCCGCCCGCGAGCCAGCCAGTGGCCACCCCGGCGGAGAATCCCTTTGCGGCGTTTGCCCCCAGCCCACCCGCCCGGCCTGCCGCCCCCACCCCGGGCAGAGCGCTCGACATCTGCGGCCTGGCCCAGGCCTCCGATGCCAATTCGCTGAATGCCTTGTTCGGCCTTGACCCGGTCGGCAACCTGCACGATCCCTTTGCCAATTCGTCGCTCGGCGATCCGGCTGGCGCCCCGAGCGCACTGAGCGGCGGCAGCGCGGATCCCCTTGCCCTGTTCGGTGGCGCTTCGGCGCAGCGCAGCACCGACCCGGTACGCCACGACTCTTCTTTATTGCACGACGCCTTCACGCCGCCTCAACTGGTCAAAGACACGCCGCCCGTGCCGCCGCCCCCTGTTGCTCCGCCCCCGCCGCAACAGGTAGCGGCCCGGCCGCTTTCCGCCCCCCAGGGTGGCGTCATTTCCTGGGCCAACACAGCCCCGGACGAGGCACCAATTGCGCCCGCCCCGCTTGAAGCCCCGGCCATCGAAACGACCAGGTCGATCACCGACGCCCCGGCTCCCACGCCGGGCCTCAGTGTTAACGTCGACCCACCGGGCCGGCCCAGCGCATCGCCGCCCCTTGTCGCAACGGCTGAAAGCGCCGCCCTGCTCGCCGCCTTTGCCCGCGGCATCGGACTCCCCGGTCTCAACCCGCCGAACGGCATCACACCGGAACTCATGGAGCATGTCGGCCTGATGCTGCGCGCAGCCGTCCAGGGCACGATCGAGCTGCTGATCGCCCGGGCGGCGACCAAACGCGAGGTACGTTCAAGCAACATCACGATGATTCTCAGCAAGAACAACAACCCGCTGAAATTCTCGCCCGATGTCGATTTCGCGCTAATGCAGTTGCTCCTGCCGCAAGGCAGCGGCTTCATGCAGCCCGACGCGGCGATGCGCGATGCCTATGACGACTTGCGCGCCCATCAGGTCGGCTTTGCGGCCGGCATGCGGGCCGCCCTGAACAGCGTGCTCGGGCGCTTCACGCCGGCCCAAATCGAGGCCCAGCTATCCACCCGGAGCCTGCTCGACAACGTCCTGCCGGCCAACCGCAAGGCCAAGCTCTGGGACCTTTTCGAGCAACGCTACAGCGACATCTCGCGCGAAGCCGAAGACGACTTCCATTCGATTTTCGGCCGTGAGTTCAACAAAGCCTATGAAGCCCAGATCGAACAACTCGGGCGTAGCCATAACTGAGGAACCGGCAGACACCTTTCTGCCGCTTGAAGAATCCCATGCTCGATCTGCAAACCGCCTACCTTTCCCGCACCGGCCGCCGCAAACGTAACGAGGACGCCTGCGGCTACTGGACGTCCGACACCGGCTGTTGCTGGGTGGTTTCCGATGGCGCGGGTGGCCATGGCAGCGGCGACCGGGCGGCGCAGCTGGTCGTCAGCAGCGTTCTGGAACGCTTCTCCCGGCAACCGGAGGTCAGTGAGAACGAAGCCATCGGCCTGCTCGAAGCTGCCCAGGCAGCTGTCATGGCAGAAAAAGCAGCCAACCCGGAGGGCGATGACATGCGCGCCACGGCCGCCATCCTGCTCATCGATGCGCAACGCCAGGAAGCCGTCTGGTCGCATGTCGGCGACAGCCGCATCTATCTGTTCCGCAACCATCAGCTGCACCACCGGACGCGCGACCACAGCATGGTGCAAAACCTGATCACTGCGGGCTACTGCAGCACCGAGATGAGCCGCGATCATCCGATGCGCAGCCTGCTGACCTCGTCCATCGGCGATACCGGCGAGCTCGAACTCACCGTCTCCGGCCCGCCGATTGCGGTCGGTCCGGGCGATGCCTTCCTGATCTGCAGCGACGGCTGGTGGGATTACGTCGACGACCAGCGCATGGCCAGCGAACTGGCCGCGGCGACGGACGCTGCGGACTGGCTGGAAAGGATGGCGGAGATTGTCGAGGAACATGACAACCCGCACAGCGACAACTACACCGCCATTACCTTGCTTTTGCACAAATCGAGCGGCGAAACCACCGTACTGCTGCCCTGAGCCGGAATATCGGGGCGCCAGTCCTTTTCCCGGCCGATGATCAGGCCGGAGTCGGGGTGTACTGCAACATGCGCGCGAACACCGCCGGACTCGGCAGACCATGGCAGGCAAAGCCGCCGGCCGCGCCGTCCGGATCGCAGCACCACCACAAGGAACAAGGGGCAAACAGGCCCCTCGCCGCACTCGCCGCAACATCACCGAGCAGGCCGGGCAGGCCCTGGGCACCCGCGACTTCCAGGGGAACAAAGCTTTCGCCAAGGGCCAGCGCCTGGCCCAGTACGGAGGCTGGCGACGACGGCATGAGCGGTGGCGGACAGGCAGTTAGCAGGGCTTCGAAGTCAGCCAGGGCAGACTGCGGATCCAGACCGGCACGCGCCACCTCTTCCAGGGCAAGCATCCAGCGGTCAAGGGCCGCCAGGGCCTCGGCGGAAAAATTGAAATCGGGCAGCGCAGCGCACAGCGTCAGCGGAAAATAACGGCCGACCCGATCCACCGATGGCAACACGATGCCCGCCCAGACCTCGTTATCGAGCGTCTGTTCGCCAAGCACGAAGCGCCAGATCGGCGCCTTCAGGTAGGAATCCAGCCAGGCTGCCGCGAGATGCTCCTGACTGTAGGCCATGCCACGCTGCAACCAGGCATCCCAGGCGGCGACCAGGCCTTGCGGCAGCCGCCGGCTGGCGAAATCGCCAAGGACCGGCAACTTGCCATACCAGCCCGGAATGGCGTTTTCCGGCGCCACGCTCAGAGCCCGCCCGGACAGTGGAAATCGACCAGTTCGCGCAGGCGGAAGGGATTTTGCACGCTGTTGCTGGTCACTTCGAAAACCGCCGAGCGGCCATCGACGACGAATGTCGCGCGGAACTTCTCCGGCAAGGCGGTCGGCGTAATGTTGGCCTTGTCGAGCATGCGGAACAGCGCCCAGGGACCATCGGTAGCGACGCCTGAAGTCCCGCGCGGCCCCGGCGGGGCGATCTGCACCCGCACCTGCTGCCCGCCCTTCGGTCCCGGCCACTGTACCGATTGCAGGACCTGCGGACCGTGGGCGTAGCTGACCAGCTGGCCGTCGACATCGAGCGTGAAATTGGTGATCGACGGATCCATTTCGATCGCCTTGAAATCCAGGCGCAGGTTGCCGCCGCTGCGGAAAAACACGTCACGAATGACCGCTGCGCGCTGGAACTGGATCAGACCACCGGGCGAGCCCAGCGATTGCTCCTGCATCTTGCGGAAGCTCCACGGCGAGGTGCCGGTATCGACGTACTGGGCGAGGCTCTGATTGAAGAAGGCGTCGAATTTGCCACCCGGCCCGAACAAGGTGGCGAAGTCATCGCGCGTCACATCGCGGGCACTGCTGCGCACGAAGGGGTAGCGGCCGTTGGTCGCCTGGCCGCAGAAGCTGCCGACCTGAGTGGACACGGCAGTCGACAGGGACTCGCGCAAGGAACTCAGGGCCTGACCGGTGGCCGCCGAGGACAGCTGTTGCAACATAGTCCGCACCGGCTCCGGCAGACGTGCGCTGTCGGCCTTGACGCGCGCCGCAGCATCCGACGAGGGCGGCACCACCTTGTCGCGCAAGGCGGTTTCCGTTGCCGAAAGGTTCACATAAACGTCGTTGACCAGTTGCACCACCCCGTTGATCGGTGCCGTGTTGCCCTCGCCCGTAACCAGCGTACGCAAGGGCACGAAGCGGTCGTCAACGATGGCTTCGATGGCCCCGGCCGGCGCCACCTGGCCCGGCTGGCTGGCACCGAAGAGCATCCGGCCGAGTTCTGTCTTCGCCTCGACCAGGCGGCTCTGTCCCTTGTCGGCTGGCTTGTCCTGGCTGGCAACGATCAGCGTGGTTTCGCGCGACATCGCCTTCATCAGCTTGGGCAGGGGGGAATCCGCCGCCGACAGCACGCGCGCCAGCTGGATGCTCTGCTGCAGACTGCCGGCGCGCTGGACGGCAACATCCTTGACGAAATCATCCCAGGTCCGGGCATAGTCGTTGAGGTAGAGGCGGCGCACCTGATCAGCCACTTGCCTGGTGCCGGCGGCATCGGGTTTGGTTGATGAACTTCCCAGGACCCACACCTCCTCTTCGAGCAGATGCTGCGAGACGCGCTCGACCTGGGGGCCGAAACCCTTGTGATAGCCATCGAAACTGAACAGCCCCGGCACGCCGCTGCTCAATGGCTGCTGGCTTTTGCGCGCGAAGACCAGCGCCGCCACCGGGCCGACGGCGCGCTCGATGGTGAACTCGGGAAACTCGCTGCCGACGCCCTGGCGCTTCAGCCGGCTGTAGATGCGATCCGGCAGGGTGTAGTGCAGGAGTTGCTGACGCACGCTGGCGATCAGGGCGCTATCGGCCGGCAAGGGCGAGGCTACGGCGCCGTCCTTGAACAGGGCATTGAGATAGCCAGCCAGTTCGGCGCGCTGCTTGACTGAGGTCTCGCGCGGCAAATTGACTTCCCAGTCGAGGCTGACCCAGGCTTTCAGCGCCTCGGCATCGAAGTGCGCCGCATCGTGCAGCATGAGATAACTCTTCAGGGCCTCATAGGCAAATTCGAGATTGTTCGGATCGAGATTGCGCAGCTGCATCTCGACGCGCTGGGCGATGCGCGGCAAGAGGACCTCGCGCAACATTCCGCGGTAGGCCTGCTGGGCGGCGGCATCGAGCTTGTCGCCCTGATACAGCCCGAAGCGCATGCCGAGCGGCGCCTCGCCCTGCGGACGGGGCGCCGCATACGACACGGTGCGTACGGCCTCGAGCACCGGCAGGATGCCCAGCACGTCGTCGGAAGCGGCAACGCTGGCGTTCGTCACAACGGGTTGTACGGCCTTGACGCGCTCGTCCACGGCGGCGATATAGGCATCGTTCTTGTGGTAGCTCATGGCCCAGAGTGCCAGCAGACCGATGGTAAACAAGCCGATGCCGGCAAAGGCCGCCAGACGCAGCAAACCACGCCGGCGTTCCCACTTGAGGTTGGTGCCGCCCAAGCGGTGTTCGGCAAAGACCACTTCGCGCAACAGGCGGGTAATGAAGAAACTCTTGCCGCTGCCCGCCTGCGGCGGAATGATCCGGCTCCCCATGCCGAAGGCAGCGCCCAGCGAAGAAATCACCCGGTCGATCGGACTGCCCTCCTGGGTGCCGCTGGTCAGATAGACCCCGCGCAACATCAGCACATGGTCAAAACCGGATGGCGCAAAGACCTTGCCGAGAAAGGCAGCGAGCAGCCGGTTGGTGGCACCCAGTTGCTGGTCGAAAGCGGCAATCGCGCAGCGCCCGGCCAGATCATGCTCGTCGCGCAGACGCACCGGCAGGAGATCGAGCACGCGCTCGCGCAAACGGGCCAGCTCGCCCGGCAGCGCCTGCAGCATGGCGGCGGGATCGCCCTGTTGTGGCAGGGTCACGCCCCACACCTGATCGCGCGCCTCCTTGCCGAAATCGTTGAAAAATTCGCCGAAGCCGGCCATCAGATCGGCCTTGGTCACCAGCACGTAGATCGGCAGGCGCACGTTGAGCCGCTCGTAGAGCTCCTGCACACGCGCCCGCAGCACGCTGGCATGGTGCTCGGCGGCCTCGGCATCCTGGCTCAGCAAGTCGCCCAGACTGACGGTCAGCAACACGCCATTCAGCGGCTGGCGCGGCCGATGCCGTTTCAGCAGGTCGAGAAAGCCATGCCACGCATCGCGATCATTGGCCTGGTCGGAATCCTGGGTGGTATAGCGGCCGGCCGTATCGATCAGCACAGCATCGTCGGTGAACCACCAGTCGCAATTACGAGTGCCGCCCACCCCCTTCAACTGATGAATCCCGAGTTTCTCGGCGAGGGGAAAGTGCAGCCCGGAATTGATCAGCGCCGTCGTCTTGCCGGAGCCCGGCGCGCCGATGAACACGTACCAGGGCAACTCGTACAGGTAACGACCGGGCGCCATCGACAACAAACGGGCCCAAAACCCCTGCTTGGTCTGTTCCGAGGACTGGCTCTCCTTGAGCACGCGCAAGGCCTCTTCGAAACGCTGGCGCAGGATCGCTACTTCCCCCGGGGCGGCGCGCTTGTCCGGAGCGCCACCACCGCCTTCGGCCTTGACCAGGCCTTCGACCAGCTGGGCATTCTGCAGTCTCGCCTTGAGCCGCTGCCAGAGCAGACGGAAAATCACCAGGGCGACAATCAGGCCGATCAGGATCAGGCGGGCCAGGGCTGATTCGAGAGGGATCCAGCCGCCGATGGCAATCAGCGGACCGACGAACCAGATCAGCAGGGCCAGCGCGCTCAAGCCGAGAATGCCGAGCAGCACCGGATGGAAGAGGAACTTGAAAACGACTTTCATGCGTATTCCTAAATGTTGATGGCGCCGCCATGGCGCCAGCGCTCAATGCCCGGCGACTGGAAAGACGATGATCTCGACCCGCCGGTTGCGCTCGCGGCCAGCCGCAGTCTCGTTGGAGGCGACCGGCTCGCTTTCGGCCCGCCCTTCGGTATCGACCCGCAAACCACCGAGTTGCGGCGCCAGCACGGCCGCCACCGAATCGGCGCGGGCCTGCGACAAGTGCCAGTTGGACGGAAAGCGCGCCGAGCGGATCGGCTGGTCGTCGGAATGGCCGCGCACCAGCACCGTACCTTTCACCCCGGCGACCGCCTCGCCAATCCGGGCCATCAACGGCAGGACGCGCGGCGCCAGCGTCGCACTGGCTGGTTCGAACAGGCCGTCACCCTGGATCTGCACAACGCTGCGGTCGGCAAAGTCGCTGACCGTCACCAGGCCGGCGCGGATCTCCGGCGCCAGGAAACCCTGCAGGCGTTCGACGCGCCTGGCCGGCGCCGCGGCGGCCGGCTGGACC
>JBAQDI010000018.1:0-7946 GCA_049294655.1 Azonexus sp.
CCTTGCGCTACTCGGCGGTCTGGGCGGCTTGCTAAACTCGCCTGCGGCTCAGACAACGCAAGCCGAAAGCCCCCAGACCACCTGCGTTGCTCAGCGCCTCTCATGGGGACCCGAAAGGCGTCACGGAGTGACGGCTCTGCCCAGGAAAAACCAGCAGCAGCGGCCAAATAAAAAAACGGCCAATTACGAGTTCTGGCAGTTCAGCCGAGACGCTTTACCGGGCCCCTTGGGAGGTGCCGAGCAACGCAGAAGCGCCGGGGGCCTTCGGCGAGGACTGTCTGAGGCCCGCAGGGCCGAGTTCCGCAGCCGCCCGGCGTTTCGAGTAGCGCAGGGAACCCGCGCAGCGGGCACCGACCCAGGGTCGCCTTTTCTTTGCTTACTTTCTTTTGGCGAAGCAAAAGAAAGTGAGACGCCCCGCAAGGGCGGAACCCACAGTGGAACGAAGGCTCCGAACGAAAAAATGGCGCAGATCCAATCCGCGCCATCCCCTTCACCGCAACTTCAATTCCTGCAAAATCGTCGTCGAGATTTCCTCGATCGACTTGGTCGACGAATCCAGCCAGCGTATCCCCTCGCGGCGCATCATCTTTTCGGCTTCGGCGATTTCGTATCGGCAATTGGCCAGTGAGGCGTACTTGCTGTCGGCCCGGCGCTCTTCGCGGATCTGGTGCAGGCGTTCCGGCTGGATGGTCAGGCCGAACAGCTTCGAGCGGTGCTTTTCCAGTGTGCCGGGCAGGCGGCCGCGGTCGAAGTCTTCCGGAATCAGCGGGAAATTGGCCGCCTTCAAGCCGAACTGCATGGCCAGGTAGAGCGAGGTCGGCGTCTTGCCGCAGCGCGAGACGGCAACCAGGATGACGTCGGCTTCGGCCAGGTCGCGATCGGTTATGCCGTCATCGTGGGCCAGCGTGTAGTTGATCGACTCGATGCGTTTCTTGTAGTCCGAACTGTCGGCCGAACCGTGCGAGCGGCCGACGGTATGGCTGGACTTGACGCCGAGCTCGGCTTCGAGCGGTGCCAGGAATGTTTCGAAGTAAGACAGGCAGAAGGCGTCGGCCTGATGCACGATGGCGGCCAGCTTCTGGTTGACCAAGGTGGTGAACACGATAGGTCGCATGCCGTCTAGTTCGCCCTGGGCATTGATGCGGACGACGGCTTGCTGGGCCTGCTCGATGGTGTCGAGGAAGGGAATGCGGATCTGCTTGAATTCCACTTCCTCGAACTGGGTCAGGAGACTGTGACCGAGGGCCTCGGCGGTCAGGCCGGTGCCGTCGGAAACGAAGAATACGGTGCGTTTTTTGATGGTAGGCATCTGCCAATTTTAACCGCTGTTGCGCAATCCCGAAGCGATGCCGTTGATCGTCAGGTGGATGCCGCGCGCCACACGCTCGTCAGTTTCGCCGGCCCGGTGACGGTGCAGCAATTCGACCTGCAGGTGGTTGAGCGGGTCCATGTAGGGCGAGCGCAGTTGCAGCGAACGTTTGAGCAAGGGATTATCCGCCAGCAGTTCGTCCTGTTCGAGGATGGCCAGCAGGTGCTTTCGGGTCAATTCCCACTCGTCGCGGATCTGGCCGAAAATGCGGGTCCGCAGTTCGCCATCGGCCACCAGTTCGGCGTAGCGCGAGGCGATGGCCAGGTCGGTCTTGGCGAGCACCATGTCCATGTTGGAAAGCAGGCTCTTGAAGAAGGGCCAGGCATGGAGCATGCGCCGTAGCGTGGTCAGACCGTCCGGATTGGCCTGCAGGTAGCCGTCGACGGCCGAGCCGAAGCCATACCAGCCGGGCAGCATGAGGCGGCACTGCGCCCAGCTGAAGACCCAGGGAATGGCGCGCAGATCCTCGATGCGTTCGGAGGGTTTGCGCGAGGCCGGGCGGCTGCCGATGTTCAGGCTGGCGATTTCGGAAACCACCGTCGATTGCCGGAAATAGGTCGTGAAGCCCGGCGTTTCATAGACCAGGCCGCGATAGGCCGTAAAGGCGCGTTGCGACAGTTCGTCCATCACCGGGTGGAATGGCTCGGCCGGCTCGACGCGGTTCTCGTGATCGGTCAGGCTGGCCTCCAGCGTCGCGGCGAGCAGCACTTCGAGATTGCGCCGACCGCTGTCCGGGGCGCCGTACTTGGTCGAGATGACTTCGCCCTGTTCGGTCAGGCGGATCTGGCCGGACACGGCACCAGCCGGCTGGGCCAGGATGGCGTGGTAGGACGGGCCGCCACCGCGGCCGACCGAGCCGCCGCGCCCGTGGAACAGGCGCAGGCGTACGCCGTGCGCGGCGAAGACGCGGGTCAGCTCGATTTCCGCCTTGTAGAGTTCCCAGCCCGAGGTCAGGAAGCCGCCGTCCTTGTTGCTGTCGGAGTAGCCGAGCATGACTTCGTGTTCGTCACCGCGCCCGGCGATCAGTTCGCGGTAGGCCGGCAGGCTGAAGACGTCGGCCATGGTGGCGGCGCTCTTTTGCAAGTCCTCGATGGTTTCGAACAGCGGGATGATATTGACGTCGAGCTGTGCTTTGGCGCCAGGGCGCAGCAGGCCGGCCTCCTTGAGCAGCAGGGCCAGTTCGAGCAGGTCGGAGACGCCGTCGGTCTTGGAAATGATGAAATTGGGCAGGGCGGCGGCGCCGTAGGTGGCGCGCAGTTCGCGGGCGGCGAAGAAGATCGCCAGCTCGCCCGTGGTTTCTTCCGAGTAGTCGATATACGGCGAATAGAGCGGGCGCGGCGTGCTGATTTCCTCGACCAGCAACTTGATCCGGCCGGTTTCGTCGAGCGCTTCGTAATCCGGGCAGCGGCCGGCCCCGGCCAGCAGTTCGGCAACGCTGCGCGCATGGACTTCGGAGTTCTGGCGCAGGTCGATCGGCGCCAGGTGGAAGCCGAACACCTGCACGGCGCGCAGCAGGCGGCGCAGGCGACCGCCGGCCAGGCTGGCACTGCCGTTGAGCTTCAGGGAGTTGGTCAGGATCTTGAGATCGGCGCGCAGGGCCTCCGGGGTGGCGTAGGCTGCGGCCTGGCCGATTTCGTGACGGACCGGCTCGATATGGTCGAGGCTGCGCGCGGTGGCGGCCAGTCGGGCGTAGATGCCGGACAGGGCGCGGCGATAGGGTTCGTCGGCGCGTTGCGGCGAATGGTCGGTGGAATGCTCGGCGAGGCCCAGCAATTCCGGCGAGACCTTGACCAGCAGGTCGGAAAGCGGCAATTCGCCGCCCAGCTCATGGATTTCCTCGAGATAGTGATTGAGCGCCGCGGCCGATTGCAGGCGCAACGCTTCCTGCAGGATGTCGGCGGTGACGAAGGGGTTGCCATCGCGGTCGCCGCCGATCCACGAGCCGACGCGGAAGAAGGGGGGCAGGGCCCAGATTTTTTCCGGATAGCGTTTTTGCAGTTGCTGGGTTGCCTGAATGTAGAGGCGCGGCAATTCGGTGAAGAAGGTTTCCTGAAAGTAGCTGATGCCGTTCTTGACTTCGTCGAGCACTTTGAGGCGCACCGGGCGCAGCATCCGGGTCTGCCACAGCGTGAGCACGGAATTGGCCAGCGCCAGGTCGTTGTCGGCTTCTTCTTCCGGCGTCAGTTGCTGGCGTTCACGCTGTTCAAGCAATTGCGCGATTTCGCGGTGGTTGCGGATCATGCTCTGGCGCTGCACTTCGGTCGGATGCGCGGTGAGCACCGGGGCGACGACGGCGTGGGCAAAGAAATCGGCGACCGCTTCGGGCGCTACCTGATGGGCGGCCAGTTGGTCCAGGGCATGTACCAGGCTGCCTTCGCGCGGCGGCGAACCGGCCAGATCGTGGGCCCGCCGGCGGCGGATGTGATGCGCATCCTCGGCGATGTTGGCCAGTTGCAGGAAGTAGCTGAAGGCACGGACGACGGCCTGGGTGGTATCGCGCGGCAATGGGTCGAGCAGTTTCGCCAGTTCGGCCTGGGTTGCGGGATCGCCATCCCGGGCAAACCGGATGGCGGTCTGGCGAACGCGTTCGATGATGTCAAAGACGGCATCGCCTTCCTGTTCGCGGACCGTATTGCCAAGCACGCGGCCGAGCTGGCGGATATCGTTTCTGAGTGGTTCGTCCTTGTTGCTGTCGGGCGCGTTCGAGTGCATTTAGTGTTTCCTGACGAGGAGTACGGAGGCATCGGCGATTTTCGCCAGTTGTTCGGCGACCGAGCCGAGGATCAGCTTGGCAATGCCGCGTTGGCCATGGCGACCGACGACGATCAGGTCGATGTCCAGTTCCCGGGCCTTTTCGTCGAGGGCTTCGGAAACGCGACGGTTGCGGGCTTCGAGCAGCAGGGTTTCGGCGTCGATGCCTTCGGCCGACTTGAGCGCCTCGTTGAGCAACAGGCGGCCGGCATCGGCAATCGCCCGAATGGCATGCTCGATGTTCAGCGACGTGGAAAAGGTCCGGCCGTGCATGCCCATCAGCGTCTCGTCGGCGACGTGCGCGATGTAGAGTCTGGCGTCATTGCAGCGGGCCAGGTGGAGTGCTTCCTCGAGCGCGCATTGCGAGGTTTCGCTGTCGTCAATGGCGACCAGGATTTTTTTGTACATGGTGTTCTCCTTGAATTTATGTCTGGGCCGTACCTTAGCAATTCGTTCGGGCTTTTGCTGTTAGGGAAATCCTCAACATGTTTCCCGGGAACGGCTGCATTTCTCAAGCAAATAAGCGATGGACTGATACGTCAGCCCGGTCTCAGCCGTCAGGCCGATTTCACAGGTGCGGTTGGTCGACACGCCGCAGGCGCAGCTGGTCGGCAACTGGTCATGAATCTTGCGCAGGGCGTGCTGGTTCAGTTCCGGCACGACGAAACCGCGGTCGCCGGCAAAGCCGCAGCAGGTGACGCCGGCCGGTTCGATGATCTGCTCGACGCAGGCGGCCAGCAGCTTCTTCAGCTTGGCATCCGAACCGTTCTTGCGGACGCTGCAATTGACGTGCAGGGCGATCGGGCCGGGCTGCTTGTGCAGTAGCAGGCGCGGCAGCAATGCATCGTGGGCGAATTCGTGGAAGTCGTGGAGTTTGAGCCGGCCGGCCAGGTGCTCCTGCATGCGTACCGAGCAGGTGCTGGCATCCATGATCACCGGGTAGCGGCCGTTGTCGGAAGCTTTCATCAGCGCTGCTTCCAGCGTCTGCGCCATGGCTTCGGCTTCCTCGGCCATGCCCTTGCTCGCCAGCATCTGGCCGCAGCACAACTGGTCGAAACCTTCCGGCAGGATCGGCGCGTAACCGGCGCGGACCAGCAATTCGCTGATCACGTCACCGAGCTGGGCTTCGCCACTGGCCGACGGCCCGAAGATGCGGCCGCCGCAGGTCGGGAAATAGACCACCGGATCGCCCTGGCTCGTTCTCGCCAGAGGAGACCGGCCGGCCTGCGGCATGTCCTTCTTCCAGGCGCCGCCAGACAGGCGCCCAAGGAGGTTATCGCCGAGCAGGGCGGCCGCAGCGTGGCCGACTTTCAGGCCGAGACGCGAAGCGCCGGCCAGGGCGCCGAAATGCTCGCCGCTCCAGGCGTTGATCGCCCGGCTGGTGTCGCCGAGATTGCGGCCGCGCAGGCGGCGGGTCAGGTCGCCGGTATTGATGCCGACCGGGCAGGCCGTCGAGCACAGGCCGCAGGCGGCGCAGGTGTCGAGCCCCTGGTAAACATAGTCGGCGCCGAGTTCGCCGGGCGCCTCGCCAGTGGCGGCGCGGCGCGCCAGTTCGCGCCAGCTGACGATGCGCTGGCGTGGCGACAGGGTTAGCAGGTGCGAGGGGCAGAGCGGTTCGCAGAAGCCGCATTCGATGCAGCGATCGACGATGTCCTCGGCGGCCGGCATCGGCTTCAGGTTTTCAAGGTGGGCGGCCGGGTTGTCGTTGAGGATAACGCCGGGGTTGAGGCGATTTTCCGGGTCGAACAGTTGCTTGATGCGGCGCATCAGGTCGGCCGCCTCCTTGCCCCATTCCCTCTCGACAAAAGGTGCCATGTTGCGGCCGGTGCCGTGTTCGGCCTTGAGCGAGCCGTCGTACTTGTTCACCACCAGCTCGCAGATGTCCTCCATGAAGCGCGCGTAGCGCTCGACCTCGGCCGGATCGCCGAAATCCTGGGTGAACACGAAATGCAGGTTGCCTTCCAGGGCGTGGCCGAAAATGATCGCCTCGTGGTAACCGTGGTGACGCAAGAGCGCCTGCAGGTCGAGCGTCGCATCGGCCAGCGTGGCGATCGGGAAGGCGACATCCTCGATGATCACCGTCGTGCCGGTCCGGCGCATGGCGCCGACCGAGGGGAAGGTGCCCTTGCGCACTTTCCAGTACATCTCGCAGGTCGCCGGGTCGGTCGAGAAGGCCATTGGCTCGACCGTGACGATGCCGTCCATGGCCGCATGCACGGCAGCGATACGTTCATTCAGCGCAGCGGCCGTCGTCGAGCGGACTTCGATGAGCAGCGCCGCGGCTTCTTCGCTGAGTTCGCGCATGATGGCCGGCAGGCCAGGCTTGTTCTCGACCGAGTGCAGGGCCGGGCGGTCGAGCAGTTCTACTGCAGACACTGGTTGCGGCTTGAGGCGAATCACCGCCTCGCAGGCCGTGCGGATGTCCGGGAAGAAAACCAGGGCGCTGGCCTTGAACGGGTCTTCGACGACGGTGTTGTAGGTAATGCTGGCAATGAAGCCGAGCGTGCCCTCCGAGCCGATCATCAGGTGCGCCAGGATGTCGATCGGGTCTTCGTAATCGACCAGCGCATTGAGGCTGTAGCCCGTGGTGTTCTTGATCTTGAACTTGTAGCGGATGCGCTCGGCGAGTTGCGGATTGTTGCGCGTGTTGCGCCCCAGGCGTTCGAGTTCGCCAAGCAGTACGGCATGGCTTTGCGAGAAGGCGGCGACGCTGAGCGGATCTTCCGTATCGAGCACGGTCCCGTCGGCCAGCATGACGCGCAGCCCGGCCAGCGTCCGGTAACTGTTCTGGGCCGTGCCGCAGCACATGCCGGAAGCGTTGTTGGCAGCAATGCCGCCGATCTTGCAGGCATTGATCGAGGCCGGATCGGGGCCGATCTTGCGGCCGAACGGGGCCAGCCGGCGATTGACTTCGCCACCGATGATGCCGGGGCCGACTTTGACTTTGCTGGCGTCGGTGTTCTGTTCGTAAGTGGCGAAGCCTTCGCCGATCAGGGCCAGCACGCCATCGGTAATCGCCTGGCCGGAGAGACTGGTTCCCGCCGCTCGGAAGGTGACGGGGCGGTTGTTTTGGCGGGCTGTTTTCAGGAGGGCCTGGAGTTCGGACTCCGACTCGATGATGGCGATGACTTCCGGGGTCAGGCGGTAGAAGCTGGCGTCGGTGCCGTAGGCGAGGAGGCGCAGTTCATCGGTGATGACCTGATGGGGGGGGAGATTCTGGCGGAGTTGCTGGATCAACTGGCTCATGGATTTTGTCTCGTATTGGTTTTTGTGCGTGCTTGTTCTAGCGCTGTGTTTCGCCCTGGCGGGGCCACTGGTCAGCACCCGCTTTAGTCTCGGCTACGGAGGATGTTGTTCTTGTTTTGCGTGATGGTTCCGCCTTGCGGGCGGGCGTACTTTCTTCTTGCTTCGCCAAGAAGAAAGTAGCCAAAGAAGAAGGCGACCCTGGGTCGGTGCCCGCTGCGCGGGTTCCCTGCGCTACTCGAAACTCCGGGCGGCTGCGCAACTCGGGGCTGCGCCCCTCAAACAGTGCTCGCCGAAGGCCCCCGGCGCTTCTGCGTTGCTCGGCACCTCCCAAGGGGCCCGGTAAGGCGTCTCGGCTGAGCCTGTGGAAACGGCTTTTCGCTTTTTCTAGCTGTTGGCCGCAAAAAACTGATCTCGGTTCTTCATGGGCAGAACCATCGTTCCGTGACGCTTTTTGGGTCCCCATGAGAGGCGCTGAGCAACGCAGAAAGCGGCGGATAAAGGGCGAGGACTGTCTGAGGCCCGCAGGGCCGAGTTCCGCAGCCCCCGCCGGTTTCGAGTAGCGCAAGGGACCCCCGAAGGG
>JBAQDI010000019.1:0-62696 GCA_049294655.1 Azonexus sp.
ACCAGCCCGCCCTGACAGCCGGCATCGCGGATCAGCGACAGGCTGCGATCAACGTGATCGGAGGCTTCCGGATGGAAAGTGATGATATTGGCCCCGGCTTTGGCAAAATCGGGGATGATGCGATCTACCGGCTTGACCATCAGGTGCACGTCAATTGGCGCCGTGGTGCACGGGCGAATTGCCTCGCAAACCAGCGGCCCGATGGTCAGGTTGGGAACATAATGGTTGTCCATCACGTCGAAGTGAATCCAGTCGGCGCCCGAGGCAATGACGTTGGCTACCTCTTCGCCCAATTTGGCGAAATTGGCTGACAGAATGCTCGGTGCGATGACGTAATCTTTGGCTGACATGATGTTTCCCTGAACAAAAACAGATAGACGAAATTATCCCATGCCCGACACCGACAAGTACCAAATCGAAATTCACCCCATGCCGCAGTACATCCCGGAGCAGTCCGACCCGGAAAATGACCGCTACATCTTCGCCTACACGATCACCATCAAGAACGTCGGCAGCGTGGCGGCCCAGCTCGTTTCGCGGCACTGGATCATCACCGACGGCAACAACGAAGTGCAGGAAGTGCGCGGCCTCGGCGTCGTCGGCAAGCAGCCGCTGCTCAAGCCGGGCGAAAGTTTCCAGTACACCAGCGGTTCGTCGCTGACGACACCGGTTGGCACGATGAAGGGCACTTACCAGATGGTGGCCGAGGACGGCACGCATTTCGAGGCCGAAATTCCCGAATTCGTACTGGCCATGCCGCGCACGCTGCATTGACGCCAGCGGCAAAAACAACCGGGACCTGACTCGCCGTTCTGCTTATTCTGGATATTTGCCCATGTACAAGGACTACTTCCGACTTAGCGAAATGCCTTTCTCGATTGCGCCGGATCCGCGTTTCCTGTTCATGAGCGATCGGCACCGCGAAGCGCTGGCCCACCTGCTGTACGGCGTCCAGGGAGAGGGCGGCATCGTGCTGCTGACCGGCGAGGTCGGCACGGGCAAGACGACGATCTGCCGCAGCATGCTCGAACAGCTGCCGGAAAATATCGACGTCGCCTTCATCCTCAACCCGTTGATGAGCACCGAAGAGCTGCTGCAGACGGTTTGCGAGGAATACCACATTGCGCTGACCGCCGAACGCCCGGGCGTCAAGGCCTTCGTCGACGCCATCCATGCCCGCCTGCTCGAAAACAATGCGCGCGGCCGCCGCGCCATCCTGATCATTGACGAGGCGCAGAACCTCAACCCGCTGGTGCTCGAACAACTGCGCCTGCTGACCAATCTGGAAACCAATACCCGCAAGCTGCTGCAGATCATCCTGATCGGCCAGCCGGAATTGCAGGATCTGCTGGCCAAGCCGGAAATGCGCCAGGTGGTGCAACGGGTCATTGCCCGCTATCACCTGAGCCAGCTCACGCCGCCCGAAGTCAATGCCTACGTCGCCCATCGGCTACGCGTTTCCGGCGCCAGTCAGGGCATTTTCCCGGAGCGCCTGATCAGGCAACTTTATCGCGCCAGTCATGGCGTGCCCCGGCTGATCAACCTGGTCTGCGATCGTGCCCTGCTTGGCACCTATGTCCAGGGCCAGCAACAGGTCGACGCCGCGACCCTGGGCCAGGCAATCAACGAAGTCACCGCCGCCAGGCGGCCACAGCGGCGGCGCTGGATAATGGCCGGCGCCCTGCTCGCCTTGCTCGGTCTGGCCAGCACCGGCGCCCCCAGTCTGAACAATGTCGTCACGGCCTGGTTGCAGCCGACACCGGCGCCGCTGGCCGCGCCGCTGCCGGTGGCGCCCCCCGCACCGGCGGTCAGTGCGCCGGAAGTCCCGGCAGCCCCGGTCGCCAACACCGTACCGCCCGCCACCAACGCAGAACAGCCCGCGCCAGCAAGGCTAGCCTGGCCGAGCAACATGACGCGGGCCGACAGCGAGAAACTGGCTTTTCTCTCCCTGTTCAAACTCTACGGCCTGGATGCCGCCCCCGGCAGCAAGGTCGCCCCCTGCCGGCAAGCCGAAGCGCACGGGCTGCGTTGCTATGTCGGGCATGGCGGCATCACCGATCTGCGCTTGCTCGACCAACCCGTAGTCATCCATCTGGCCAGCCCCGACGGTCGTGAATACGCTGCCACCCTGTCCAGCCTTGATCTCCGGAAGGCCACCTTGTCCGTCGCCGGTGACGAAAGACAAGTCGCCCTGAGCGAACTGGCCACTGCCTGGTCGGGAAATTTCACCCTGATCTGGAAAGCGCCGCCCGGTTTCCGCGACCAGGCCACACTGAGCCGGCAAGGCCCGGCCTTGAGCTGGCTCCGCCAGGCAATGAGCCGCATCGACGGCACGCCGGACGATGGCAAGGGTATTTTCGATACCGCCCTCACCCGGCGCATTCGCGCCTTCCAACTGGCCGAGGGTATCCAGCCGGACGGTTATGTCGGCCCGCTCACCGCCATCCGCATCAATGCCCGCAGTGGTCAAGGCGGACCAAGCCTGACCAGCAACCGGGGGAACTGAGCATGTCCTACATTCTCGACGCCCTGCGTAAGTCGGAACAGGAACGCCAGATCGCGGCCGGAGGCGGCGTCGGCATGCTTTACCCGGCGACCCTCAAACACGCGCCGAACACCCCCCTGCGCAACGTCCTGCTCGGCAGCGCCGGCCTGCTCGCTGCGGCGGTGCTGGCCGGCGGGGCATGGCGCATTCTTTCGGGACCGGCCAAACACGGGACCGACGAAAAACCCGCCCCTTCCCCGGCGCTCGTTATCCCGCCGACACCGCCTGCCGTTACCCCGCCAGCCCCCGTGGCAGAGGTCGTGGCGCAGCGCAGACCGGCTCCGGCGCAGAAGCCGCCAAGTGCCGATAGCGTGCCGCTGACCAAAACGCCCATCCCCCCGAACAAAATGCGCAGCCTGCCGTTGGCCGGCGCCGGGCCGGAGCCCCTGGCGAGCCTGCCCAACAGCGTAAAACCCGAGGCCTCGGGCGACTTGCCGAAGGGCCTGCCGCCAATGAATATCTCCGGCTACATCAACGACGAGCAGGGCGCCAATCTGGCGATCATCAACGACAAACTGGTACGCGAAGGCGAGGAGGTCGCCCCCGGCCTGCGCCTGGAAAAAATAGTCGGTGAAAACGCGGTATTCAGCTACAAGGGCCAACGTTTCCGCCGCTAGGAATCCGGCCGGACGTCAACTGGCCGTGGCCCGCGGCGTCATTTTGCACAGGTCAATCCGATGAGTCTGAAACACAGCTATACGTTGCTCGCCCCGTTTTACGACACGGCCCTCCGGCAAGCCACACAAGCCGCCCGGCGACGCAGTCTTGCCGCATTGCCGGCCGAGGCGGGCCGGGTTCTGCTGTGCGGCGTCGGCACCGGTCTCGATCTGCCCCATCTGCCCAGCCAGCACCAGTATGTCGGGCTGGAACTGAACCGGGCCATGCTCCAGCGCGCCCTGAGCCAGCCCGCCTCCATCGATTTTGTCGCGCTGCGCGGCGATGCCCAGCGCCTGCCGTTCGCCGATGCCAGTTTCGATTGCGCGGTCCTGCATCTGATTCTGGCGGTCGTGCCACAACCGGCCCGCTGCCTCGGCGAGATCGCCCGCATCCTGCGGCCGGGCGGGGTCGTGCTGGTTTTTGACAAATTTCTCAGGCCCGGCCAGCCGGCCTTGCTGCGCCGCCTGCTCAATCCGCTGTCGCGCCGCGTCGCCACGCGACTCGACGTGGTGTTTGAAGAGCTGCTCACCGAGACCCCGGAATTGCACCGGGAAAACGACCAGCCAGCGCTAGCTGGCGGCTGGTTCCGCCTGATCCGGCTCCGCCGGCACTGACTCCGGCGGCGGCTCGACAGGTGGCGGGGCATCCGCCGGATCCTTGCCCAGCACGTCCTCGATCCAGGCCAACATCAAGGTCCAGGTCACGGCCAGGACGACCGGGCCGACAAAAATGCCGATCAGGCCAAAACTCAGCATGCCGCCAATAACGCCGGCAAAAATCAGCAGCAGCGGCAAATCGGCACCGCGCTTGATCAGTGCCGGACGCAGGAAATTATCCAGGCTGCCAACGATCACGCTCCAGACCAGCAAGGCCGTCGCCCAGGCGGTGTCCCCCTGCCAGTACATCCAGCCGACCGCCGGCAACAGCACCAGCATCGGGCCGATCTGGGCAATGCACAGCATCAGCATCACGGCCGACAGCAGTGCGGCAAACGGTACGCCGGCCGCAGCCAGGCCAAGGCCGCCAAGCAGGGTCTGGACGATGGCAGTGACGCCGACGCCGAGCGCCACGCCACGGATCGCCTGGCCGGCCAGGACGATCGACTGTTCGCCGCGCTCGCCGGCCAGACGGCGCCCGAAGCGCAGGAGCAACAGGGCACCGGCCTCACCGCCGGAATAGAAGATGGCGGCAATGCCGACAATCAGGAAAAACTGGAGCAGCATGCCGCCCAGACCGCCGACCTGAGCAAGCCCCCACTTGCCTGCTGCGGCAGCATAGGGCGTTACCGAGGCAATCAGCCCGGCCGCTCCGTCGAGCGCCAACTGGCGCCAGACACCGGCAATCTTTTCGCCGACCAGCGGCAGGCCTGCCACCCAGGCCGGCGGCAGGGGCAGACCGTTGGTGGCCAGCGACTTGCCAGCCGCCGTCAGTTGTTCGGAATGCCCGGCAATGGTGTCGATCGCCAGCCACAGCGGCAGGACCAGCAAGAGCAGCATGCCCAGCGACATCAGCAAGACCGCCAGCCAACGCCGCCGCCCCAACCTTTCTTCAAGAGAACGGAAGAGCGGCCAGGTAGCGACGACAATCATCGTCGCCCACACCGCGGCGGCCATAAAGGGGAGCAGCACCCACAGGGTGAGCCCGATCAGGCCGAGGATACAAAGGATGGCCAGCGTCTTGCGGGTCAGGTCCTGGTGCTGTTCATGCATGGCTCGGCTCCGCTGTTTGCCGACGCTTACCCGGGGATCAGCTGCGGTAATCGGCGTTGATCTTTACGTAGTCGTAGGAAAAGTCGCAGGTATAGACGCTGGCCTGGGCCGCACCGCGCCCGAGGTCGACACGCACGGTGATTTCGGCCTGGGCCATGACGCGGGCCCCGTCCTCTTCCCGGTAGGCCGCCGCCCGGCCACCGTTTTCGGCAACCAGCACGTCGTCCAGCCAGACCCGGACGTCATCGACGTCGAGATCGGTAATCCCGGCGTAACCGACGGCGGCCAGGATACGGCCGAGATTCGGATCGGAGGCGAAGAAGGCCGTCTTGACGAGCGGCGAGTGGCCGATGGCATAACCGACCTGACGGCATTCCGCGATCGTCTTGCCGCCTTCGACCGCCACGGTGATGAACTTGGTGGCACCTTCGCCGTCACGCACGATGGCCTGCGCCAGTTCGACCGAGACGGCGATGATCGCCGCCTTGACTTCCGCCCAGCCGGCGTCGCTGGCCGCCGTGAAGCTGGCGCCGGACTGGCCGGAGGCAATCATCACGAAGGAGTCATTGGTCGAGGTATCGCCATCAACGGTGATGCAGTTGAAGGAGGCGTCGGCCGCTTCCTTGACCAGCGCATCGAGCAGGGGCTGGGCGATACCGGCATCGGTAGCCAGAAAGCCGAGCATGGTCGCCATGTTCGGCTTGATCATGCCGGCCCCCTTGGAGACGCCGGAAATACTGATTTTTTTGCCATTGACCGTGAGGACGCGCGAGGCGGCCTTGGCGACGGTGTCGGTGGTCATGATGCCGTGTGCCGCAGCATGCCAGTTGTCGGCCTTGAGATCGGCAAAAACCGCCGGCAAGCCGGCCTTGATCCGGTCGACCGGCAGGGGTTCGAGAATCACCCCGGTCGAGAACGGCAGCACCTGCTCCGGCGCAACGCCGAGCAAGGTACCGACGGCTTCACAGCTTTCCTGCGCCGCCAGACGGCCCGGCTCGCCGGTGCCGGCATTGGCGATCCCGGTATTGATGATCAGGGCACGGATTTCCTTGCCGCCCGCCAGGTGCTTGCGGCACAACTGAACCGGCGCCGCACAGAAGCGATTCTGCGTAAACACCCCGGCCACCGTACAGCCGGTATCAAGCACGACCAGGGTCAGGTCGCGACGATTTTTCTTGCGGATTTCAGCCTCGGCAACACCGAGTCGAATGCCGGCCACCGGAAAGAGTTGATCGGCAGCGGGCGTAGCGTAATTGACGGGCATTTTAGGATCCAGGATCGAGTTATTAGTACTTAGTCATTAGTCGTTAGCTATTAGCCAGAAGCGACTAACAGCTAACAACTACCGACTAACAACTATCAGCTAAGCTTCCCATGGCAGTGCTTGTATTTCTTGCCGGAACCGCAGGGGCAGGGGTCGTTGCGCCCGATTTTCGGGCCGCTGTCGGCTGGTTGCTGCTGCCCCGCGCCTTCGACCTCGTCCAGCACCTCGTCGAAATCGGTGTGCTGATACTGGACATTCTGCACGTCGGCATGCGGCGCGGTTTCCTCGATGTCTTCCGGCGAACGGATCTGCACGGTGAACACGATACGGGTGACTTCCTTGCGCACCAGATCGAGCAGGCCTTCGAACAGCTCAAAGGCTTCGCGCTTGTATTCCTGCTTCGGGTTCTTCTGGGCGTAACCGCGCAGATGGATGCCCTGGCGCAGGTGGTCGAGCGCCGCCAGATGTTCGCGCCAGTGGCTGTCGAGGCTTTGCAACATGACGTTGCGTTCGAACTGGTGGAAGTTCTCGGCCCCGACCAGTTCGACCTTGGCCTGGTAGACCTCGTCGGCGCGATGCACGATGCGCGACAGGATATCCTCGTCGGACAAGGTCGGCTCATCCCTGAACCACTGGGCGACCGGCGCCTCGATGAGCAGATCGGCGGCCAGCGCGCGTTCCAGGCCTTCCATGTCCCACTGCTCCTCGACCGACTCTTCCGGCACGCAGGTGCGGAAAATTTCGGCGATGACGCTGTGCCGCATGGCGCTGATGGTTTCCGAAATATCTTCGGTTTCGAGCAGTTCGTTGCGCTGCTGGTAGATCACCTTGCGCTGGTCGTTGGAAACATCGTCGTATTCCAGCAATTGCTTGCGGATGTCGAAATTGCGGGCTTCCACCTTGCGCTGCGCCGATTCCAGCGAGCGGGTGACGAGCGGATGCTCGATCGCCTCGCCTTCCGGCATTTTGAGCTTGTCCATGATGGAACGCAGGCGCTCGCCGGCAAAGATGCGCAACAAGGGATCATCGAGCGACAGGTAGAAGCGCGAGGAACCGGCATCGCCCTGGCGACCGGCGCGACCGCGCAACTGGTTGTCGATGCGGCGCGATTCGTGGCGTTCGGAACCGATGATGTGCAGACCACCCGAAGCGAGCACCTGATCGTGCGCCTTCTGCCATTCGCCGCGCATTTCGGCGATTTTCGCGTCGCGCTCGGCTTCCGGCAGGGTTTCGTCGTGCTTGATCGCCGAGGTGGCTTTTTCGATGCTGCCGCCCAAGACGATGTCGGTACCGCGACCGGCCATGTTGGTGGCGATGGTGATGACGCCCGGCCGGCCGGCTTCGATGACGATCTCGGCTTCGCGGGCATGCTGCTTGGCATTGAGTACGTTGTGCGCCAGGCCTTCCTTGTCGAGCAGGCCGGAGAGCAGTTCGGAGGCTTCGATCGAGGTCGTGCCAACCAGTACCGGCTGACCACGCTTGGCGCACTCGCGGATGTCGGCGATGATCGCCGTGTGCTTTTCGTCGGCCGTCTTGAAGACCAGGTCGTTCATGTCCTTGCGGACCATCGGCCGATGGGTCGGCACGACGACAGTTTCCAGACCGTAGATCTGGTGGAATTCGTAGGCTTCGGTATCGGCCGTGCCGGTCATGCCGGCCAGCTTGCCGTACATACGGAAATAGTTCTGGAAGGTGATCGAGGCCAGGGTCTGGTTCTCGGCCTGGATGGCGACGCCTTCCTTGGCTTCCACCGCCTGGTGCAGGCCGTCGGACCAGCGGCGACCGGCCATCAGGCGGCCGGTAAATTCGTCGACGATGATGATCTCGCCGTTCTGCACGACGTAATGCTGATCCTTGTGGAACAGCGTCATGGCGCGCAGGGCAGCATTCAGGTGATGCATCAGCGTGATGTTGGCGGCGTCGTACAGGCTGGTGCCTTCCTTGAGGATGCCATGCTCGCTGAGCAGGTTCTCGGAATGCTCGTAACCGGCTTCGGAGAGATGGACCTGGTGGCCCTTTTCATCGACCCAGAAATCGCCTTCGCCGTTTTCTTCGGCAGCCCGCGAGAGCAGCGGCACGATGCCGCGCATGCGCACGTAGAGGTCGGTCTGGTCGTCGGCCTGACCGGAAATGATCAGTGGCGTGCGCGCTTCGTCGATGAGAATCGAGTCGACTTCATCGACGATGGCGAAATTCAGGCTGCGCTGGACGCGTTCGCCGGCCGTATAGACCATGTTGTCGCGCAGGTAGTCGAAACCGAATTCGTTATTCGTGCCGTAGGTGATGTCGGCCGCGTAGGCCGCCTGCTTCGTCTCATGATCCATCTGCGACAGGTTGACGCCGACGGTCAGGCCGAGGAAGCGGTGCAAGCGCCCCATCCATTCCGAGTCACGGGTCGCCAGGTAGTCGTTGACCGTGATGACATGGACGCCCTTGCCGGAGATGGCATTGAGGTAGGCCGGCAGCGTGCCGACCAGCGTTTTGCCTTCACCGGTGCGCATTTCGGCAATCTTGCCGTAATGCAGGACCATGCCGCCGATCATCTGGACATCGAAGTGACGCATGCCCAGTTCGCGCTTGCCGGCTTCGCGGACGACCGCAAAGGCTTCCGGCAGCAGATCGTCGAGCGTTTCACCATTGGCGTGGCGCTGGCGGAACTCGTCCGTCTTGGCACGTAGTTGCTCGTCGCTCAGGGCTTCGAGCGCGGGCTCGAAAGCATTGATACGGCGAACAGTCTGGGAATATTGTTTGATCAGCCGATCATTGCGGCTGCCGAAAATCTTTTTGAGTAGGCCGGAAATCATTGCATTCGATGGTTGGTTGCGCGCTGCCGCAAAGCGGCGATTCTAGCACGCCATGTCCGGCCGCTGACGCCGGCCGGATGCATGAGCTTATTCAGTTCGAATTCGGCTTAGCGACGCTTGACCTGGGCGAACTCGACACCCTTTTTCAGGAACAGGGCCGGGTCTTGCGCCACCCCCAGCATGCGCACCTCGAAATGCAGGTGCGGCCCGGTCGATCGGCCGGTCGTGCCGATCGCCCCGATCAGTACACCGCGCTTGACCAGCGCCCCGGCCTTGACGTCGATGCGCGACAAATGGGCATAGCGCGAAGTCAGACCGTCGCCATGATCGATGTCGATGACATTACCGAAATCGGGATGATAACCGGCCGACAAAATCACGCCATCCGCCGCCGAAACCACCGAAGTGCCGGTGTCGGCGGTGAAATCGAGGCCTTCGTGCATGGACTGTATGCCATTGATCGGATCGCTGCGTCGCCCGAAACTCGAGCCCAGGCTAGCCTCCTTGACCGGCAGGGTGGTCGGCAGCAAGCGATCGCGGACCCGCTTTTCGAGCAGGCGCGATTCCAGCACCGCCAGTTCATCAGCCCGGTTATCGACCTCGCTGGCCAGGCGCTCGATGGCTTGTTGCAGTTCGCCTGGCGACATCGGCAGCGGCAGATAAGGACCGCCCTGCGGCGGCTTGACGGCGGCCGGCGCCGTTTCGCGCTTGACACCGGCCAAGCCGGAAACGCGCTCGCCCAGGGCATCGAGCTGCATGACCCGGCCCTGCAATTCGCCCAGGCGCGTCGCCATGAGCTGCAGGTTGTTGCTGACGTAGTTCTGGTTCTTTTCCGATTCCTGCCGCTGTACGACGAGCAGCAGATCCTCGATGAGCGGCAGGCGCAGGTGCACCGACAGCCAGGAAAACAGGGCCGAGGTCGAAAAGACCAGGGCCAGCAGGATGGCCAGCACCGCCACGATGTGGCGAGGCATAATGGTGATTGTCCGCGCCGCCTTCAAGTGGCGCGATACCAGAATAATCTGCACGGAACCTCCTATGTACAACGGACCAGAACACTATCTCGACAGCGATGTCGCCGCCGGCAGGTTCATGGCCCATGCACGCTTGTTGCTCAAACTCTCACGCCGCTTCGAAGCCATCGCTCCGGCCGCGTTTCGTCACGCGGCCCGGGTCGCCAATTACAAGTCGGGGACAGTCGTTATCCACACCGATAACGGTGCGGTCGCCAGCAAGATTCGCCAGATGAGTCAGCGTCTGTGCGGCGAGTTATCCAAAGGTGGGGCGCAGTGTAACGACATGGAGGTAAAAGTACAACCCCGCGAAATTCTTTCCCAATCAACGACTTCAACCCCAAAGCCGATTTCCGGGGAGGCTTGCGAGGCTCTGCGCGCAAGTGCCGAAAAGCTGCCGAAAGGTCCGCTGCGCGCGGCTCTGGACCGCCTGCTGGAGCGCGCCGCCCGGCGCGACTAAGGGTCGCGACAAACGACAGCAGCAAGTCAAAAAAGGGGAAAAGCCGCCATCGCGGCCCACGCTCAGGCCAGCTGGTTCAACCAGCGCGTGACGCCAAGCGGCGCCTGCTCGGCCACCTCAAAGGTGGCAATCTCCCAGCATTCCTGGTGATTGAGCAGTTCGCGGGCCAGCTGGTTGTTCAGCGCGTGACCGCCCTTGTGCGAGGAATAGGCGGCGAGCAGCGGATGGCCGAGCAGATAAAGATCGCCGATCGCATCGAGAATCTTGTGCTTGACGAACTCGTCGCCGTAACGCAAACCGTCCTGGTTCAAGACGCGGAATTCATCAAGGACGATGGCGTTTTCGAGACCGCCGCCGAGCGCCAGACCGTTTTCGCGCAGGTATTCGACTTCCTGCATGAAACCGAAAGTCCGGGCCCGGGCCACTTCACGGGTGTAGGACTGCTCGGCGAAATCGATGACGGCTTTTTGCGCCGACTTGTCGATCGCCGGGTGATTGAAAACAATGGAGAAAGCCAGACGGTAACCGTCGTAAGGCTCGAAACGCGCCCACTTGTCGCCATCGCGAACTTCGATGGGCTGCGTGACGCGAATGAATTTCTTGGCGGCATTCTGTTCCTCGATGCCAGCGGACTGGATCAGGAAAACGAAAGGCGCTGCCGAACCGTCAAGGATGGGCACTTCCGGCGCATCCAGGTCAACCCAGGCATTGTCGACACCAAGACCGGCAAAGGCCGACATCAGGTGTTCGATGGTGCCGACTTTCACCCCGTCCAGTTCCAGACAGGAGCACATGCGGGTGTCGCCGACCATGAAGGCCTTGGCGGGAATATCCACCGGCTCGGGCAAATCGACGCGCCGAAAGACGATGCCGGTATCGGGGGCAGCCGGGCGCAGGGCCATATTGACCTTGACGCCGCCATGCAGGCCAACACCTGAGGCGCGAATAATTGTCTTGAGCGTACGTTGCTTGAGCATGCAAGTGCTTGAATAATTTGGGGAGCGGCGCATTGTAACACAAGGCGCCGCCGCCCTTTTTCAGAGAAAGGCTGCTTACATCAATCCGCCTGCTTGCGCAGGAAAGCCGGAATGTCGTAACGATCCACACCACTATTGGCCAGTGCCTCGACCGTCACGTTGCGCTTGCGCACGACGGCCGGCACATCGGCAATCTGGTTGTAGTCGATCGCCGTACCGCTTGAGAAGCCAACGGCATCATGCGTCCCGGTCGCCTGCATGACCGGGGTATTGATGACTTCGAAAGTCTGGCGCTTGGCAGCAACCTGGCCGAGGCCGGTCGCCACGACGGTGACTCGCAGCGCATCGCCCATCAGTTCGTCGTACACGGCGCCGAAAATGATGTGCGCGTCGTCGGCCGCGAAGGCCTTGACGGTGTTCATCACTTCGTTGACTTCCTTCATCTTCAGGCCGCCCTTGGCCGCCGTGATGTTGACCAGCACGCCCTTGGCGCCGGACAGGTTGACGCCTTCGAGGAGCGGCGAAGCGACGGCCTGTTCGGCGGCGATGCGAGCGCGATCAACGCCGGCAGCGGCGGCGGAACCCATCATGGCGCGGCCCATTTCACCCATGACCGTACGGACGTCTTCGAAGTCGACGTTGACCAGGCCCGGGTAGGTAATGATTTCGGCAATGCCGCCGACGGCATTCTTCAGCACGTCGTCAGCCGCCTTGAAGCAATCGTCGACATCGGCATCGTCGCCCATGACTTCCATGAGCTTGTCATTAAGGATGACGATCAGCGAATCGACGTGCTTGGAGAATTCGGCAATACCGGCTTCGGCGGACTTCATCCGCTTGTTGCCTTCAAAACTGAACGGCTTGGTGACGACACCGACCGTCAGGATACCCATTTCGCGGGCGATTTCAGCGACCACCGGAGCAGCGCCGGTGCCCGTGCCACCGCCCATGCCGGCCGTGATGAAGGCCATGTGGGCACCTTCCAGGCTGGCGCGAATTTCGTCGCGGTGTTCCTGGGCGGCTTCCTGACCCTTTTCCGGCTTGGCGCCTGCGCCGAGACCGGTCTTGCCGAGCGACAGCTTGCTCGATGCGGCATTGCGGCTAAGGGCTTGCGCATCGGTATTGGCAGCGATGAATTCAACGCCGTTAACACCTTCGCGAATCATGTGCTCGATGGCATTGCCACCCGCACCGCCCACACCGAACACCTTGATGATGGTGCCGGCTTCCTCGTCTTTCTCGATAATTTCAAACATGACTACCTCCTCTGAAAAAACTGTTCAAACAACAAATCAAAAATTCTTCACGAACCAGGACTTCATGCCTTCGAAGACATCCTTGAAGCCCTGCTTTTCCTGGATCTTCTGGCCGCGCTTGCGCTGTGCCTGCGCTTCGAGCAACAGGCCGTAGGCCGTCGAGAAACGCGGGTTCTGGACAACATCGGCCAGGCTGCCGTGGTATTTCGGATTACCGAGACGCACCGGCATATGAAAGATTTCCTCGCCCAGTTCGACCATGCCCGGCATGACGCTGGCGCCGCCGGTCAGCACGATGCCGGAGGACAAAACCTCCTCGAAGCCGGCCCGCCGCAGTTCGTTCTGGATCAATTCGTAGAGCTCTTCGACGCGCGGCTGGATGACGTCGGCCAAAGCGCGGCGGCTCAACTTGCGGCTCGGCCGGTCGTCGACGCCGGCGACTTCCATGTTCTCGGCGGCATCGGCCAGTTGCGACAGGGCGCAGCCGTACTTGCACTTGATGTCTTCGGCTTCGCGGGTCGGCGTGCGCAGCGCCATGGCGATGTCGTTGGTGATCTGGTCGCCGGCAATGGGAATCACCGAGGTGTGGCGAATGGCGCCCTGCGTCCACACGGCAAGATCGGTCGTGCCGCCGCCGATGTCGATCAGGCAGACGCCGAGATCCTTTTCATCTTCGGAGAGCACGGCGTAACTCGAAGCCAGCGGTTGCAGCACCAGGTCGTTGACCTCCAGACCGCAGCGCCGCACGCACTTGACAATGTTCTGGGCAGCCGAGATGGCGCCGGTGACGATGTGCGTCTTCACCTCGAGGCGCATGCCGCTCATGCCGATCGGCTCGCGGATACCGTCCTGGCCGTCGATGACGAATTCCTGCGTGAGAATGTGCAGGATTTCCTGGTCGGCCGGGATGGGCATCGCCTTGGCCGTTTCGATGACGCGCTCGACGTCGGACTGGGTGACTTCCTTGTCCTTGATCGCCACCATGCCGTTCGAGTTGAAGCTCTTGATGTGGCTGCCGGCGATGCCGGTGTACACGTCGCGCACCTTGCAGTCGGCCATCAGTTCGACTTCCTGAACGACGCGACTGATGGTGTGCACCGTTTCCTCGATGTTCACCACGACACCTTTTTTCAGGCCGCGCGAATCCTGCGAGCCCATGCCGATGACGTTCAGATGGCCTTCCTGATTGATCTCGGCGACCAGCGCGACGATTTTCGACGTCCCGATGTCCAGCCCGACCACCATATCCTTGTTATCCCTGCTCATATGCTTACTTTCCCTTCCCCTCGCCCGCGACTTTCATCGCGAATCCATTCGGATACCGCAAATCCACCACTGCCGGCCGTATCGCCCGTTTGGCGACCGTTTCCGGATAAACCTCGATAAAGCGCTGCAAGCGCGCCCCGACCGGCGATTTGGGCTGCTCGCGCCCCATATTCACCAACATCCCGTTCTCCAGCTTCAGCTGCCAGGCCAGACGCGGCGACAACGTCAGCTGCACCGGCCGTTCGCCAACCGCCTGGAAGGCACCGACGAATTCGCCGTAATGCTTCAACACATCCGGCGCCGTACCGGTCGGCCCGGCCAGTTGCGGCAGGACCGCCAATTCCGGCTCGCTGAGCAAGGCAGCAAAGACCTCGCCGTAGCTGTTGACCAGTTCGCTGCGCCCCTCGCCCCAGCGTGCCGTCGGCCGGTGTTCCTCGATCTTCACTTCCAGCCGGGCCGGCCAGATGCGCCGCACTTCGACCTTGCGCACCCAAGGCAGCTTTTCCAGCGCGCCGCGCACGCTTTCCAGATTCAGGCTGAAAAAATTGCCTTTCAGCGAACCCGGCAACACCTGTTCGATTTCCAGCCGGCGGGTATGCGCCAGCGGCTCGGCAAACACCACCTCGCGCACCGGCAAGGACGGCACACGCACCAGCCAGACCGCCGCAGCGGCCAGCAACGCCGCGGCCGCTGCGAGCATCAGCAGGTCGGCAATGGCATTCAGCAGGTGCGGTTTGTTCCACATTCATCGTCTCTATTAATCGTTGCTGGCCATTTCGAGCACGCGACGCACCAGGGCCGGGTATTCCATGCCGGCAACGCGCGCCGCCATCGGTACCAGCGAGTGATCGGTCATGCCCGGCGCGGTGTTCACTTCCAGGAAATAGTGATTGCCCTCTTCGTCCATCAGGAAATCGACGCGGCCCCAGCCGCGACCACCGAGAATGCGGAAGGCTTCCAGTGCCCCCTTGCGAATTTCCAGTTCCTTCGCTTCCGACAGGCCGCAGGGGCACAGGTAACGCGTGTCGTCGCGGTTGTACTTGGCTTCGTAGTCGTACCACTCGGTGGCCGGCTCGATCTTGATGATCGGCAGGGCCACCATGTCGTCACCGCGACCGATGATGCCAACCGTGTATTCACCGCCCATGACGCCCTTCTCGGCAATCACCAGCGAATCATATTTGGCGGCTTCGGCATAGGCGGCGCGCAGGGCGCCGCGTTCCTTGACCTTGCTGATGCCGATCGACGAGCCCTCATGGGCCGGCTTGACGAAGAGCGGCAGGCCGAGTTCTTCCTCGATTTCGTCGAAGTCGGAAGCGGCCGTGAGCAGCGCGTAATCGGGGATCGGCAGGCCGGCGGCGCGCCACATCAGCTTGGTGCGGAACTTGTCCATGGCCAGCGCCGAAGCCAGCACGCCGGAGCCGGTATAGGGAATGTGCATGACTTCGAGGGCGCCCTGAATGGTACCGTCTTCGCCGTGGCGGCCGTGCAGTGCGATGAAGGCGCGGTCGTAGCCCTTCAGCGCATCGAGCGGCTGCTCGGCCGGATCGAAGGCATGGGCGTCGATGCCCTGGCCCTGCAGCGCGGCCAGCACACGCGAACCGCTGTTCAGGGAAACCGCGCGCTCGGCGGAGGTGCCGCCGAAGAGAACTGCAACTTTACCGAAACCGCTCATTTGAATTCCACCACCTTGCCGGGAACGGCGCCGATCGAACCGGCACCCATGCACAACACCACGTCGCCCGCCTGGGCGACATCCAGAATCGTTTGCGGCATGGCCGCGATATCTTCAACAAACACCGGCTCGACCTTGCCGACGACGCGCAGGGCACGGGCCAGCGAACGGCCGTCGGCAGCGACGATGGGCGCTTCCCCGGCGGCATAGATTTCGGCGAGGAGCAGCGCATCGACGGTGGACAGCACCTTGACGAAATCCTCGAAACAGTCGCGCGTCCGCGTGTAACGGTGCGGCTGGAAGGCCAGCACCAGGCGCCGACCGGGAAAAGCGCCACGGGCGGCGGCCAGGGTCGCAGCCATTTCGACCGGGTGATGGCCGTAGTCATCGACCAGGGTAAAGCTGCCGCCGGCCGGCAGGGCCACTTCGCCGTAACGCTGGAAGCGCCGGCCAACGCCCTTGAACTCGGCCAGCGCCTTGACGATGGCGGCATCGGCAATCTGCAGCTCGGTCGCGACGGCAATCGCCGCCAGGGCATTCAGCACATTGTGCAAGCCCGGCAGATTCAGCGTGATCGATAGACGCGACACCGAGCCATTGACGCGGACCACGTCGAAGCGCATCTGGCCGTCGGCGGCGACGATGTTCTCGGCGTAGAAATTGCAGTTATCCGACAAGCCGTAAGTGATGATCTGCTTCGGCACCTGCGGCATGATGGCCCGCACATTGGCATCGTCACCACAGACGACGGCGACGCCGTAAAAAGGCAGGCGGTTCAGGAAATCGACGAAGGCACCCTTCAGGCGCTCGAAGTCGTGACCGTAGGTTTCCATGTGGTCGGCGTCGATATTGGTGACCACCGAGATGACCGGCGACAGGAACAGAAAGGAGGCATCCGACTCGTCGGCCTCGGCCACGATGAAGTCGCCGGAACCAAGGCGGGCGTTGGCACCGGCCGCGTTCAGACGACCGCCGATGACGAAGGTCGGATCGATACCGCCCTCGGCCAGAATGCTGGTCACCAGGCTGGTCGTCGTCGTCTTGCCGTGCGTACCGGCAATGGCGATGCCGCGCTTCAGGCGCATCAGTTCGGCCAGCATCTGGGCGCGCGGCACGACCGGAATCTGTTTTTCGCGAGCCGCCATGACTTCCGGGTTATCGGCCTTGACGGCCGTCGACACGACGACGGCCTGGGCGCCCTGGATGTTCCCGGCGGCATGGCCGATCATCACCCGGATGCCCTCGCCTTCGAGGCGGCGGGTCGTCGCGCTGGCCGCGAGATCGGAACCACTGACGACATAGCCGAGGTGCACCAGCACTTCGGCGATGCCGCTCATGCCGGAACCGCCGACCCCGACAAAATGGATATGTTTGACTTTATGTTTCATTTATTTCGCACTCTCGGCGCAGATGTTGGCCACTTCTGCGGTGGCATCGGGCTTGGCCAGGCTGCGGGCCTTTTCGGCCATTTCCAGCAGCTGGCTGCGGCTGTAATTGCGGATCAGTGCGATGGCTTCCGGACTCAGATCCTTTTGCGGCAGCAGGAAGGCGCCACCGACATTGACCAGGAATTTGGCATTGCCCGTCTGGTGATCATCGACCGCATGCGGATAGGGCACCAGGATGCTCGCCACACCGGCCGCCGCCAGTTCGGCGATGGTCAGCGCACCGGCGCGGCAGACCACCAGATCGGCCCATTCGTAGGCACCGGCCATGTCCTCGATGAATGACACGCAGTGGGCCTGGACACCGACCGCGGCATAATTGGCCTTCAGGGCCTCGAGATGCTTTTCACCGGCCTGATGGACGATCTGCGGCAACTCGTTTTCGCCAAGTAGGGCCATGCCCTTGGGGACCATCTCGTTGAGGGCCTGGGCGCCGAGACTGCCACCGATGATCAGCAGACGCAGGGCATCGGTACGCTCGGCAAAACGGCCGGCCGGCGAGGCGATCGCGGCAATCTCCGGACGCACCGGATTGCCGGCCCAGACCCCATTTTTCAGGACTTCGGGGAAGCCGGTCACGATGCGGTCGGCCACCCCGGCCAGGACCTTGTTGGCCAGTCCGGCCACCGAGTTCTGTTCGTGCAGCACCAGCGGCACGCCGGTCAGCGCCGCCATCATGCCGCCCGGAAAAGTGATGTAGCCGCCCATGCCGAGCACGACATTCGGTCGCACCTGGCGCAGCGCCTTGAGCGCCTGCCAGAAACCGCGCAGCAGGTTGAGCGGCAGCAAAAGCTTGCGCAGGATGCCCTTGCCGCGCAGTGCAGCAAACTTGACCCAGACCATCTCGAAACCGTGCTGCGGCACCAGACGGGCTTCCATGCCTTCCGGATTGCCGAGCCAGACGACGCGCCAGCCGGCATCGCGCAGTTTGTGGGCAACGGCAAGGGCCGGGAAGATGTGACCGCCGGTACCGCCAGCCATGATCATGATCGTTTTGCTCATAACTTGCCTCCGCGCATCAACTGCCTATTCTCCCAATCAACCCGGAGAAGAATCGCCAGCGCCACGCAGTTCGCCAGAATCCCCGAACCACCGAAACTCATGAGCGGCAGGGTCAGCCCCTTGGTCGGCAGCAGGCCCATGTTCACGCCCATGTTGATGAAGGACTGGACGCCGAACCAGATGCCCATGCCCATGGCGACCAGCGCCGGGTAGAGGCGGTCGAGCTGGACGCACTGGCGGCCGATGGCGAAGGCGCGCTGGACGACCAGGGCAAACAGCGCGATGACCGCAACGACGCCGAAAAAGCCGAGTTCCTCGGCAATCACGGCGAGCAGGAAGTCGGTATGCGCTTCCGGCAGGTAGAACAGTTTTTCAACGCTGGCGCCCAGGCCGACGCCGAACAGTTCGCCGCGCCCGAAGGCGATCAGCGAATGCGACAGCTGGTAGCCGCGCCCGAAGGCATCGGCCCACGGATCCATGAAACCGAACACGCGGTCGCGCCGATAGGGCGAGACGATGATCATGATCGTGAAGGCAATCAGCAGGCCGACGATGAGCAGCGCAAACAACCGCGCCTTGAGACCGCCGAGAAAGAGGATGCCCATGGCGATCGAGATGATGACGACGAAGGCGCCGAAGTCCGGTTCCTTCAGGAGCAGCATGCCGACCACGGCCATCGCCCCGAACATCGGCAGGAAAGCCTGTTTCAGGTCATGCATGACGTTGATCTTGCGCACCGTGTAATCGGCGGCATAGAGCACGGCGAACATTTTCATGAGCTCGGACGGCTGCAGGTTGGCGAAGCCGAGCGGCAGCCAGCGGCGGGCGCCATTGACATCGCGACCAATACCAGGAATCAGCACGATGGCGAGCAGAGCAACGCCGGCCATGAAAAGATAGGGCGCGTATTTCTGCCACAGCTTGATCGGCACCTGGAAAGCGACGGCGGCGGCGACCATGCCGATGCACAGGAAAATGCCGTGACGAACCAGGTAATAGGCCGGCTGATGACCGGTGAAGCGCCCGCCCTCGGCGGTGGCGATCGAGGCCGAATAGACCATGACCAGGCCGATGAAGAGCAGGATCAGCACGCTCCACAACAAGGTGTAGTCGATTTCATCCACCTGGCGGCGCGGCGCATCGAGGGCTCCGATCATCATGATGGCAGCCCTTTCACCGCGTCGATGAAAGCCTGGGCCCGGTGCGCGTAATTCTTGTACCTGTCGAGGCTGGCACAGGCCGGCGAGAGCAGCACGCAGTCGCCGCTTTGCGCATGACCGGCCAGCCAGCGCACGGCGGCTTCCATGTCGCCGAGAATGCGCGTCGGCACGCCACTGCCTTCGAGGGCCATGCCGATTGCTGCGGCATCGCGGCCGATCAGGGCGACCGCCCGACCATGCTTTTCCAACGCCGGTTTGAGCGGCGAAAAATCCTGGCCCTTGCCGTCACCGCCGAGCACGATGGCGACCGGGCGACCCATGCCTTCGATGGCGGCCAGTGTGGCGCCGACATTGGTGCCCTTGGAATCGTCGACATAGAGTACGCCGCCGATCTCGGCCACCGTTTCGACGCGGTGCGGCAGGCCGGCAAATGACTTCAGCGGCTCGACGAGTCGGGCCGGTGCAAGGCCGACGGCTTCGCACAAGGCCAACGCCGCCATGGCGTTGGCGGCGTTATGCAGGCCGGACAGCTTGAGCTCGGCCAGTGCCACCAGCTTTTCCTGACCGCGCCAGATGGCGCCATCGGCAAAGCCATAATCGACGCCGCGCGGTGCGGCATTCAGACCGAAGGTCACCATCGGGCGCCCGCAGCGGCCATTGGCCATCGACCAGTCGTCGTCACGATTGAGGACCATGAGGCCCTTGCCCTGGAAGACGCGCGACTTGGCGCTCGAGTAGTTCGCCAGACTGCCTTCGTAACGGTCGAGGTGATCTTCGGAAATATTCAGGACGGTGGCCGCGGCGGCATTCAGCAGATGCGTCGTTTCGAGCTGGAAGCTCGACAATTCGACGACCCAGACTTGCGGTAGAACGCCGGTATCCTGCGCATCCATCAGCGCATCGAGGGCCGACGGCGAAATGTTGCCGCAGGCGATGGCCGGCACGCCGGCTGCATTCAACAGGTAGGCGGTCAGTGCCGTGGTGGTGGTCTTGCCGTTGCTGCCGGTGATGGCGATGATCTGCGAGCCCGGTACCTGTTCACGCACACCTGCGGCGAACAGTTCGATTTCGGAAATCAGCGGCAGATCGAGCGCGGCGATGGCCGGCGTCGCCTTCGGCACGCCGGGCGACAGGGCAACAAGCTCCATGCCGGCAAAAGCGGCCGGAACAAAAGGCCCGGCTACCAGTTCGGCACCCGGCGCCACCTGTTGCAAAGCATCCACGTTCGGCGGGTTATCGCGCGAGTCGGCAACGCGGACAAGCGCGCCCTGGCGATGCAGCCATTTGGCCATCGCCAGTCCGGACTCACCGAGTCCGACGACCAGAACGCGTTTGCCCTTGAGATCCATGGCTTACCGCAGCTTCAACGAAGACAGCCCGACCAGCACGAGCATGATGGTGATGATCCAGAAGCGGACGACGACCTGCGTCTCCTTCCAGCCGGTTTGTTCAAAATGGTGGTGCAGCGGCGCCATGCGCAGGATGCGCCGGCCCTCGCCGTATTTTTTCTTGGTGTATTTGAACCAGCTGACCTGCAGCATCACCGACAGGGTTTCGACGACGAAGACGCCGCCCATGATCAGCAGCACGATTTCCTGACGGATGATCACGGCGACGATTCCGAGCGCTGCCCCCAGGGCCAGGGCGCCAACATCGCCCATGAAGACTTCGGCCGGATAGGCGTTGAACCACAGGAAGCCGAGCCCGGCCCCGGCAATCGCCCCGAGGAAAATGCACAACTCGCCGGCGCCCGGCACATAGGGAATCAGCAGATATTTGGCATACACCGCATGACCGGTGACGTAAGCGAAGAGCACGAAGGCCGAGGCGATCATGACGGTCGGCATGATCGCCAGGCCATCGAGGCCGTCGGTCAGATTGACCGCATTGCTGGTGCCGACGATGACGAAGTAGGTCAGCGTGATGAAGCCAACGATGCCGAGCGGATAGGCCACGGTCTTGAAGAAGGGCACGATGAGCTGGGTTTCCGCCCCCGACTTGGCCGAAAAGGCGAGGAACAGCGCGGCGCCGATGCCGAGCACCGACTGCCAGAAATACTTCCACTTGGCCGACAAGCCGGCCGGATCGCGGTAAACCACCTTTTTCCAGTCGTCGTACCAACCGACGATGCCGTAGCCGAGCGTGACGACGAGCACGGTCCACACGTATTTATTGCTCAAATCGCCCCACAGCAGCGTCGTGATGCCGATCGCGATGAGAATCAGGACGCCGCCCATGGTCGGCGTGCCCGACTTGACGAGATGGGTTTGCGGACCGTCGGTGCGCACCGCCTGACCAATCTTCTTGGCGGCCAGCCAGCGGATGACGCCCGGCCCGGCGGCAAAGGAAATGAGCAGCGCGGTCATCGCCGCCAGCACCGTGCGCAGGGTGATGTAGTTGAAGACGTTGAAAAAGCGCACATCCTGCGCCAGCCATTGGGCCAGTTCCAGCAACATCAGTTGTTCTCCTCGGCGATCAGCGCTGCGACCACCCGTTCCATTTTCATAAAGCGCGAGCCCTTGACCAGCACGGTCGTTTCCGGCCCCAGTTCCTTGTCGACTGCTGCCACGAGCTTTTCCAGATTGCAGAAATGGCGCGCCCCGTCACCGAAATTGCGCACCGCCTGCTGCGCGGCATCGCCCAGCGCGTACAGCCGGTCGATGCCCTGACTCTTGGCGTAGCCGCCGATCTCGTCGTGATACTGGCCACTGGCTTCGCCGATTTCACCCATGTCACCAAGCACCAGCAGCTTGCGGCCGATGGTCGCGGCCAGCACATCGATGCCGGCGCGCACCGAATCCGGATTGGCGTTGTAGGTGTCATCGAGGATTTCGGCGCCATTTTTGCCGACGCGGCGCTGCAGGCGGCCCTTGACGCCGGAAAAGCCTTCCAGTCCGGCGACCACGGCAGACAGCGGAACACCGGCGGCCAGGCAGGCGGCCGCTGCAGCCACGGCATTGCGGGCATTGTGCCGACCGGGAATACGCAGGCGCAGCGCGGCCTGACCTTCCGGCGCGCTCAGTTCGAGCTGGGTTTCCAGACCATGCTGGTGCACCTTGCCATGCACGTCGGCAGCGTGATCGATGCCGAAAGTACGCACTGTGTGGGGCGCCGCCATGGTCCGCCAGGTGTCGGCGTAGCAATCGTCGGCATTGACCACGGCGACACCGTTCGGCTGCAGGCCGGCGAAGATGCTGCCCTTCTCGCGGGCCACTTCGTCCATGTCCCCCATGCCTTCGAGGTGCGCCCGCTGGGCATTGGTGACCAGCGCGACGTTGGGCGCGCCGAGCGGCGCCAGGTAGGCGATTTCGCCGGGATGATTCATGCCCATCTCGATCACCGCGGCATGATGCCGCTCACTCAGGCCGAGCAGGGTCAGCGGCAGGCCGATATCGTTGTTCAGATTGCCGCGCGTCGCCAGCACGGCGGCACCGAATTGCGCCTTGAGGATGGCGGCGATCATTTCCTTGGTCGTCGTCTTGCCGTTCGAGCCGGTAACGGCGATCACCGGCAAGCTGAAACCGGCCCGCCAGGCAGCGCCGAGGCGGCCCAGGGCGAGCCGGGTGTCGGCAACGACGACAGCCGGCACACCGGCCGGCAATTTGTCTTCGGCGTCGACCAGCAGGGCCGAGGCGCCGCTGGCGACGGCCGGGGCGAGAAAATCGTGGGCGTCGAAATGCTCGCCGCGCAGGGCGATGAACAACTGGCCGGCGGCAATCGCCCGGGTATCGGTGGAAACACCATCCAATGCGACATCGGCGCCGACCTGGCGACCGCCGACGGCAGCCGCGACTTGCGAGAGCAGCCACTTCATTGAGCCACCTCCTTGTTTTTATTGCGCTCGAGCAGGGCGGCCTGCGCCTGCTCGATGTCGGAAAAGGGATAGCGGACGCCGGCGACTTCCTGATATTGCTCGTGGCCCTTGCCGGCCAGCAGAATCACGTCACGTTCGTCGGCTTCAAAAATGGCCCGGCGGATGGCCAGACTGCGGTCGACTTCGACCTCGGGCTGGCTCATGCCGGCAATGATTTCGTCAATGATCGCCTGCGGTGTTTCGCGGCGCGGGTTGTCGCTGGTCACCAGCACTCGGTCGGCCAGGGCGGCTGCAACGGCGCCCATTTGCGGGCGCTTGCCATGATCGCGGTCGCCGCCGCAACCGAAGACCACACACAGACGACCGCCGCGGGCCACGGCTGTCGGGCGCAAGGCGCCGAGCGCGTTTTCCAGTGCATCCGGGGTATGGGCGTAATCGACGATGACCAGCGGTTCGCCGTTACCGCCCAGGCGCTCCATGCGGCCGGGCGGCGGGGTCAGCTCGGAAAGACGGCGCACCACTTCCTGGACGCTGACGCCGGCATCGTGCAACACGGCGGCGATGGCCAGCAAATTTGCGATGTTGTAACGGCCGACCAGACTGGTGTCGACCGTGCCCCGGCCATTCGGCAGGACCAGGCTGAAACGCTGGCCGAAAGGCGTATCGACCAGATTCTCGGCGCGCACCAGGGCCGGAAAATCGCGCCGGGCTTCGCCGATGGCATAACCGAGTACCCGCATGGCGGTGGTTTCGCGCATCAGCGTCAGGCCGAACGGGTCATCGAGATTGATGATCGCGCTGCGCAGACGCGGCCAGGTGAACAACTTCAGCTTGGCCGCCGCGTAGGCTTCCATGCTGCCGTGGTAGTCGAGATGGTCGCGGGTCAGGTTGGTAAACACGGCGACATCGACGCGCGCGCCATTCATGCGCCCCTCTTCGATGCCGATCGAACTGGCTTCCAGGGCGCAGGCAGCAGCCTGCTGGTCGCGGAATCCCGCGAGGTAGCGCATCAGGGTCGTCGCTTCCGGCGTCGTGAAGCCGGTCTCGACCAGCGCGTCGGGGAAGCCGGCGCCCAATGTGCCGATGATCGCGCAGGGTTTCGGGAAGACGCGAGCCAGACATTGGCTGATCGTCGTCTTGCCGTTGGTGCCGGTAATCGCGATCAGCGACAGGCCTTCACTGGGATGACCATAGACCATATGGGCCAGCGGCCCGGCTAGCGGCCGCAGCGCCTCGAGCGGGAAATTGGCAACGGCCCAGTCCGGATTCCAGACGAATTCGCCGCCCGGTTGCCAGATCACGGCCACGGCACCGCGCCCGATGGCATCGGCGATATAGCGCCGGCCATCCGCCAGGTCGCCGGGATAGGCCAGGAAAACGTCGCCCGCTTGCACCTGGCGACTGTCGTCGGCCACACCGCCCGGCGCGACACCGAGGGCTTCCAGGCGATCGAGGATCTGGCGCGGCGTGCTCACAGCGTCTCCTTGCCGGCCCCGGCCGCGACCTGGACTGGTGCATCGGGCGGAATGCCCATGGTGCGCAGGGCGCCGCTCATGATCTGAGAAAAGGCCGGTCCAGCGACATCGCCGCCGTAGTGGGCGCCATTGGTCGGCTCGTCGATCATCACGGCGACGACCAGGCGCGGGTCACTGATCGGCGCCAGGCCGACGAAAGATGCGACATATTTGCGGGCGTAAACGCCCCCTTCGACCTTGTAGGCCGTACCGGTCTTGCCGCCCACCCGATAGCCGGCGACGCGCGCCTTGGGCGCCGTGCCTTCAGGCTGCACCGCCATTTCAAGCATGGCCCGCACTTCGCGCACGGTCTGCGGCGAGAAGACACTGATGCCGCGCACCGGCGTATCGTCGAGACGCGTCAGGGAAAGCGGCATCAATTCGCCATCGCGGGCGAAAACGGTATAAGCCCGGGCCAACTGGACCAGGCTGACGGCAATGCCGTGACCGTAAGACATCGTGGCCTGCTCAATCGGCTTCCAGGTCTTCCACGGCCGCAGGCGACCGGTCACCTCGCCGGGAAAGCCGAGGCTTGGCGCCTGGCCAAAGCCGACACTGTCGAACATTTCCCACATTTCCTTGGGCGCGAAGCCGAGTGCAATCTTGGCCGTACCGACATTCGAGGACTTCTGGATGACCTGGGCGACGCTCAGCGCGCCATGCGGGTGGGCATCGGAAATGGTCGCCGTGCCGATGGTCAATTTGCCCGGCGCGCAATTGATCACCGTATCGAAACGTACCTTGCCCCGATCCAGCGCCAGCGCCGCTGTGAACGGCTTCATCACCGAGCCCGGTTCGAAGGTGTCGGTCAGCGCCCGGTTGCGCAATTGCCCGCCGGACAGGCCCTGGCGGTTGTTCGGGTTATAGGTCGGCCAGTTCACCAGGGCGAGGATTTCGCCACTGCGCGTATCGATGACAATGGCGCCGCCGGCCTTGGCGTTGTTGGTCTCGACTGCCAGCTTGAGGTTGCTGTAGGCCAGATACTGGATTTTCGAGTCGAGCGCCAGACGGACGTCCTTGCCATCCTGCGGCGGCTTGGTTGCGCCGACGTCCTCGACGATGCTGCCGCGCCGGTCGCGAATCACCGTGCGACTGCCGGGGTGGCCGAGCAGGCTTTGCTGGAAGGCCAGCTCGACACCTTCCAGGCCCTTGCCGTCCACGCCGGTAAAGCCGACGATGTGGGCGGTCATGTCACCAGTCGGATAATAGCGGCGGTATTCCAGCTCCTGATGGATGCCGGGCAATTTGAGCGCGGCGATGCGGTCAGCCGTTTCCGGGGGCAACTGGCGCTTGACGAAGGTAAAGGTCTTTTCCGAGGCAATCTTGCCATCGAGCTCACGAACGCTCATTTCGAGGAGGGAAGCCAGTTGCTGCTTCTGCGGCGCGGTCATGGTCCGCGCATCGCCGGGGATCGCCCAGATCGATTTCATCGGCGTTGATACGGCCAGCATGTCGCCGTTGCGGTCGACGATCTTGCCGCGCGATGCGGAAACCTCGATATCGCGGCGATAGCGCGAATCGCCCTTTTCCTGCAGAAAGTCGTTGTTGATCACCTGCAGATAGAAACCCCGGCCGACCAGCAGCAGGAAAGCGCCCATCAGCACCAGGCCGACCGTACGCGAGCGCCAGCCCTGCAGGGCCAGTTGCAGCACCGGGCTTTCGGTAAAGCGGTGACCGCGTTGCGGGCGACGACGCACGGCCATCAATGCGCCCCTTTCTTCGCCACCGGCTTGATGACAGCCGGCACCGCCACAGCCCGCGCATCCGGCAAGACCATGTGCAGACGATCGCGGGCAATCTGCTCGATACGCGGATGCGTCGCCCAGGTCGACAGTTCAAGCTGCAACTGGCCGAATTCCACATCCAGCTGGCGCGCCCGTTCCTGCTCGCCCTCCAGATCCTGGAACAGCTTGCGCGCCCGATGCTGGGAGGTCACCACACCCAGCGCGCAAACGACCACAATCAAGAGAAGGATCATGTTGAAACGGACCATTACATTTTTTCCGCGACGCGCATCACGGCGCTGCGCGCCCGCGGATTGGCGCCAATTTCGGCAGCCGACGGCTTGATCATCTTGCCGATCAGGCGCAGCTTCGGTTTCGGCAACTGGTCGGCGCGCAACGGCAAGCCCTTGGGCAAGTCATCGGCGACCGACTGCTGGCGCATGAAATTCTTGACGATGCGGTCTTCCAGCGAATGGAAGGAAATCACCACCAGGCGACCGCCCGGCTGCAGGAGCTCGAGCGCCTGCGGCAGGGCTACCTCCAGCTGGCGGAGCTCTTGATTGATATGAATCCGTAGAGCTTGAAAGCTGCGCGTCGCCGCGTCCTGCCCTGGTTCACGGGTGCGCACGGTCGCGCGTACGAGGGCCGCGAACTGACCTGTTGTGACAATAGGTTGTTCGAGCCGAGCAGCCACAACCTTCTTTGCAATCTGGAAAGCAAACCGTTCTTCGCCATAATTTCTGATGACCTCCGTGATATCCCTTATTTCGGCCCGCGCCAGCCATTCGGCCGCCGTCTCGCCCTGCGTCGTATCCATACGCATGTCGAGCGGTGCATCGTGGCGGAAGCTGAAACCGCGCTCCCCATCGTCGATTTGCGGCGACGACACCCCTACGTCAAACAAAATTCCATCTACACCCTGCACACCGGCCTCGGCCGCGGCTTCGGCAATTTCGCCGAAGGCCCGATGCACCAGCCGGAAACGTGGATCATTGATGGCCGCGCCCGCCGCAATCGCCTGCGGATCTCGATCGACCGCCACCAGGCGGCCCTGCTCATTGAGTTCGGAAAGAATCCGGCGGCTGTGCCCGCCGCGCCCGAAGGTGGCATCCATATAGATGCCGTCGGCCTTGATCGCCAGTGACTGAACCGCCTCTTCGAGCAGCACCGTGACGTGGGTGCCACCCACGGTCACAGCACCAGGTCTCCGAAGCCCGGCGGCAGGTCGCCGGACAGCGCCTCCGCAGCCAGGTCGTTCTGTTGCTTCCAGCCAGCCTCGCTCCAGATTTCGAAGTGCGACCCCATGCCAACCAGAAAAACGGTTTTGCCCAGATTGGCGTATTCGCGCAGTTCGGGAGCAACCAGGATGCGCCCGGCAGAATCCAGTTCTTCAGTCCGGGCATTACCGACCAGTACACGCTTGATCGAGGCGGCCCGCGGATCAAGGCTGGAAGCCTTGAGAATCTGGTCACGAATCGGCTGCCAGGCCGGCGACGGGTAAAGCAGCAGGCAGCGATGCGGGTGGGCGGTCAGGACCAGCGAGCCCTCGGCAGCGGCGAGCAGGGGCTCGCGGTGCCTTGCCGGAATGGCAAGACGCCCTTTCGCGTCCAGACTGAGTGCTGCTGCGCCTTCGAACATCCCTTGTCTCGCTCCCCGTTTACCCACTTTCCAACACGTTTTCCCACTTTAGAGCAACAACACCACTCAGTCAATAGAAAAATCGGGGTTTTTTCTTATGCAACAAGGACTTACGCGCACTTCACAAGGTAGATTTTGAGAAATATTTCCCTTAAAAATCAAGGCGTGAAAAACAACACTTAAAGTGACTTATAAGGAGTTGAGCAAGAATTGCCCGCCCCACCGATCACATGCCGATGGACTTGCTTGCCGGACCAGAAAAGGTCGCAGAAAGGCGTGATTTCGCCCGGAAAACGAGGCAGCACAAAGACCTCCGCCAGGCTTCGGAAAGCTCGCGGAGGACAAACGACAAGGGCGACCGAAGTCGCCCCTGTCGCACCATCAAGTGGGAAAATTATTTGAGCTGATTGAGCTTTTGCTCAATCTTCGCCACCGGCACGGCACCCGGCACGCGCTCGCCATCAGCAAAGAACAGGGTCGGCGTCCCGGTAATGCCATACTTGCGGCCAAACTCCTGATTCTTGGCAATCACGCTGACATCGCAATCTTCCTTGGCGGCCGGCGCCTTGCCGTCAACCATCCAGTCATTCCAGGCCTTTGCCCGGTCAGCCGAACACCAGATCTGACGTGATTTATGCACTGAATCCTCAGACAGGATGGGATACAGGAAGGTATAGACGGTCAGATTGTCGAGCCGCAGGAGGTCCTTGGCCAGACGCTTGCAATAACCGCAATTCGGGTCTTCGAAGGTCACCAGGATGCGCTTGCCGTCGCCCCGCACCTGCTTTACCGCCCGCTCCAGCGGCAGGTCGCTGAACTTGATCGCGGTCAGCTTCTTCATGCGCTCTTCGGTGATGTTCTTGTTCGACTTCAGATCAATCAGATTGACCGCCAATTGCGACTGGATCTGATCACCACCGATGATCATCGCGGTCATTTTTTCATCGGTATAGATGATGCCGCCGCCGACATAAACCTCATACAGACCAAGAAAACCCGTCTTGGTCACACTCTCCACCTTCCCCCCCAACTTCGCCTCCATCGCCCTTTTGATATCGGCCTCGTCAGCCAGGACAAGGGTACTGAAAGGCAGTGCCAAAGCGAGCAGCAACAGTTTTCGGAACATCAAATTCTCCTAGAGGGCACCCAGCGCATAACGCGTCAGGGCATTTTTTATGAAGGGCAGGCCATTGGTCAGATCCAGGCCGAAATTACGCCAGGGACGCAAGGGCGCGGCGCGAAATAGACGGCGCAAAGCGTCGGTCGAGCTCTGCATCAACACGATTTCTTCTCGACGAGCCCGTTGGTAACGCTGCAGAAACAACACATCGCCAATGTCACGCCAGGGCTGCGCAGCCCCCAGCAAACCGGCCAGTTCGCGAGCATCCTGGAAACCCAGATTGATGCCATGCCCGGAAAGCGGGTGGATTCCATGTGCCGCATCGCCGACCAGTGCCAGACGCGGCGCGACGGTTTGCGGCACGCGGATCAGGCGCAGGGGAAAGGCCGCGGCCGGCGTCAGCAACTCGAGAGCACCGAGCACGTGCCGGCCGATCTCGGCCACCCGATCGCACAACTGCGCGGGCGGCAGGGCACAAAGCTCGTCGGCATGGGCATCTGGCGTAGACCAGACAATGGAAATGCGATTCCCGGGCAAGGGCAGGTAAGCCAGCACCCCATCGTCGGTGAACCATTGCCGGGCAATGTTGCGATGGGGATGGGCACAGGAAAAATTGGCCACCACGCCTTTTTCGCCATATGGGCTGGTGATTGCCGCCAGACCTGCCGCCTGACGCACCCACGAGTCGCGCCCGTCGGCCGCGACCAGCAGGCGCGCTGACAGGGCAAGCCCGTCGTCCAGATGCAGCACTGCGGCATCCTGGCGAAACTCGAGGCTGGCCGGACGAGCCGGACAAAAGAGGGTGAGATTGCCCTGGCGCTTGGCGGTTTCCCACAATTCACAGCCGATCAGCGACGACTCGAGTATCCAGCCCAATTCGCTGACGCCCGTATCGAATGCCGAGAAATCGAGACGACCGCCAGCGTCGCCGAAAATTTCCATGCTCCGGATCGGCGCCATCCGGGCCGCATCGAGGTGGCGCCAGGCGCCGATCGCCTCCAGGAAGTCGGCATTGGCCGGGCTGATCGCATAAATGCGCGCATCCCAACCAGCCGGTCGCGCCGGCGGCTGATGTTCAACCAGGGCAATTCGCAAACGGGAATCGCGCAGGGCAACCGCCAGGCTGGCACCCGCCAGCCCGCCACCAACGATGATCAGATCGAAATGCTGCATGACGGCAAGGCTGCCGCTATACGGGCATCCGGCGCTCAGGCCGGAGTGCCGCCTGACGGGGGCTTGTTCTGACGCGGACGGCGATTGTTGTTGGTTCGCGGCCGATGCTTTTTCGGCTGGCCACCGGGACCACCAGCACCGCCACCACCGGGCTTGCCCTGGTGAGGCAGGCCGCCACCGATGTTGCCGCCATGTTCGTTGCCGGAAATTCGATTTCCGGGCGCCAACTGGATTTCCAGCTCAATGATTTCATCCCACTGTTCATCTGTCCGATCACGTTCCGGAATGGACAACAATTCGCGCAGCCGACGACGATTGTCGTTGGGTGGCGAAGGCGGGGGCAAATTGACGGGCGGGTTTTCTGGGTTTGAATTAGTCATTGCAACAGTAAAAAGCGGAGCCCGTTAGCGCGAGCCCCGCGTTCAGTAATGCCAGATTACTTCTTCTTGGCAACAGGCTTCTTGGCAGCGGGCTTTTTAGCAGCAACTGATGCCTTGAAGGCGGTACCGGCGGAAAACTTCGGCACAGTCGTCGCCGGAATTTTCAGTGTTGCGCCGGTCTTTGGGTTCTTGCCCGTGCGCGCAGCGCGCTCTGCAGACTTGAACGTCCCGAAACCGACCAGGGTAACTGACTCCCCTTTGGTTACGGTTTTTACGACCGCTCCAATAATAGCAGACAGCGCCTTGTCAGCGGCAGCCTTGGTAATACCAGCTTCTTTTGCAGCAACTTCGACCAGCTCGGATTTATTCATCTAAGTGCTCCTGTTACTTGTTAGTGTTAAGAAAACTGGCCGTAATAACGGCAGCGGAATAAAAGTAGCACACCTTTTCTCTAAAGTGTTGGCGCATAAAGGCTATTTCGCGGCTCGCGGCTGAAGTTTTGTAATTTTCACACATTGCCCGCCAGTCCAACTGACAAATACCGCCCCTGGCGCACCGCTTGCGAACGCCGCACTTTTCAAAACGCGCAGTTATCTGACACCGCCACACTCGTCTCAATCCGGATGAAGGCAGCATGCCCCACCTCAAGCCGCCCCACCAGGGAGTGCTTGCCGGACTCCGCCCAGCCACGCCGCATGCCCCCCAGGGCCGAGCGAAGTATGCAAAAACGACGCTTTTGAGCCATTCCTCGCGTTCAACCAAAAACCAGGTCATGCCGAAAAGCCAACGCCCTACCGCCCAACTCTCGAGAGCCACCAGGGGCCGAAATAGGAAAACGCTATCAAACGAATATACGCAATCAATTGGACCAATAAAAACAGCATCCCTAAGATGAGCCCATGTTCAATTTTCAACCCACCGGAGAAATCACCATGTCCAACATCAATACCGAAATCAAACCCTTCAAGGCCACCGCTTTCCACAATGGCAAATTCGTCCCGGTCAGCGATGCCGACCTCAAGGGCAAATGGTCCATCGTCTTCTTCTACCCAGCCGACTTCACCTTCGTTTGCCCGACCGAACTGGGCGACATGGCTGACGTCTATCCGGAATTCCAGAAGCTGGGTGTCGAAGTGTACTCCGTCTCGACCGACACGCACTTCACCCACAAGGCTTGGCACGACACCTCGGACACCATCAAGAAGATCACCTACCCGATGCTCGGCGACCCGACCGGCGCAATCACCCGCAACTTCGGCGTGATGATCGAAGAAGAAGGCCTGGCCCTGCGCGGCACCTTCGTGATCAACCCGGAAGGCGTCATCAAGGTGGCCGAGATTCACGACCTGGGCATCGGCCGCGATGCGTCCGAACTGCTGCGCAAGGTCAAGGCCGCTCAGTACGTTGCCACCCACCCGGGTGAAGTGTGCCCGGCCAAGTGGCAGGAAGGCGATGCCACCCTGGCCCCGTCGCTGGATTTGGTCGGCAAGATCTAAGTAGCTGTTAGTTATTAGGATCGAGTTGCCTAGCAAAGGCGCTCGGTCCTCGCCCTTCTCCACTGGATCCTCGATCCTAATAACTCGATCCTAAAAAACCATGCTCGATACCAACATCAAGGCTCAGCTCAAGGCCTACCTCGAAAAACTGCAACGGCCGATCGAGCTTGTCGCTTCATTCAACGACAGCGCTGCCGCTCAGGAAATGCGCGGTCTGCTCGTCGATATCGCCGAACTGTCGGACAAGGTCAGCCTGCGCGAAGACGGAAAAGCCGAACTTCGCCCCTCCTTTGCCATTGGCCTGCCCGGCGAAGCGCCGCGCATTACCTTTGCCGGCATTCCGATGGGCCACGAATTTACTTCTCTGGTCCTCGCCCTGCTGCAGACCGGGGGTCACCCGCCCAGGGTCGATGCGGCGGTGATCGAGCAGATCAAGACCCTGCCCGGCAACTTCCGCTTCGAGACCTTCATTTCCCTGTCCTGCCACAACTGCCCGGATGTCGTGCAGGCGCTCAACCTGATGGCCGTGCTCAACCCCGGCGTGACGAGCACGATGATCGACGGTGCGCTATTCCAGGGTGAAGTCGAACGGCGCAAGATCATGGCGGTGCCGACCGTCTTCCTCAACGGCGAGGAATTCGGCGCCGGCCGCATGAGTGTCGAGGAAATCATTTCCAAGTTGGATACCGGCGCCGCAGCGCGCGCCGCCGAACAGATTTCGACCAAGGAAGCCTTCGACGTGCTGGTCATCGGCGGCGGTCCAGCCGGCGCCTCGGCGGCCATCTACGCGGCCCGCAAGGGCATTCGTACCGGCCTCTTGGCCGAACGTTTCGGCGGCCAGGTCATGGACACGGTCGGCATCGAGAACTTCATCTCGGTGAAGGCCACCGAAGGCCCGAAACTGGTCGCCGGCCTGGAAGAACACGTCAAGGAATATCCCGTCGACGTGATGAACCTGCAGCGCGCCAACCAACTGATCCCCGGCGAGCTGATCGAAATCAAGCTGGAAAACGGCGCCTCGGTGAAGAGCAAATCCGTCATTCTTGCTACCGGCGCCCGCTGGCGCGAAATGAACGTGCCCGGCGAACAGGAATACCGTGGCAAGGGCGTTGCCTACTGCCCGCACTGCGACGGCCCGCTGTTCAAGGGCAAGCGCGTTGCGGTGATTGGCGGCGGCAACTCGGGTGTCGAGGCGGCGATCGATCTGGCCGGCATTGTCGGCCACGTCACGCTACTCGAATTCGACGGTCAGCTGCGTGCCGATGCCGTGTTGCAGAAGAAGCTGCACAGCCTGCCCAACGTCACAGTGATTACCAGGGCACTGTCGACCGAAGTCACCGGCAACGGCGAAAAGGTCAATGGCCTGGTTTACCAGGAGCGCGACACGGAGATCGTGAAGCGCATCGAGCTTGAAGGCATCTTCGTGCAGATCGGCCTGCTGCCCAATACCGACTGGCTCAAGGGTACGGTCGCTCTGTCGAACCGCGGCGAAATCGAGATCGATGCCAAGGGGCAGACTTCCGTGCCCGGCGTCTTCGCAGCCGGCGACTGCACAACGGTGCCCTACAAGCAGATCATCATCGCCATGGGCGCCGGTGCCACGGCTTCGCTGAGCGCCTTCGACCACCTGATCAGGACCTCTGCTCCGGCCTGAGGGCTTTGCAAGACAAATCCACCGCCAAGGTGCAAAACGCAAAGAGAGCGCCAAGGAAACCCGTTCGCACATGTAAAAGGGCAGCCGCGGCTGCCATTTTTTGACCGTCGGAACCGTTTTCAGCCCTTGAGATACTCGGCGGCATCCAGCGCAAAATAGGTCAGGATGCCATCGGCCCCGGCCCGTTTGAAAGCCAGCAAACTTTCCAGCACGCAGGATTTTTCATCCAGCCAGCCGTTCAGCGCCGCCGCCTTGAGCATGGCGTACTCACCGCTCACCTGATAGGCATAGGTTGGTACGCCGAACTCGTCCTTGACCCGGCGCACGATGTCCAGATAGGGCATGCCCGGCTTGACCATGACCATGTCGGCGCCTTCTTCGAGATCGAGCGCCACTTCCTTGAGCGCCTCGTCCGAATTACCAGGATCCATCTGGTAGGTGTATTTGTTGCCCTTGCCCAGATTGGCGGCCGAGCCAACCGCGTCGCGGAACGGCCCATAGAAGGCCGAGGCGTATTTCGCCGAATAGGCCAGGATGCGCGTATGGATGAAGCCGCCGCCATCGAGTGCCGCGCGGATACTGCCGATGCGGCCGTCCATCATGTCGGACGGCGCCACCACATCAACCCCGGCGGCGGCATGACAAAGCGCCTGCTTCTGCAGCACGGCAACCGTTTCGTCATTGAGCACATAGCCGCTGGCGTCGATCAAACCGTCCTGGCCATGCGTCGTGTACGGGTCGAGGGCGCCATCGGTAATCACGCCCAGTTCCGGGAATTCGCGCTTCAGCGCGCTGACCACGGTCGGCACCAGGCCTTCCGGATTGAAAGCCTCTTCGGCCGTCAGCGATTTGCGCGCCGCATCCACCACCGGGAACAGCGCCAGCGCCGGAATACCCAGTCTGGCGGCACGTTCGGCGGTTTTTAGCAGGACATCAAGCGATTGGCGCTCGACGCCGGGCATCGAGGCAACCTTCTCGATGCGCCCCTGGCCTTCGAGGACAAAAACGGGGTAAATGAAATCATCGACCGTCAGCGCCGATTCGCGCATCAAACGACGCGAGAAATCATCGCGCCGCATCCGGCGCATGCGGGTGGCGGGAAAACGTCCGGTAGCACTCATGCTTCAACCTCAAAAAAATCGTCAGAAAATTATTGCTGCGGCGCGGAACTTTTCGTTTTGCCTTCCGTCTCAATCAACAGATGGCACGCGCTATCTCCCGCTTCACCTCCCTGAGCGGGCGCCTTGACCCTTTTGTTAAGGCCTTTGGCCCCCGGACCCCCCTTATCCGGGGGCCCTTTGTTTTCCTTCTTCTTGATTTCGATAGCCAACCAGTTGGCGAGCACGGCTTCGCATTCCTCAACGCCCGTTTTCTTCAGACTGGAAAACAGCTGCGCCGAGTACAGCTCGGCATCGCCCCAGGTCCCGACTTCGGCCTTGACCGAGCGCAAGGCCTTGGTCTGCTCCTGACGGCTCAGCTTGTCGGCCTTCGACAGCAGGATGTGGATCGGCCGGCCGGTCGGCCGGAACCAGTCGATCAGCTTGAGATCAAGATCGGTCATCGGCCGACGGATATCCATGATCACCACCAGGCCGGCCAGTTGGTCGCGCTTACTGAGATACGGCCCGATCAACCCCTCCCACTGCGAGCGGATGGCTTCCGGCGCCTTGGCGTAGCCGTAACCGGGCAGATCGACGAAATACTTGCCGTCGGCCAGCGTGAAGTAATTGAGATGTTGCGTGCGGCCTGGTGTCTTGCTGACATAGGCGAGGCGCACGCGCCCGGCCAGGGTGTTGATGGCGGAAGATTTTCCGGCATTGGAACGCCCGGCGAAGGCAACTTCGCGGACGGAATCCTGCGGCAGATCACGCAGATTGGCTACGGTGGTCAGGAAGACCGCCTGTTGGAACAGAGGCATAAAAAACTCGGAAGACGCGCCAAGAGGGCGGCGAACTAATATAGAATAGCAGGTTTGAAACTTCCGTTCCGGCCAAAGCGCCCACAAACGCGTACAAGGAGCTCGAAAATGATTCGTACCGCGGCACTGGCAATCCTGCTTGCCACCAGTTTGATCGCCAATGCATCTGAAGAAGCCAAGGTCAAGGCTGATCCTGCCAAGGGCAAAGCCATCGCCGAAACCGTCTGTGTCGCCTGCCATGGTGCCGACGGCAACAGCGCTATTTCTGCCAACCCCATCCTGGCCGGCCAGGTCGAAGAATACATCGGCAAACAGCTGAAGAACTTCAAGTCTGTCGATGGCAAACCGGCTGTCCGCAACAACGCGATCATGGCCGGCATGGCTGCCGCCGTGCCCGACGAAGAAATTCCGAATGTTGCCGCCTGGTTCGCCAGCCAGAAGATCAAGCCGGCTGCCGCCAAGGATGAAAAGCTGGCCGCCGAAGGTCAGAAGATCTGGCGCCAGGGCAACTTCAAGAAGGGCACCCCGGCTTGCGCCGGCTGCCACGGCCCGGCCGGTGCCGGCCTGCCCGCCCAGTATCCGCGTCTGGCTGGCCAGTACCCGGAATATACCGAACTGCAGTTGAAGGCCTTCCGCGCCGAAGAACGCAGCAACGATGCCGAAAAGGTCATGCGCACCATCGCTGCCAAGCTGTCGGATGCCGAAATCAAGGCCGTCGCCGAGTACGCCGCTGGCCTGCGTTAAGCGCACCCAGCTCAAAAAAGGCAGCTTCGGCTGCCTTTTTTGTTTTGGGCACGCTTGGCAGTTGGTGCACTCCAGAATAGACTCACCTCACTAAAACAAACCTCAGTGAGGAGACCCCCATGAAGACACTCAAGCAACTGCTTGCCGAAAAGTCCCGCCCGCTCGCCGTTGTCGCCCCCGTCGATTCCGTTTTCCACGCCCTCAGCGTGATGGCCGCCAACGATGTCGGCGCCCTGCTGGTGCTTGATGGCGAACAGCTGGTCGGCATTTTTTCGGAACGCGACTATGCCCGCAAGATCATCCTGCACGGCAAATCCTCCAAGGAAACACTGGTCCGGGAAATCATGAGCGACAAGGTGGCCTATGTCACACCGGCCACGACGCTCGATGAATGCATGGCCCTGATGACGGAAAAACACTTTCGTCACCTGCCGGTGCTCAACGAAGACACCAGCGTTGCCGGCATGGTCTCGATCGGCGACTTGGTCAAGGAAACGATCAGCTCGCAACGCTTCCTGATCAACCAGCTGGAACACTACATCAGCGGCTGAAATTGCCTCGCGGGCCGAAACCGGAACATTCGGCCCACACCGCGTGTCATACCGGGTGCAAAGGCACCCGGCCGAGCATTCCGCCGCCTGCTTGGCGCAAATTCACGGAAAGTTTCTGAGCCATGTACTGGCAACCCGATACCCGACAACTCGCCTGGCTCAAAATCGCGCTCTTCCTGGTCTGCCTGCTGCCCTTCGGCATCGTGCTGTGGGCCGCGCTGGCCGGAGATCTTGGCGCCGATCCAGAGAAGTTCGTCGAGGACTGGACTGGCATCTGGACCTTCAACTTCCTGCTGCTGTCACTGTGCGTCACGCCTCTGCGCAGCATTACCCGCCTGCACTGGCTGATGCGTCTGCGCCGGATGCTCGGATTGTTCGTCTTTTTCTACGCCCTGCTGCACCTGCTGAGCTTCATCGGCTTCAATCACGAGTTCTCGATCGACAACATCGCCCGCGACATCGTGGACCGCCCCTTCATCGCCGTCGGTTTCACCGCCTTCGTGCTGCTCATCCCGCTGGCCGCCACCTCGAACCAGTGGGCCATCGGCCGGCTGGGCGGCCGCCGGTGGCAGGAGTTGCATCGCAGCATCTACCTGATCGGCATTCTCGCTGCTGTGCATTATCTCTGGCTGGCGGAGGGGATCGCGCTACTCTGGCCGGTCGCTTACGCGCTGGCCCTCGGTGCGCTGCTCGTCTGGCGGATCAGGGAACGGCAGCGTCGGGCCATCCCGGCGCCAACGACACAGACGACGCAGACCCTGCGTTATTTCAAACGTCGCCCCGAGTAGCGATCACTTTTTGCGCGGCAGATCAAAGCGGACGATGGCCCGCCCATCCGCTGTCTGTTTCGCTTCGGTTTTCCAGGCATGGCCGTACACCACCTCGAAGGTCGCCGGCAGCTTGCCATCGCGCCGCATCTTTTCGTAAGCGGCCCGCGCCTCGGCCCAGGCCTGGCGGCCCGTCAGACCGTGGCGCCGGGCCTTCATGGCGCAGGCCGAGCCGGCGGCACGCAATTCGGCGAACATGGCATCGAGATTATCGTAGGTCAGCGTGATGACTTCCATGTCCATGACCGGGTCGGCAAAACCGCAGCCGACCAGCATGTCGCCGAGATCGTGCATGTCGATGAAGCGCTGGGTATGGGCGTAACCGTCGGCAAAGGCGGCGCGCAATTCCTTCAGGGAATCCGGACCGAGGGTCGAGAACATCAGCAGCCCCCCGACGTCGAGCACGCGATGCGCCTCGGCCAGTACCGGCAAGGGATCATCGAGCCAGTGCAGCAACAGATTGGACCAGATCAGCGCCGTCGAGCGTGATTTGAGTGGCAGTTTCGCCGCATCAGCAGCCAGCCGCTGCGGCCCGGACAATTTGCCGATACCGAAGCGCCGCAGCCAACCAGCCGGCGCTTCCTGCTCCGGCTTGAGCATGGCGGGCACCAGATCAAGGCCGAGCAATTCAGCCTGCGGATAGCGCGCACTCAGCCCGCCAAAACTGCCGCCGCGACTGCAGCCGAGATCGAGAATCCGCGAGGGTTCGAGCTTGACGTAATCGAGCCGCTCCTGCATCCGGCGATCGACCTCGCGGGCGAAAAAGTCACCCTGCGGATAATCCCCGGCGATGCGAGAAAAGCGTCGACCGACCTGCTGCCGGTCGACGAAAGTCGCGCTCAAACGGCCTTGATGCCCAGGCGGGCAAACAGGGCGTCGTCGCGCTCGATATCCGGGTTGCCGGTGGTCAGCAGGAAATCACCGTAGAACATCGAGTTGGCGCCGCCCAGGAAACACAGAGCCTGCAACTCGTCGCTCATTTCCTGGCGGCCGGCCGACAGGCGAACCCAGGATTTCGGCATGGTGATGCGGGCAGCGGCGATGGTGCGCACGAATTCGAAGGGATCGAGACGCGCCGTATCCGCCATCGGCGTGCCGGGAATCGGCACGAGGTTGTTAATCGGCACGGATTCCGGCGGCTGCGGCATATTGGCGAGCTGGACGATCAGCGCGGCGCGGTTCTTGCGCGACTCGCCCATGCCGATGATGCCGCCCGAGCAGACGTTGATGCCGGCGTCGCGCACCTGGTCGAGCGTATCGAGACGATCTTCCTGGGTGTGCGTCTTGATGACCTGACCGTAGAATTCCTTGTCGGTATCGAGATTGTGGTTGTAGTAGTCGAGGCCGGCGTCTTTCAACTTCTCGGCCTGCCCCTCCTTGAGCATGCCGAGCGTGACGCAGGTCTGCATGCCGAGCGCCTTGACTTCGCGCACCATGTCGAGCACGCGGTCGAGGTCATTGTCCTTCGGCCCCTTCCAGGCGGCGCCCATGCAGAAGCGCGAAGCGCCCTTGGCCTTGGCGGCCTGGGCGGCAGCCACTACCTGATCGAGCGGCATCAGGCGCTCACGTTCGGTATCGGTATCGTAGCGAGCCGATTGCGAGCAGTAGCTGCAATCCTCGGAGCAGCCGCCGGTCTTCACCGAGAGCAGCGTCGAACGCTGCACGGCATTGGCGTCGAAATTCTCGCGATGCACACCCTGGGCGCGCCAGAGCAGATCCATGAGCGGCATTTCATACAGCGCGAGCACCTCGGCGAGCGTCCAGCGCGGGGCGGACTCGGTCGGCAGATTGGAGGAAACGGCGGAGAGCGTGCTTGCTTGCATGGGAGGCCTTGCGGGAAAAATTCGTTGAAAATACGACTGCGGGCACTACGATAATTCTGAATTACCGGAGACTTAACAAGGTGGCGATTTTACCCCAGCACTCTCCCCTGCAACAGCTTGGAAGGCAACTCAGCAGCCTCCTGCCCCCCGGCAGTTGCCTGCTGTGCTCGACGGAAAGCGGCGCCAAACTGCTCTGCCCGGCCTGCGCCGCCGATCTGCCACACTTGCCCGAAACTTTGTGCCCGCAATGCAGCACGCCGACCACGCACGGCGAACGCTGCGGCGCCTGCCTCAAGGAAGCGCCGCATTTCGCCAGCACCCTGGCCCTGTTCAGCTACGACTTTCCCGCCGACCGCCTCATTCAAGCGCTCAAATACGCCCATCAACTGGCCGTTGCCGCCTGGCTGGGCGAGCTTCTGGCCAGACGCCTCGGCCAGCATCCCTGCGATCTGCTCATCCCGCTGCCGCTCCACCCCGAGCGCCTGCGCCAGCGCGGCTTCAACCAGTCGGTCGAAATTGCCCGGCCGCTCAGCGCGGCCCTGCACCGGCCACTGACCCTCAACTGTCTGGCACGCGTCCGCCCGACGCCGCCCCAGGCTGAACTACCTCTGAAGGAGCGGGCCCGCAATGTCCGCGGCGCCTTCGAGTGCAGCGCGGATCTCGCGGGACGCCGCGTCCTGCTGATCGACGATGTAATGACCAGCGGCGCCACACTCAACGAATGCGCCCGGATTCTTCGGCTGCACGGCGCGAGCCGGGTCGATGTTGCCGTGGTGGCTCGCGCCCTGAAACACTAGGACGTGTTCACAAGCAAGCAGCGGGCTGCGCAGGTTACTGTGAACACGCCCTACGCCCTCTTTCGTGCTTTAATCCGCAGCCTTGACCAGCCCGCAAACTAAAACCGTGTTCGCCGTCGTTCTCTATCAACCCGAAATTCCGCCCAACACGGGCAACATCATTCGCCTGTGCGCCAACACTGGGGCCGAGCTGCATCTGGTCGAACCGCTCGGTTTCGACATCACCGACAAGCACCTGCGCCGGGCCGGCCTCGATTATCACGAATATGCCCGCGTCTCGCGCCACCCGGACTGGGCCGCCTGCAAGGCCGCACTGGCCGGCCGCCGCCTGCTGGCGATGACGACCAAGGGCAGCAGCAATCTGTTTGCGCAAACCCTGGAAAAAGATGATGTTTTTGTCTTCGGCCGGGAAACCAGCGGCCTGCCGCCGGAAGTGCTCGCCGAATTCCCGCCGGAACAGCGCCTGCGCCTGCCCATGCAGGCCGGCCAGCGCAGCCTGAACCTGTCGAATGCCGCCGCCGTGACGGTCTTCGAAGCCTGGCGCCAGGCCGGCTTTGCGGGCGCTGTTTAGGCCAGCTCTTCCTTGGGATCGCGGCCCATGAGCTGCTCAACGGCATCGGCCGCCGAGTAGCGACCATCGAGCACGGCAGCGACGGCCATGCTGATCGGCATGTCCACGCCCAGCCGACGGGCCAGTTGATCGACTTCGCGAGCGGTATAGACACCTTCGGCAACGTGGCCGAGTTCTTCGAGAATCTGCGGCAGCAACTTGTTCTGGGCGAGTCCCAGGCCGACCCGCCGATTGCGCGATAAATCGCCGGTACAGGTCAGGATCAGGTCGCCCATGCCGGCCAGGCCCATGAAGGTTTCGCGCTGGGCGCCCAGCGCCTGGCCGAGGCGAGCAATTTCGGCCAGGCCACGGGTCATCAGCGCAGCCCGCGAGTTGAGCCCCAAGCCCAGACCATCGCAGGCGCCGGTGGCGATGGCCAGCACATTCTTGACCGCCCCGCCGACTTCGACGCCAACCAGATCGTCGTTGGCATAGACCCGCAGACGCGGCGTGTGCAACTGGCGCGCCACCTCGCGGGCAAAAGGGCCGTTCCTCGAGGCCAGCGCCACGGCCGTCGGCTGCCCGGCCGCCACCTCCTCGGCAAAGCTCGGCCCGGAGAAGGCGCCACAAACGACTTCGGCGCCGAGCACTTCGGTGACCACCTGATGCGGCAGCTTGCCGCTGCCGGCTTCAAACCCCTTGCACACCCAGATCACCGGCTGCGGCGCAGCCAATGCCTTGAGGCGCTCGACGGTCGGCCGCAAACCGGCAATCGGCGTCGCCACGACCAGCAGTTCGGCGGCGGCAATGGCGGCCGCAAAATCGGTCGCCACGGCAACGCCGGCCGGCAACTTGTAGCCGGGAAAGAAACGGTGGTTTTCGCGGGTTGCCAGCAAATCGGCCGCGACATCTTCCTCGCGCGACCACAGCGTGACTTCATGCTTGCCGGCAAAGGCAATGGCCAGCGCGGTTCCCCAGGCGCCGGCCCCAAGCAGGGTAATCTTCATAGACCCCAGACCTGACTGGCGCGGACGTAACCGATGGCGCCGTCACGCTGGCGCACTTTGGCCCAGCCGGGCGAGGCCGCTTCGACAAACTCAATGGCCATCCACTTTTCCAGCTGCTTGAGCACCGGCGCTTCGGGTTTGTCGGCCTGGCGGACTTCGGCACTGGCCGTCGTGACGATCAGCATCCGGCGTTCGCCAAGCTGGCGTGACTCGATCCAGGCCAGCGTGCCTTCGGCATCGCGAATCTTGAACCAACCGTCGAGCCGCACCACCACCTCGACCGGTGTCTGCGCCTTGATCAGATAGAGCTTCTTGCCCTTCTGCGACGGCGCATCATAAAGAATCGCCGCTGGCACCTCGACCGAGCGATAGTCGATGGCCAGGGCCGGAACCGTGGCGCCGATCAGCAAAAGTGCAGCCAGAGAACGACGCCACATGTTCATCACTTATTGAATGGTCGGCTCAGCCGGAGCCGAGGCCTGTTCCTGCAGGCGCTGCATGTACATCGCTTCAAAATTGACCGGCTGCAGCACGATGGGCTGGAAGCCGGCGCGCGTCACGGCATCGGACACCGCTTCGCGGGCAAACGGGAAGAGGATGTTCGGGCAGGCCACGGCGATCAGCGGCTGGATCTGGTCTTCCGGCACATTGACGATGCGGAAAACGCCGGCCTGACCGACTTCCACCAGGAAAACCGTCTTTTCACCGAGCTTGGCGGTCACGGTAACCGTCAGCACAACCTCGAAAGCACCTTCACCAACCGGGCGGCCACTGCTACCGAGATGAATCTCGACTTGCGGCGCTTCCTGCTCGAGGAAGATTTCGGGGGCATTCGGCACTTCGACGGAGAAATCCTTGACGTAGAGCTTTTCAATGCCGAAAACGGGTTGTTCGTTCTGGTCCATGCTTTTCTTTCAGTAAGTTGAAGGTATCAGTGGGTGCCGTCGAGCAGCGCCTGCAATTCGCCGCCTGCATCAAGGGCATAGAGATCGTCGCAGCCACCGACATGGGTTTCCCCGATGAAGATCTGCGGCACGGTACGGCGTTTTGTTTTCTGCATCATTTCATCGCGCCGCTCGGGATCGAGATCGACCCGGACTTCCTCGATGGCCGTCACACCGCGCTCGGTGAGCAGGCGCTTGGCACGAATGCAGTACGGACAGACCGCCGTCGTGTACATCAGCACACGGGCGCTCATTTGTTGCGGCTTCCTTTTTTGATCGGATAACCGGCGCCAACCCAGGCATCGACACCGCCAGCGATGTTGTACACCCGGGCAAAGCCAAGCTTGCCCAGTTCGCCGCAGCCCTTGCCGGAGCGCACCCCGGAGGCGCAGCAGACGATGATCGGCTTGTCCTTGAACTTCTCGAGCTCACTGGCTCGATCGGCCAGCTTGCTGAGCGGGATGTTCTTCGCTTCCGGCAGATGGCCGTTGGCGAACTCATCGACTTCGCGCACGTCGATGACCTGTGCGTCCTCGCGATTGATCATCTGCGTGGCGGCGGCCGGCGACAGCTCGTTGGCCTTGTTGCCCATGAAGAACGGCCAGATCAGGCCGAAGCCGCTGATCAGGACAATCGAAATGAGCAGGATGTTCTGGTTGATAAACTCCATCGGAATCGGCATTGCTTAACTCTCCACACCACAAAAAACTTCGCGCATCATACCGACGAGCTGCAGGGTGCGCTGATCGCCCACCCGATAAAAAACACGATTGGCATCCTTGCGCGTCAGCAGGACGCCCTTTTCGCGCAAAATGGCCAGATGCTGCGAAATATTGCTTTGCGAGGTTCCCACCGCATCGACAATATCCTGCACACAGGCCTCCTGGTCGCCCACCACGCAGAGAATCTTCAGGCGCAGCGGATGCGCGATGGCTTTCAGGGCCCGCGCCGCCATCTCGATATGCTCCTGCTTTTCGATCAGGTTGAAGGAAGGCTTGTCCAAGATGATGAAACCTCGTTATCGATGAATGGATCATTATAAAATAAGGTTTTGCCTTTCGCCGACCTTAATCACCCCTTGAGAATCCTTGCGTGCCAATTCGTCCCGTAGTTTCCCGCCCTGCCGCCCTGGCGACGGCATTGCTGGCCACGCTGCTATTCACCATAACGCCCAGTGGCGCCGCGGAAAGAAAGGGCAAGACACCGCCCGTCGCCGCTCCCGAAATCGCTGAAAAACAGGCCGACCTCGGTGAATTGCGCAGCCGGATCGAGGGCTTGCGCAAGGATCTCAACAGCAGCGAGGAAAGCAAGGCCGACGCCGGCGATCGCCTGCACGAATCGGAACGGCAGATTTCCCGCCTGCAGCGCGAACTGCTGGAACTCACCGAGCAGCGCAACTCGATCGAAAAGCGGCAGAAGAGCCTCGAGCTTCAATCACAGGAGCTCGGCAGCACCCTGATCCAGCAACAAGCCCAGCTCGAAAAACTGCTCTACAAGCAATACCTGCGCGGCACCCCGGATTCGCTGCAATTGCTGCTCAACGGCAACGACCCCAACCAGATGGCGCGCGACCTGCATTACATGTCGGCCATCGCCCTGGCCCGCGCCGAACTGATGGGCGAAATCAACGCCACAATGGATCGCAAGAAGGCCCTGGCCGAGGACGCCAAGGAGCGCGCCGACGAATTGCAGGAAGTGGCCGCGCAACAACAGCAGCGCCACGCCGAATTGCAGAAGCAGCGCGAGGAGCACAAGAAACTCTATGCCCAGATTTCCGACAAGGTCAAAGCCCAGCGCAAGGAAATCGGCAATTTGCAGCAAAACGAAAAACGCCTGACCCAACTCATCGACCGCCTGGCCAAGATTCTCGCCACGCAGGCCGCCCAGGCAGCCCTGGCGGCCCGCGCCGAAGCCGCCCGCGCTGCCGAGGTGGCGCGCCTAGCCGAAGCCAACCGGCACAAACCGAAGCCGGGCAACGACAGCAAAGAGCCGCCCCGGATTGTCCAGAACACCGAGCCGGCCCGCCCCAAGCCCGTGGAAGCCGAGAATCGCTATGAGCCGGTCGCCAGCGACGGCAGCTTTGCCCGCCAGAAAGGCAGCCTGCGCCTGCCGGTGCGCGGCGCAGTGGCCGGTCGTTTCGGCACGCCGCGTGACGGCGGCGGCACCTGGCGCGGCCTCTTCATCAAGGCCGGCAACGGCAGCGAAGTCAAGGCCGTGGCTGGCGGCCGCGTCGTCTTTGCCGACTGGATGCGCGGCTTCGGCAACCTGCTGATCGTCGACCACGGCGACGCCTACCTGTCGATTTACGGCAACAACGACTCGCTGCTCAAGCAGGTCGGCCAGGCCGTCAAGGGGGGTGAAACCGTCGCCACGGTCGGCAATAGCGGGGGCAATCCGGATTCAGGTTTATACTTTGAGCTCCGCCACCAGGGGCAACCGATCGACCCGATGAAATGGGCTAGTTTGAAATGAACAAAACAAAAACCATCAGCTTGGCACTCGGCAGCTTCGTCGCCGGCGCCCTCATCAGCCTGCAACTCCCGGCGCTCGCCGAAAAGGACGTCAAGGCCGGCCTGCCCATCGAGGAATTGCGCACCTTCGCCGAAGTCTATAGCGCCATCAAACAGGGCTATGTCGAACCGGTCGAAGACAAGAAAATGATCACCAATGCCATTTCCGGCATGTTGTCCAATCTCGACCCGCACTCTGCCTACCTCGACGCCGATTCCTTCAAGGATCTGCAGGTCGGCACGCAGGGCGAATTCGGCGGTCTGGGCATCGAAGTCGGCATGGAAGACGGGCTGGTCAAGGTCGTCTCGCCGATCGAGGACACCCCGGCCTATCGCGCCGGGCTGAAGGCCGGCGATCTGATCTTCAAGCTCGACGACACACCGGTCAAGGGTCTGACCCTGGCCGATGCAGTCAAGAAGATGCGCGGCAAGCCGAAGACGCCGATCAAACTGTCGATCATCCGCAAGGGCGAAAACAAGCCGATCGAAGTCACGCTGATTCGCGAAGTGATCAAGGTGCAAAGCGTCAAATCCAAGCTGGTGGACGGCTACGGCTGGGTGCGCATCACCCAGTTCCAGGAAAACACCGTCGCCGAACTGGCCAAGCACATCGGCAACCTGTACAAGGACGGCAACAAGCCCAAGGGCCTCGTACTCGACCTGCGCAACGATCCGGGCGGCCTGCTCAACGGCGCCATCGGCGTCTCTGCCGCCTTCCTGCCGCCGGATGCCAAGGTGGTATCGACCGACGGACGCACGGCCGACGCCAAGCAGGAATTTCGGGCCCGCGCCCAGGATTACCTGCGCGGCACCAAGGACGACCCGCTGAAAACCCTGCCGGTCGAAGCCAAGAAAGTGCCGATGGTCGTTTTGGTCAATGGCGGCTCCGCCTCGGCCTCCGAAATCGTTGCCGGCGCCCTGCAGGACCACAAGCGTGCCATCATTCTCGGCACCCAGACCTTCGGCAAGGGCTCCGTGCAGTCAGTACTGCCGCTGCCCGGCAACACCGCCATCAAGCTGACCACGGCCCGTTACTACACGCCGGATGGCCGCTCGATCCAGGCCAAGGGCATCGTTCCCGACATCGTCGTCGAAGAAACGGCCAACGGCAGCAGCGGCATGCATATCCGCGAAGCCGACCTGGACCGCCACCTGAGCAACGACAAGGAAAAGGAAGCGGCCAAGGAGATCGCCAAGCCGGAAAGCAAGCCGCCGGTCAAGACCCCGGCCAAGCCGGGCAAACCCGGCAAGGACGACAGCGAGGACGAGCTGCCGCAGCGCCTGGAATACGCCACCCCGGCCGACTACCAGTTCCAGCAGGCACTGAATCTTCTCAAGGGCTTGCAGATCATGCAGAACAAAACGAAGGACTGACTCCTGGAAAGGAGGAATGATGGCTTCCACTGATCTTAAGAAACATCGCGAAATCCTCTTCGCCAAGTTCCCGCCCGGCCAGGTACCGGAGGCAGCGGATGACCTGCAACGCATGAATGAAGTCGAAGTCGCCCCGAAAACCGAGAAACGGGTGGTCGGGGTGACTTACGAACTGCAGCAGCACACCCTGGAAGAACTCGAAAACCACCTCGAGGACAAGGGCTTTCACCTCGACAACACCTTGATGAGCAAGCTGACCCGGGCACTCATCCATTACGTCGAAGACACCCAACTGCACAACCTGGGCGCCCCGGAAAAGCGCCTCAAACGCTCGGCCGACGAAGCCTACGTCAATGCCTGGGAACAGCACCCACACGGCGACCACGACGACACCCCGCCAGAATGGCGAGAATACAAGTAGCTATTAGGATCGAGGATCGAGCTGTTAGCAAAACCACTCGATCCTCGATCCTAACAACTCGATCCTATGAATGACGAGCAGCTTCTTCGTTACAGCCGGCACATCCTGCTCGACGCCCTGGGCATTGAAGGCCAGGAGCGCATTCTGGCCACCCATGCGCTGATCATCGGGGCCGGTGGTCTCGGTTCGCCGGCGGCGCTTTACCTGGCCTCGGCCGGCATCGGCAAGATCACGCTGGTTGATCACGACACGGTCGATTTCACCAACCTGCAGCGGCAGATACTGCACACTCAGGCCCGCGTCGGCATGGCCAAGGTCGAGTCAGGAAAACAGGCACTGAGCGAAATCAACCCGACCATCGAGATCGTCCCGTTGGCGGAACGCCTTGGCGGTGCGGCGCTCGAGGCCCTAGTCGGCACGGCCGACATCGTGCTCGACTGCACCGACAATTTTGCCACCCGGCACGCCATCAACCGGGCCTGCGTATTGCACAGGAAGCCACTGGTTTCCGGTGCCGCCATCCGTTTCGACGGCCAGATCAGCGTTTACGACCTGCGTCGCAGCGACGGGCCGTGCTATCACTGCCTGTTTCCCGAAGGCGAGGATGTCGAAGAGGTGCGCTGCGCGGTGATGGGGGTTTTTGCTCCGCTGACCGGCATCATCGGCAGCACGCAGGCGGCCGAGGCACTGAAGCTGGCGGCGGGGATCGGCGAAGCGCTGAGCGGACGCCTGTTGCTGCTCGACGCGCTGGATATGGAATGGCGTACGGTCAGATTCGGCAAGGACCCGGGCTGCGCGGTTTGCGGAAAACCTACGCCGGGCGGACAATGATCCGGATATCTTCGCCGACCTGACGCAGGTCGCGAATCTTCAACTTCTGCTGGCCGGCCAGCGAGCTCAATTCGGGCAGATTGAACAGGCCGCTCGCCGCGTGGCCGATCAGGCAGGGCGCCAGATAGAGCAGTACTTCGTCGACCAGGCCTTCGCGCAGCAGCGAGCCATTGAGCTTGAAGCCGGCCTCGGCATGCACTTCGTTGATGCCGCGCCGGGCCAGTTCTTCGAGCAGGGATTTGAGCTCGACCTTGCCCGCGGCATTCGGCAGGATCAGCACTTCGGCCCCGGCCGCCCGCAAGGCAGCGGCCTTTTCTGCATCATCAACCGCCCCGGCGATCAGCACCGGCCCGCCGTGCAGGATTTTCGCGCTCAGCGGTGTTTCAAGGCGGCTATCGACGATCACCCGCCAGGGCTGACGCGTCGTTGCAACATCGCGCACCAGCAGCTGCGGATCGTCGTCGCGCACCGTGCCGATGCCGGTCAGGATGGCACAGGCCCGGGCCCGCCAGGCATGGCCATCGCGCCGCGCATCCGGCCCGGTAATCCATTGGCTGACACCGTTGTTCAAAGCCGTCTTGCCGTCCAGGCTGGCGGCCGCCTTGAGGCGCAACCACGGCCGGCCACGGGTCATACGCGAGACAAAGCCGATATTCAGTTCGCGCGCCTCGTTTTCCAGCAGGCCGCTGGCGCAGGCAATACCGGCCGCTTCCAGCATGGCCAGCCCCTGGCCGGCCACCAGCGGATTGGGGTCAGTCATCGCCGCAATGACGCGGGCAACACCGGCCTTGATCAGCGCCTCGGCACAGGGCGGCGTCCGCCCGTAATGGCTGCACGGCTCCAGCGTCACATAGGCAGTGGCGCCGCGCGCCGATTCGCCGGCGGCGCGCAAGGCATGCACTTCAGCATGCGGCTCGCCGGCCTTTTCGTGCCAGCCTTCGCCGACGATTTGCCCGTCACGAACCAGCACGCAACCGACGCGCGGATTCGGCGAGGTCGTCCACAGGCCGCGCTCGGCCAGTTGCAGGGCGCGGGCCATCATGCCGTGATCGACGGCGGTGAAACTCATTTTTTCTTTTGGCTGGGGGAGACTTCGCGAATGGCGCGGGAGAAGGCATCCACGTCTTCGAAATTACGATAGACCGAGGCGAAGCGGATGTAAGCCACCTTGTCGAGCTTCTTCAGCTCGCGCATGACCAGCTCGCCCAGTTGCTGCGTGCTGACTTCGCGCTCGCCGGCCGAGAGCAGGATTTCCTCGATATCGGCCACCGCCGCATCGACCGACTCGATCGCCACCGGCCGCTTGCGCAAGGCCAGTTCGAGACTGGCCCGCAGCTTGGTCCGGCTGAATTCGGTGCGCAGACCGTTTTTCTTGACCACTTGCGGCAACTGGATTTCCGCGCGCTCGTAAGTCGTGAAGCGCTTTTCGCAGGCATTGCACTTTCTGCGGCGCCGCACGACGTCCCCGTCGTCACTCAAACGGGTATCGGCGACGGCCGTGTCTTCAGTACCGCAGAAAGGACATTTCATAGCTAGGATCCAGGAATCAGGATCGAGGATCGAGTGGTGTTGCTAGCAGCTCGATCCTGGATCCTCGATCCTATCAGGCTCCGTACACCGGGAACTTCGTGCACAGGGCCGAAACCTTGGCGCGTACGGTGGCGGCTACGGCTTCGTCGTTCGGTGCATCGAGCACGTCGGCGATCAGGTGGGCGACGGTTTCGGCTTCGATTTCGGTGAAACCGCGCGTCGTCATGGCCGGCGAACCGATGCGGATGCCGGAGGTGACGAAGGGCTTCTGCGGGTCGTTCGGGATGCCGTTCTTGTTGACCGTGATATGGGCACGACCGAGCGCAGCTTCGGCTTCCTTGCCGGTGATGTTCTTGGCGCGCAGATCGAGCAGGAAGACGTGGCTTTCTGTACGCCCCGAAACGACGCGCAGGCCGCGTTCTTCACCGAGCACGCGAGCCATGACGCGGGCGTTGTTGATGACCTGTTCCTGGTAGTTCTTGAACTCCGGCGTCGCGGCTTCCTTGAAGGCCACAGCCTTGGCGGCGATGACGTGCTCCAGCGGACCACCTTGCAAACCCGGGAAAATCGCCGAGTTGATGGCCTTTTCGTGCTCGGCCTTCATCAGGATGATGCCGCCGCGCGGGCCGCGCAGGGTCTTGTGCGTGGTCGAGGTGACGACATCGGCGAAAGGCACCGGGTTCGGGTAGAAACCGGCGGCGATCAGGCCGGCGTAGTGGGCCATGTCCACCCAGAAAATGGCGCCGACTTCCTTGGCGATCTTGGCGAAGCGCTCGAAATCGATACGCAGCGAGTAGGCCGAGGCACCGGCGACGATCAGGCGCGGCTTGTGTTCGCGGGCCAGGGCTTCCATCTTGTCGTAGTCGATGGCTTCGTTGGCGTCGAGACCGTAGGAGACGACGTTGAACCACTTGCCGGACATGTTGAGCGGCATACCGTGGGTCAGGTGACCGCCTTCGGCCAGGCTCATGCCCATGATCGTGTCGCCCGGCTTGCAGAAGGCCATCAATACGGCCTGGTTGGCCTGCGAGCCGGAATTCGGCTGAACATTGGCGGCATCGGCGCCGAACAGCGCCTTCAGGCGGTCGATGGCGATCTGTTCGGTGATATCGACGTATTCGCAGCCACCGTAGTAACGCTTGCCCGGATAGCCTTCGGCATACTTGTTGGTCAGTTGGGAGCCCTGGGCTTCCATGACGGCCTTGCTCACGTAGTTTTCGGACGCGATCAGTTCGATGTGGTCTTCCTGACGCTGCACTTCGGCCTGCATGGCCTGCCAGAGTTCAGGGTCAACTTTTGCCAGGGTGTCTTTCGCGGAAAACATGGGGAATGCCTCAAGCCATTGAAAAGGGCGTGGATTTTATCACGCCGGAAGCTCGTCGAGCGCGCCCGGCTCCAGATGGCCGGTTTCAGCCCATGACTCGATGTGCCAATGGCCGTCAGCCAAGGCAATCCAGTTGATGCCGGCATTCGGAATCAGGAAGTCACGCGGCATTTCGAGGCCGTTGCCGCGGACGAAACGGTTGATGATATCGAGCACCCCGCCGTGCAACACGACCACAACATTCTGCCCGGCATGGGCGGCGGCAATCGCCTGCAGTTTGCCGGTGACCCGCGCGAACATCGTTTGCAAGCTTTCGCCATTTTCGAAGTCATAGTCGGCGTTGCGCCCTTCGAAAGCGGCATAGCCGGCCGGGAACTTTTCCTGCGCCTCGGCATAGGTCAGGCCTTCAAAGATGCCGTAACGCCGCTCGCGCAGCTCCGGCGCCGGCTGCGGCGTCAAGCCCAGGGCATTGCCAATCGCCAGACCGGTGGTCCAGGCCCGTTTCAGATCGCTGGCGTAAAGCGCCGCGATGCCGGCCGCTTTGAGCCAACGCCCGGCCGCTTCGGCCTGCCGCAGACCGGTGGGGTTGAGACCGATGTCGATCTGCCCCTGGATGCGGCGCTCGGCATTCCATTCCGTTTCGCCGTGGCGCACCAGGCAGATCCTCGTCGGCCGGCTTGTAGGGATTTCCACCATTCTCTGTCCTCACCCTTCGCTGTAAATTTGGTCCATTGGTCTTTCCAATTTCCATTAACCCCGGACACTTCAGAAGCCGGGCATTTTATCAATCGAGGAGAACTTTCCGTGACCCTTCTGCTCAAGCTCTCGCAGCAGATCGACCGGCTCACCGAGCTGGTTGGCAAAGGGGCGTTCTGGCTGGTACTGCTGATGACCATCATCAGCGCCGGCAACGCCAGCGTTCGTTTCGCATTCAACTACAGTTCGAATGGCCTGCTGGAAATCCAGTGGTATCTTTTCGCCGCCGTCTTTTTGCTGTGTTCGCCCTACACCCTGCAAAAGAACGAACACGTGCGCATCGACGTACTCTCCAGCAAGCTGTCGCCGCGCGGCCTGGCGGTGATCGACATCATCGGCACGCTGTTCTTCCTGCTGCCCATGGTCATCACCGTCCTCTGGCTGTCCTTGCCGCTGGTTGCCGACTCGATCAAGATCAATGAGATGTCGGCCAATGCCGGCGGCCTGCTGCGCTGGCCGGTCAAGATACTGCTGCCGATCGGCTTCGCGCTGCTCGCCCTGCAGGGCATTTCCGAACTGATCAAGCGCATCGCCTTCCTGGCCGGCCGGATCGAGGATCCGAACAACAAGGAAAAGGGGCCGACCCCGGAAGAAGAACTGGCCGCCGCCATTGCCGCCGCCAAAGCCAAGGAGGCCAAATAATGGAATGGATCATCGGCAACATGGCGCCCCTGATGTTCGGCGCCCTCGTCCTCTTCCTGCTTTTCGGCTATCCGGTGGCTTTCGCGCTGGCTGCCAATGGCATCGTCTTCGGCCTGCTCGGCATCGAACTCGGCCTGCTCCAGCCAGCATTGTTCCAGGCCCTGCCCGAGCGCATCTTCGGCATCATGGCCAACGACACGCTGCTCGCCATCCCCTTCTTTACCTTCATGGGACTGGTGCTCGAGCGATCCGGCATGGCCGAGGACCTGCTCGACACCATCGGCCAGCTGTTTGGCCCGATGCGCGGCGGTCTGGCCTACGCGGTCATCTTCGTCGGCGCCCTGCTCGCCGCAACGACCGGCGTGGTCGCCGCCTCGGTGATCTCAATGGGCCTGATCTCGCTGCCCATCATGCTGCGCTACGGCTACGACAAGCGCCTGGCCTCCGGCGTCATCGCCGCCTCGGGCACCCTGGCCCAGATCATTCCGCCGTCGCTGGTGCTGATCATCATGGCCGACCAGCTCGGCAAATCGGTCGGTGACATGTATCAGGGCGCCATGGTTCCCGGCCTGATCCTGACCGGGCTCTACGTCGGTTATGTGGTTCTGCTCACCATCATCAAGCCGAATGCCGCCCCGGCCCTGCCGCTCGAAGCCCGCAGCCTGCGCGGTGCCAAGCTGCTGCTGCGCGTCCTGACCACGCTGGTACCGCCGCTGGTGCTGATCTTCCTGGTTCTCGGCACGATCTTCCTCGGCATCGCCACGCCGACCGAAGGCGGCGCCATGGGTGCGGCCGGTGCCCTGATCCTCGCCCTGGTCCGCCAACGCCTGTCCTGGAAACTGCTCAAGCAGGCCATGGAAACCACCGGCAAGCTGTCCTCCTTCGTTGTTTTCATCCTGGTCGGCTCGACCGTTTTCGGCCTGGTCTTCCGCGCCGTCAATGGCGACCTGTGGGTCGAGCACCTGTTGCTCTCGCTGCCCGGCGGCCAGCTCGGCTTCCTGATCGTCGTCAATATCCTGGTCTTCCTGCTCGCCTTCTTCCTCGACTTCTTCGAGCTGTCCTTCATCATCGTGCCGCTGCTCGCCCCGGTGGCCGACAAGCTGGGCATCGACCTGGTCTGGTTCGGCGTGCTGCTCGCGGTGAACATGCAGACTTCCTTCATGCACCCGCCCTTCGGCTTCGCGCTGTTCTACCTGCGCTCGGTGGCTCCCTCATCGATCAAGACGACGGACATCTACTGGGGGGCCATACCCTTCGTCTGCATCCAGATCATCATGGTGGCCATCATCATCATTTTCCCGGGTGTAGTCAGCTATGGCGACGCAGCGCAACGCGAAGCAACACGACTGGAAAAAGCCGGCGAAGGCCCGGCACCGATCGACCTCAACACCCTGATGCAGGGCGATGCGGCAGAAGAGCAGAAACCGCAGGACCCGAACGCCGACCTGCTGAAGAACCTGCAGGGCGACAAATAACTTCTCGGGAAAGCACTTCGAGGCGGGGTCTCGACCCCGCCTTTTTCATTGATAGATCGGCCCTATGCCGGGCATTGGCACAATGCATTGGCTGTCCGAAAACAATTGCACCAGAATGACCCTGTCGTTAGCAAAACCTTTCCTCAGACCAAGGAGCGCATCATGGATATCGGAATCAGCAAGAAGGATCGTGAAAAAATCGCCGACGGGCTGTCTCACCTGTTGGCCGACTCGTACACCCTGTACCTGAAAACCCACAATTTCCACTGGAACGTCACCGGCCCGATGTTCAACACCCTGCATGTGATGTTCATGGGCCAATACACCGAACTGTGGAATGCCCTCGACCTGATTGCCGAGCGCATCCGCGCCCTCGGTTTCCCGGCCCCCGGCACCTACAAGGAATTCGTCGCGCTGACCGTGATCAAGGAAAGCGAAGGCGTGCCCAACGCGACCGAGATGCTCAAACAGTTGCTGGCCGGCCAGGAAGCCGTGACCAAGACGGCGCGCAGCATTTTCCCCATCGTTGACAAGGCCGGCGACGAACCGACTGCCGACCTGCTGACCCAGCGCATGCAGATTCACGAAAAGAATGCCTGGATGCTGCGCAGCATGCTCGAAGCCTGAGCGGCAAGCAACAACCAACAAGCCCTGCCGCTAGCGCCGCAAGGAAAGGCGCCACACTCCCGCGTGGCGCCTTTTTGTTGCAGCAAACCAGGAAATATACGACCGCGGCCAAAGCAGTTACCAGCAAGCCTCCTGCCGAATATAAACAGCAGGACCGCTGAAAACCGCCAAAATCATCGCTGCCCCGCCGTCCTGTGGTGAAATGCGAACGTTCTAGCAATCCCTCCCGCCCAAACGCTCGCGAGCCCCTGTGCCAACCATCCTTACCCACCTCGCCCCGCCCCTGGCGCTGCGCCTCGGTCTCGGCGAACCCGCAGTTTCGCGACGCCTGCTGGCGGCCGGGCTGCTCGCCGCCATCCTGCCCGACCTTGATGTCCTGGCTTTTCGCCTGCATATCCCCTACGCCCATGTGCTCGGCCATCGCGGCTTCAGTCATGCACTGTTCTTCGCGCTGCTCCTGGCCTTGCTGGCCATGGCCGGCGCCTCGCTGTTGCGCAGTTCGCGCCGGCAGGCCTTCGGCTTTGTCGGGCTGGCGGCGGCCTCGCATCCGCTGCTCGACATGATCACCAATGGCGGCCTGGGCGTGGCCCTGTGGTGGCCGTGGTCGACCGGGCGGGTATTCGCGCCGTGGCGCGTCATCGAAGTGTCACCACTGAGCCTGCAACGCCTGCTCGGCCCGCGCGGTCTCGCCGTACTCCAGTCGGAATTGCTGTGGGTCTGGTTGCCGGCCCTGCTCGCCGGCCTCGCGCTGCTGCTCCTGCGGCGGATCGCCGGCCCGGCCGTTGCCCCGGACGAACTGGAACGCCGGCTCGGCCATCGGCCAAGCGGCCTACTGCTGCTGACCATCGCCGGCCTGTGGCTGGCGCTCTGCCTGGCCTGGCCCGAACCCACAGAAAATGCCTATTTCGCGCGCCGGCTCTGGGAATTCAGCGCCCTGCTGCTACCTGCCCTGTTTGCTCTGGGCGGCGCCCTGCTGCAAAAGCCCCGGGCCAGTTGCACGCCACCCTCTGCGTTGCGCCGTGGCTTGCTCGGACTGGCGGTCGGTCTCTGCCTGACGCTGGCCTATCTCATGGGCGTCGCCGTGCTCGCTGAAATCGGCCGCCTCTGGGCGCGCCTGGCCTACGAGGGCAGCACCTCGCTCAGCCTGGATACAGCCCTGTTCATTGCGCCGCTCTGGGCAGCCTTCGCCGCAGCCAGCTATGCGCTGCGCCGCTGGGCACCGCTCGGCGGGCGCGGCGAATTCCTCAGCCGGGCGACCCTCGCCCTGATCCTGTTCAGTTCGCTACTACCCGCGCTCTACCTGCTCAGCATCAGTTCCCACATTCATTTCCGCAGTTGAACATGAGTCTGTTCCAGATAAAAACCGGCCGCCGCGTTCGCCCGACCGTTGCCCAATTCATTTCAGGCCAGGCAATTACACTTTCGGCTTTTTCCGGCGCAGCCAGAGCTGGCGACCCAGCCAGGTGAACAGCAGGAAGACGAGACTCCACGGAATCAGGTAGGCGACTGCCGTGATCGCCCCGGATGCAGCGCGCCCCAGGTCATCACCAAAATTCTCAAGGGCGTGGCCAATCGGCCGCCAGGGTGACTTGGCCTCGAGCGCCGCGATCGACAGGCGGAGTATTTCGCTATTCACCCTTTGCAGGTTGTGCGCCCGCGCCCCGCTGATTTCCTCGATGGCAGCCTGGGTCTCGGCCAGTTCCTTGTTGACCTTGATCATCGCCTCGATATCCTTGCTCGCCTGACTGCGCAGGGCTTCCAGCTTGGTCCGGTAATCGTTGAGCATGGCCAGCTTCTTGGCCGCATCCTCAAGCGGCCCGGCCAGGTCTTCGGCCGTGACCGACTGGCTGGCGATTTTTCCCTGCTGACCGAGCGTTGCCAGCAGCTTCTTGATGCCCTCCGGCGCGGCGCGCAAGCGGATTTCGGCAAAAACCCGCGCCCCGCTGCTCAGGCGCGATTCGAGAATGACGCAGTGTTCGGCCTGGGCCGCCGTGCACGCCGCCAGTGTCGCCTGATGCACTTCGGCCACGCGGCTTTCCTCGACTTCGAGCTGAACCGCATGTTCGTAGGCCAGGTAGCGACTGGGACTGTCGGCGGCGGCCGAACGTTCGGCCAGCGGTGCGGCAGCAACATCGGGATTCTTTTCGCTGCAGCCGGCCAGCCCGGCCAGCAGCGCAAGGGCAATCAGGAAGTGGCGCATCGAGTTCTCCGGTACGCAGAGTCAAAAACGAAAGATGCGGGCCTGCCGCGTCAGGCCTCGAATCTGTCCTGGCCGCGCCAGCCGCCGCGCAGCAAGGGCAGCAGGTAATACACCGCGAAGCCGGCCAGCCCCCACAGGCAGACAGCAAGGCGGATGACCTGCGAATCGGGATAGCCCTGATCCTCGAAAGGCAAGGTGGCGACGGCAAGGGCAGCAAGACAGACGAGCCCCCGGTGTGGCCGGATGCGCAGCCCCCAGCGCCAGTGGCGGGCCAGCCCGATGCCCAGCCAGGCGCCGAGCACCCCGATCGCCGACGCGCCAAGCACGTCAAGCGGCCAGTGGGCGCCGACCGCAACGCGCGAGAAACCGGCCAGGGCGGCAACGATGAGCAGCGGCCAGGTTTTGCGCCAGCCGAGCATGCCCAGCCAGACGGCAGCGAAGGTAAAGGCCGAGATGGTGTGGCCGGAAGGGAAACTCTTGTTCATCAGCCGGCTGCCAATGATGGTGATCTGGTCGACGGCCAGTACGGCGGCCGGGCGGGGAATCTCCAGCCAGACCTTGAGGCCGCGCCCGATCAGGCCGCCGATCAGCGCCGCCAGCACCAGGCTCCAGAAAACCTTGGGATAACGCCAGCAGAAGGGCAGCATCAGGGCCAGCAGGACCCGCTCGTCACCGAGGACCGTGAGCGACTCCCAAAGCCAGTCGGGAAAGCGGTTGGTCAAGGACTGGGCCGCCACAAATCCGCCCTGGCCGCCCCAGATGAACTGGAAAGCCGTGGCCAGCCCGAGCAGGGCGAGGCCCAGCCAGAGCAGTTGCCGTTCGTTGCGCCCGATGCCGTCCTCGTACATCAGGGCGTCCCCGCCACAACGCGGCCAAGCACAACGAAGCCGCGGCGATAGATTTCCTCGATGCGCAGCGGCGCCAGATCGCGCTGCACCTCGGCCAGCCGGTCGGCCCGCGTCAATACCATTTCGCCCTGACCGGGCGGGCGGCTCGGCGTAATCGCCTGGCGGTAGACGCTGAAACTCGGCTGATGAATCTTGTAGGCGACAACGGTCTCGCCTGATTGACGGGCCAGCAAGCCCGCCTCGCGGACCGGACCCTGCGTGATATCGACAGCCTGCGGAAAAATGATGCCGAAAACGACCGGCGCCTGCAGCAGGCCGACCAGCACCAGCCCCTGCCAGACCGGCAGGCGCCGCCACAGGGCGAGGACAAGAACCAGCCCGGCAAAGGCGGCCAGCCCCCAGCGCGCCGCGCCGGAAAAGTTGTCGACCAGACCGGCCAGGATGATCGCTTCGAAGGGGCGCGTATTGCGGCTCGCGGCAAATTCGAGAATTTCCGGCAGAAAGGCGAGCAGCAGGCCGAGCAGGATGACCGGGACAAAGGCCGGCCAGCGTCGATCCTGCTCCAGCCGGTGGCGGGCGAGCAGGATGAAGAGCGGCGTGCAGCCGTACATCAGGTAATGCGGCAACTGGGTGTTGGAGAACGAGAAGAAAACGAAGACGACGACGAACCAGATGATCAGGAAACGCTCGAGCAACTGCCCCAGATTGGCCTGCGCCCCGGCCCGCAGCCCCGTCCGCAGTCGGCCGGCGATGGCCAGCAGCCAGCCGGTGAAGGGCAGCAGCACGAAAGGCAGCACGGCGACGTAATACAGGTAGTTGCCGCCATGCCCCTCAAAGGTGCTGGTATAGCGGTCAAGGTTGTGCTTGAGGTAAAAACCGCGGAAGAAGGCGTCGCCCTGATCGATATAGACCATGACATGCCACGGCACGACGATGGCCAGGAAGAGCAGCCAGCCCGGCCAGTAAAACAGGGCGCGCAACCAGGGCCGCCAGGCGCCGGCGGAAACGAAGAACAGGCTGCCGATGAGCAGCGGGAACATCACGGCGACCGGCCCCTTGGTCAGGAAGCCGAGGCCGAGCACGGCATAGGTCTGCAGCAGCAGGCGGCGATTGTCGGCCGGCGTCTTGCCCAGGCGCCCGGCGCAGAAATAGTCGTAAACGAAAAACAGCGCCAGGCAGATGAAGAGATTGAGCAGCGCATCGGCAATCGCCGCCTTGGCGACGACGCCGACCAGCACGGTCAGGCTCATCACCAGCGTTGCCACCTGCGCCGTGCGCGGCTCGCCATGGCGCAGGCAGAAACGGTAGAGCGCCCACATCCAGAGCAGGGCGGCGATGATCGAGGGCAGGCGGAAGCCGAACTCACCGGGGCCGAGCAGGCTGACCGAAGCGGCCTGGGCCCAGTAGATCAGGATCGGTTTGTCGTGGCGCGCCGCACCGTTCAGGGTCGGCGAGATAAGGTTGCCGCGCGCCATCATTTCGCGCGTCGCTTCAGAGAAGGCGCCTTCGTCGATATCGGTCAGCGGCACGCTGTAGCTGCTCAGCACGAAGGCCAGCAGCACGGCCAACAGCAGGCTCCAGGGCGACAACAGGAAACGCTCGACGGAAGCGACCAGCCGGCCGGACGACGGGCTGTTGGACGAAAGACTGGGGGTCAGCGACATAGGGCGGGCAGGTGAAGAGGCATCAGGAAAGGCGGAAGTGAGCGGACCGCCTTGACTCGCCGCCCCGCCGCACATAAATTCGGGGACCGCTGACGGCCCCCGACCCGCTGAACCGGGCAATATTCCAGGAGAACCTCAATGAAACTCGGCACCCCGCTATCCCCCAGCGCCTTGCGCGTCATGCTCCTCGGCTCAGGCGAGCTCGGCAAGGAAGTGATCATAGCATTGCAGCGTATGGGCGTCGAGGTAATCGCCGTGGACCGCTATCCGGACGCGCCGGGCCACCAGGTGGCGCACCGCAGCCATGTCATTTCAATGACCGATGGCGCCGCGCTGCGCCGTCTGGTCGAACAGGAAAAGCCGCATCTGATCGTCCCGGAGATCGAGGCCATCGCCACCGACACCCTGGTCGACATCGAGGCCGAGGGCCTGGCCGAAGTCATCCCGACGGCGCGCGCCGCCAAGCTGACCATGAATCGCGAAGGCATCCGCCGCCTGGCGGCCGAAGAACTCGGCCTGCCAACCTCGCCCTACCAGTTCGCCGATTCGCTGGCCGAACTGCAGGCGGCGATCGACAACGGCATCGGCTACCCGTGCATCGTCAAGCCGGTGATGTCCTCGTCCGGCAAGGGCCAGTCGCTGCTGCGCGGCCCGGACGACGTGCACAAAGCCTGGGATTACGCGGCGAGCGGTGGCCGGGTGAACTCGGGACGGATCATCGTCGAAGGCTTCGTCGACTTCGACTACGAAATCACCCTGCTCACGGTGCGCGCCCGCGCCGCCGACGGCAGCATCCAGACCTATTTCTGCGAGCCGATTGGCCACATCCAGGTCTCCGGCGATTACGTCGAATCCTGGCAGCCGCAGCCGATGACGCCGGCCGCCCTGCAGCGCGCCCAGGAAGTCGCCGCCGCCGTCACCGGCAATCTCGGCGGACGCGGACTGTTCGGCGTCGAACTGTTCGTCAAGGGCGACATGGTGTGGTTCTCGGAAGTCAGCCCGCGACCGCACGATACCGGACTGGTGACGCTGTGTTCGCAACGTTTTTCCGAATTCGAACTGCACGCCCGCGCCATTCTCGGCCTGCCGGTCGATACGGCGCTGCGCGAGCCCGGCGCCTCGGCCGTGATCTACGGCGGCATGGAAGAAAAGGGGATTGCCTTCGAGGGCGTCGCCGAGGCACTGACGGTGCCGCGCAGCGACATCCGCCTGTTCGGCAAACCGGAATCCTTCACCAAACGGCGCATGGGCGTTGCCGTCGCCAACGGCGAAAACATCGATCAGGCCAGGGAACGCGCCAAACTGGCAGCGAGCCGGGTCAAGACGGTCAAGGGCTGAACGGCGCCCTCCGACCGGGCTCGCCCGTGGAATTCCTGACGACGGTACTGCGCACCGCCGGCCAGCAGCGCATCCTGGTGGCGGCCCTCAAGGTCGCCCTGGTCGTCGGCACCCTGCTGAACATCATCAACCAGGGGGGCAGGCTGCTCGACGGCCTGTCGCCCTCCTGGTTTCACGTCGTCCTGAATTACCTCGTCCCCTATTGCGTCTCGAGTTACAGCGCCGCCCGCAACGAGATGACACGAAAGCGCGCCGAAGCGGATTGAGGGGCAAGCCCCGGCTAAGCCGCCTGACTGCTCAAGGTGCCGCGGTAAGCCGCCAGCCGCTTTTCCAGACTGGCGATTTCGGCCAACGCCCCGTCCAGATCTTCCGGGGCATTCGTTTCACTGAGGGCGAGTTTGCGGGCCAGGCCGGCCAGGGCATCGACCGCCTGCCGGCTGCGCTCGAAATCATCGACCACTCGCCGTTGCAGTTCGTCGTCCGGAATGACCAGCGCCCGACCTTCCTCAAGTAGCAGGCACAAACCGCCCAACTGCCCGATGACGCTCTGGGCGGTGCGCTCGATCCCGGCGGCGTAACGCTGGTAGCTCAATTCGTGGACCGAAAAGCGCCGGGCCAGCCAGAGCAGCGCCTGCTCAAGGGCTTGCCCGAGGGCGTCGAGCAGCGCTGCGGCGGCTTCGTCGCCGAGTTTGTCGAAACGCCAGCGCAGGGCGGCAAGACGGCGCTGCAGGGCGCGTTCCGGCGACTCGTCGGGCGCCCCGAGCAGTTCGGCGATATGGGCCATGACTTCGTCCCGCCGCCACACCCACTCGGCGTGCGCCAGCGGCATCAGCACCAGGCCGGCCCGCTCGAACAGGGCATAGCGCTCGGCCAGCCAGGCACCGCCGACCGCACCATCGGCGCCAATCAGATCGATGGCCAGGACCCGCGTTTCCTGCTGGACCAGCAGGTCGACACTTTGCCCGGCAACGACGAAATCGATCCAGCAACGACAACCAAGCGCTTCAAGCGCCTGCAGCAAATGCTGGCGCACCGCGCCGAGGGCCTGCGCGGTGTCCGGCGGCGAAAGCTGCCCGGTGGCCTGGTGATTCAGGTAAGAAACGAGCAGGCTGCTGGCTGGTGCGTTGCCCAGATCGTCGGGCACATGGATGATCTGGCGCTGCCGGGCGCGGGTGATCGCCACGTTGAAGACGTCGGGCCGTTCGATATAGGCCCAGGCGGCGCGCGAACGCCCCGGAAAAACGCCGCTGGCGAGCAGCATGACATCGCGCTCCTCGCCCTGGAAACCGTAGGGTGTGGCGACCAGCAGGTCATGCCGGGTCAGCGTCGCCAGGTCGAACTCGGCCATGATGCGTTTCTGCAGGGCCTGGGCCAGGCCGGAAAACAGGGCCAGCACGCCGATGCTCGGGCAATCCTCGGCCGGCAATCTGGCACTCTGTTCGACCAGACGGCGCAGCCCGACCAGCAGGGTATCGATCTCGCCGACATTGAGGTCGTCCTCGATACGCACCGGGCAGCGCACGATCTGGCGTGGCGAGACTTCGGTCAGGCGGCGCGTGTCGGTGACAATTTTCAGGCGGCCGTCGTAGAAGTGACGATTGCTGAACTCGATAAGCTCGGGATGGCTGCGGAAATGCTCGTCCAGCCAGACCTGCGCGGCCGGCGTGGTCACCGCGTTCATGGCGTAATCGAGCAGCGACTGCTGGCGGTAATCGAGGCTGATCGGCAGGCGTTCGACGCCGTGCTCGACCGCCAGTTGTTCCTGGCGAGCCCGCGCCAGGAAGGAGAAATGCCGCAACTGCTGCGGATCGCCAACGATCACGGCGCGCCGGGCCCGTTGCAGGGCCGGCAGGGCGAGCGCCAGGTTGCACTGGGTCGCCTCGTCCATAATCAGCAGATCGAACAGGCCGCAACTCAGGGGCAAGGCCCGGTCGAGCGCGCCGGCGGCGACCACCCAGACCGGGAAGGCCTGGGTCAGGGTCGGCCAGTCGATGGCCTCCAGACGATCGCTGCGATGGCCGGAACTGCGCGAACGCAAGGCGACGGCCAAGGCCGACAACTGCCGGCGATGGCTGCCGAGCAAGCGGGCGTGCCCGGCCCGGGCACCGATTTCGAGCGTCCGCCTGGCCAGTTCCCGGTGTTCCTGCACCTCCTGCCGGTAGCCGGCCCAGACTTCAGCCAGCAAGGGCCGCCGCCGCACCCGCCAGGCCAGCCAGCGCCCGTGCAGGCGCCGCCAGAAGGAGCTGGCC
>JBAQDI010000020.1:0-49502 GCA_049294655.1 Azonexus sp.
GAGCGGCAACGCCGCAATGCGCCCCGCCAACCCCTTGCCCTTCGGGTTTGCCGTGGCGGGTGGTCGCCGGCGTTGCTCAGCTCGGGAATGGAATAACCATTCCCAGCGCCTCGCGCCTTGGCGCCCCGGCAAACGCCGTCCCGCAGGTTACTGTGAACACGCCCTAAGCTCCGGAACAACGGCAAAAGCCCGCCCTCCCGGCGGGCTTTTGTTTTTCCGGAAATCAGGAGAACTTCCGCTTTCAGTCAAAAAACATAACGACTATCGCCGATGCGCCCCCTTGATCGCCCACACCGTCAGGCTTTTCGAGCCAACAATGTCGTCGGGATAGAATTTACTTCAGAACATCTCACTAAGATTAGCGATAGCACCGCATATGACGGCTGTTATGATTTTGGGGAGGAATAAAAAAACCTAAAAATTTAATTCATGCCATTCGCGCTTCAGTCGAATTTGTTGTTTTTCCCTCGCCCTAGACCAGCGTGAGCATGATAGGCCTGACGTGAATTCCATACTTTGCATTGATGCTTCCCCCAGCTATTGCGCCACGCTCTCCGAGCTGGCCAGCGACTCGGGATTGAACGCGGTCCTCTGCCACGATGCCGAACAGGCCTGCCGGCAACTGGACGGAACAGAATCGTTCATTCTGATGATCGTCTCGGACGACATCGCTGACGATGAAGCCGGCATGCGCCTGCTCCAGCATGCCCGACAAAAGGCCAGCCGGGCGACCATGCCGATCGCCTACGTCATCAAGAATCGCGACCTCGAGCTGGCACGCGCCGCCTTCCAGGCTGGCGCTACCGAAGTTGTCCTGCGTTCGGACGACGAAATGATCCGCCACTTCATCCTCGAAGCCGCCAATTCAGTACAAAAATCCCTGCAGGCCGGCCGGGTCCTGCTTGTCGAAGACGAAAACTGCCAGGCCGAACACCTGCGGGAAATCTGTCTGATGCAAGGCCTCACGGTCGACCGCTGCATCTCGATGGAAGAAGGCGTCGAATGCCTGCAGCGGGCGGATTACCAGATCGCCATCATCGACATCCTGCTCAAGGGTCTGAACAGCGGCCTGATGCTGGTCCGCCACATCCGCCAGTTACCGCCGCCCCGCTCGTTGATGCCGATCCTGGTCATTTCCGGTTTCGACGACGCCGCCCGGCGCATCGAAGCATTGCGCATCGGCGCCGACGACTTTCTCGCCAAGCCCTTTGCCGAAGAGGAATTCCTCTGGCGTTTGCAAAAAATCAGCCAGCCGCGTGTCAACCAAGAGGCTGAAATCCCCAGGGCCGCCCTGGCGGACCTGTCTTCCTGGCAACAACACGGGCTGTCCTCACGCGAAAGCGAAATCTGCGAAGCACTGATCCGCGGCCTCAACGACAAGCAGATTGCCCATGACCTGAATATCTCGTTCTGGACCGTCAGGTCGCATATCACCAAGATATTCACCAAGCTTGGTGTACTCAATCGCCGGGAACTGATGGCCCGCCATTTACCCAGCCTGGGCAACTAGCCCATGGCATCCCCAGCGTAACCACGACGAGGCCACCTGATGCTCACGCCGGAAGCCGCGCACCAGAAGCTTCACGCACTCTGCCAGCAAGCCGCCAGGCTGATGGAAGACGACAGCGCAACCAACAACGCAGCCTTTCACACCCTGCTCAACGATCTGGCCATCTTCGCCCGGGAGCATTTCGCCGCCGAAGAAGAGCGGCTCCGGCAAACCAACCCGGCACTGCTCGACAGCCGCCTGGCCGAGCACATCGAATATGAAAGCCAGCTCATGGACATCCTGATCGCGGCCAGCGATGGTGTCCTCGACAAAAACCGGCTGCACCGTTTTCTGACGGAATGGTGGTCGCTGTATTCCCTGCAATCCGACAAGCCACTCAGGAACGCCTGAAACAGCGGAAAAACAAAAAGGCCAACCCGATCGGGTTGGCCTTTTTGCTTGAATCTATGGTGGTGATGGGCAGAATTGAACTGCCGACCTGTGGGTTATGAATCCACCGCTCTAACCAACTGAGCTACATCACCACGCCTTGAGGGCGCGGATTATAGTTTGAGGGGCTTTCTCCGGTCAAGGCATTTGCGCTCGGTTATAATGGCGACCTTTCCCGGCCGCCGCCTGCCGCGCCGGTAACCCCTGATTGCAAAGTAGTTTATCCATGGTAAAGAAACTGTTCATCCGCACTTTCGGGTGCCAGATGAATGAGTACGATTCGGACAAGATGGCCGACGTGCTCAATGCTTCCGAAACGATTGTCCGCACCGACAAGCCGGAAGACGCCGACATCATCCTGTTCAACACCTGCTCGGTGCGCGAGAAGGCGCAGGAGAAGGTGTTTCACGATCTCGGCCGGGTTCGCCACCTGAAGCAGCTCAATCCCGATCTGGTGATCGGTGTCGGCGGCTGCGTCGCCAGCCAGGAGGGCGCCGCGATTGTCGCCCGGGCGCCTTATGTCGACATCGTCTTCGGGCCGCAGACCCTGCATCGTTTGCCGCAACTGATTGCCGAACGCAAGGCGCGGGGCAAGGCCGCGGTCGACGTGTCCTTTCCGGAAATCGAGAAATTCGACGCCATGCCCCCCTCCGAAATCAAGGGCGCTTCGGCCTTCGTCTCGATCATGGAAGGCTGCTCCAAGTTCTGCACCTTCTGCATCGTGCCCTATACGCGCGGCGGCGAGGTTTCCCGGCCGTTCAACGATGTCCTGACCGAAGTGGCCGATCTCGCCGCCAATGGCGTCGGCGAAGTCACGCTGCTCGGCCAGAACGTCAACGCCTACCGCGGCGACATGGAAGGCTCTGAAGAAAAAGCCGATCTCGCCCTGCTCATCGAATACATCGCTGAAATCCCGGGTATCGAGCGCATCCGCTACACCACCTCGCATCCACGCGAGATGTCCGACCGCCTGATCGAGACCTACCGCATGGTACCGAAGCTGGTCTCGCATCTGCATCTGCCGGTGCAGGCCGGTTCCGATCGCGTGCTGGCCGCGATGAAGCGCGGCTACATGACCATCGAGTACAAATCGATCATCCGCAAGCTGCGCGCCGCCCGCCCCGAGATTTCGATCTCCTCGGATTTCATCGTCGGCTTCCCCGGCGAGACGGATGAGGATTTCGAAAAGACCATGAAGCTGATCGACGACGTCGGTTTCGACGCCTCCTTCTCCTTCGTCTATAGCCCGCGTCCCGGCACGCCGGCGGTCGAGATGGAAGACACGACCCCGGCCGAGGTCAAGTCGGCCCGCCTGCTACGCCTGCAGAAGCGCATCGACGAGCAGTCGCAGGTGATCAGCCAGGCCATGATCGGCAGCATCCAGCGCGTACTGGTCGAAGGCACCTCGAAGAAGGACGTGCATGAACTGGCCGGGCGTACCGACAACAACCGGATCGTCAATTTTGCCGGCAACCCGCGCCTGATCAACACCTTCACCGACGTGCGCATCACCGGCGTGCTGTCGCATACCCTGAGGGGCGAAATTGTCATCCGCGAAGAGTAGTGCCAGGCCCGCGCCGAAGCAGAAGCCGGTCGACATCTCCCTGGCCCCGATCGATAACGACCGGCTGGCCAATCTATGCGGGCCGCTCGACGAGAATATCCGGCAGATCGAGACCGGTTTCGATGTCGTCGTCCGCCGGCGCAGCGAGCGTTTTTCGATCATTGGCGAAAAGGCCCAGCTGACCGCTGACGCCATCCGCCACTTCTACGCCATGGCGCGCCAGCCGCTGTCGGTCGATGAAGTCCAGCTCGGCCTGGTCGAACTGACCAACGCTCCGGTGCGCCGCGTCACGCCGGGCAGCATTACCGACGGCCCGCTGCTGGTCACCCGCAAGACCGACCTGCACGGCCGCACGCCGCGCCAGGTCGCCTACCTGAAGGCGATCCAGGAACACGACATCACTTTCGGCATCGGTCCGGCCGGCACCGGCAAGACCTATCTGGCGGTCGCGTCCGCCGTCGATGCCTTCGAGCGCGACCTGGTCGAGCGCATCATCCTGACCCGGCCGGCCGTCGAAGCCGGCGAACGCCTGGGTTTCCTGCCCGGCGACCTGACCCAGAAGATCGATCCCTACCTGCGCCCGCTCTACGACGCCCTCTACGACCTGATGGGCGCCGACCGCGTCGCCAAGCTCTATGAAAAGCGCGCCATCGAAATCGCGCCGCTCGCCTTCATGCGCGGCCGCACGCTGAACCACGCCTTCATCATTCTCGACGAGGCGCAGAACACGACGCCTGAGCAGATGAAGATGTTCCTGACTCGCATCGGCATCGGCGCCAAGGCCGTCGTCACCGGCGATTTGACTCAAACCGACCTGCCCAAGGGGCAAAAGAGCGGCCTGCGCGAAGCGCGCGACATCCTCAAGGACGTCCGCGGCCTGGCCTTTACCGAATTTCAAAAGGAGGATGTCGTGCGCCACCCACTGGTCGCCCGCATCGTTGCCGCCTATGAATCCCACACCAAACAAACGCCTTAACCTCTCCGTGCAATACGCCTGTAACCGCGAAGGCCTACCCTTGCGGGCGGATTTCGTGCGCTGGGCGCGCGCCGCGCTGGTCGGCGGCGGCGAGATCACCATCCGCCTGGTGGACGCCGAAGAAGGCCAGGCATTGAACAATGAATACCGCGGCAAGGACTACGCGACCAACGTGCTGTCCTTCCCCTACGACACGGAACCCGTCGTCAGTGGCGACCTGGTCATCTGCCCGGGCGTCGTCGGGCGCGAGGCCAGCGAGCAGAACAAGCCGCAGGACGCCCATTACGCGCACCTGACGGTGCATGGTATGCTGCATTTGCAAGGCTGGGATCATGACAACGACGATGATGCCGAAGCCATGGAAAACGAAGAAAGGGAGATTCTCGCCGCCATGGGTTATCCAGACCCGTATGCGGTTTAAAACATCATGGACAGTGACAGTAAACCGAGTTTCATTGAACGACTGACTTCCCTGCTGCTGCGCGAACCCGAAGATCGCGAGCAACTTCTCGAAATATTGCACTCGGCCTACGAGCGCAACCTGATGGACGCCGATGCGCTGACCATCATCGAAGGCGCCCTGGCCGTCTCCGAAACCCGCGTCACCGACGTCATGGTGCCGCGCGCCCAGATGGATGTCATCGACATCGACGACCCGCTTTCCGAAATCGTCCCGACTGTCATCGATGCCGCGCACTCGCGCTTCCCGGTGGTCGATGGCGACCGCGACAACATCCTCGGCATCCTGCTCGCCAAGGACCTGCTGCGCATCCAGACCGAAGAAAGTTTCGACCTGCGCGACTGGCTGCGACCAGCCGTGTTCATCCCGGAATCGAAGCGCCTCAACGTGCTGCTCCGTGAGTTCCGCGTCTCGCGCAACCACATGGCCATCGTCGTCAATGAATACGGCGGCGTCGCCGGCCTGGTAACCATCGAGGACGTGCTCGAACAGATCGTCGGCGACATCGAGGACGAATACGACTTCGACGAGGCGCACGACAACATCCGCCTGGATTCGACCGGCCGTTACCGCGTCAAGGCGCGCACCGAGATCGAGGATTTCAACACGGCTTTCACGACCCTGTTCTCCGACGAGGAATTCGATACCGTCGGCGGCCTGGTCCTGCGCCATCTCGGCCGCGTGCCCAAACGCAACGAAGTCATGGACATCGACGGCGTGCGCTTCCAGGTCCTGCGCGCCGACAGTCGCCGGCTGTACACCCTGCTCGTCACCCCGCCACAAAAATCCGAAGCCGGTGCTGAAGACTTTACTGGCTAGGCACCGGGCGATACGCTACGCCGTTGCCGCCGCCGTTGGCGCGGCCGGTGTGCTGTGCTTTGCGCCGTTCGGCCTGTTCTGGCTGGCGCCGCTGATCTGGCTAGGTCTGTTCCAACTACTGCGCAGCGCCGAGAGCCCCCGCCAGGCAGCGCTTTCCGGGCTCGCCTTCGGCCTCGGCTTTTTCCTGACTGGCGTTTCCTGGGTCTATGTCAGCCTCTCCGTGTTCGGCGGCATGCCGTGGTGGCTGGCCGGCCTGGCCGCCTTCCTGTTCTGTTCGGTCATGGCGCTTTTCCCGATGCTGGCCGGGGCGCTGTTCAAACGCTGGCAGCCCGGCGAATTCTGGCGCCAGGCGCTGTTTTTTGCCGTTCTGATTGCCACCGCCGACTGGCTGCGCAGCTGGATCTTCACCGGTTTTCCGTGGCTCGCCGTCGGCTATTCACAAGCCCCGCCCAGCCCGCTGGCCGGCTTTGCGCCGCTGCTCGGCGTGCATGGCCTGAGCCTGCTGGTCGCCCTGTGCGGCGCCCTGCTCACCCGCTGGCGCAGCGGCCTGGTTTTTCTCGTCATCCTCCTGGCCAGCGGCTTCGGCCTGCGCCAGGTCGCCTGGACGACGCCGGATGGCCCGCCGATCAGCGTCGCGCTGATCCAGGGCAACATTCCGCAGAACCTGAAATTCGAGCCGGAAGCCTTCATCCACACGCTCAATCTCTACTACAGCCTGATCAAGAAAAATCCGGCGCAGCTGACCATCCTGCCGGAAACGGCCCTCCCGGCCTTTGTTGACCAGTTGCCGCCGGACTACCTGCTGGCCCTCAAAAACACCGCCGAAATGCACGGTGGCGACCTCATCACCGGCACGCTGACCGGCGACGGCGAGCGTTACTGGAACAGCGCCATCAGCCTCGGCAAATCGCCGCAACAAATCTACAGCAAGACACACCTGGTGCCCTTCGGCGAAGTCATTCCGCCCGGTTTTGCCTGGTTCCTCGACATCGCCCACATTCCGCTGTCCGCCTTCACGCGCGGCCAGGCAATGCAGGCGCCGCTGGCCGTTGCCGGCCGGCAGGTCGCCGTCAATATCTGCTATGAAGATGTTTTCGGCGATGAAATCATCCGCGCCCTGCCGCAGGCCGGCATCCTGGCCAATCTGTCGAATACCGCCTGGTTTGGCGACTCGCTGGCCCAGCCGCAACATTTGCAGATTTCCCGCATGCGCGCCGCCGAAACCGGCCGCCCGATGCTGCGCGCCACCAATACCGGCATGACGGCGATCATCGCCGCCGGCGGCGAATTGCAGGCCGTGCTGCCGCCTTTCACAACCGGCGTCCTGCACGGTGAAGTCACCGCCTACCAGGGCATGACGCCCTACGGTCGCTGGGGTGACTCGCTGTTCCTGGGGTTAGCCGGCATCCTGCTGCTCGCCGCCCGGCTGCCGCGCCGCAGTTGAAGCCGGGGCGCCAGGCCTCAGTCCAGGGCGCCCAGTCGCTTCAAGGCATCACGGGCCGGCTCGACGCCCTGCTCGGCTGCCTTGCGATACCACTCGATGGCCTGCGGCAAGTCCCTGGCCACGCCTTTGCCATACTCCAACATCACGGCACACTTGAACTGCGCCGTCGCCAGCCCCTTGCCGGCCGCTGCCAGATACCAGCGCGTCGCCTGTGCCAGATCCTGGGTCGTGCCCCGCCCCGCCTCGTAAAGGCGACCGAGATTCAACTGGGCGAGCAGATCGCCACCATCGGCCGCGCTCCGGAACCAGCGGAAGGCCTCACCAGGATCTTTCTCCGTTCCCTCGCCACGATCATAGGCAACAGCCAGATTGTTCTGCGCATAAATGTAGCCCTGCTCCGCCGCCTGCCGATACAGGCGGAAGGCTTCCGCATCATTGCGCCCGACGCCAATGCCATGGTTCAGAGACCAGGCATAGCCATACAGGCCGGGCGGATAGCCCTGGTCGGCAGAACGCTTGAGCCAGGAGGCGGCGAGTGCCGGATCCGCCACCACGCCATAGCCCCGGTCGTAGATGTAACCCATCAAGCGCTGGGCATCGGGATCGCCATCGCCGGCACTTTGCCTCAATTGCTTCAAGGCCGCGGCATCGCCATTGCGCGCCGCCCGGAACAAGGCCAGGTTTGCGACGACCGGCGGGCTCGACCGCGCCGCGCCAAGCGCCTCGGGTTCCGACGTGCGCCGCCCGATCACCGCTGAACGATCGCCGTCATTGCTGACCTTGCCATTCGCCCCGAGCAGCGGCAGCGCCACGGCCAGAGCCTGCCGGACAGAGGTGCTCGCATCGTTTTGCTGTTGCTGGCGGAAATAATTCAGGGTCTTGTCCGGCGCCCGGGAAAAACGATAGGCGTTGCGATAGGCGGCCACCGCCCTGTCCGATTGGCCGAGCACCGCGAACAAGTCGCCAAGATTGCCCCAAGCGGCTGCCCGACCCGGTGCAATGGCCAGCGTCTCGCGCAGGATTTTCTCGGCAGCGGCCAGTTGGCCCGCCTTGTAATGGGCATAACCGAGATTATTGGCAATCTCGGCATCGGCCGGGTCAGTATCGCGCGCCCGGACCAGCGCCTCGATGGCCGGCCCGAATTGTTGCTGGGCGAGCAGCCCGAGGCCCTGCGTATTCAGCTTTCTCGCTTCGCGGCGCTGGCCGCGCCCAACGAAGGGCAGTTCCTCGACCATGTTGCGCAGATCGAGCAAGGCATTCTCGTCGCCACGCGCCGCCGACTCGACCATCAGCTGCACCAGTTTCAGGCGCGGCTCGAGAACCGCCGTGAACTCGGCCGAGGCCGGCAACGCCGCCGCGAGTCCGGCCGAGAACAGCAGCACGCTACCCACCAAGGCAGCAAGGAATCGGCGCACCACTTGCCCGGCCCTGTTACCCCCCAGGCATTTACCGGGTGCCGCCCACCGCGTTCCGGGCACGATCAGCTACCGGTCTTGGCACGCGCCATCTTGAGCATGGTCGGCTGGACCAGCGAACTCATGTAGCGACTGCGTTCGTCGGCCACTTCCTGACCATCGTGATACAGCAGGCCAATATCGAACGAGCCTTCGCCGATCGCCTCGATGGCAACATTGTCCGGGCTGATCGTGACGCGACCGAGATGGCGGGCCGTCGGCCAGCGCACGTCGCCATAGGCGTGATAGACCAGTTCGGAACAGACGATGCGGTCCGTCGATTCGACATCGAAATTGAAGTCATACGCCTTGCCGACCTGGCGCAGGGTCTGCAGCACGACTTCCACCCGCTCGGCATCAGTAAGCTGTTTGGGGCGCAACAGGGCAAGATCGTCGATATTCAGGAAATGCGCCAGGGTATTCATCTTGACGCCGGCCCGCAGCGCCTCGACGACGCCGCGCCCGGCCCGGATATTGGCCTGGTGGGGCCGCACCACCGGATGCTCCCAGATGCCCAGTTGACGCAACTCCGTCTCGCTGCCAACCCAGACAGCGACATGCCCCCAATGCCCGGGAATGAAGGCATCGGTCAGACGGAAGGGGGTTTTTTCCAGCAGTACGTCACCGGCCCGCGCCGTGGTCGCCAGCTTTTCCAGCACCGGCGCCTGGCCATCGAGCTTGCCGCGCCGGGTTTCCACCAGGCCGGCGGCATTGCCGAAGAGCAGACTCGACAGGTTCACCCCTTCGTTCTTCAGCGAATTGAGCGTATCCAGCGAAAAAACGCTGAAGAATCCCAGCATGTTGCCGACATAGCCGAGCGGCTGGGCATGGCGCACCATCTGGTAGGACGGACTTTGCTCGATGAGCGCCGCCAGATAACGCTCGCCATCGATCGCCGAGCCGGGCAACTGCCGACCATGTTGCTCGTACCAGTCGAGCGCCCGGCGGGTGCGCGCCCGGTTGATCGCCGAATTGAAGGAAATCGAGATGCGGTTCAGCTCACCACGCGGGATGGCAAAGCCGCTGTCCCTGCTGTTCAGATGCTGACGCAGGAAGGGATTGGCGCGGTAGAGGCCGACCACCGACAAATAATTGTCGTACAGCATCAGCGCCGCCGACAGGGAGAGGGCAATGCCCGTCGCCTGGACCCGGGCGGCAGCGGGATCGGCCGGCACCGGATTGTCGAGCCAGCACTCATGCGCCGCCACCGCCGTCAACAAGGCCTGGCGCTGATTGAGCAGCGCCGCAGCCCCCTGGTTCAGACGTTTCAGACTCGTACCGGAAAGCGGCTCGCCACGGGCATCCCGGGCTTTCAGGAGTTCGAGAAAATCGATCGCCCGGGCGCGCTGGCTGAGTACTTCTTCACTCAATACCTGATAAGCGGCAATTTTCCGCTCCATCGCCGCCTGGCTATAGCTGGTCTGACGCTCGGCCCCGCAAACATTCTCGGTGAGCAGGGGAAAAGCAGCAGGCGGTGCACTTTCGGCGGCAGGCGCAGCGACGCAGGAAAAAGCAGCAAGCAGCGTTGCCGCAGCCAAGGCAAGGCGGATATTTCTCATCGACGGCCCCTGGGAAAAGTGGGCCAGATATTACATTGAAATAGCCGCCGCCAAAAACCGGCAATGACAATCGGCGCTCAGGCGACCGACTGCCGAGCCAGACTCAGGTCGTGCGCAGGCGCAACACCGCCTGTTCCAGGCGCTGTTTCTCGGCCAGCACCTTGGTCGAATAGCGCCGATCCGGATCGTTGGTCGCCCCGCCGAACTGCTGCAAGCCATCTTCCAGCCCGCCGTAACGGCGAATCGATTCCTTGAGCACGCGGGCCCCGATCTGGACGTTGGTCACCGGATCGAGGAAGGAAGCCGACTCCGCCTCCTCCGGCAATTTATCCATATGGAAACGCGGCACCACCTGCATCAGACCCTGGGCGCCGACGACGCTCTGGGAAAATGGGTTGAAGCCGGATTCGACGCCGATCACCGCGATGATCAGCAGGGGATCGAGGCGCAACTCGCTGCCGGCCGTCTGGGCGGTCGCGAAAATTGGCTGCAGGGCCTCGGTGGACACGTGATAACGCCGGGAGACATAGTCCAGCGCGCCGCGCATGCGGGGGTTGAGCGGATTGAGATCGATGACTGTTTCATCGGCAGTCAGCTCGGGAACATCTTGCTCGGCGACCGAAGCGACAGCCGACGGCAGTACGGACCTCAGGCCATCGAGCCAGCCGGCATTGCCGGTTTGCACGCCGATCAGGCCGGCGACAAAGACCAGGCCGGCAAGCATCAGGAATTTCTGGAACAGCGCGTAGATTACTGTTGAAACCCGCAAGAACGCGGGCGAGAGAAAAGTCGTAGTAAACATGCGACCTCCTTCACGGTTGCCTCTGCCAAAAATACATCTTCGACGGAGGGCGGTTTCAGGGGATACGACATCGGCGAACCAGAGCAACGAAAAGGTCCGAATCCCGCATGGCGCCACGCCTGGCTCCTTACGAGAACGATGCTGCACCGCAACATGATTCGCAGTTTATTGATTTAATTGGACTTTGTCAATCCAGGCAAAATCCACCAGGGCAAAACTGCTGCGCAGCAGCAAGCTATACAGCAATATCGCGGCCCGCTAGATGGTTCTGCGCCTGGCGCCGGACCACCTTCGCCAGCCCCGCCCGGCCGGCCGCCGGGGCACCCTGCCGAAACGGCGCAAAACCTAGTAAAATCACGGCTTTCCGTCTTTCCAAGTGCGTCCCATGACCACCAGCAACGCCTCTACCAAGAAGCCCACGTTCCAGGAAATCATCCTGCGCCTGCAGCAATACTGGAGCGACAAGGGCTGTGCCCTGCTCCAGCCCTACGACATGGAAGTCGGCGCCGGCACCAGCCACACCGCCACCTTCCTGCGCGCCATCGGCCCCGAGCCGTGGAAGGCCGCCTACGTCCAGCCCTCGCGCCGCCCTAAAGACGGCCGCTATGGCGAAAACCCGAACCGCATGCAGCACTACTACCAGTTCCAGGTGGTCTTGAAGCCGGCGCCGGACAACATTCTCGAGCTCTATCTCGGCTCGCTCGAAGCCCTCGGTTTCGATCTCAAGAAGAACGACGTGCGTTTCGTCGAGGACGACTGGGAAAACCCGACGCTGGGCGCCTGGGGCCTGGGCTGGGAAGTCTGGATGAACGGCATGGAAGTCACCCAATTCACCTACTTCCAGCAGGTCGGCGGCATCGACTGCAAGCCGATCACCGGCGAAATCACCTACGGCATCGAACGTCTGGCCATGTACCTGCAGGGCGTCGAGAACGTCTATGACCTGACCTGGACCGACGGCCTGACCTATGGCGACGTCTATCACCAGAACGAAGTCGAGCAATCGACCTACAACTTCGAGCATTCCGACGTCGACTTCTTGTTCCACGCCTTCGGCGCGCACGAGAAGCAGGCGCAGCACCTGATGGGCGCCCAGTTGCCGCTGCCGGCCTACGAACAGGTCCTCAAGGCCGCTCACACCTTCAACCTGCTCGACGCGCGCGGCGCCATCTCGGTCACCGAGCGCGCCGCCTACATCGGCCGCATCCGCAACCTGGCGCGTGCCGTGGCGCAAGCCTATCTCGATTCCCGCGCCCGCCTCGGCTTCCCGATGGCCCCGAAGGAATGGGCCGCCGAAGTCCTCGCCCAGATTGAAAAGAAAGCTGCCTGATCATGTCGTCCAAGAATCTGCTCGTTGAACTGTTTGTCGAAGAACTGCCGCCCAAGGCGCTCAAGAAACTGGGCGAAGTCTTTGCCCAGAGCCTGACCCAGTCGCTGAAGAATGCCGGCCTGACCGCGCCGACTTCCGTGTTCACCGCCTACGCCTCGCCGCGCCGTCTGGCTGCGCACGTCACCGACGTGCTGGTAGTGGCCGCCGACAAGCCCGTCGTCCAGAAACTCATGCCGGTTGCCGTTGGTCTTGATGCCGCCGGTAACGCGACGCCCGCCCTGCTCAAGAAGCTCGGCGCACTGGGGGCCGATGCCTCCTGCGTGCCGAATCTGCGCCGCGAAAATGACGGCAAGGCCGACATCCTGTTCTACGACAGCCTGGCCAAGGGCGCGACACTGGGCGAAGGCCTGCAAAAGGCCCTGGAAGGCGCGCTGGCCGCATTGCCGATTCCCAAGGTCATGACTTACCAGTTGCAGGATGGCTGGAGCAGCGTCAATTTCGTGCGCCCGGCGCATGGCCTGGTGGCCTTGCATGGCAGCGACATCGTGCCGCTCGCCATCCTCGGCCTGAGCTCCGGCCGCGCCACGCACGGCCACCGCTTTGAAGCGGCCGTCGATCCGGTCGTCTTCGCCCATGCCGACGAATACGCCGGCAAGCTGGCCAGCGAAGGCGCCGTGATCGCCTCCTTTGCCGAACGCCGGGCCGAAATCGCCCGTCAGCTCGCCGCTGCCGCGGCCCAGGCTGGTGCAAATGGCTCCGCTGCGCTGCGGCCAATCGACGACGATGCGCTGCTCGATGAAGTCACCGCCCTGGTCGAACGCCCGAACGTGCTGATCGGTCAGTTCGAAGAGGAATTCCTCGCCGTACCGCAGGAATGCCTGATTCTGACCATGAAGGCCAACCAGAAGTATTTTCCGCTGCTCGATACCGCTGGCAAGCTGACCAACAAGTTCCTCGTCGTCAGCAACATCAGCCCGGAAGATCCGTCTGCCGTGATCGGCGGCAACGAACGCGTCGTGCGCCCGCGCCTGGCTGACGCCAAGTTCTTCTTCGACCAGGATCGCAAGAAGTCGCTGGAGTCCCGCGTCATCGGCCTGTCCAAGGTCGTTTATCACAACAAGCTGGGCACTCAGGGCGAGCGGACACAGCGCGTCGCCGCCATCGCCCGCGCCATTGCCGATGAATTGCGCGACGTTGAACTGGCGCACAAGGTAGATCAGGCCGCGCTGCTCTCCAAGGCCGACCTGCTGACCGACATGGTCGGCGAATTCCCTGAACTGCAGGGCATCATGGGCCGCTACTACGCCCTGCACGACGGCCTGCACGCCGATGTCGCCGACGCCGTTGAAGACCACTACAAGCCGCGCTTCGCTGGCGATGCGCTGCCGCGTAGCCTGGTCGGTACCGTCGTCGCGCTGGCCGACAAGCTGGAAACCTTGGTCGGCATGTTCGGTATCGGCCAGATCCCGACCGGCGACCGCGACCCGTTCGCGCTGCGCCGGCATGCGCTGGGCGTCATCCGCATGCTCGCCGAGGGCAATCTCGACCTGCCGATCGACAAGCTGCTCAATTGTGTCTTTGCCCAGTTCACCGGCATCGAGGGCTTCCAGCTCAACATCAATGCCCTCAACGATTTCATCTACGACCGCCTGGCCGGCAGCCTGCGCGAGCAGGGCTACACGGCGCAGGAAGTCGATGCCGTGGTTTCGCAACGGCCGCAGCGCCTAGGCGACATCCCGAAGCGCCTGGCCGCCGTGCGCGCCTTTGCCGCCCTGCCGGAAGCCGCTGCACTGGCCGCCGCCAACAAGCGGGTCGGCAATATTCTGAAGAAGGTCGAGGGCAGCGTCGAAGCACGAGTCGACGCCGCGCTGCTCCAGGAAGCCGCCGAAATCGCCCTGCACGCCGCCCTCGTCGACGTTGTGCCGCAGGCCGATGCCGCCTTCGACACCGGCGACTACACTGAGTCGCTGCAGGCCCTGGCTGCACTGCGTGCCCCGGTCGATGCCTTCTTCGACGGCGTCATGGTCAATGCCGAAGATCCGGCCCTACGCGCCAACCGCCTCGGCCTGCTCGCCCATCTGCATGCGGCGATGAACCGCGTCGCCGATCTTTCCAAGTTGTCGACCTGAGACCGGGAAAACCACGGCCATGAAACTCGTCATCCTCGACCGCGACGGCGTCATCAACTTCGATTCCGCCCAGTACATAAAGAGCCCGGCCGAATGGAAGCCGATTCCCGGCAGCCTGGAAGCCATCGCCCGCCTCAACCAGAACGGCTACCGCGTTGTCGTGGCGACCAACCAGTCCGGGGTCGGGCGCGGCCTCTTTGAAATGGATACGCTGAACAGCATCCACGAAAAGATGCACAAGGCGGCCTTTGGCGCCGGCGCCCGTATCGAGGCTGTGTTCTACTGCCCGCATCCGGCCGACTCCGACTGCGATTGCCGCAAGCCGAAACCCGGCATGTTCAAACGCATTTCGGAAACCCTCAATGCCGACCTCAAGGGCGTGCCGGCCATCGGCGACTCGCTGCGCGACCTGCAAGCCTGTGCCGTGCTCGGCTGCCAGCCGATGCTGGTGCGCACCGGCAAGGGTGAAAAGACCATCGCCGACGGTGGCCTGCCGGAAGGCACGCTGGAATTCGCCGATCTGGCGGCCGCTGTCGATTTCATCCTGACCGGGAAAAAAGCATGAAGGCCATCCGCTCGACGCTGTTCATGGCCTGGGCGCTGCTCTGGTCGGTCCTCAGCGCACCGCTGGTGGTCATCGCCGCCCTGCTCTTGCGCGGCCTCTGGGGCTACCGCTTCGGCAAGCTGTGGCGGCTCGGCATGCAATGGGGCGTCGAGAACCTGCTCGGCATCCGGCCCAAGGTCATCGGTCTCGAGAACATGCCGGCAGAGCCCTGCGTCATCCTCGCCAAGCACCAGTCGGCCTGGGAAACCATGGCCCTGCAGGACTATGTGCCGAGCGGCGCCTATTGCGTCTTCGTGCTCAAGAAGGAACTGCTACGCATTCCGCTGCTCGGCTGGGGCCTGGCGGCCATGAAAATGATTTCGATCGACCGCGCTGCCGGCAAGGATGCGCTCGATCAGGTCGTCACCCAGGGCCGCGAACGCCTGCAGCAGGGTTTCTACGTCATTCTCTTCCCGGAAGGCACGCGCGTTGCGCCCGGCCAGAAAAAACGCTACAAGCCGGGCGGCGCCTATCTCGCCACCCACGTCGGCTGCAAGGTCGTGCCGATCGCCCACAATGCCGGCGAACTCTGGCCGCGCCAGGCTTTCCTGAAAACACCCGGGACCGTCACGGTCAGTATCGGCCCGGCTTTCGATGCGACCGGCCTGAGCGAACTCGAAGTCAATCGCCGCGCCGAGGAATGGATCGAGGAAGAAATGCATCGCCTCTCGCCGCACCGTTACTCGGATGCCCAGCACAACGCCACCTGAGTCCACGCGCCGCATCGCCATCGCCGGTCAGGAAATCGCCTACCACCTGCGGCGCAGCCAGCGCCGCACCATCGGCCTGACCATCGACCAGCGCGGCCTGCGCGTCGGCGCGCCCAAGGCCGCCCGGCTCGGTGACATCGAAAGCCTGATCCGCCAGCACGGCCAGTGGGTACTCGACAAACTGGCCAACTGGCGCGAACGCCCGCCCCCCGCCAAACTCGAAATCACCGACGGCACCGGGATTTCCGTCCTCGGCCAAACGCTGACCCTCACCGTCACACCGATCGGCCGCGCCCGCTGGCAGTGGATCGGCGACCGGCTGCACCTATGGCCCTCAGCGACAACCGACGCCAGGCAACTGCTGGAAAAGGCCATCCGCGACAAGGCCCGCAGCATCTTCCTCGAGCGTCTCGCCCTTTACGCCCCGCAACTCGGCGTCGCCGTCCCGCCGCTCCGCCTCTCCTCGGCCCGCACGCGCTGGGGCAGTTGCAGCCACCACGGCGGCATCGCCCTGAACTGGCGCCTGCTCTTCATGCCGCTGAGCATCGTCGATTATGTGGTGTGCCACGAACTCGCCCACCTGCGCGAAATGAACCACAGCCCGCGTTTCTGGTCTGTCGTGGAACAACTCTGCCCAGACTGGAAAACCCGCCGCCTGGAACTACGCGCCCAGGGAAAACTAGTGGCTAGTTATTAGTCGCTAGTCCTTAGCCACCCCAGGGCGCCCCAGCGCCCTCTAACTTCGCTAACATCTAATAACTAACAACTACCAACTAACCAAATGCGTCTCCTCCACACCATGCTGCGCGTCGTCGATCTCGACGCATCCATCGCCTTCTATACCGAAGTCCTCGGCATGCAGTTGCTGCGCCGTACCGACTACCCGGAAGGCCGCTTCACGCTGGCTTTTGTCGGCTACGGCCCGGAGGACAAGGAAGCCGTGCTCGAACTGACCCACAACTGGGATACGAAAAGCTACGAACTGGGCAATGCTTACGGCCACATCGCACTGGCCGTGCCGGATGCGGCGGCAGCCTGCGCCGCAATCAAGGCGCGCGGCGGCAAGGTGGTGCGCGAAGCCGGCCCGATGAAGCACGGCACGACGATCATCGCCTTCGTCGACGACCCGGATGGTTACAAGATCGAACTGATCCAGCGCAACTGACGCCTCCGGGCGCTCAGGCCAGGATCGCCTCGCGCACGACGTGTTCGAATTTGGCGACGACCGCAGCCCAGCCGTGGTTCAGCATGCTCTGTCGGGCGGCCAGGGCCAGACGCTGCAGGCGCTCACGGTCGGCCAGGCCCCACAGGGCCGAGGCGACATAGGCGCCCTCGTCGCCGGGCGAGGCGACCATGCCGTTTTCTTCGTGCTGCACCAGTTCGGCCGCCGCGGCGCTGCGATAGGCGACCACCGGCACACCGCTGGCCATGGCTTCGGCGACCACATTGCCGTAAGTCTCGGTCAGGCTGGGAAAGAGGAACAGATCCGCACTGGCGTAATGCTCGGCCAGCTCTTCGCCGAGGCGGACCCCGGCAAAATGATGGTCGGTATGCGTCTGCGCCAGTTGCGCAGCCGACGGACCATCGCCGACCCAGATCATGCGCGCCCCGGGATGCTGCGCCTGGATTGCGGCAAAACTCTTCTGGACCAGCGCCAGGTTCTTCTCGGCTGCCAGGCGGCCAACATAGAGACAGGCCGGGCCATCGGCCGCCACCTGCCAACGGGCCCGCAAGTCGGCGCTGCGCCGTTGCGGATGAAACAATTGCGTATCGACCCCGCGCCCGACGACGCGCACGCCGGCGATGCCCTCACCGGCCAGATCGGCCGCCAGCGCCGCGGTCGGCACCATGGTGGCGCGCGTCCGCCGGTGCAGCATGCGCAGGTAGGCGGCAAGCATTGGGCGCAGCCAGCCAACGCCGTAATGCACGCTGTAGCGGTCGAAATTGGTATGAAAGCCGGAGGTCACCGGAATGCCCAGCCGGCGCGCCGTATTGACCGCCGACCAGCCGAGCGGCCCTTCGGTGACGACATGCACCAGATCCGGCCGCTGCTGACGCCACTGCCGGGCCAGCCGGCGCGCCGCCGGCAAGCCCAGGCGCAGGCCGGGATAGCCGGGCAGGGGCAGCCCGGCCACCGTCATTTCGTGTTCGCCGCCAGCATCGCCCGTGCCCTGGCGCGGCCGGATGACACTGACCAGGTGACCGCCGGCCCGCAGGCCGCTGACCAGACGACCGACCGTCATGGCCACGCCATTGACCTCGGGCGGAAAGGTTTCGGTGACAAAAGCGATGACCAGCCGCGTCATGCCGCCCCCAGGCCGACGCACAGCCAGACGGCCAGCACGTCGAACAGGGAAACGAGCACCGCCGCGCTGCCGATATCCTTGGCGCGCTTGGCCAGCCGGTGGTTTTCCAGGCTCACCCGATCGACCACCGCCTCGATGGCCGAGTTGAGCAATTCGACGACGAGCACCAGCAGCACGCTGCCAATCATCATGGCGCGCCCGAGCCAGGGCACCGGCAGCAGGCAGGCCGTCGGAATGAGCAGCAGGGCCAGCCAGACTTCCTGGCGAAAGGCGTCTTCGCACAGGTAGGCGGCTTTCAGACCGGCCATCGAATAGCTGAACGCATTCCACACCCGGCGCAGGCCGGTCTTGCCCTTGAAGGGCGATTCGTTGAGCGGGTCGAGCCCGAGTTCGTGCGACGAGGGTTCCTGCATGACGCCTCCGTGAAAGCACCCACGGTAATCAAGCGACACTAAGTTTTGATGACAGGCGCTGTCATCGCAGCGTCAGAAAGTGTCGGTAAAATAGTGCCCCTTATGCGCCCGACAATCCGCCCACTCCTGATCGCCCTGCTCGCCGCCCAGGCCTTGCCGGCCCTGGCTGCCCGCCCGATGACCACCGACGACGCCCGGCTCACCGATGCCCAGGCCTGCCAGCTTGAAACCTGGCTGCACCTGCACGGCAGCCAGCAGGAGTGGTGGGCACTGCCGGCCTGCAACCCGGGCGGCAACCTGGAAATCACCGCCGGCGGGGCACTGGCCTGGGCCAGTGGCGAACCGCAGAGCGGCGCCCAGGTCCTGCAGATGAAAACCCTGTTCAAGCCACTCGAAACCAACGGCTGGGGCATTGGTCTGGCGGCCGGGTATGCCATCCAGCCGGGCGATACCCGCTCCGGCTCGCCATATTTTTACGTGCCGACCAGTTTCTCGCTGGCCGACGACCGCCTCGTCATCCACACCAACATCGGCTACGCCAGCGAACGCGAGAACAAGGACAACCGGCTGACCTGGGGGCTGGGTAGCGAGATACAGGTCACCCCGCGCCTTTACGTGATCGCCGAAACCTACGGCCAGGACAAGGGCAGCGCTTTTTTCCAGGCCGGCCTGCGTTACTGGCTCATGCCCAATCGCCTGCAGATCGACACGACCTACGGCAACCAGTTCGACCATCTCAGCGACAAGAGCTGGCTGTCGATCGGTCTGCGCATCATCACGCCGACCTTGTTTTAGGGCGTATTCAGAGCAAGCAGCGACGCCACGCGCCGTCCGGCGATTGGCAACACCTCAAATGCCCCACCCGCCCGGTCTTCAGGATTGCGCTGGATCAATAGTCATGCGTTTGTAACATTACCGAAAAGATGAGGCCACAGGGCCTATGCTAAAAGTACTACCTCCTCTTTTCGGAAATACTGTCCATGGTTTTCTTCGAGCTCTTCGCCAACAATCCCGATATCGTCCATGTCCCGGCCGGCCAGCCGCTTTTCTCGGCCGGCGAGGAAGGTCACCGGATGTTCGTGCTGACCACCGGCACAGCCGAGGTCATCGTCAATAACCGCGTCCTCGAACAATTGCAGCACGGCAGCATCGTCGGTGAAATGGGCATCGTCTCGCCCGGCCCGCGCTCAGCCACGGTGGTCGCCACCAGCGCTTGCGAATTCGTCGCCATCGACGAAAAGCGTTTTCTCTACCTGGTGCAGCAGACGCCGTTCTTTGCCACCCAGGTCATGCGCGTGCTGGCCGAACGCCTGCGCGCCGCCAACCAGTTGGTGGCAGCGATCGAGGATATTTAGACCGCTTCAGGCAACAGGAACTCGCCGCACCAGGCATGCACACTGACCACCGGGAAACGCCAGTGATGGCTTTCCCGCAGTGAGCTTTCACCGGTGAATACCGGCGGAAAGCGGTGACAGATACCGGTCAGTGCGTCGCCCACCTTGAAATAGCGACAGTGACAGCAGGCAGGCTCGAGTTTTTCTTTCATTTTCCACAAGTTCAGGCAAGTGCAATGCCGGGATTATCCGGTAGCTCTTCCTTTCCCGCCAGCCGGCAATACAATCCGGCGAGTCTGGCGGCCATGGCTGCAGCTGACCATTCCTCGGCATAGGCCGGCGCCTGCAAGGCCAGGTGCGCCCAGGCCTGCGGCCGGTTGAAAAAGTCGCCGAGCAGTTCGCCGAAGGCCGCCGCCTCGCCCGGCGCTGCCTGACCGCCTCGACCGGGGGCCAGGATATCGACCGTCCCCATTTCGGCCAGGGCAATGACCGGCACACCGGCCGCCATGGCTTCGAGCAGGACCAGTCCCTGCGTTTCGGTACGCGAGGCAAAGACAAAGACATCGGCCGCCGCGTAGCAATCCGGCAAGGCCTGCTGGCGATCCAGATAACCGATGAACTGCACCGCACCGGTCAGCCCGAGGCGCCGCACCTGCGCCTGAAGATCGCCCATGGCCGGGCCTTCGCCGGCAATGAGCAGGAGCACGTCCGGGCGCAGCTGGCGGGTAACGCACAGGGCCTCGAGCAGGAAAGCGATGTTTTTCTCATGCGCCACGCGGCCGACAAACAGCGCCACCGGCCGGCCCGGCGCTATGCCGTGTTCGGCACGAAAAGCCGGGCCGTTGCCGCCAGCGAAACGGGCCGTCGGAATGCCGGTTGGCAGCACATGCTGCGGCACCGTGATACCGTAGTCGAGCAGACGCTGCTGCATCGCCGTCGACGGCACCACCACGGCGTCCAGCGCATTGCACTGCTGGCGCGAAAAACGCCGGGCCAGGCCCTTGAGCCAGCCGGCCGGCACGAAGGGCGCGTAATGCTGCAGGTATTCCTCGAACAGCGTGTGATAGGTGACGACCGCCGGCAAGCCAAGCTGGCGCGCCGCCTTGAGCCCGGCATAGTGGGCCACGAAGGGCGTCTGGATGTGAATCAGGTCGCAATCGGCGGCCGCCGCCAGCACGGCGTCGTGCATCGCCCGCCAGCCGACCAGGCGATCCTCGCGGTCACCCGGAATGGGCCGGCCGGGCACCCGGACAATGCCCGCCTCGTCGACCTCGTCACCGTAGCGCGGCACGACCAGACGGACTTCTACACCTTGGCCGAGCAGCGCCTGGCGAAAAGTCTCGATCGAGGTCGACACGCCATTGACCCGCGGGAAATAGACATCGGACACCATCAGAACACGCATTCAGACCTCCGCAGTTTCGGCCAGCGGCGCCGGAAGCGGCGCCGCGCCTTGCATGCCCCAGGCCAGCAGTTCCAGACGACCGTCGAAATGCTCGACGATGGCCGTGCAGGAATCGACCCAGTCGCCGCAGTTGATATAGCTCAGGCCATCGATCTCGCGCATCTGCGCCCAGTGGATATGGCCGCAAATGACACCATCCAGGCCACGTTCGCGAGCGTGATGGACGGCCGATTCCTCGAAATCGAAAATGAAATTGAGGGCCGTCTTGACCTTGCGCTTGGCAAAACCGGCCAGCGACCAGTAACCGGCCATGCCGAGCTTGCGCCGGCCCCAGGACAGCCAGTGGTTGATGCCGACCAGCAGGTCGTAAGCCTTGTCGCCGAGCACCGCCACCCAGCGGTGATGGCGCGTCACCTGGTCGAAGACGTCACCGTGGATGAGCAGAAAGCGGCGGCCGTCGGCGGTTTCATGCACCAGCTCGTCGACCACCTCGATATCGCCGAAAACGATACCGCAATACTCGCGCAACGCCTCATCGTGATTACCGGGAATGAACACCACCCGCTCGCCATGCCGCGCCCGGCGCAGCAGCTTCTGGACCACGGTGTTCTGCGCCTGGGTCCAGTGGATACCCCGGCTCATCGCCCAGAAATCGACAATATCGCCGATCAGGAAAGTCTGATCGGCTGGATATTCACGCAGAAAATCAAGAAGACGATCCGCCTGGCACGCCCGCGTGCCGAGGTGAATATCAGAAAGAAAGACAGATCTGACTCGTGGCATGGCGCCACGATAAGGAATGGGCGTGAAAGCCGGATGACGGGATTGTTAAGTTTTGATTGCAGCGCGCCGCAAACCCCGCCGCCAAACCCATTTGGAATATTTCGATTCAGAAGATATGCTGCGTGCCTTGCTTCACAGCAAATGACAGAATGCTCACTCCAGTTTATACACAGCGCACCGACAGGAAGTAGCAACCTGTTCGGGTGCCTGCTGAACGTTAGAAGCCTCCATGTCCAAGCGCACACTCATCATCGCAATAGCTCTCCTACTGTTTGCCCCTTGGGCATATTCGCAGCCCCCCATTGCACACAATTTCAAACCCGCACAGGGTTATGTCCCAGATGCAACGACCGCGACAAAAATTGCTGTCGCAGTGTGGGAACCCATTTATGGGCAGGAGAACATTTCACGGCAAAAGCCGTACACGGCTGTTTTGGTCAACGGTATCTGGATCGTGGAAGGTACTTTGCCAAAACACTTACTCGGTGGTGTGGCTGTCGCTGAAATTGCAAAAGACGATGGGAAGGTTTTGAGAGTGAGTCATGAAAAATAAACCTTGCTCAAGCTCGCACCTTTCGGTCGCTGGGACGCGCCTTCGGCGCGCTCCTTAGCTACACGTCAGCCACGAACGCCATAAGCCCTTTGTAAAATTTGAGCAAACCTCGGGAGAAGAAAATGACGCAAAAAAATTGGTTCAAGGTTGAAACCAATAAAGATAAGGAAAGCACATATCACTACTATGGCTCGTCACCTTTCAATCACGATGAATTGATCTCTGCGCTGCAACGGGGCGAATACATCCACTTAGACGATCTGCTCTATATGGAACGAACAGAATATAAATCGTGGGCAGATTGGGACAAATCACTCAACCCATCAGTGAGCATCAATCCGAACTGTGTGGTAACCGTTATGCAGTACAAAGGCGACCCACGCACCATTCCCGCCAAATAGTCAAAATCATCATGTAAGCAAAGCCCGGTTGATCTACTCAGCCTGCTGAACATTGGGATCCCACGTGCGACACTATGCATTCATAATTTTTATCGCATTCTGTTTGACTAGTTGCTATACGCTAGATCAAGGGAAGTTTGAAACCTATGTTTCAAGAAATATTTCGGTGGGTATGAATCTCTCAAGTGCATTGAATCGCCTGAGTGTTGATGACTTTGCTTGCGACAGTCACAGCTTTAGGCCAGTTACATCTTGCACACGGTCCTTTAACAATCTTTCGACGCTACAAAATTGTCTTGAGCGCATCAACCTCTATCCGACTCAGGACCATATCAACGTCGAAAGGGTTGAAGCTATTCAAATCACATGCGTCGGCTTTTGACAAAAGGGGTCAGCTTTAATTGGAAAACCAATCACTCCATCCCTTTGGCTCTCCGCACCGGCAAGAAGACACATGCTCGGGTGCCTGCTGAACATTAGATGCAATGCGGAAATTGCGCTCCATCTCGTTAGCAACAATTGCCATTGCAACTGTCGCTGGAGGCATTGCTGCTGGATACCTTCTCTATACCTATAACGAGCCCATCAAAGTTTTTGAAATCAGTAGTGGCCGAGCAGGGGGCTTCCTGATTGGAGAAACCAAGGAATCAATCTTGAGTCGGCTATCTAACGAATCGTTCTCTCCCAAACCTAAAACCGCCGAGTGTGCAGCCAACTGGATTGAGATCGAAGGCATGAGTTCCGTACAGATGAATTGCCTGCTAAAGGCCAATGAGTGGGAGGTTGGTTCCGGGATAAAAGAACTTTGTCCTGAGAAAACCGATTTCTTTGCCACTTTGATTTTCAGCAACAACAAGATCGAAAAAATAAAAATACGATGCACACATCCAGAGTAATGAAAGCTGAGGTTCCGAGATCGATTCGATCGCGATATGGCGCAGGCAATGAAAAAAATCCTCTCATTGCTGGCAGCCCCCCGATCAAACGAGCTCTCAAGACAGGGGCCCTTTCGCGTGAGAACCAATAAATAAGGAAGATTGTTGGCAATGCTGAAGACAGATTTCTGGAAAATCATTGACACGACGCGCAAGGAGGCGAATGGCGACGCGGAAGCACACGTTGAGACCCTCACTGCAACACTCAGGGAATTTGACCCAAACGACCTCGTTACCTTTCAACATTGGTTCGACGACTACTACGCCAGGGCTGACACCTGGGACCTGTGGGGAGCCGCCTACATTATTGGTGGCGGCTGCTCCGATGACGGATTCATGGATTTCAAGGGTTGGCTGGTTTCTCGTGGAGAAAAGGTGTTCGAGGCAGCAATGGTCGATCCGGAGAGCCTGACAAAGACCGTAAAGCAAGACGATGAGTGCCAAGTCGAAGGGTTCTCGCATGCTGCACGGTGGATATGGTGCGAGAAGACTGGCCGTAACTTTTCGGAGTTTCCACCTTCCCCACTAGCCGCCAATTCCAGAGGAGGGCCAATTGGGCAGACGTGGCTCGAAGAGGACATCGACAAACGCTTCCCGAAGCTGGCAAAGAAGTTCTCCACATGAGGCTCAACCCATCGGTCAGCAGTCGCTCAGCGCCGGTGAGTTCAAACCTTGGTTGCAATAGAGGCCTCCATGAACATTCGCATTGCCACCGCCGCTCTATGAGCGAGAGGGCTTGTCGCTGGCTAGCTTTCTCTTTGTCGAAAACCTTGCGCCCAACAAGGCCCTGCAGCGTCATTAGATCGCCATGAAAAACATTTTCATCATCCAGCATTTGCATCTCCTTCCTGATGGGGAGGAAGACGTAAAACTCATCGGCGCGTACAGCTCTCATACAGAAGCTCTTGCCGCTGTCGCGCGCCTTCGAACTCAACCTGGGTTTTCTGACTTCCCCAATGTAGTGCGCTCCACCGAAGGTGATGAAGAGCAGGGTTTCTATATCGGAGAATTTCAACTCGATCTTGATTATTGGCCCGATGGCTACGTAACTGTATGAAACCCGCCTCTCCGCAATGACGGACCAACCCTTCATGACAAAAGGGTCGGCTTTAATTGGAAAAATATAATCACTCCCCTTGGCTCAGGAACGTTGGGCCTCAAAGCAAACGACATGACGACATCAAACACTCCAAACGGGCAGCCTGCCGAAACAAATCTTGAGCTTGTTGCCTCATTGACGGGGCCCCAGGTCGATCAGATCAACACCGCCTTGGTGGCGGCTACCGATGGTCAATGGCGCAAGGTGGCCTTAGTCGTTGCTAGAGCCATGCAATCGCTGCCAGAGGAGTTTTCGGCTGTGCCCGATGTTTTCTTTGCACGCCAGATTCGGGTTTTAGTATCCCTTGGCGAACTGGAGGGCGTTGGAAACCTCCGTGACATGCGCTCTAGTGAAGTACGCCAGCCGGTCAAAGTGAGCCAATGAGCCCCAACAATCCGCCCACCGGGACCGTCGGCCAGCTTTACTACCCGCCGTCGGGCGAGCTTCCTCGTTAGCGCTATGTCATCCAAAATTCTCGCTGCGGAAAGAGTCTGGTTTGCCGTTGCACCGGATGGCCAAGAGCATGAGGTAGTAATCAGCATCGGTGTTCCGATTCACGAACCTCGTGGCGAGTGGCGGGCAGTGGTTTCTCTTGGCAGCTTAGACACACGTTCCCACGGCATTGCTGGCGTCGACTCTTGGCAGGCAATTTGCCTTGCTATGAGTTTCGCCGCTACTCGCGTCAGTCACTTCGCCGAGGACGGCTGGAAGTTCTACTGGGAGCGTGGTGGTGATCTTGCATCACCAGAGGAACTTGCAAGTGTTCCCTAAGCGCTCAAAGCGGCCCTCCGCCCCTCCCCTACATCAATCCCCCCCCAATCACAGGAGTTTTCAATGAACAGATACATCTCCACCATTTCCTTGGCTTTCTCTTGCCTCATCTCATCCGTAGCGACTGCGGCGCCACTCGATCAGCGCATTATTGGGGCGTGGCAGGGCATGCGGGAGGCAAGCGGCAAATGTGAGTTTCTTGCCTGGAACTCGAAATTTTCGGCCGATGGGCGGTTTGAAATTTCTTTCTTCGCTGACAAGGAAAGGAGCAAATCCGTCCAGACGGAGCGCGGCACCTGGCAAGCCAATGGCGGCAAGAATGAGCTGAAGACGGATGGCGTGCCGACTGCCGAGGTTTATCTCTACACGGTCATTGACGACAACACGATCAAGTATGTAAACACGGTGAAAGACCCTTCCGCTGATTGCCAGGCCGACTACGAATTCACCGAGCATCGTGTCAGAAAATAGCTTTTCCCCGGCGTTCAAGCTCGCCCGCCCGGGCCGCCCGCTCTTCCTCTACAACACGGTTGGGTACTCATGAACAGGAAACTTGCCAGACGCGCAGCCTGCCTGCTGGGCTACCTCATGTTTGCGCCGGGCATGGCGGCCAGCGGGACTGATCCGCTCGCCGAATTGAAAACGGGGGTTCCCCAGCCGGTGGAGGCGCTCATCGAGCGCATCGTTGCCTGCCATCACTGGGCCGGTGAAGAGCCTTATGATGCGGCGCGCCGGGCGGAAATCAACGAGGCCATCCGGGATCTTCGCTGCCGCGCACTCGAGCGCGACGAACAGCGCATCCTGAAGACCTACGGAAAGGACGAGCAAGTCCGCCGCAGGCTCGAGAAAATCAAGGAGGAAGCCCGGTGAGCCGGTCAAACGGCAAGGCCGACATTCCTCCGACAACCCGGAAAAACAAATGAGTGCGACATTCATAAAACTTTTGTGCCTTTTGCCGCTGGCCCTTTGTTCTGAACCGAAAGACTGGGGGTTTGTGCAGTCGGTGGGCGGGATCGAGCTTGGCGCGCCATCGCTCAGCGAAGAACAGTGGTTTCTTGCCGTACGCGCCGACGTATCCGGCCTGAACGAAATCACCGTCAAACCCAGCCTCGTCAATTCGGCGCTCATTTGTCAAAGCACGAGCGCCACGATTCAGGGCCAGAGCATCTTCCTGACCATCCATACGGGGCTGCTGCGCGAGGGCTATTCGACGACGTGTCCGCCGGCGAGTCTGGGCAAGCTGGACGAGGGCAGTTACCAGGTGTTCTACAAGAGCCCCAACGGAGAGCCCCGGAAATTGGGAGAAATCCTGTTGCGAGCCGCCCCGGCGCTCGGCAGCCCGAGCTCCCTGCCAAGCAGTCTGAGCCAGCGGCCGGCGGGCTGAACCGTCGTCGACCGGCCCCGGCAGCAAAAATGCCCGCCATCTTTCGATGACGGGCATTCTCCGGACTCGGCTGCCCAGGCTTGCCTGGGCAGCCGGAACGGCGCTTACTTGTGCGACTGCAGGAAGCTGTCCATGCGGTGCTCGGCAACGCTGAACCAGGCGTTTTGCGTCTTGCGGTATTTCTCGTACTCGGTATAGACCTTCTTGAAGGCGGGATTCTTGCCGGCTTCGTCGGCGTACAGCTGCTGTGCAGCCTTGTAGGCGGCCTCGAGGATTTCGTCCGAGTATTTCTGCAGCTTGACGCCAGCCTGCAGCAGCTTGGAGAGGGCGATCGGGTTCTTGTGATCGTACTCGGCCAGCATCGTGATGTTGGCTTCGTAGGCGGCAGCCTGGAAGGCTTCCTGATATTCCTTCGGCAGCTTGGCCCATTCGGCCTTGTTGACGAAGAAATGGATGGTCGGACCCGGTTCCCACCAGCCCGGGTAGTAATAATTCTTGGCCACCTTGTAGAAGCCGAGCTTTTCGTCATCGTAGGGGCCGACCCATTCGGCGGCATCGATGGTGCCTTTTTCCAGGGCCGGGTAGATGTCACCACCGGCGATCTGCTGCGGCACTGCGCCGAGCGCCGCAAAGACATTGCCACCGAGGCCGGCGATGCGCATCTTCAGGCCTTCGACGTCCTTCAGGGTTTTGACTTCCTTGCGGAACCAGCCGCCCATCTGGGTACCGGTGTTGCCGCCGGCAAACGACAGCACGTTGTAATTCGAATAGAAATCGTCGAGCACCTTCTGACCGCCGCCGTAGTAGATCCAGGCGTTCATCTGGCGGGCATTCATGCCGAAGGGTACGGAAGTGCCGAAGCCGAAGGTCTTGTCCTTGCCGACGTAGTAGTAGGAACAGGTATGGCAGACTTCGACGGTGCCTTGCTGCACGGCATCGAGGGCCTGCAGGCCGGGAACGATTTCGCCGCCGGCAAAGACACGGATGTCGAACTTGCCGCCGGTAATGGCGCGGACACGGTTGGCGAGGACCTCGGCGCCACCGTAGATGGTGTCCAGACTCTTCGGAAAACTGGAAGTCAGGCGCCATTTGATGGTCGGTGAGGACTGGGCGATGGCCGGTGCGGCGATCGTGGCGGCGGCACCGGCCGCGGCGCCGATCGAGGCTTTTTTCAGAAAATCGCGACGTTGCATGTTGTCTCCTTCATGGTCATTAGGTACGTCAAGAAATCTAGCCATTTCATTCTAAACAACGCAGCAGCTTTGGCGAGTTGCGGAAAACCCTAATGAATCATTCGCCAGCCACCGTCATGTGATCGATCAGGATCGAGCCGGTCTGCTTCGAACCACGCACCAGCACATCGTTGCCGACGGCGACGATGCCGGCCAGCATGGCCTTGAGATTGCCGGCGATGGTGATTTCCTCGACCGGGTAGGCGATCTTGCCGTTTTCGACCCAGAAGCCAGCGGCGCCGCGCGAGTAGTCGCCGGTCACGTAATTGATGCCGTGGCCGAGCAGTTCGGTGACCAGCAGGCCACGCCCCATTCTGGCCAGCAGGCCAGCCAGGTCATCGGCGCCGGGCTCGATGATCAGGTTGTGGCTGCCGCCGGCATTGGCCGTGCTCGGCATGCCCAGCTTGCGGCCGGTGTAGGTACTGAGGAAATAGCCCTGCAGGATGCCACCGGTGACGATTTCGCGATCGCGCGTCGCCACGCCATCGGCGTCGAAGGAACCAGAACCCAGGCCACGCTTGATATGCGGCCGCTCGCCGATATTCACGAATTCCGGCATGACGCGCTTGCCGAGATGATCGAGCAGGAAGGAGGACTTGCGATACAGCGCGCCGCCGCTGACGGCATGCACCAGGCTGCCGAGCAGGCCGCCGGCCAGGGTCGCCTCGAAGAGGATCGGGAATTCGCCGGTCTTGACCTTGCGCCCGCCCAGACGGGCGACCGCACGTTCGGCGGCGATGCGCCCGACGCTGGCCGCGTCGTCGAGTTCATCGGCGCAGCGGCGTGTCGTGTACCAGTCGTCGCGCTGCATGGCGTCCTGTTCACCGGCAATCACCGAGCAGGAAATGTAATGCCGCGAAGTCGGATAGCCGCCCATGAAGCCCAGGCTGTTGGCCGACACGAAATGCGCCTGCTGCGTCGATACCGAAGCCCCTTCCGAATTGCTGATCAGCGGGTTGGTTTGAAAAGCCGCCTGTTCGCAGCGCCGCGCCGTCTCGATGGCATCCTCGACGGTCAGCGCCCAGGGGTGGTAAAGATCGAGATCGGGACTGTCTTTCGCCATCAGCGCCACATCGGCCAGGCCGGCACAATCGTCCTCGGCCGTGAAGCGGGCGATGTTCAGCGCCGCCTCGACCGTTTCGCGCAAAGCCTGCGGCGAAAAGTCGGAAGTACTGGCGTAGCCCTTGCGCTGACCGGAATAAATGGTGATGCCGATGCCCTTGTCGCGATTGAATTCGATGGTTTCGACCTCGTCGCACCGCACCCCGACGGACTGCCCGAAACCTTCGGAGACATCGACCTCGCAGGCGCTGGCGCCCTTTTCCCGGGCATGCTTGAGGACATCCTCGGCCAGTTGCTGCAGGGTCGGGAAGGCGTAGGAGAAGGTAGCGACATCAGGCATGAAAGGGGCGTCCGGACGGGAAAGTCGCTATCATAGCAGCCCACCATTGCCCGCCTGCGAATGCGCCCCATGCAAGAAGAAGATTTCACCGAAAGTACCAGCCGCCCTTCGAAAACCAAGAAGAAGGAAGCCATGCATGAGTTGCAGGATCTCGGCGCCGAGCTGGTCGAGCTGTCCGTCGGCCAGCTGAAAAAGATCAAGCTGCCGGAAATTATCTACGATGCCGTGCGCGCCTGCCAGAAGATCACCGCCCATGGCGCCCGGCGCCGACAGCTGCAGTATCTCGGCAAGCTCATGCGGAACACCGAGGACGAGCCGATCCGCGCCGGCCTGGCCTTTCTGCGCGGCGAATCCGACGCCGAAAACGCCCGCCTGCACCGCCTGGAACGCACCCGCCAGCGCCTGCTCGACGATGAGAACACGCTGACCGACATCGCCGCCACCTGGCCCGGTGCCGATCTGCAGCATCTGCGCCAGTTGCGACGCAATGCGCTGAAGGAACAGGAAAACCACAAGCCGCCGAAAAACTTCCGGGCCATTTTCCAGGTCCTGCAGGCCCTCGACGGCCAGCCGGTAACACCGCCCGAAGAAGACGAGGCGTAAGCCACGGCTGATCGGCCACTGGCCGATCAGCGCCCCGCTCAGGCCCCGACGCGGCTGCGCCGGTAACGCGCCAGTTCGTAGTCGGCGTTCTGTTCGAGCAGAGCCACCGGCACCAGCGCAAAGCTCTCGCCGGCATGGCTGTATTCGAGATTTTCACGCAAATCGAAGGAAGCCGGCGGCAGGACCACCCGGACCTCTTCCGCCCCGCCGCCTTCTTCCAGCAGCAAGGCCGGGACCGTGGCCACCACGGCATAGGCCGATATGGTACGCACCTTCAGCTCGATCGAAACGACGTCCCGGGCCAGGGTTTCAATGCCGACCCGCGCCTCGTTTTCCGTTTCGCGGTGATAGCGGCGCACGATGCCGAGCAGCCAGTTTTCGCCGCCGTCCGGCTGCACCGCGATGAGCGCCCCGACGCGCAACCATTCGGTCGGAATGCTGCTGAGCAGCGCGCCGAAGCCGCCACGACTGACATTCTCGACAACCCAGCTTTCCATCTGCAAACCCGCTGGCCGACCGCCGAATTCGCCGGAAAAGACCACGAAGGCATTGATCAGCCCATTGAGCACCGCCATCCGGTGCTTGACGTGATGCCGGGCGTGCCGGCGCTGCGGCGGAATGGGTGCGAGGTAGGCGGTGAGATGGCGCAATACCGGCAGGATGAAACGAACCGAATACTGGCTGCCGAGATTGATCCCGGCCGGAATGTCGCCGCCCCGCTCCAGTTCGTGCAGCACGGCCAGCATGCCGGCATGGCCCTCGGCCGGCTTGAAGAAGCGCTGCGAGACGGCGGCCAGGGCCGGCATTCGCGCCAGACGCAGGGGCGCCTGGGCAAGTGTCAGATCCACCCAGTAAACGCTGTCCTCATGCGCCACCGGGCCAAAGACGAAGGCCGGCAGAAAATGTGCAATGAGGCGTTCGGCCAGCTCGATCTCAGCCGGCAACAGGCTGTCCATCGAAGCGGCGACAAAGGCCAGGGCCTTCAGATACTCCTGCTCGGCGCTGCTCACGCCGAGTGCCGGACCGAGCGCCAGGCGCTTGGCCCCGACACCGCCGGCTTCGGCCAGGGCCAGGGCGCGCCCCAGGCGCTGCCAGATGGCGGCCGGTGATGGTCCGTAATGGAACTGCTCCCACTTGAGCATGGCGCGCAAGGCCGCAATCAGGCGGGTCGCCAGATTCGCCAATTGCGGCCGCAAGCCCTCGAGCTGCCGCGCCTCGACCGCCAGCAGACAGCGTTCATAGACGGCGGCCAGCAAGGTCCAGAAGCCGTAATTGATCGACCACAGGCGCTGCTCATTGGCGCGCGTCAGACGCGGGGTATGCAGATATTCGAGGGAAAGCCGCCGCAGATGCGACTGCGCCGCCTCTTCCAGTTGCAGCGCGGCTTCATAAGCCCGATCCAGCGGGCACTCTTCGGTCGCCAGCAGCGATTCCAGCCAGCCGGCAATTTCGTCGAGCGACTTGAACGCATTATCGGCTGGCAATTCGGCAACAATCTTGCGCAAGGCGCGCGGATCGGCCAGCGGATGATCGCTCTTCGGGCTGACCAGACGGCCCAGCCCCGGCATCTTGCTCAGCATATTTCCCCCGTTTCCAGCAAAGCAGGGCAAAAGTTTAGCCCCAGATACAGGCGCCGGGCATAAATTATTTCGCCATGCTGGACTGGCGCCCCGGATGCCAGCGCCGGAATACCAGCCAAGACGCCAAGCATGTAAAATCGCAGGTCCATTTTGGCGGGTTCCAGAACACCATGCAGCAATACCTCGACCTGATGCGCCACGTCCTCGAAACCGGGCAGGACAAAGCCGACCGCACCGGCACGGGCACGCGCTCCGTCTTCGGCTGGCAGATGCGCTTCGACCTGGCCAAGGGTTTCCCGATGGCGACCACCAAGAAGCTGCATCTCAAATCGATCGTCCACGAATTGCTGTGGTTCCTGCAAGGCGACACCAATATCGCCTACCTCAAGGCCAACGGCGTACGCATCTGGGACGAGTGGGCCGACGAAAACGGCGACCTCGGCCCGGTCTACGGCAAACAATGGCGACGCTGGGAAACGCCGGATGGCCGCGTCATCGACCAGATCGCGCAACTCGTGCACAGCCTGAAAAACAACCCGGATTCGCGCCGCCACATCGTTTCCGCCTGGAATCCGGGCGACGTCGACAGCATGGCCCTGCCGCCCTGCCATTGCCTGTTCCAGTTCTATGTCGCCAACGGCAAGCTGTCCTGCCAGCTCTACCAGCGCAGCGCCGACATCTTCCTCGGCGTCCCCTTCAACATCGCCTCCTACGCGCTACTGACGCTGATGCTGGCCCAGGTCTGCGGTTACCAGCCGGGCGAATTCATCCATACCTTCGGCGACGCCCACATCTACAGCAACCACTTCGCCCAGGCCGAACTGCAGTTGTCGCGCCAACCGCGCGCCCTGCCCGGCCTGTGGATCAATCCCGAAGTCACCGATCTTCTCGCCTTCCGTTTCGAGGATTTCCGCCTCGACGGCTACGATCCCTACCCCCATATCGCGGCGCCGGTCGCCGTTTAAGGCATCCCCATGCGACTCACTGAATCTGCCGGCTGGCGCTCGCTCACGGACCATGCCAACGAGATAGGCAATCAGCATCTACGCGAATTCTTCGCGGCCGATCCCGAGCGCTTTGCTCATCTTTCCTGCCGCCACGGCGAACTGCTGATCGATTACTCGAAACAGCGGCTGACCGGCGCCAGCATGCAGCTGCTGCGCCAACTGGCCGGCCAGGCCGACATAGCCGGCTGGATCGCCCGCATGCGGGCCGGCGAAGCGATCAATCACACCGAAAACCGCGCCGTCCGGCATACCGACCTGCGCGCCGGCGATGCTGCCCCGAGCGAGGTCAAGAGCGTTCTGGCCCGCATGGCCGCCTTCTGCGAACGCGTGCATGACGGCGAATGGCGCGGCTACAGCGGCGAACGCATCACCGATGTCCTGAACATCGGCATCGGCGGCTCCGATCTCGGCCCGCACATGGCGACGCAGGCGCTGGCCGCGCATGGCCAGCCGGACATCCGCGTGCATTTCGTCTCCAACCTGGACGGCGCCGACCTGGCCACCATGCTGGCCCGCCTCAGCCCGCGCCGCACGCTGTTCGTGATTGCCAGCAAGACCTTCACGACGCTCGAAACCATCACCAACGCCCGCACCGCCCGCGACTGGCTGCTTGCCGCCAGCGGCGACGAGAAATCCGTTGCCCGGCACTTCGTCGCCGCCTCGACCAACCTGCAGGCGACCGGCGAATTCGGCATCGCCCCGGAAAACGTCTTCGAATTCCGCGACTGGGTCGGCGGCCGTTTCTCGCTGTGGTCGGCGATCGGCCTGCCCATCGCGCTGGCCATCGGCTTCCGCAATTTCGAACAATTGCTGGCCGGCGCCCGCGACATGGACGAGCACTTCTTCGCTGCCCCAGCCGAAACCAACCTGCCGCTGACCCTGGCCCTGCTCGCCCTGTGGAACACCAATTTCCTCAAGGTGCACAGCCACGGCGTCTTTCCCTACAGCCACTCGCTGGCCCTGCTGCCGGCGCATCTGCAGCAACTGGAGATGGAAAGCAACGGCAAGCACGTCGACCGCCAGGGCCTGCCCATCGACATCGCCACCGCGCCCATCCTCTGGGGCACGGCCGGCACCAACGGTCAGCACTCCTTTTTCCAGCTGCTGCACCAGGGCAGCGAACTGGTCGCCAGCGACTTCATCGCCCTCGGCAAATCGGATTTCCCGCTGCCCGGCCACCACAGCGGCCTGCTCGCCAACTGCCTGGCCCAGTCGTCGGCCCTGGCTTTCGGCCAGACCCAGAAAGAAGCCCGCCAGGCCGGCATCCCGGAAGCCCTGCTGCCCTACCGCACCTTCCCCGGCAACCAGCCGTCGACCACCATCGTCCTGCCGGAACTGACGCCCTTCACGCTCGGCCAGCTGATCGCCCTCTACGAACACAAGGTGTTCTGCCTCGGCGTCCTGTGGAACCTCAACTCCTTCGACCAGTGGGGCGTCGAACTCGGCAAGCAACTGGCCGGCCGCCTCGCCCCCTGCCTGCGCGGCGAAGCGCCGAGCGACGCCCTGGACAGCTCGACGCGCGGCCTGATCGAACACCTGCAAAAATTCCGGAACTGAACGCCATGGCCGAAATCGTCATCATCGTCGCCGTCGCCCAAAACCGGGTGATCGGCAAAGACAACCAGCTGATCTGGAACATTCCCGAAGACATGGCCCACTTCAAGGCCCTGACCGCCGGCCACAGCGTACTCATGGGCCGCAAGACCTGGGAATCCCTACCGCCCCGCTTCCGCCCGCTGCCCGGCCGACGCAACATCGTGATCAGCCGCCAGGCCGACTACGCCGCGCCCGGCGCCGAACTGGCCAATTCGCTGGAAGACGGCCTGGCGCTGGCCGCCAGTGATGTAACCGTCTTCATCATCGGCGGCGCCGACATCTACCAGCAAGCCCTGCCATTGGCCGACCGCCTGGAAATCACCGAAGTCGAACTGAGCCCGGAGGGCGACAGCTGGTTTCCGGAAATTCCCGCGGCCGAGTGGCAGGAAACGGCAAGAATCCCCGCCCCGACGAACAGCGCCACGGGATTTGCCTTTCTGACCTACCGCCGGAAATAACTGCGGCGTCAGACAGATCAGCCGAAGAGAGAGCATGCATGGGCAAAATTACTGTCGCGCTGATCTTCGCCCTGGTCGCGCCAGGCGCGTTCGCACAGCCAATATCCTACACGCCCCAAGAAGGCGACTTCGTGTTCCAGTCGCTTCCGACAGGCGACCTGGTGGCGGCCATTGAGGGCGTCTCCGAATCAAACTATTCGCATGTTGGCATGGTCATCCGCAAGAACGAGCGGTGGTTCGTGCGGGAAGCCATTGGCGATGTGCACGACACCCCCCTGCCCGAATGGGAAAGCCGGGGACGCATGAACCACGCCTTCGATGCATTTCGACTGAAGCCCGACTTTCAGAAGTTTGTCCCGGGCTTCATCAAAGGCAGTGAAGCATTTCTTGGCCGCCCGTATGACTTCAAATACGCCATGGATGACCAGGCGATCTATTGCTCCGAGCTGCTTTACAAGTCCATGCTCAACACCTCCGGAATTCGCCTCGGCAAACTCCAGAAGCTGGGCCAACTCAAGTGGCAAGCCTACAGACTCACCATTGAAAAGTACGAAGGCGGCGCAGTTCCACTCAATCGGGAAATGATCACGCCGAAGGCACTATCGGAAGCAAACCAGCTTGAGCAGGTATTCCATGGGTACAAGCAATAGGGTTGCTGGCCAAGGGTTGGGCATTGCCACCCCGGAGATCACTTCCGCCGAAAGACCAGAGCGTGGCGCCTAAAGCAGGAAACTCAACAGGAGCCTACTGTTCCTGTTGATTACCGGAAATAACTATTAGGCCCAGGCAGGAACCGGCCAGAAGCGGTCCGTCACCGATTACTCAGAGCAGCCATTCAAACGACCGCTTCCCTTCTATACCCGCTAGACAACCTATGCGGACAACTCAGCCTTGACGGTCATTGAGGGAGAATTACCGGAGCGAAGCTGCCAAGCCATTGCCACCACTTGAGTAGATTCGCCGAAAAACCTGGCGTGGGGAATTAGAACGACCGCTTACCGAAAAACGCTGCTCAGCCGATGTGCCCTATGGCGAAGGCGAGTGTCTTGAATTCAAGCGTGATGGCTTCGCTATCCACCTGAATTTCGCCGGGCAGAACCATCACCGCCGGATTCTCCCGAACAAATACTTCCAAGCGTCCCGCCATCATCGCCAGATGATCGGCGCCCAGGGTCGCGCCCGCTCCCTTGAGCGTGTGGGCGATCCGCTGCGCCGCCACGTGGTCGCCCGCGGCCAGACTTTTTGCCAGCAATGCCATGTCGCCTGCATGGGACTTGATGAAAAGGTGGAGCAGATCGAGGTATTTTCCGGATTTTCCCCGCAGCAGGGACAGGCCGCGCGCCACGTTCATGCCGGGCACCAGGGCCAGTCGTGCCAGTTCAGCCGTGGCCGCCAATCCCTTGGCCGCAGCCTGGGCAAGCATGTCTTCATCATGGCGGGTTGACGTCAGCACGGCAGTTCCTTCCGCCGGGCTCGTCGCGCTGGAGGAAAGCCATTTGAGCAGCTTGGCATAGAGCAGGCTCGGCTCCACCGGCTTGGCGACGAAGCCATTCATTCCCGCCACCTGGCAGGCATGCCGGTCTTCATCGAAGGCATTTGCGGTCATTGCCAGGATCGGCTTGCTTTCCCAGCCGGGCAAGGCGCGGATGGCCCGCGTCGCTTCCAGGCCGTCCATGTCCGGCATTTGCATGTCCATCAGGATCAGGTCGTAGGCATTGGCGCGCGCCTTGGCCAGCGCTTCGCATCCGTCAGCCGCAGTTTCGACAATCAGCCCGACGCCCTGCAGCAATTCCAGCGCCACTTCCTGATTGATGGCGTTGTCTTCGGCTAGCAGCAGCCGGGCACCGGCATGGCGGAGTCTCAACTGCGCCTCGGCGTTGGCGGCATCGTTGATCGACATGACAGACATGATGCCGTGGCCGCGTTGCAGGCGCGCCGTGAACCAAAAGCGGCTGCCTACCCCCTGCGTGCTGTCCGCACCGACCTCGCCGCCCATCAACTGTGCCAGCCGGCGGCTGATGGTGAGTCCGAGGCCGGTGCCGCCGTACTTGCGCGTGGTCGAGGTGTCGGCCTGTTCAAAGGCATGGAACAGCCGGTCAATGCTCTCGGGCGGGATACCAATGCCGCTGTCCACGACCTCGAAGCGCACCAGCAATTCCCCTTCGCGTTCCTGCAGCATTATGGCGCGCAGGGTGATGGCGCCTTTTTCCGTGAATTTGACAGCGTTTCCGGCAAAGTTGAGCAGCGCCTGGCGCAGCCGTGTCGGGTCGCCGTGCAGCCAGATCGGGACGGCATCGACCTCTATGTCGATCTTCAAACCTTTTTCGCGGGCCGGTTCGCCGATCAGGATGACAACGCTGTCGAGAATGTCAGTGAGGCAAAAATCGGCACTTTCCAGTTCCATTCGACCCGCCTCGATCTTCGACAGGTCGAGGATGTCGTTGATGATCGACATCAGGTGCCGTCCGGCGGCATCGATCTTGTCCAGGCGCCCGGCTTGCTCCTGCGTGACCCCGCCGTGGCGTAGGATGTGGGTGAAGCCGATGATGGCGTTCATCGGCGTGCGGATTTCGTGGCTCATGTTGGCCAGGAAACTGCTTTTCGCCTGATTGGCGGCGTCGGCCTGCGCTTGCGCAGCGATCAGCTGGGTGGTGCGGTTCGCGACCAGTTCTTCGAGATGGTGGCGATGACCATCCAGTTCCAGGTCGAGCAGCTTCTTCTCGGTGATGTTGGTGTGGGCGATGACGACGCCGTGCCGATCAATGCCCAGCGGCGTCGCACTCATGCTGAACCAGCGCTCTTCGCTCGCCGAGTGGCAAGGGTATTCGATGCTAAAACTGGACAGGCGCCCATCCAGCACGCCCTGAATACCAGCCCGGACATCGCCGGTGCCATCCCCGGCAAATTGAGCGCCGTCTTGGCAAACCGCCAGGTATTGGGCGCCGATGCCGGTGCCCGGCGCCGGTTGGCCGGGTTCGATGCCGTTCTCCAGGGCAAAGCGCAGCCAGGGTTGGTTCACAGCAATGATTGCCCCCTGATTGTCCAGGACGGCGATTTCGGCGCTGACCGAATCCAGGATGGCGCGATTGAAAACCTCGCTTTCGCGCAAGGAACTTGTCGAGTGCGCCTGATCCAGCGCCCGTTCCAGGGTTGGGCACAGGTGCTGCAGTTGATGCTTATAGACGTAGTCAATGGCGCCATGCCGCAACGCCTCGATCGCCACCGCCTCCGAAATCGAGCCCGAGACAAAGATGTATGGCACCTCGGGACATAGGCGGTGAGCGATTTCCAGGGCGCCGCGACCACTGAAACGGGGCAGCGTCCAATCGGAAAGAATGGCATCGGGCAGCCGTTCATCCAATGCCGCGCGAAAAGCCGCTTCATCTTCGACGCGCCGGACCTTGGCCAGCAATCCGCCTTCCCGCAAAGCATCGACAATCAATTCAACATCAACGACCGAATCCTCAACCATGATCAGATCAAGCCGGGAGCGCCGTCCATGGACCGCATCGTTCATATGGTTTCGCCCGGCAACTTGTTGAGCAGCATCCAGTAGAGCCCGAGTTCGGCCACTGCCTTGATGAAAGCCTCGGACTCGACCGGCTTCACCAGATAACTGTTGGCGCCCAGTTCATAGGCGCGCACGATGTCGATTTCCTCGCGCGACGAGGTCAGCACCACCACCGGCAGGCGTCGCGTCCGCTCATCGGCGCGCACGGCGCGCAGGACCTCGATGCCATCGACGCGCGGCAGCCGCAAGTCAAGCATGATCAGCCGCAGACGGTGGCTTTCCGCCGCCGATGCGGCCGCCTGACCAAACAGGACATCGAGCGCTTCCGCACCGTCCTTGACCCACTGCACCCGGTTAACGAGGCCGCTGCCGCGCAGCGCATCCATCGTCAGTTCGGCATCGGCCGGGTTGTCTTCGACCAGCAATATCTGCAGTTCCTGTGCCTTGGTGTTCATGAATTCTGTACTCCTGATGCGTGCTGTTCGGTCGGTGCCAAAGGAAAGGCCATGTGAAAAATGGCGCCGGCGTCCGGTTTGCCCTCGCCCCAGACCCTGCCGCCATGGCGTGCCAGAATGCGCTGGGCGATGGCCAGGCCGACGCCGGTGCCCTCGAACTCGTCCTGCCGGTGTAGGCGCTGGAAGACACCAAAAAGCTTGTCGGCATAGCGCATGTCAAAGCCGGCGCCATCGTCCTTGACCCAGTAGTGAACCTCGTTCCCCTCGACGCCGCCGCCGATCTCGATGTGCGCCATCGGCCGCTGGCGCGAGAATTTGACGGCATTGGCGAGCAAATTGACCCAGACCTGCCGGAGCATGGCGGCATCACCCCAGGCCCGCGGCAAGGGCGAAAAGGCAAACTCAATGGCCCGCTGCGGCTCGGCGGCGCGCAATTCGTCCACCACGCCCTTGACCATGGCGTCCATATCGAGCGGCTGCCCGGCCATTTCGCGCCGTCCCATGCGCGAGAAGGCGAGCAGGTCATCGATCAGATTGCCCATCTTCTGGGCGTTGTCGCGCACCACCTGAAGCTGGCGCCGGCCTTCATCGTCCAGCAGGTCGCCGTAGGCAACGACGACCTTGCGCGAAAACCCGTCAATGGCGCGCAACGGGGCGCGCAAATCGTGGGAAACCGAATAGGCGAAGGCTTCCAGCTCCTTGTTGGCGACTTCGAGTTCCGTCGTCCGCAGATGCACCCGGTTTTCCAGGTCGTTCTTGAGGGCAAGAAGCGCATTTTCGTTTTGCTTGCGTTCGGTGATGTCGCGCGCTGCCGAGAACACACCCTGCAACTTTCTGTCCCGATCATAGAAGGTGGTCGCGTTGTACGACACCACTGTTTGCTTGCCATCCCTGGCCCGCACGGTGAGTTCGTAGTTTGTGACCCGCTTTTCGTCGAGCACCCGTTTGATCCCCGCCTCGGCCCGCTCCGGATCGGTGAAGCAGCTCTTGAACGGCGCGCCGATCAACTCGTCACGGGTACAGCCGGTCAGCGCTTCCGCCTGCTTGTTGACGTCGGTGATGATGCCGCGTGGATCGGTGGCCATCAGCGCATCGATGTTCGATTCGAGGAGTGATCGCGTGTAGAAATGCTGGTCGCGCAGTCGCTGATCGAGCTTCATCCGCTCCTCTTCGACCTGCATGCGGGCGGTGTTGTCGGTGCCGATCAGCAGATAGCCGATCACGCTGCCCGCGTCGTCGCGCAGCGCTGTTACCGAGACCACGGCCGGAAAGCGGCTGCCATCCTGGCGGATGTAGGTCAATTCGTAGATATCCTCGATCCCGCGCGATGCCTTGTAGACCAGCGCCTCGAACCCTGGCGCGATCGGCGTCGCCAGTTCATCGCTCAATACCCGGGCGCGGATGAGCAGCTCCTGCGGGTCGGAAATGTCGGCCGGGGTGATCGTGTTCACCACGTCGGCGGCCGAGTAGCCCAGCATGCGCTCGGCGCCGACATTGAAGATCTGAATGACGCCCCTCGCATCGGTGGCGATGCTGGAAAAGTTTGCGCTATTGAAGATGGCGTTCTGCAGCACGCTGGCGCGCAACAAGGCTTCTTCCGCCTGCTTGCGGGCCGTGTTGTCGGTACCGATCAACAGGTAGCCGATCACGGCCCCCTGATCGTCACGCAGCGCCGTCACCGAGACCACGGCCGGAAAGCGGCTGCCATCCTTGCGGATGTAGGTCAGTTCATAGATATCCTCAATGCCGCGTGATGCCTTGTAGACCAGCGCCTCAAATCCCGGCGCGATCGGCGTCGCCAGTTCTTCGCTGAGCGTCCGGGCACGTGCAATCAACTCATGCGGGTCGGAAATATCGGCCGGGGTGATCGTGTTCACGACATCCGCCGCCGTATAGCCCAGCATGCGCTCTGCGCCGACGTTGAAGATCTGAATGACACCCTTCGCATCGGTCGCGATGCTGGAAAAGTTGGCGCTATTGAAAATGGCATTCTGCAAGGCGCCGGTTTTTAGCAACGACGCTTCCGCCACCGCAGGCGATTCGCCGCTGGGCGAAATCGTGCCATTCATGGTTTCGGGAAGGGGAGTGACATGCATCACAACCGAACGCTTTCTGACGAGCCAAACATCGTCAAACAACATGCTGGGAACAAGGGGAAATGCGCATGTCCAAACCGGGTACAGCACTTGCGTGCCAGGCTTGATCCACCACAAGGATTGTCGAATCCTGGCCGCCTTCCTGATGGGCGGTAAGCACTGCGCGGGTGCCGATTCGAGTTTCGCACCCTTTGTCGGGTCACCCGATGACTTGGCTGCGGGAAACCTCAAGTTGGAGTATGGACTCTATCTCGGCCTTCAATTGCTATATTTTTTGGCGCACAAAATGTGCCGAGTGGTCGTTCAGGAATATCTTTTGGCTTTCGACCGCAGACGTATTTGATGTGGCCGTTGGTGGAGCAGAGCATCAATGATCAATATGACCGAGGTATGTCTTAAGCAGTTTAGGCTGTGCGGCCGCTGCACTCCGAATCCTGTCGATGAACCTCGAGCTTCTTGAACGGCTGCTCAGGGCACTTTGCCGCCCCAGCCCAGCATCTGGCAACTCGAAAAAAGGAACGCCCCCCGAAGACCCCGGATGCCCTTAACCCCTAGCGCACGCAATCCACGTAATAACGTCCGTCCCCACCCTTGACCAGACCATGCACATCAGTCTCGAAGCCCGGGAAAGCGGCGTTGAATTCGCGGGCGAATTTCAGGTAGTTGCAGATTGTCGCGTTGAAGCGCTCGCCCGGGATCAATAGCGGGATGCCCGGCGGGTAGGGGGTCAGCAGCACGGCCGTGACGCGGCCTTCGAGTTCGTCGACCGGCACGCGTTCGATGTCGCGGTGCGCCATCTTGGCAAAGGCGTCGGCCGGGCGCATGGCCGGGACCATGTCCGAGAGGTACATCTCGGTGGTCAGGCGGGCGACGTCGTTGCGCTTGTAAACGCCGTGAATCTGCGTGCACAGGTCACGCAGGCCGACCCGCTCGTAACGCGGGTTTTTCTGCACGAACTCGGGCAACACCTTCCATAGCGGCTGGTTCTTGTCGTAGTCGTCCTTGAACTGCTGCAGCGCGGTGACCAGCGTGTTCCAGCGGCCCTTGGTGATGCCGATGGTGAACATGATGAAGAAGCTGTACAGGCCGCACTTCTCGACGATAACGCCGTGCTCGGCGAGGTATTTGGTAACGATGGCGGCCGGGATGCCGAATTCGTCAGCGAAGTCGCCATCGACGTCGAGGCCCGGGGTAATGATCGTTGCCTTGATCGGGTCGAGCATGTTGAAGCCATCGGCCAGATTATTGAAGCCATGCCAGCGCTCGCCCGGCTTGAGCATCCACGCTTCACGCTCTTCGATGCCTTCTTCGGACAGGTCGTCCGGCCCCCAGACCTTGAACCACCAGTCGGCGCCCCACTCCTCGTCGACCTTGCGCATGGCCCGGCGGAAGTCGAGGGCTTCGGCAATCGACTCCTCGACCAGCGCGGTGCCGGCCGGCTCTTCCATCATCGCCGCCGCGACATCGCAGGAGGCGATGATCGAGTACTGCGGCGAGGTCGAGGTGTGCATCAGGTAAGCCTCGTTGAAAATATCGCGGTCAAGCTTCTGGTTCTCGGCGTCCTGAACGAGGATCTGCGAGGCCTGGCTCAGACCAGCCAGCAGCTTGTGTGTCGATTGCGTCGAGAAAATCATCGATTCCTTGCAGCGCGGGCGGTCGGCGCCGATGGCGTGGTAATCCCCGTAGAAGTCGTGGAAGGCGGCGTGCGGCAGCCAGGCTTCGTCGAAGTGCAGGGTATCGATCTTGCCGTCCAGTTCCTGTTTGATGTCCTCAACGTTGTAGAGGATGCCGTCGTAGGTCGACTGGGTAATGGTCAGGACGCGCGGCTTGGCCGTCTTGTCGGTGATGAACGGGTTGGCGGCGATCTTCTTCTGGATGTTCTCCCAGAGGAATTCGCTCTTCGGGATAGGCCCGATGATGCCGAAATTGTTGCGCGTCGGCATCAGGAAGACCGGAATGGCGCCGGTCATCATGATGGCGTGCAGGATGGATTTGTGACAGTTGCGGTCGACGACGACGATATCGCCCGGCGCGACGGTCGAGTGCCAGACGATCTTGTTCGACGTCGAGGTGCCGTTGGTGACGAAATAGAGGTGATCGGAATTGAAGATGCGCGCCGCATTGCGCTCGGAAGCGGCGACCGGGCCGGTGTGGTCGAGCAGCTGGCCGAGTTCCTCGACAGCGTTGCAGACGTCGGCACGCAGCATGTTCTCGCCGAAGAACTGGTGGAACATCTGGCCGACCGGCGATTTCAGAAAGGCGACGCCGCCCGAGTGGCCCGGGCAATGCCAGGAGTAGGAGCCGTCAGCGGCGTAATGGACCAGTGCCCGGAAGAACGGCGGCGGCAGCGAGTCGAGATAGGCGCGGGCTTCGCGCTTGACGTTGCGGGCGATGAATTCCGGCGTGTCCTCGAACATGTGGATGAAGCCATGCAGTTCGCGCAGCACGTCGTTCGGAATGTGGCGCGAGGTGCGCGTTTCGCCGTGCAGGAAGATCGGGATCTCGGCATTGCGGTTGCGGATTTCCTTGACGAAGGCGCGCAGCTCGGCCAGCGTCTCTTCCGGCTCGAGCGCCAGTTCCTCGTCGTCGATCGACAGGATGAAGGCCGAAGCCCGGCTCTGCTGCTGGGCAAACGAAGTCAGGTCGCCATAACTGGTAACGCCGAGCACTTCCAGACCTTCCTTCTCGATGGCTTCGGCGAGCGCCCGAATGCCAAGACCGGAGGTGTTCTCCGAACGGAAGTCTTCGTCGATGATGATGACGGGGAAGTGGAAGCGCATTGTGTTTCCTTGAAAAGCGGCGACCCGCCGCAGCGGGTCACAGATTAAGACGGTTTCGTTACAACTTTACGAAAAGGCGCGGCGTCAGATCTTCGGAAGGGTAACGCCTTCCTGCCCCTGGTATTTGCCGCCACGATCCTTGTACGACGTCTCGCAGACTTCGTCAGCCTCGAAGAACAGGACCTGGGCGCAGCCTTCGCCGGCGTAGATCTTGGCCGGCAGGGGCGTCGTGTTGGAAAACTCCAGTGTGACGTGACCTTCCCATTCCGGCTCGAAGGGCGTCACATTGACGATGATGCCGCAACGGGCATAGGTCGATTTACCCAGACAGACGGTCAGCACCGAGCGCGGAATGCGGAAATATTCCATGGTCCGGGCCAGCGCGAAGGAGTTCGGCGGGATGATGCAGACGTCGGATTCGATCTCGACGAAGGACTTCGGATCGAAATTCTTCGGATCGACGACGGTCGAGTTGATATTGGTGAACACCTTGAATTCGCGGGCGCAGCGGATATCGTAGCCGTAGCTCGAAGTGCCGTAGGAGACGATCTTCTGGCCATTGATCTCACGCACGAGGTCCGGCGAAAACGGCTCGATCATGCGGTGCTCTGCCGCCATGCGGCGTATCCATTTGTCTGATTTGATGGTCATTTATTGTCGTCCGCGCCACAAAAAGCAAAGGCGGGATTTTACCCGCCTTTGTTGGCTGCAATGTGTAAAAAAATCAGGTGTTCTGCACCACGATATTCGGGAACTTGGAGGTCATGTCCTTGGCCTTCTCGGCAATCTTGACCGCCACCCGGCGCGCGATGCCGCGATAGATCTCGGCCGTGCGCGAGTCCGGCGCGCCGACGACGGTCGGCTTGCCACCGTCGGCCATCTCGCGGATGGCCATTTCGAGCGGCAGGCTGCCGAGGAATTCGACATCGTAGTCCTTGCCCATGCGCTGACCGCCACCTTCGCCGAAGATGTGCTCCTCATGACCGCAGTTCGAGCAGATGTGGATGCTCATGTTTTCGACGATGCCGAGGATGGGGATATTGACCTTCTCGAACATTTTCAGGCCCTTGCGCGCATCGATCAGCGCGATGTCCTGCGGCGTCGTGACGATCACCGCACCGGTCACCGGCACCTTCTGGGCCAGCGACAGCTGGATGTCGCCAGTGCCCGGCGGCATGTCGACGATCAGGTAATCGAGGTCGTGCCAGTTGGTCTGACCGAGCATCTGGTCGAGCGCCTGGGCAACCATCGGGCCGCGCCAGACCATCGGCGTCTCGACATCGACCATGAAACCGATCGACATCGCCTGCAGGCCGTAGGCTTCGAGCGGCTCCATGTTCTTGCCGTCCTTCGATTCCGGCTCCTGGCCGGCCAGACCGAGCATTTGCGGCTGCGACGGACCATAGATGTCGGCATCGAGAATGCCGACGCGAGCGCCTTCCTGGGCCAGGGCCAGGGCCAGATTGACGGCCGTCGTGCTCTTGCCGACGCCGCCCTTGCCGGAAGCGATGGCAACGATGTTCTTGACACCGGGCAGCAGCTTGACGCCGACCTGCACGCTGTGCGCGACGATCTTGCTGTACACATTGGCGGTCACCTTGCCGATGCCCGGCAGGCCATTCACCGCGGCCAGTACCTGCTGACGGACCGGCTCGATCTGGGTTTTGGCCGGATAGCCGAGCTCGATGTCGAAGGCGACATCGGCGCCATCAATCCTGATGTTCTTGACCGCCTTGCCGGCGACAAAATCCTTGCCCGTATTGGGGTCGACCGCGGCCGAAAGCGCGGTTTTGATTTGCTGTTCTGTAAGACTCATGAAAACTCCGGGTTGGGGTGGACTGCCGGGCAAAACCGGGCGATCCGGGCCAGTGTACCGCAATCCGGAACGACCTTCAGCCCTGCCGGACGGTATCCAGACGATAGCCCTGGCCGTAGACCGAGCTCAGCATCAGACCGCTTTCGCCAGCCAGGCCGAGCTTCTTGCGCAAGCGACTGGTGTGGGTATCGACGGTGCGGGTATCGACACCGTCGTTGTCTCTGACCCAGACACTGGCCAGCAGTTCCTCGCGAGGCAGAACCCGGCCGATATTGCGCAGAAAAACGACTGCCAGATCGAATTCGCGCTGGGTCAGATCAATTTCGGCGCCCGCCAGACTGATGCGGCGACCATCGAGATCAACCTCGATACCACCGACCCGCCAGGGGCCGGGACGGGAGCCCTTGCGGCGGCGCAGCAGGGCCTGGACGCGGGCCATGAATTCCATGTAGCGAATGGGTTTGGGAATGAAGTCATCGGCCCCGAGACGCAGGATGTCCGCGGCATTTTCTTCTTCGGTGCGCGCCGTACAGAAGACCACCGGCACCTCCCAGCCACATTTCTCACGAATATGGCGCAGCACTTCATCGCCGCCGATATCGGGCAGGGTCCAGTCGATCACGAAAAAATCGAAGGAACGTGTCTCCAGCGCCTGGATGCAGGCCAGGCCCTCGCCGAACACCTCGACCTGGTGGCCCTCGCTCTTGAGCAGTGCCTTCAGCACTTCGGCCTGACTGCGGCTGTCTTCAACGACTGCAAAGTACATGGGATCCCCTTTCGCCTGATTCTGACCGCTCAAGACCAATGGAGCAATACGCAGAACGACTAATTTTACCAAGTCAATACCTACGTTCACCTTACAAACCCGGCGCTTTTTTCTTTCCCGACGCGTTTAGAAAGCGGGGGTGCGAGTCCTCGCGGTAAAATCGCGCTTTATTTTCAGCATTCCGTCTGCCATGTCGCGCAAAATCCTCGTCACTTCCGCCCTGCCCTACGCCAACGGCGCCATTCACCTCGGCCACCTGGTCGAGTACATCCAGACCGATATCTGGGTCCGTTACCAGAAGATGGCCGGCAACGAATGCTGGTACGTCTGCGCCGACGACACACACGGCACGCCGATCATGCTGCGCGCCGAAAAGGAAGGCATCACGCCGGAACAACTGATCGAACGCGTGCATGGCGAGCATTTCCGCGATTTTTCGGGCTTCCATGTTGGCTTCGACAATTTCTACAGCACGCACTCGCCGGAAACCCGCGAGTGCGCCAATGACATCTACGGCAAGCTCAAGGCAGCCGGCCTGATCGAGACGCGCACCATCGAGCAGTATTACGACCCGCAGAAACAGCTCTTCCTGCCTGACCGCTTCATCAAGGGCGAATGCCCGAAGTGCCACGCCAAGGACCAGTACGGCGACAACTGCGAAGTCTGCGGCGCGGCCTATGCGCCGACCGACCTGATCGAGCCGTTCTCGGCGATTTCCGGCGCCAAGCCGGAACTGCGCCAGTCCGAGCATTATTTCTTCAAGCTTTCCGACCCGCGCTGCGAGGCTTTCCTGCGCCAGTACACCAGCAAGGCCAACGGCACGCTGCAGGCCGAAGCCGCCAATAAGATGCAGGAATGGCTGGGCGCGCCGGGCGAAAACAAGCTCACCGACTGGGACATTTCGCGCGATGCGCCCTATTTCGGCTTCGAAATCCCCGATGCGCCGGGCAAGTATTTCTACGTCTGGCTCGATGCACCGATCGGCTACATGGGTTCGTTCAAGAACCTGTGCGGGCAGAAGGGCCTCGATTTCAACGAGTGGTTCAAACCTGACTCGACGACCGAGCTCTACCACTTCATCGGCAAGGACATCCTCTACTTCCACGCGCTGTTCTGGCCGGCCGAGCTGGCCCACGCCGGCTACCGCACGCCGACCAAGATTTTCGCGCACGGTTTCCTGACCGTTGATGGCGCCAAGATGTCGAAATCGCGCGGCACCTTCATCACTGCCGAAAGCTTCCTGCAGACGGGCCTGAACCCGGAATGGCTGCGCTACTACTACGCCGCCAAACTGTCGGCCACGATGGAAGACATCGACCTCAGCCTCGACGACTTCTGCGCCCGCGTGAACTCCGACCTGGTCGGCAAATACGTCAATATCGCCAGCCGCTCGGCCGGCTTCATCAGCAAGCGCTTCGCCGGCCGCCTGGCGCCGGCCGATACCGAACTGCCGGCCATCAAGGCCATCCAGGACGCCGCGCCGCACATCGCCGAACTCTACGAAGCCCGCGAATTCGGCAAGGCCATGCGCGAAGTCATGGCCCTGACCGACGGCGCCAACCAGTACGTCGATAGCGTCAAGCCCTGGGAACTGGCCAAGCAGGAAGGCAAGGAAGCCGAACTGCACATCGCCTGCAGCAACGCGCTGAACCTGTTCCGCCTGCTCACCGTGCTGCTGAAGCCGATCCTGCCGGTGCTGGCCGGCAAGGTCGAAGGCTTCCTCAACGTCGCACCGCTGACCTGGAACGACACGCAGGGCCTGCTTGCCGCCGAACACGGCATCAATGCCTATGAACACCTGATGACGCGCATCGACCCCAAGCTCATCGAAAAACTCATCGAGGCCAACAAGGAATCGCTGGCCCCAACCGCCGAACCGGCCAAGGTCGCCGAAAAGCCGGCCGTCGTTGCCAAGCCGGCCGAAACCGCCGACGGCCTGTGTTCGATTGACGATTTCATGAAGATCGACCTGCGCATCGCCCTGATTGCCAACGCCGAGCATGTCGAAGGCGCCGACAAGCTGATCCGCCTGAGCCTCGACATCGGCGAGGACAAGCCGCGCCAGGTCTTTGCCGGCATCAAGGCGGCCTACGACCCGGCGACGCTGATCGGCCGCCTGACGGTGATGGTTGCCAACCTGGCGCCGCGCAAGATGAAGTTCGGTTTGTCGGAAGGCATGGTCATGGCCGCTTCCGACCCGGATGGCAAGACCCCGGGCATCTACCTGCTGTCGCCCGATTCCGGCGCGCAACCGGGCATGCGAGTCAAATAATCTGACCGTTCGACAAGGGCCTGAATTTCAGGCCCTTGTCTTGTTGCAGCGCAACATCCCGGACTCCACACTTAAAGTCTTACTTTAAGTTCCGCCCCCAATCAGGCCACCAGTTTTAGTCTTTTAGAACTATCCACAGAATCTGTGGATAAGTCTGTGCATGATTCATGGACGGAGATGCTAAGTCGCGGCCCAGCAAGGCTTTTCCTTACCCTGCACGAAACTTGAGCTAAGCGCCAACATACTGATTTATAACGAAATATAAAATCGATATGTAATTTAACAAATTCGTCACCGTCAAGGTAAAAGAGCCTCTGAAAACATTTTTTTGCTGTGCATAAGTCGCGGCCTTGACATTCGCCTTGTCAAGATATTTCGCCGATTTTTTTGACAAGTTGTGCTCTTGCGAGGCCGCCTCACTTTCCTTTGTCTTGCTTTGCCAAAAGAAAGCAAAAGCTTGTTGCGGACCCTACCCGGCATTCGCTTTAGTGTCGGCTACGGAAAGTTCTGTGTTTGTTTGGCGGCTGTTTTCCGCCTTGCGGGCGGGCATACTTTCTTCTTGCTTCGCCAAGAAGAAAGTAGCCAAAGAAGAAGGCGCCCCCAGGGTCGGCGCCCGCTACGCGGGTTCCTTGCGCTACTCGGCGGTCTGGGCGGCTTGCTAAACTCGCCTGCGGCTCAGACAACGCAAGCCGAAAGCCCCCAGACCACCTGCGTTGCTCAGCGCCTCTCATGGGGACCCGAAAGGCGTCACGGA
>JBAQDI010000021.1:0-161149 GCA_049294655.1 Azonexus sp.
GCGCCACGCAAGCCCAGGCCACCCCGGATACGCTTTACACGGCCGATGCCGGCTACCACTCCGAAGCCAATCTCAAGACACTGGCCGAAGAAGGCATCGCGGCACTGATTGCGGATAACGGCATGCGCCAACGCGACGAACGCTTCAAGGATCAAGGCAAACACAAGCAGAAACCCGATCCACTCTACGATAAGGCGCACCCGAAGAAAGCCGCCAAGCGTTACCGGCCGCAGGATTTCACGCTCGATCCGGCAACCGGCATTTGCACCTGCCCGGCGGGCAAGCAGCTCTACCGCAATGGCACGAACTGCATCCACAACGGGCGCCTCGCCACGAAATACAGCGGCACCCTGCGCGATTGCCTGCCCTGCGAACAACGCGCCAAATGCCTGCGTACCCCGGAGAAGACCCAGGTTCGGCAGGTTGCCTTCTTTCGCGGCAAAGCCGATACAACCGAAGAAAGCCACACGGACCGGATGAAGCGGGCCATCGACAGCGAAGAAGGTAAAGCCCGTTACGGCAGAAGGTTTGCCACGGTCGAACCGGTATTTGGCAATATCCGGCACAACAAGCGGCTGGATCGCTTTACGCTACGTGGCCGAAGGAAGGTCAACACGCAGTGGAAGCTGTATTGCCTGGTGCACAACATCGAGAAACTGGCGCATCACGGGTTTGGACAGTAGGCAAAAGAAGGGAAATCCCCTCGCCAGGCGGTTACCGCCATCCCAGAAAGCAGGACGCAGCAGCTGACCAGTTCGGATGCATGAAAAAGCAAAATGGCGCAGATCAAACCTGCGCCATTTTTTGCCGGGAATCGGGCTGGAAAAGGGTTTTTCTACAGCGTCAACGTTTTAGGTAAGGGGCGGCCCGCTTGCGGGACGTCCCAGCAGCCGAAGGCTGCGCCTTGACCGGAATGTTAGGGGGCATGGTGACCTCCTTGATGCTTTTGATTACGGCGCCGCAACCAGCCAATGCAGCCGAAGACCAAAGCTATGACAGCAAACACAAGCAGAAGCAGTTCCTTGAGCCAAAAAAGGATGAAGTCCTCAGTGTCAAACGATTGACCACTTGGCCCTTTGTAATAAGCAGACCAGATCATGGCTACGACGATAGCCAAGACAGCGAGGAAAAATTTTGCAACATCGTGCACAGAGCCATTGGGAGATTTTTCGTCATTTTCAGGAGACTTGGGTTCCACGGCTTTGCCCCCTAACGTTTCATTATGCGTCATTTGGTGCTTATCCCTGAGAACGAGTGCGCTGGATGATGTCTCTAAGAGCTGGGAGAACACGTTGATCTGAGAACGTGTTAACACATGCCAGTCGGGTGAAGGTTCGGTAGATGTATTGCTGCCTTAGTTTGAAATCATTACCTTCAATTTTGTCGATGGATTTTCCGACTTCCGCGGCAAATGCCATATTTGTTACTGCATGCCCGTAGGCTATGAGTGCCTGAATGCTGCCAGTGGAAAGGCCAGCGCCCACAAGGAAATCGATTTGCTCAAGAAGGTAGCGGTGCGCGACATTGTTCTCCTGTTTTGCTTCAGCGAATGAGGCATACAGGCATTGAGCATACTGAGGTGGCAGAACTATTTGAAGAACAAGATCGGGCGCAGTGTTAAGAACTTCGGCACGCGGCTTGATCTTCTCAACCATCTCGTTAAGTTGCGTGTTTGAAGTCTGAGCCAATGCGCTGTGAGAGAGCAGAAGGCCAACCAGAACAAGTTTGATTCGCAGCGTGACGAGGCTCATGTGCTTAGGTTTCATGACGCATAACGTTTCAGTAGGCACCTATGCAGGTGCCTACTTCCTGCTGGTGCGGTGTATATAACAAAAAATATGCTGATAAGATCATGATTCGTCTGGTTTTGTGGAGAAGCAAAAATGACTGACGACCCGAGTTTTACACCACCGCCAAAATTGCTTGATCAGGTCCGGGACCGGCTGCGCGTGAAACATTACAGCATTCGGACCGAAACGCAATATCTGCAATGGATACGGCGTTTTATCCTGTTCCATGACAAACGCCATCCAAAGGAAATGGGGTCTGTCGAAGTCGAGGCATTTTTGACGCACCTGGCGGTGGCGGGCAGCGTCGCCGCTTCGACTCAGAACCAGGCACTTTCCGCTTTGCTCTTCCTGTATCGCGAAGTCCTCGGTATCAACCTGCCCTGGCTGGATGGTGTGGTCCGCGCCAAGCGGCCACAGCGCCTCCCCGTGGTATTGACGCGCCAGGAAGTCACCGGGGTGCTCGATCGCATGCAAGGGCTGCACGGCATGATGGCTCGCCTGCTCTACGGCACTGGCATGCGCCTGATGGAGTGTGTCCGCTTGCGCGTCAAGGATGTGAATTTCGAGCGGGCAGAAATCCTGATCCGTGACGGCAAGGGAGCGAAGGATCGGGTAACGATGCTGCCGCAGACATTGATTTCGCCTTTGCAGGTGCATTTGCGCTGGCGCCGCCAGTTATTCGAGGATGACAAGGCCAAAGGCCAGGCGGCCGTGTATATGCCGGACGCGCTGGATCGCAAATATCCGAATGCTGCGACTGACTGGGCCTGGCAATATGTTTTCCCGGCGGTGGGCTTTTCGATTGATCCACGTAGCGGAGCCGAGCGTCGGCATCATCTCGACGAGAAGGCCTTGCAGCGCTCCGTCAAAAAAGCCGTGCAGGCGAGCGGCCTGACCAAACCGGCAACTCCGCATACCTTCCGCCACTCCTTCGCGACCCATTTGCTGCAATCCGGCTACGATATCCGCACAGTGCAGGAGTTGTTGGGGCATGCCGACGTGGCGACAACGATGATTTACACACATGTACTGAACAAGGGCGGACGCGGTGTGACTTCACCACTCGATGCGATATGAACGTCAGGCCAATACTCCGGCGCCGCCTTCAAAGTCGCTGCAGCAGAAGCCCTTGTATCGGCCGATGATGATTCTGTCCGCTGGCTTCGGAGCGCCGGGTTTGCTCTTTGCCCCTGAATAATTCAGGCCAGCCAGAGCAGCAACAGGGCCACAGCCGCTGGCAAGGCCTGGATGAAAAGTATTTTTCGGCTGGCGCTCAGGCCGCCGTACAGACCGGCGATCAGCACACAAGCCAGAAAAAATACTTTCACGGCGCCGCCATTGGCGCCAAGGCTCAGCCCCCAGAACAGTCCGGCCGCAAGAAATCCGTTGTACAACCCCTGATTGGCGGCCAGCACCTTGGTAACAGCGGCTTTTTCGGCGCTCTGGCCGAAAGCGCGCAGACCGGCCGGTTTGTCCCAGAGGAACATCTCGAGCACGAGAATATAGACGTGTAACAGGGCGATCAGCGCGACGGCGCCATTGGCAAGGATGGACATGCGGGCTCCTCGAAAAAGGACCGGCCGTTATCGGGGCGGCAAGGCCCCCCGATAACGGAATGCTTCAGAAAACCTCGTCGCCGATGCCGGCCAGCGCAGCATCGCCGGCCCTGACCGTTTCGCCGTAGGAAATGGCCTGCGGCAGCAACTGGTCGGCGTAGAAACGGGCCGTGGCGATCTTGGCGCGGTAGAAGGCCTGGTCGCCCTCGCCTTTTTCCAGATACCCGGCGGCGGCCAGCGCGGCCTTGCCCATGAACCAGCCGCCGGTGACGGTGACGGCCAGGTGCAGGTAGGGCACGGCCGCGGTCAGTACACCGGAGAGGCCGGTTTTGGCATTGCCGGCCAGCCATTCGCTGGCCTCGGTCCAGGCTTTGAGTGCCACGCCGAGGCGCTGGCCGATGGCCTGCAGTTCCGGCTTGCCGGAGACGCCGAGCGCCTTGGCGGTAGCGTAAATTTCGCCAAAAACAACTTTAGCCGTGGCGCCCTGGTCGCGCATCAGTTTGCGGAACAGCAGATCGTTGGCCTGGATGCCGGTTGTCCCTTCGTAGATCGTGGTGATGCGCGAATCGCGCCAGTGCTGTGCGGCGCCGGTTTCCTCGATGAAGCCCATGCCGCCGTGGATCTGGATGCCGAGCGAGGTCACCTCGATGCCCATTTCGGTACCGCCGCCCTTGACGATGGGAATCATGAATTCGGCGAGGTAAAGCTGGCGCTTCTTCTCGTCGGCGTCAGTCGCCCCGTGGGCGCGGTCGAGCAGGCCGGAAGTGTAGTAGGTCATGGCGCGGTTGGCTTCGACGCGGCATTTCATGAGCAGCAGCATGCGCCGGATGTCGGGGTGATGGTCGATCGTCACCAGCGCCTCGCCGGTCAGCGCATCGCGCCCCTGCTTGCGTTCGCGGGCGAAGGCCAGGGCCTGCTGGTAGGCGCGCTCGCCGAGCGCAATGCCCTGCAGGCCGACGCCAAGGCGGGCTTCGTTCATCATGATGAACATGTATTCGAGGCCGCGGTTGGCTTCGCCGAGCAGATAGCCGACCGCCCCGCCATTGTCGCCGTAGGCCATGACGCAGGTAGGGCTGGCGTGGATGCCGAGCTTGTGTTCGATGGAGACGCAATGCGCGTCGTTGCGCGCCCCCAACGAGCCGTCGGCATTGACCAGGAATTTCGGCACCAGGAACATCGAAATGCCCTTCACGCCGGCCGGCGCATCCGGCAGACGGGCGAGCACGAGATGGACGATGTTGTCCGTCATGTCGTGGTCACCGTAGGTGATGAAAATCTTCTGGCCAAAGACGCGATACGTGCCGTCAGCCTGCGGCTCGGCGCGTGAGCGGATCAGCGCCAGGTCGGAGCCGGCTTGCGGCTCGGTCAGGTTCATCGTGCCGGTCCACTCGCCGGTGATCATTTTTTCCAGGTAGATGGCTTTGAGTTCGTCGCTGGCGCAGGTGATCAGCGCCTCGACGGCGCCCGTCGTCAGCAAGGGACCGAGTGAAAACGCCAGGTTAGCCGAGCAGACCATTTCCTTGACGGCGATGCCCAGCGTATCGGGCAGCCCCTGGCCGCCAAAGTCGGCCGGCGAGGAAATGCCGTTCCAGCCAGCGTCGCAGAACTGCTTGTAGGCTTGCTTCCAGCCAGTCGGCGTGGTCACGCCGCTGGCGGTCAGCTTGCAGCCTTCCTTGTCGCCGATGCGGTTCAGCGGGGCGAGCACTTCACCGGTGAACTTTGCAGCTTCCTCGAGAATGGCATCAGCCAGATCCGGCGTTGCCTCCTCGTAACCGGCGATCTGGCTCAACTCCCTGAAACCGGCCAGTTCATCCATGACAAAACGCATGTCCTTGACGGGTGCGATGTAGTCGCTCATTTGCTTGTCTCCTTGTTAGTCGCTAGTCGGTAGTCATTAGTCGCTAGCGGTTTGATCTTCAATTTTGGGTTTTAGATTTTGCTAATAACTAACATCTAATAACTAACAGCTAGCAGGAATACAGCGCCGCCTTTGCGGTGCTGTATTCCTGCCTCATTCTCGCTACCAGCTCGGCCGTCGGCAGCACCTCACCTATCGTCCCGACGCCCTGCCCGGCGCCCCAGATATCCTTCCAGGCCTTGGCGCCGCCACCTTCGGCGGCCCCGAAATCCATGGCAGTCTTGTCCTTCTCCGGCAAGCTGGCCGGGTCGAGGCCGGCGGCAACGATGCTTTTGCTCAGGTAATTGCCATGTACGCCGGTGAAGTACGGGGTGTAGACGACGTCCTTGGCGGCGGAATCGACGATGGCCTGCTTGTAGGCATCGACGGCATGCGCCTCATGGGTGGCGATGAAGCGCGTGCCGATGTAGGCGAAATCCGCCCCCATGGCCTGCGCGGCAAGGATGGCGCTGCCGTTGGTAATCGAACCGGAGAGGGCAATCGGGCCGTTATAGAACTTGCGGATTTCGCCGACCAGCGCGAACGGGCTCAAGGTGCCGGCATGACCGCCGGCCCCGGCGCAGACCAGGATCAGGCCATCGACACCGGCTTCGAGCGCCTTTTCGGCATGCCGCACGCTGATCACGTCATGGAAAACCTGGCCGCCGTAGGCATGCACATGCGGCACGATGGCCGTCGGTGCCGACAAACTGGTGATGATCAGCGGCACCTCGTGCTGCACGCAGAGCGCCATGTCGTGTTCCAGGCGCTCGTTCGAGGGATGGATGATCTGGTTGACGGCGAACGGCGCGGCCTTCGGATCGACCGCCAGTTCGGCCTTGATGCGGGTCAGCCAGGCGTCGAGCAATTCCTTGGGGCGGGCATTGAGGGCCGGGAAGGCGCCGATCAGGCCGGCCTTGCACTGGGCGATGACGAGGTCCGGGTTGGAGACGATGAACATCGGCGCGCAGATGACCGGCAGGCTGAGGTTCTTGTTCAGTGAAGCGGGGATGGGCAATTCAGGCTCCTTCCTTGAGGGCGCGACGCAGGATCTTGCCGACGTTGGTGCGCGGCAGGTCATCGCGGAATTCGACGTGTTTCGGCACCTTGTAGCCGGTCAGCTGGCTGCGGCAGTGTTCGATGATCATGCGTTCGTTGAGCGCCGGATCCTTGCGCACCACGAAGATTTTCACGGCTTCGCCGGAATGCTCGTCGGGCACGCCGATGGCGGCGACGAACATGACGCTGGGCAGCATGGCGACGACTTCCTCGACCTCGTTCGGATAGACGTTGAAACCGGAGACCAGGATCATGTCCTTCTTGCGGTCGACCAGGAATACGAAGCCTTTTTTGTCCACGTAGCCGACATCGCCGGTACGCAGGAAGCGATCCGGGTAAAAGACCTGTTCGGTTTCTTCCGGCCGCTGCCAGTAGCCCTTCATGACCTGCGGGCCGCGGATGCAGATTTCACCGATCTGGCCCTGCGGCACTTCGACACCGAAATCGTCGCGAATCGAAACCTCCGTGGACGAAATCGGCAGGCCGATCGAACCGTTGAATTCGTGCATGTCGAGCGGATTGATAGTCGCCGCCGGCGAGGTTTCGGTCAGACCGTAAGCCTGTAGCAACGGCGTACCGGTCGTCTTCAGCCAGCGTTCGGCAACCGGCCCCTGCACCGCCATGCCGCCGCCCAGCGTGACGTTCATGGTCGAGAAATCCAGCTTCTCGAAGCCGGGATCGTTGAGCAGCGCGGCGAACAGCGTATTGACGCCGGTCACCACGGTCACCGGGTATTTCGACCATTCCTTGACGAAGCCGGGAATGTCGCGCGGGTTGGCGATCAGCAGGTTCTTGGCACCGATCATCAGGAAGGTCAGGCAGTTCGCGGTCAGCGCAAAGATATGATACAGCGGCAAGGCAGTGATGATGAATTCCTTGCCCTCATGCACCACCGGCTTGATCCAGGTGTAGGCCTGCATGACGTTGGCGGCGATATTGCCGTGCGTCAGCATGGCGCCCTTGGAAACGCCGGTCGTGCCGCCCGTGTATTGCAGGAAGGCGATGTCGTCATGGCCGAGCGGCACCGCCTTGAAGCCCTGCCGGCGCCCGGCGGCGAGCGCCGCGTTGAAACGGATGGCGCCGGGCAGTTTCCAGGCCGGCACCATTTTCTTGACGTGGCGCAGCACGAGATTGACCAGCGTGCCCTTGACGGCACCGAGCATCTCGCCCATCGGCGTGACCACGACATGCTTGATCGCCGTGTGGCCGACCACCTGCTGCAGTGTATTGGCGAAATTCTCGACAATGACGATGGCCGTTGCACCCGAATCCTTGAGCTGATGCTCGAGTTCGCGTGGCGTATAGAGCGGGTTGCAATTGACCACGACACAGCCGGCGCGCAGCGTCCCGAACAGTGCCACGGGATATTGCAGCATGTTCGGCATCATCAGCGCGACGCGCTCGCCGGGCTTGATGCCGAGCGCCTGCAGCCAGCCGGCGAAAGCCTGGGTGCCCTCGTCGAGCTCGGCATAGGTCATCTCCTTGCCCATGCTGATGTAGGCGACCTGCCCGGCGTAGGTCGCGCAGGCCTTCTCGAACAGCGCGACCAGCGATGGCACGTGATCGATGCTGATCTCGGCCGGCACGCCTTGCGGGTAACTCTGTAACCAGATCTTGTCCATTTTTGTCTCCTCCTCCGTACCCCCGGCTAATTGCCGAGCATGGCCTTCTTCAACGAAGCATCGGCCGGCTTGTCGCCCAGCCAGACCTTGAGCAGGGCGCGGGCAAACGCCCCACCCGCCACCTTGCCGCGCATTTCCCCGTTCACCCCGACAGTGACCCCGTCAGCCGAGAAATCGATGGCAACGGTATCACTTTCGCGCACCTTGCCGATGCCCCGCATGATGCCGGCCAGTTGCTCGGCCGGCCCCTTGAGCGCCACCAGTTCGGTTGCCGTGAGATTGTTGCGCAGACCTTCGTCGAGCGCCGAGTGCAGCGACTCTGCGTCGAGGTCGCGGAGCAGGCGCAGGCTGATCCGGCGCGGCGCATCGCTGTCGATGATGGCGGCCGGCGACGAGGCCTTCTCGCCGACATAGAGCGCCCCGACATAGACCTTGATGAAAAAGCGGGTACGAATGCCGGCCCCATTGAGCACCAGTTCGTGGTTACCGACGCGCAGCTTGTCGTCAATCCTGACCCCGGCCACCTCGGCCGCATGCAGTCCGGGAACAGCCAGCAGCGCCGCAAGCAGAGCCGCCCGCCGCACACTTTGCAATATAAGCATCATTTGTCTCCTCCAGCTTTTTGCCGGTAGTAATTTTTCTCGGCGATATACACCGTTCTTTCCACGACCGTATGCACGACACCGTGGGCATCCTTCAATTCGACCAGATAAGTCCGCTCAAGCTCCGGCGTTTCGGCCAGGACAGCGCGAATTTCGCTCACTTCCTCGTCACTGAGCACGAAATCGGCATACAGCGTCGAGAACCCCGGCTTGCGATAACGGATGCTCGCCGCCTTGTCCCAGACGATGTAGCCATCGCCCAAGGCCGCCATCAGCATCATCGGATGCGCCCCGTCGGTGATCGCGAACAGCGATCCGCCGTAGAGCGAGCCGACGATGTTTTTCGTCCGCCAGTTGAGCGGCAGGGAAACCCGGATGTGCCGCAAATCCTTGGCCACATGGGTTACCCGGCCCCCTGTTCCACGAAAGGCCGGGTGGAAATTGAAGCCCAGACGCACCATGCGCGCCCGCCAGGTTGGCGAAAGTCGAGCCAGCCAGGCGGGTTTCATGACCCAGTCGCGAGTCGGGAGTCCCGAGTCGCTAGCGCGGCCACCTCCCTTACCCAGCCCGGGCGGTATTTCTCCGGGCTTGCTGCGAGCACGGTGCTCCGGGCTGTAGCCATGCGCTGGCGCATCGTCGTCAGACCCGCTCGATGATGCCGGCGGCACCCATGCCCGTGCCGATGCACATGGTCACCATGCCGTATTTGCCGCCGGTGCGCTGCAAACCATGCGCTACGGTGGCGATGCGAATTGCGCCGGTGGCGCCGAGCGGATGGCCGAGGGCGATGGCGCCGCCGAGCGGATTGACCTTGGCCGGATTGATGCCCAGTTCCTGCATCACCGCTAGCGATTGCGCCGCAAAGGCTTCGTTGAGTTCGATCCAGTCGAGGTCGTCCTGCGCGATACCAACCTGGGCCAGCACCTTGGGAATGGCGGCAATCGGGCCGATGCCCATGATTTCCGGCGCCACGCCACCGACCGCGTAACCGGCGAAGCGGGCCAGCGGCGTCAGGTTGTGCAGGCGCAGGATTTTTTCCGAAACCAGCATCACGGCGCCCGCCCCATCCGACATCTGCGAGGAATTGCCGGCCGTTACCGAACCGCGCGCATGGAACACCGGTTTCAACTTGGCCAGTTTGTCGAGCGCCGAATCCGGTCGCGGCCCTTCGTCGGTATCGGCAATCCGCTGGTGCACGACGATTTCGCCGGAAGCCAGGTCAGGCAGGCTTTCGCGGATGGTGTAGGGGGAAATTTCGGCCTTGAAATGGCCGGCGGCAATCGCCGCACAGGCCCGGCGGTGCGATTCGACGGCAAAGGCATCCTGCGCTTCGCGGCCGATCTGCCACTGCTTGGCCACCTTCTCGGCGGTCAGGCCCATGCCATAGGCGATACCGATATTTTCCTCGTGCGCGAAGACGGCCGGGTTCATCGCCATCTTGTTGCCCATGATTTGCGGCATGATGGACATCGACTCGGTACCGGCGGCAATCATCACATCAGCCAGGCCAAGGCGGATCTGGTTGGCGGCATCGGCCACCGCCTGCACCCCGGACGAGCAGAAACGATTGATCGTCAGGCCCGGCACGGTAATCGGCAGCCCGGCCAGCAACAGGCCGATGCGAGCAACATTCATGCCCTGCTCGGCTTCCGGCATGGCGCAGCCGACAATGACATCGCCGATCAGCGCCGGATCGATGCCCGGCACCTGCGCGACGACCGAGCGGATGGCATGCGCCAGCATGTCATCCGGCCGCACGTTCCTGAACATGCCATTCTTCTTGGCCACCGGCAGACGCGTGGCGGCGACGATGTAGGCGTCTTGTACTTGTTTGCTCATTTGAAATCCTTTATTAGCTATTAGCTGTTAGGGGCTAGAGCTGTTAGCAAAACCACTAGGCAACTCGATCCTCGATCCTAGGCAACTAATTCCTCAGCGGTTTCCCGGTTTCCAGCATGTGCTTGATGCGGGCCTGGGTTTCGGGGGTTTTCAGGAGTTCGACGAACAGTCGGCGCTCGACGGTGAGCAGCCATTCCTCGTCGACCCGGCTACCGGTCTCGATTTCGCCGCCGCACAGGGCGATCGCGGCCGATTTGGCGACCTTGTAGTCGTGGGCCGAAATCATGCCGCCCTCCTTCATGTTGACCAGCATCATCTCGAAAGTCGCGATGCCCGTCTTGCCGGCCACCGGGATGCCGCGTGCCTGCTGCGGCGGCGCGTAACCGGCATCGGCCAGGGCGCGGGCTTCCTTGATGGCAACGTAGAGCAGCTCATGGGCATTGAACAGGATGGTGTCGGACGGCTTGGCGAAGCCGAAATCGACAACCTCAACCGCACTCTTCGCGACCTTGGCCATGGCAATGGTCATGAACACCGGCTGCAGGTAATTGAACACCTCGCCCGGCACGTTCGATTGCGCCGCCCATTCGGCGGCGCGCACGGCGAATTCCTTGCAGCCGCCGCCGGCCGGGATCAGGCCGACCCCGGCTTCGACCAGCCCGACATAGCTTTCCAGCGCCAGCACGCGCTTCGCCGCGTGCATGACGAATTCGCAACCACCGCCGAGCGCCATGCCCTGCACGGCGGCAACGGTCGGCACCTGCGCATATTTCAGCGTTTGCGAGGCGCGCTGGAATTTTTCGACGGTCGCTTCCAGCACATCAAACTGCCCGGCGGCGATGGCTTCGCTGACCTGGGCCAGGTTGGCGCCGACGGCGAACGGGGCTTCATGCCACAGGACGACGCCATCCAGCGTCTGTTCGGCCTGGCGCACGGCGGCAATGACGCCATCGAGCACTTCATTGCCGATGGTGTGCATCTTCGACTTGATGGAAATGATGCCGATGCCGGCATCGACCGCCGGCATTTTCCATAGCCGGACGCCATCGTTCTCATAGAGCGTCTCGCCTGATTTTTCCGGCTTCGAAGCGCCTTCGCCGAGCACGCTTTCCGGGAACAGCTGACGCTGATAGACGGGCAAAGTCGAGCGATCGACATAACGCTGCTGGCGGGCCGACCACGAACCGAAGGGTGTATGCACGCCGCTGCGCCCGCTTTCCAGCACCCAGACCGGCAGCGGCGCAGTGCTCATGGTCTTGCCGGCCGCGATATCGGCGGCCAGCGCCTCGGCAATATCGCCCCAGCCGGCGGCCTGCCAGGTTTCGAACGGCCCCTGCGCCCAGCCGAAGCCCCAGCGCATGGCGAAATCGAGGTCGCGGGCATTGTCGGCGACGTTTTCCAGCTGCACTGCGGCGTAATGGAAGATGTCGCGGAAAATCGCCCACAGGAACTGTGCCTGCGGATGTGACGAGGCGCGCAAGGCGGCGAACTTCTCGGCTGGATTGCGCATTTTCAGCATGGCGCCGACTTCCTCGGCAATCTCGCCGGCCGACTTGCGGTAATCCTGCGCCGTCAGGTCAAGCACCTGGATTTCCTTGCCCTGCTTGCGGAAAATGCCACAACGCGTCTTCTGGCCGAGCGCCCCCTGGCCGATCAGCGCCTGCAACCAGGTCGGTGTCGTGAAGTAGCTGTGCCACGGGTCGTCGGGCAAGGTGTCCTGCATGGTCTTGACGACATGCGCCAGGGTGTCGAGACCGACGACATCGGCCGTGCGATAGGTGGCGCTCTTCGGCCGGCCGATCTTCGGACCGGTCAGCGCATCAACCTCATCGAACCCGAGGCCGAAAGCCCGGGTGTGGTGCATGACGGCGAGAATCGAGAAGACGCCGATGCGGTTGGCGACGAAATTCGGCGTATCCAGCGCCCGGATGACACCCTTGCCGAGCCGCGAGGTCAGCCAGGTTTCCAGCGCATCGAGCGTGCCGGCATCGGTGCCCGGCGTGCCGACGATCTCGACCAGGTGCATGTAGCGCGGCGGGTTGAAGAAGTGGATGCCGCAGAAGCGCGGCCGGATGGCTTCCGGCAAGCCCTCGGCCAGCGCGGCCATCGACAGGCCGGAAGTGTTCGAAGCGACGATGGTATGGGCGCCGAGATGCGGCGCGATCTTCGCGTAGAGATCGTTCTTCCAGTCCATGCGCTCGGCGATGGCCTCGATGACCAGATCGCACTCGGCAAGCAGCGGCAGGTGCTCGTCGTAATTGGCGGCGTCGATGAACTGCAGTTTGTCCTTGCTGGCCAGCGGGGCCGGATCCAGCTTTTTCAGGCCGTCGAGGGCTTTCCTGACGATCCCGTTCTTGTCTCCTTCTTTTGCCGGCAGGTCGAACAGCACGACCGGCACGTTGGCATTGGCCAGGTGCGCGGCAATTTGCGCCCCCATCACGCCGGCGCCGAGTACGGCAGCCTTTTTCACGATCAGCTTTTTCAAGCGCTTCTCCTTTATGTCTCTTCTCGCGTTCCTGGAATAAAACGAACGTTTGAATTATAGAACGGGAAGTTTGCCGGTCAACTGTTTTTTATCGCTTTTTACGCCACCCCGAATATCGGGCGTACACCACCCTCAGGCGGCGAAGTGACGGCGCACGCGCTGGCCGAGCAGATCACGCACCTGCTCTTCCGGCGCATCGATCAGAGTCAGATGTATCTCCTGCGCCATGGGCCGAAAGACAGCCATCACCTGCGGATCGAAATGACTGCCGGTATCCTGCTCGAGGATGGCCATGGCCGCCTCGAACGACATTGGCGCCTTGTACGGACGTTTCGAGCACAGCGCATCGAAGACATCGGCGACGGCAAAGATGCGCGCCGACAGGGGAATCGCCTCGCCCTGCAATTGGCGCGGATAACCCCGCCCATTCCATTTCTCGTGGTGACTGGCCACCACGGCATTGGCGCCATCGAGCCAGCCCATGCCGGTGACGATCTCTTCGCCCTGACCGACATGGGTGCGCATGATCGCGAATTCCTGCTCGTCGAGCTTGCCCGGCTTGAGCAGGATGGCGTCGGGAATGGCGATTTTGCCGACATCGTGCAGAAAGCTGCCGGCGATCAGCGACTGCATGGCGTGATCGTCAAAGCCCAGATGCTCGGCAATCTGCGCCGAGATCAGGGCGACCCGGTAATTGTGGGCGCCGGTATCGGAATCACGCTTGGCAATGGCCCGGCCCAGCGCCTCCATCATCGAAATGTGCGAGTCGAGCACCTCACGCGCCTTCTGCGCATTGTCGGCCGACAGATGGACGACCACCGGGTAGATCGCCGCACCGCAGAGCAGGGAAGCCAGGCCGACCATCAGGGCAGCGGTCAGCGCATTGGCCAGCATCTCCTGGTGCTGCCATTCCGGCATGACGCGCACGCCCTCGAAGTAACCGGTAATCGGTGAGCCTTCATCGGCCTGCTGCAAGGGTACAAAAATGCGCATCACCCAACGCCCGTCGGGCAGGCGCAGGCTGCTATAGAAAGCCTTGCGGTAACTGGGCACACCATGGCCCGGCAAGACATTTTCGACCGCGGAGCCCTCGCCGGTCATGGCTTCGGCCAGTTTTTTGCCTTGTTGATCGTAGATTTCGGCAATATCGAACAGGCCACCGGTAAAGGTCCGCGCCGCCTCCATCGCATGCCCGGCCGCATCAGGGCCGGCCAGATCGGTCGCCTTGAAATGCTGCAGCAGGCGCTTCGATTCCTCGATCGCCAGGGAGACGGTCGCCTCCTCCGTGCCTTCCCGGGTGACAAACCAGGCGACCGGGCTGGCGACCAGGGCCAGCAGGATACTGACCGCAGCAATGCGCGCGGCCGTGCGACGATTGAAGGCATTCATCTCTTACTCCCTTGCCCGTCTCTAGGGGACAGGATCGATTATTCCGCTTAAAGCTTAATGGATTCTGAAGGAAACAGCTTCGTCTGCCGACTTTTAAGGAAGACTTAATCAAGACTGGATAGACTGGCACAAACTCCTTTCGGGCATGCTCATGACCATTCTTCATCGTTCGCTGGCAATTCTTCTCTGCACCCTGGCCGGCTCAGCCGCAAATGCCGAACCGCTGCTGTTGCAAGCCGCCCAGATCAAGGCCCTGGGTGTCGAAACCATCGTCGTCGGCAGCAACGCCGACAGCCGGGCCGGCACCCTGCCGGCCAAGGTCACGGTGCCGAATGAGCAGATGCGCGTGCTCAGCGCGCCGGTCGCCGGCATGGTCGAAATGCTCGCCGTGGCGCCCGGCAGCAGCGTCCGCCGCGGCCAGGTGCTGGCCCATCTGGCCAGCCCGCAGGCTCTGGAATTGCAGCGTGACGCGCTGCAATCGGGTAGCCAGTCATCCCTGCTGCAACACAACCTGAAACGCGACGAACAACTTTTTGCCGAAGGCCTGATTGCCGAATCCCGCCTGCAGGCGACCCGCGCTGCGGCCAGCCAGGCGGCCGCCCAGGCCACGCAAAGCCAGCAGGGACTGGCCATGGCCGGCGTCGCCCGGGGCAAGCTGGGTGGCCCGCTGGCGCTGGTTGCGCCGATCGATGGCATCGTTCTTGAACAGGGCGTGCAGCTCGGCCAGCGCGTCGATGGCTCGGCCCTGATTTACCGCATCGCCAAGCTCTCGCCGCTGTGGCTGGAAATCCAGGCGCCGATCGCCGTGGCGTCCAGCCTGCGCGCCGGCACGCCGGTCAGGATCGCTGGCAGCGAAACCACCGGCAAGCTGATCGCCGTCGGGCGTGCCGTCGACATGGCCAGCCAGACCGTGCTGCTGCGCGCCGCGGTCAGCAAGGGGGCCGAAACGCTGATTCCCGGCCAGGTCGTCGAAGTTGAAATTGCCGCCCCGAACGGCCCGCAGCAACGCCTGCCGGCTTCGGCCCTGATTCGCGAGCAGGGCAAAACCCTGGTTTTCGTGCAGACGGCGAGCAACGACAAGGGGGTCACTTTTACCGAACGCCCGGTGCAGGTCATCAGCCAGGGTGGCGACAGTGTCATGGTCGATGGCGTGGTCGCCAACGAGCGCGTCGCCGTCAAGGGCCTGTCGGGCCTCAAGGCCATGCTGACCGGCGTCGGGAAATAAGATGCTGGCTGCCCTGATCCGTTTTTCGCTGACCCAGCGGCTGTTGCTGCTGGTCCTTACAGTCATGCTCATCGGTGCCGGCGTGCAGGCCTTCATGGGCCTGCCGATCGACGCCTTCCCCGATGTCTCGACGACCCAGGTCAAGATCATCCTGAAGGCGCCGGGCATGACGCCGGAAGAAGTGGAAACCCGCCTTGCCGTGCCGGTCGAGCAGGAAATGCTCGGCATTCCCTACCAGCGCCTGCTGCGCTCGACCTCGAAATACGCGCTGACCGACATCACCATCGACTTCGAGGACGGCACCGACATTTACTGGGCCCGCCAGCAGGTCGGCGAACGCCTGAATTCGGCGATGGGCAACCTGCCGCCCGGCGTCACCGGCGGCATGGCGCCGATCACCACGCCACTCGGCGAAATGTTCATGTTCACCATCGAGGGCGACCTGTCGCTCTCGGAAAAGCGTGCCCTGCTCGACTGGGTAATTCGCCCGCAATTGCGCACCATTCCCGGCGTCGCCGACGTCAATAGTCTGGGCGGCGAAGTGCGCACCTTCGAGATCGTGCCGCAACCGCAAAGCCTGACGGCGCGTGGCCTGGCCCTCAAGGATCTGCAGGCGGTCCTCGAAACCAATAATCGCAACGACGGGGCCGGCCGCCTGGCCGATGGCGAGGAATCCCTGCTGGTCCGTGCCGAAGGGGCGATTCGCAATGCCGACGACGTGCGGGCCATCGTTCTGCAGGCCAAGGATGGCAATGTCGTACGCGTCGGCGATGTCGCCGAAGTGCGTATCGGCGCCCTCAGCCGCTACGGCGCGGTCACCAAGGGCGGCAAGGGCGAAGCCGTCGAAGGTCTGGTCCTCGGCCTGCGCGGCGCCAATGCGCAAAGCGTCGTGGCCGGCGTCAAGGCCAAGCTGGCAGAAATTGCGCCAACCCTGCCGCCGGGCGTCAGCATCGATGTTTTCTACGACCGCAGCAACCTCGTCGAACGCGCCGTCGGCACCGTCTCGAAAGCCCTCCTCGAAGCCATCGTGCTCGTCGTCCTGCTGCTCCTCGCCTTCCTCGGCAACCTGCGCGCCGCCGTTGTCGTGGCGCTGATGCTGCCACTCTCGGCGCTCGCCACCTTCATCCTCATGCGCATGGCCGGCCTGTCGGCCAACCTGATGAGCCTGGGCGGTCTGGCCATCGCCATCGGCATGCTGGTCGATGCCGCCGTGGTGGTCGTCGAAAATGTCGAAAACCAGCTCGCCGAGGCGCAGGAAAACCTGCCGACCCTGCACCTGATTTTCCGCGCCGCCGCCGAAGTCGCCGCCCCGGTAACTTCCGGCATCGTCATCATCATCATCGTCTTCCTGCCGCTGCTCACGCTGCAGGGCCTGGAAGGCAAGATGTTCGGCCCGGTCGCCCTGACCATCGTCTTTGCCCTGGCCTCCTCGCTGCTGCTGTCGCTGACCGTAGTCCCGGTCATCGCCTCCTACCTGATCAAGCGCGGCGTCCATCACGAACCCTGGCTGGTCAGAAAAACGGCCGCATTCTATGACCGTATCCTGAGCACCGCCCTGGCCCATAGCCGGACCTTCATGCTCGGCGCCACCATCGCCCTGGCCGCCGCCGCCGGTGCCTTCCTGCTGCTCGGCAAGAGCTTCATGCCGACCATGGACGAAGGCGACATGATCATGCAGCTGGAAAAACTGCCCTCGATCGGCCTCGACCAGACCATGGTCATCGACAGCCGCGTCCAGCAAGCCATCCTGGCGAAAATTCCGGAGGTCAAGGACATCGTCGCCCGCGCCGGCTCCGACGAGCTCGGCCTCGACCCGATGGGCCTCAACCAGACCGACACCTTCATGGTGCTGCAGCCGCGCGACACCTGGCGCGTCAAAGATCCGGCCTGGCTGGCCGACCAGATGCGGGCGGTGATGGAAGACTTCCCGGGGGTCGGCTTTTCCTTTACCCAGCCGATCGACATGCGCGTCTCGGAAATGCTGACTGGCGTACGCGGCGATCTGGCCATCAAGATCTACGGCACCGATTTGCCGACCCTCAACAAACTGGCGGTCGACATTGAAGAAACCGTCAAGAAGGTGCGCGGCGCCGAGGATACCTTCACGCTGAAAAACGACGGCGTGCAATATCTGAAAATCGCCGTCGACCGCCTGGCGGCCGGGCGTTTCGGCCTCAACGTCGACGACATCCAGAACGACCTGAAATCGCTGCTCGAAGGGCGCAATGTCGGCACCGTGATCGAACAGGGACGGCGCACGCCGGTCATCCTGCGCGGCCCGGCCACGCTGCGCAACTCGCCGGCCGATTTCGCGGCCCTGCGCCTGAGCCTGCCCGACGGCGGCAGCGTACCGCTGGCCTCGGTCGCCAAGATCGAGCGCATCGATGGCCCGGTCAAGGTCGATCGCGAAAATGCCCAGCGTTACGTCGTCGTCCAGTCCAATGTGCGCGACCGCGACCTGGTCGGCTTCGTCGATGAAGCCAAGGCCGCCGTCGCCAGCCAGGTCAAGCTGCCGCAGGGCTACCGCATCGCCTGGGGTGGCCAGTTCGAGAACCAGCAACGGGCCGCAGCCCGCCTCATGATCGTCGTGCCGGTCGCCTTGCTGCTCATCTTCTTCCTGCTTTTCTCGACCTTCGGCTCGGTACGCCAGGCCATGCTGGTCCTCTCCAACATCCCGTTCGCGATGATCGGCGGCATCTTCGGCCTGCTCATCTCGGGCGAATACCTGTCGGTGCCGGCCTCGGTCGGTTTCATCGCCCTGCTCGGCATCGCGGTCTTGAATGGCGTCGTCATGGTGACCTACTTCAACCAGTTGCTGGCCCGTGGCCTGCCGGTTGCCGAAGCGGTCGTCGAAGGCGCCAAACGCCGCCTGCGACCGGTACTAATGACCGCCAGCATTGCCGCTTTCGGCCTGGTGCCAATGCTCTTCGCCAGCGGTCCCGGTTCGGAAGTACAGCGTCCCCTGGCCATCGTCGTGATCGGCGGCCTGCTCACCTCGACCGCCCTGACCCTCGTCCTGCTACCGATCCTGTTCCGCCGCTTCGGGGTCAAATCCACCGTTTCTTTCAGCGAGGTCAAACATGGCTGATGTCCTGCTCAACCTGATCATGACCAACGACGTCGCCCAGCATGTCGAGGATCTGCTGCTCAAACATCCCGAGCTGGTGCGCGGCTTCACCGCCAGCCAGGCCGAGGGCCACGGCTCGGTGGTCTCGCTGGTCGAACCCGGCGAACAGGTCAGTGGTCATTCACCGCGCACCCGCATTCAGGCCGCCGGCCCGGAAGAGGCCATGCGCCGAGTACTCACCCTGATCAAGGCCGATTTGCCGCGCGCCAACATCTACTACTGGCTGTTGCCGGTCATCGACATGGGTCGCCTGTGAAAAAACTCCTTCTGCTCCTTTCCATCGCAATCAACGATATCGCCGGTATCGGCGGCACCGGCTTTGCCGCCGAACCGACCCCCAACCTGCCGCCCGTCGACATCGTCGCCAAGGTACTGCAGGCCAACCCGACGGTGCAGGCTGCCGGTAGCCAGGTGCGCGTCGAAGAAGCCAATCGCCGTCGGCTCGAAGCCGGTCAATACGAATGGAGCCTGCGGCTGGGCGGCCAGCAGCGCAAAGTAACCCCGAGCACCGGGCTCACTGAACGTTACAACGAATGGAATGCCGCCATCGAGCGCCCGCTACGCCTGCCCGGCAAGGGCGCGCTTGATGCAAAAATCGGCGCGGCCGGTGTCGCGCTGGCCGAAGTCGCGCATGGCGACGCGCTGCATGAAACCAGCCGCGGCCTGCTCCGGGCCTGGTTCATCTGGCTGCGCGAAAGCGCCACGGCGACGCAATGGAGCGCCCAGACCGCCCTGCTCGAAAAGCAGGCGAAAACCGTGCACCGCCGCCAGCAGCTGGGCGACGCCGCCCGCCTCGAAAGCATCCAGAGCGAAGCCGCGTTCGCCCAGGCCCAGGCCCAACTGGCCCAGGCCCGGGTACGCCAGCAAACGGCCGCCGAGGATCTGCGCCGGCGCTTCCCCGATCTGCCGCTGAGCGAACAGAATGAGATTGCCGAGCCGACCCCGATCAGTGGCAACGCCAGCGACTGGATTTCGACCATGCTCGAACACAACCATGAGCTCGGCGTCGCCCGCGGCGAAGCACAGCGGGCCAGAATTGTTGCCGGCCGAGCCGGCAGCGACCGCCTGCCCGACCCGACCGTCGGCGTCCAGGTGATGCGCGAACGCGGTGGCGAGGAGCAGATCCTCGGCGCCTATATCAGCATCCCGCTGCCCGGCGGCGCCCGCCGCGCCACGGCCGATGCCGCACTCGCCCAGGCCGACGCCTGGGGTAGCCGGGAGGCCGCAGTGACCCAGAAGGTCTCGGCCGAAGCGGCCAACACCTATTACTCGGCCAGCGCCGCGCTGGCCACCTGGCAAGCCGGCCGGGATGCCGCCGAACGCCTGGTCCAGGCTGCCGACCTGACGGCCCGGGCCTACCAGCTGGGCGAAGGCAGTCTCAACGACCTGCTGACCACCCGGCGCCTGGCCAACGAAGCCCAGCTCTCGGCGCAGCTGATGCAGCTCGATGCCCTGGAACTGCGCTACCGCATGCTGCTCGACGCCCATCAACTGTGGGCTTTTGACCAGGATGAACACGAACACTAGGCGTGTTCACAAGCAGCGGGCTATTAATCGCTGCTTAAGCTTCAGCTAATTCTGCCTTAAGACAGGCTGGTTAAACTCTCCCCATACCCTCTCACCCAAGGAGTACGAAGATGAAAAGCCTGTCCGCCCTGTGCCTGCTGCTCCTCAGCATCGCCAGCCACGCCGAAACCCCGCAGCAGATCCGCCAGACCTATGCCGCCGAAGCGGCTGCCGTACAAACCGGCTTCGCGCCCTCGGCCCAACGGGGCGGCGCGTTTTTCAAGCAGCGCTTCGCGATCAACGACAAGATGCCGGAATGCGCCAGCTGCCATACCGCCAATCCGGCCAACGCCGGCCAGCACGCCATCACCGGCAAGAACATCAAGCCGCTGGCCGTTTCTGCCAACGCCGAGCGCTTCAGCGACCCGGCCAAGGTCGAAAAATGGTTCGGCCGCAATTGCAAGGAAGTCGTCGGACGCCTGTGCACGCCGGCCGAGAAAGCCGATTTCATCGCCTACATGAGCGAGGCACGCTGAAATGAAACCGCTACTCCTGCTTGCCCTGCTCGGCCTCAGCCTGCCCGCCCTGGCTGACCGCCTGCCCCTGCCGGCCGCCACCCCGGCCAGCTACAAGGCCGAATGCGGCAGTTGCCACCTGGCCTATCCGCCCGCCCTGCTGGCGGCCCCCGACTGGCAGCGCACGCTGGCCGGCCTGAAAGATCACTTCGGCAGCGATGCCGAGCTGAGTCCGGCGCACAAGCTGGAAATCGGCGCCTTCCTCGAGCGCCATGCCGGCAACGGCAGCAAGCTGAGCAATGCCGGCGAACCGCCGCGCATCAGCCAGACCTCTCACTTCGTGCGCAAGCACCGTGAAATCCCGAAGCGCTTCTGGCGCGACCCACGCATCAAGTCGGCAGCCAATTGCGAAGCCTGCCACACGCATGCCGCCGACGGCCGCTACAGCGAACACGACATCGCCATTCCGGAACTGCGGGAGTAGTCGATCATGCAAAAAATTCTTGTCTGGGACTGGCCGGTCCGCCTCGGCCACTGGCTCATGGCCGGCGCCTTCGTCGTTGCCTGGCTGACCTCGGAAAGCGAAACTTGGCGCCTCGTCCATGTCATGGCCGGCGGCACCGTACTGGCCATTGCCGCCTTCCGCCTGCCCTGGGGCTTCATCGGCTCGCGCTACGCCCGGTTCGTCGACTTCGTGCGCGGCCCGACTGCCGTCAAGGATTATCTCGGCAGCCTGCTGCGCCTCGAACCGGAACACCATGTCGGACACAACCCGGCCGGCGGCTGGGCCATCGTTGTACTACTCATCCTGGCCATCCTGAGTGGTCTCTCCGGCTGGGCCATCTACAACGATCTCGGCGGTGAAGTATTCGAAGAAGTGCATGAAGGGCTGACCGCCGCCATGCTGACGGTCGTCTTCATCCACCTCGCCGGCGTCGTTTCGGGCAGCCTGCTGCACGAAGAGAACCTGGTGCGGGCCATGCTGACCGGCCGCAAGCAGGGTGCGCCGGAAGAAGCCATTCCCTCGGCCCGGCCACTGGCCGCCATCGTACTGCTGGCCTGGATCGCGCTGGCCGCCTGGTTCATCGCAAGCTGATAGAATCCGGCCATGCGCATCCTGCTAGTTGAAGACGACCCCCAGCTTGGCGACGGCCTGACCGTCGGCCTGCGCCAGGCCGGTTTTGCCGTCGATTGGGTGCGTGATGGCCAGGCCGCCGACAACGCGCTGCAGACCGAGATTTTCGACTTCGTCGTGCTCGACCTCGGCCTGCCCCGCCTCTCCGGCATGGATGTCCTGGCCCGCGCCCGCAGCCGCGACCAGAGCATGCCCATCCTCATCCTGACCGCCCGCGACGCCACTGGCGACAAGGTTTCCGGCCTCGATGCCGGGGCCGACGACTACCTGGTCAAACCCATCGACCTCGACGAACTGACCGCCCGCATCCGCGCCCTGAGCCGGCGCAGCGCCGGGCGCGCCGCACCGCTGCTGGTGCATGGCAACATCACGCTCGACCCGGCCGCCCATGAAGTCCGGCAGGATGGCCAGACCGTCGAATTGTCGAGCCGTGAGTTCTCGCTGCTCCAGATGCTGCTCGAAAGTGCCGGCCGGGTGCTGACCCGCAGCCAGCTCGAACAGTCGATGTACGGCTGGCGCGACGAACCGGACAGCAATGCCCTCGAAGTACATATTCACCACCTGCGCAAGAAACTCGGCAGCGATCTGATCCGCACCCTGCGCGGCGTCGGCTACACCATCGGCAAATGACCACTGTCTGGTTTTCGCTGCGCTATCGCCTGCTCGGCCTGCTGCTCGGTGGCGTCGCCGCCGCCTGGCTGGTGACCATGGTTTTCAGCTACATCGACACCCACCACGAAGTCGATGAACTGTTCGATGCCCAACTGGCCCAGGCAGCGCAAACCCTGCTCGCCCTGGCCAGCCATGACGACGACGAGGATGACAGCATCGAGGACCTCGGCGAAGCCACCCACAAATACCAGCGCCGCCTGCGCTTCCAGATCTGGTTCGCCGACGGCAAATTGCTGATGCGCTCGAACAATGCGCCGGAAGCGCCGCTGACCAACGAACCGGGCTTTTCCGAAACGCGGGGCGATGACGGGCACTGGCGGCACTTCAGCCAGTGGAACAACGACCACAGCCTGCAGGTTCAGGTCAGCGAAAACCATCACATCCGCGATGAACTGATCGGCCACATCGCCTGGCGCCTGCTTGCCCCGGCCCTGCTCGGCCTGCCGCTGATCGGCCTGTGGGTCTGGCTGGCGACACGCCAGGGGCTGTCCACGCTGGACGTTGTTGCCAAACAGATCGCCAGCCGCGACCCGACCCAGTTGCATGCCTTGTCACCGCGCACCGCCCCGGCCGAAATCCGGCCCATGCTCGAAGCCCTGAACGACCTGTTCCGACGTGTAGAAACCGCACTCGAGACTGAACGCCGCTTCACCGCCGACGCCGCCCACGAACTGCGTACCCCGCTCGCCGCCCTGCAGGCCCAGTTACAGGTCGCCATGCGGGCCCGCGATGACGAGGAGCGCGACCAGTCGCTGCACCAGCTGCAAAGCGGCCTGAGTCGCGCTTCCCACCTGGTTGGCCAGATGCTCGAACTGGCCCGTCTCGATCCGGAATCCGGCCTGCCCGACCCACAGGCAGTCGACGTCGGCGCCCTCGCCGAAGCCGTCTGCGCCGAACTGGGCACACTGATCCTCGACAAGAATCTCGACTTCGATTTCGCCGCCGCCCCCGGCTGCATCGTGACCGGCCAGGCCGAATGGCTGCGCGTCCTGATCCGCAACCTGGTCGACAATGCCATCCGCTACACCCCGACCGGTGGCCAGATAAGGGTCGCCGTCAAACGACAGGATGGCGCCTGCCACCTCTGCGTCAGCGACAGCGGTCCAGGCATTCCGCCCGAAGAAAGGGAAGCCGTGCTGCGTCGCTTCCACCGCCTGAACCATTCCGACCAACCGGGCAGCGGCCTGGGGCTGGCCATTGTTTCGCGCATTGCCGAGTTGCACAGCGCCAAGTTGGACTTTTCCAGCGCCAGCCCGTCAGGGCTGCAGGTATGTCTGAACATGAAATTGAAGGCGTAAAAAACCCCGCCTGATCACTCAAGCGGGGTTCTATTTTCGGGCAATCGAAAATCAGAAAGCCATCGAGAGTTGAGAACCAAAAATCCAGGCGCTGTCCTCATACTTGCCCGTCACACGACCACGAAGTGGAGCGGCAGCAGTGCCCTGATTATTGTCAATCGAGGCATCCTTGACATACAGGTAAGCGCCCCCCACATCCAGCGTAACGGTCTTTGAGGCTTTCCATTGAGCGCCCAGACTGAACCAGGTGCGGTCGTTGTCCGGCAGGGAAACCAGACGCGTGGTTGCCCCCTTCACAGGCGTTTCGTCGTAGGCAATCCCGCCCTTCAGCAGCCATTCGTTATTCAGTTTGTAATTAGCCCCAAGAGCAAAGCGCCAGGTATCCTTGAAATCCGTTTCCAGTGTTTGAGCGGTCGTACCCGCGAGAAGACCACTCAAACTGGCTGAGGCACGAATGACATCCACTTTGGGGATACTGCTCCAGCCAGTCCTTGATACGTCGCCCAGCAGCTCAACGCGATCATTTAACTTGTGGGTCAGGCTAAGCAGGAAAAAATCTGGCAAGGTGATATCCGCTTTGGCATCGGAACTATTTGGTGCAGCCGGCCCTGTAATCTCGATTTTTCCTGTTGTCTTATATTTGACTTCGGAACGATACGAAACGCCAACCTTGGTTTGGGGCGAAAGCGTAAACAAGGCCCCGATATTCCATCCCCAAGAATTGTCGTCCAGCGACAACTTGAGCGGGGACTGCGATCCCGCCAAATTAATAGCCGTCGCGCGCTTGTAGGTGGCTTCAAGCCGTTGCCAATTCAAGCCCCCCCCCAGAGAGACGAATTCGTTAACCCGATAGGCAATTGACGGATTGATGTTGTAGGTCTTGACGTCAAACTCCCGAGACTGGGCAGCCCCCACCCAACTATCATCGTATTCGGTCTTCATGCCGAAAGGAGCCCCGATGCCCAGCCCCAAGTACAAATCCTTGTTCAGGCCCCACGACAAATAGCCGTTCGGAATAAAGCCCCAACCACCGCCATCGCCACCATTGCCCGTTCCGTTGAAAGCGCCAGCGCTGGAACCCTGATCGGTAAACTTGAAACTGGTTCCAACGGCAGTCAAGCCGCCTGATACTTCAATCCCCTTGAGTTGGGTCATACCAGCCGGATTAAAGTAAATAGTGCTGGCATTGTCGGCCACTGCCGCCGAACCAGCATAGGCATTGCCGAGGCCACTGGCATTCTGCTCCAGCAACTGGAAGCCTGCAGCGCCAGCCGTGCCGGAAAACGCCGCCGCCACCAGGACCGCGATCAGGCGCGGGTTAATCATTTTGTTCATTGGTTTGTCTCCTGTTTTGTTTATATAGCCGGAAAAAACACCCGGTACTGCTGCTGCAATTACATCTCAAACAAGCGTTTGAAATACTGTTTCATCGACATCGTTTCAAACGCTTGTTGGAAATTAACAACATCCTTACTGCCCTGACTTCTGAAAATTCAGCGGCCCGCCGGTAAAGGGGGCAAAGCCCGTACCGAAGATCACCCCGGCATCCGCCAGATCGGCATCGGCCACCACGCCTTCGGCGACCAGTTGCCCGACGCGCTCGATCAGCGGCTTGACCAGGCGCTCGGCCAGACCGGCCGGCACGGTGCCGCCGGAAGCCTTGTTCGCCTTGCCTTCGTTCCAGGAATAGAAACCCTGCCCGGATTTCTTGCCAAGTAGCTCCTGGCCCACCCTGTCCAGCAGGCAGCGCGGCGCTTCGCTGGCGCCGGCCAGTTGCCGGCCGGCCGCCATGGCGATATCGAGGCCCACCGTATCAGCCAGTTCGATCGGCCCCATCGGCATGCCGAAAGCAAGCATGGCTTCATCGACCGTTTCCGGTGCGAGACCTTCGTCGACTGCCTGCATGGCCGCCAGCATGTAGGGAGCGAGTACGGCATTGACCAGGAAACCAGGCACACTCTTGACCGGCAAGGGCAGCTTGTCGATCTGCCGGACAAAAGCGCAGGCCGCCTGAAGCATGGCCGGATCAGCGCCGTCGGCCTGCACCACCTCGACCAGCGGCATCATCGCCACCGGATTGAAGAAGTGGATGCCGACCAGGCGTTCCGGGCGACTGAGCACCGTGCGCAGCTCTTCCAGCTTCAGGCTGGAGGTATTGCTGGCCAGCACCGCCGCCGGTTTAAGGCGCGGTTCGAGCGCCTTGAACAGGGCATGCTTGGCAGCGACATCCTCGAAAATGGCCTCGATGACGACATCGGCCTGCGCCACGCCATCGCCATTGACGTCGGGAATCAGGCGGTCGAAGGCCGCACGCGCCAGCAAGGGATCGCGCAGGCGCCGGGCAAACAGTTTTTGCGCCCTTTGCAGCGCCGGGGCCATACGCTCCAGCCCCTGGTCCTGCAGCGTCACCGTCAGGCCGCGCAGGGCGCACCAGGCGGCAATGTCGCCGCCCATGACGCCGGCCCCGATGACATGGACGCGTTGCGCCTTGAAGGTCGATTCCTTGCCGAAGCCCTTGAGACGCTCCTGCAGGAAAAAGACGCGCACCAGGTTGCGCGCCGTCGGCGAGCTGATGATGCGGTCGATGATTTCCGGGGCGGCCAGCGCGTTGCCATCGTATTTCTGCCAGATGTCGATGATCGCGTAAGGCGCCGGGTAATGTTCCGGGCGCGCCTTCTTCGCCACCTGCTTTCGCGCACCGCTGGCCACAACGGCCTTGAGCGGACCATTGAGCAGGCGCTGCAGGATCGGTAACGACCGGCGCGGCTGGCCGGAAAGTATCAGCTGGCGTGCCGCCTGCTCCATGACGCGGGGCGGCACGCACTCGTCGGCCAGGCCCACTTTCTTCGCCCGCCGGGCATCGATGCCCTTGCCGGTCAGCATCATGTCGAGCGCCGCGGCCGGGCCAACCCGTTGCGGCAGGCGCAGCATGCCGCCCCAACCGGGGAAGATGCCGAGCATGACTTCCGGCAGCGCCATTTTCGTACCCGGCTCGTCGACTACCAGCAGGTAACGGCAAGCCAGCGACAGTTCCAGCCCGCCGCCCATGCAATGACCACGGACCAGCGACAGCGTCGGATACGGCACGGCGGCCAGCCGGTTGAACAGATCCCAGCCGCGGGCCACCAGGGCGCGACTCTTCTCGGCGCTATCGAGCAAGGTGAATTCCTGGATATCGGCCCCGGCGATGAAGCCGGCTTCCTTGCCGGAACGGATGATCAGGCCCTTGGGCGGATACAGGTCGAGCTGATCGAGAATCTGCGCAAATTCGGCGAGCACCTCGGCCGACAGGGTATTGGCCGATTCACCAGCCTTGTCGAGGGTGGCGACGACAATGCCAGTCTCTTCCTTGATGAGATTCCAGTGTTTCATTGGGCTGCCTCCATTACCGCTACCCCATGGCAATTGCCCTGCTGTCGGCAGCGGGCAGCATTCGCGGACGTGCGCATCCCCGCTTGGCAGGGCCCCTGCTTACTGCTCATGCTGCCGCCTCCACCAACATCGCACCACCCAGACCACCGCCAATGCAGATCGTGGCGATGCCGCGTTTTGCCTTGGTCCGGCGCAACACCTGCAGCACATGCAGCACGATGCGCGCCCCGGAAGCACCGACCGGATGGCCGATCGCCACAGCGCCGCCATCGACATTGAGTTTTTCGTCGGCAAGCTTGCCGAGCGCGGCCGGCAAGCCCAGTTGCTCTCGGCAATAATCATCCGACTGCCAGGCCGCCTGGCAGGCCAAAACCTGGGCGGCGAAGGCCTCGTTGAGTTCCCAGGCGTCGATGTCATCCAAGCCGAGGCCCTGCCGCTGCAGGATGGGCGTCACCGCATGCACCGGGCCGAGGCCCATCAGGGCTGGATCGAGGCCGGACCACTGGCTGTCGACAATTTTGCCGAGCGGCTTGAGATTCCATTTTTCAACAGCCTCTGCCGAAGCCAGGATCAGCCAGGCGGCGCCATCGGTGATCTGCGAACTGTTGGCCGCCGTGATGTTGCCGTACTTCTTGTCGAAGAAGGGTTTGAGCTTGGCCATGCCAGCCATGCTGGCATCGGGCCGTACGCCGTCATCCTCGGCATAGACCTTGCCGTTGCCGTCGACCAGCGGCACGATTTCCGCAAAGTGCCCGGCCTGCCGGGCGGCCAGCGAACGCAGGTGGCTGCGCACGGCGAATTCGTCCATCTGCTGCCGACTGATGCCGAACTTCCAGGCCAGGTTCTCGGCCGTCTGGCCCATGAGCAGGCCGTTCACCGGATCGGTCAGCCCCTTCATCAGGCCGATCACCGGGCTCAGCAACTCGCCCGGCTTGAGCTTGAGGAAATGCCCGAGTTTCTGCAGCGGGGTGCGCAGGCCCATCATGCCGGCAAACCAGCGCACCATGGCATTCGAGTAGAGCAGCGGCGCCCGCGACAGCGCATCGACGCCGCCGGCCAGCACCAGATCGGCGCGACCGAGCTGGATATTGGCAATCGCCGAATCGAGCGCCTGCATGCCGCTGGCGCAATTCCTCATCACCGTCCAGCCCGGCACCTGGTTACCGCAGCCGAGACGCAGCGCGACCATGCGACCGATATTGGTCTCGTCCGGCGACGGCGCGGCGCAGCCGAGAATCACTTCGTCGAGATCGCTGGGCAAAAACGGCTGGCGCAGCAGCAGCGCCCGTCCGGCCTGGGTTGCCAGGTCGGAGGCCGCGAACGGCCCCGGCCCTTTCTGTGCCTTCAAAAACGGCGTCCGCGCGCCGTCGACCACGTAGATCGTTTTACTCATCTCAGGCCGCCATCCGGTCGCTGGCCGGCTTGTTGGCCGTCGCCACGTTGTAGTCGAAGGGGAAGTCATCGACCTGGACGACGATGTCGCGCAGGTGGTTGCGCCGCTTCATGATCTCGAACTCGGCGGCGGTGATGACGCCCGCCTCGAAAGCGACGACGGCGATGTCGCGCACATTGGCCAGCGGGTTGTTGTCGAAACGCCCGTCCTTCTCGGCACTGCGGATCTTCGCCTCTATGGGCTCGGCCTCCAGCGTTGCCTTGAGCGCCAGTTCGATGGCACCGACCGGTTCATTCTCGGTCAGCGGCAGGAAGCATTCGGCGGTCAGGCGATCGCGCGTGGCCGACGGCGAAATGAGCGCCTTGGCGACCTGGTGCCCAACTTCATCGGACGGCACGACATACGGATGCCCCCAAGGGAAGATGGCCCGCTGCAGGAAGGCGGCGATAAAGCGCACCGGGAAGTTGGCAATCACGCCGTCGAAAGCCTGCTGCGCCTTGTACATCGCATCCCAGATCGCCCAGTGGGCGAGCGGCGCGTCTTCCTTGTGGCGGCCCTCTTCCTCGTAACGTTTGAGGGTGCACGAGATTAAATACATCTGCGCCAGGATGTCGCCGAGCCGGGCCGAGAGTTTTTCCCGGCGCTTGACGCTGCCGCCGAGCACCAGCAGGGAGATATCCGACATGAAGGCAAAAGCCGCCGAGAAGCGTGTCAGTTGCTGGTAATAGCGCTTCATCTCTGGTGCCGTATCGACGTTGACCGCTGCGAAATGCGAGCCGGTCAGGCCCAGCCACAGGGCACGGAAACCGTTCTTGATGGTGAAGCCGATATGGCCGAACAACGCCTTGTCGAAATCAACCAGACCCTGCTTGGTATCGGGGTTCTGCGCCGCCTGCATTTCCGGCAGCAAATACGGATGGCAGCGGATGGCGCCCTGGCCGAAGATGATCAGCGAGCGCGTCAGAATGTTGGCGCCCTCGACGGTGATGCCGATCGGCACCTGCTGGTAGGCGCGGCCGAGGAAATTCGACGGGCCGAGGCAGATGCCCTTGCCGCCGATGATGTCCATGCCGTCATTGACCACCTGGCGGGCCCGTTCGGTGACGTGGTATTTGGCGATGGCCGAAACCACCGACGGCTTTTCGCCGAGATCGACGGCACCGGCCGTCATTTTGCGCACGGCGTCCATCATGTAGGTGTAGGCGCCGATGCGGGTCAGGCCTTCCTCGACCCCCTCGAACTTGCCGACAGCCATCTTGAACTGGCTGCGGACGCGGGCATAGCCGCCAACGGCACGCGCCGTCATCTGCGCCATGCCGGTATTCGACGAAGGCAGCGAGATCGAGCGCCCGGCCGCCAGGCACTCCATGAGCATGCGCCAACCCTGCCCGGCCATCGCCGGGCCGCCGATGATGAAATCGAGCGGCATGAAGACTTCCTTGCCACGCGTCGGGCCGTTCATGAACATCGCGTTGAGCGGGAAATGACGGCGGCCGGTATCGACACCCGGATGATCGTAGGGCACCAGCGCACAGGTGATGCCGATATGTTTCTTGTCGCCGAGCAGGCCGTCCGGATCGTAGAGGTGGAAAGCCAGGCCAAATACCGTGCACACCGGCGCCAGGGTGATGTAACGCTTGTCCCACGAAACGCGCATGCCGAGCACTTCCCTGCCCTGGAACAGGCCCTTGCAGACGACGCCGCTATCGGGAATCGAGGCCGCATCGGAACCGGCCCACGGGCTGGTCAGCGCGAAAGCCGGCACTTCGATGCCCTTGGCCAGGCGCGGCAGGTAATGGTTCTTCTGTTCTTCAGTACCGTAATGCAGCAGCAGTTCAGCCGGGCCGAGCGAGTTCGGCACCATGACCGACACGGCAAGCGCCGAGGAGCGCGTCGACAGCTTGGTCACCACCTGCGAGTGCGCGTAGGCCGAGAACTCCAGGCCGCCGTACTTCTTCGGGATGATCATGCCGAGGAAGCCCTTGTCCTTGATATAGCGCCAGGTCTCGTTCGACAGGTCGTAAAGCTCGTGCGTCACCTGCCAGTCGTCGACCAGACGACAGGCTTCCTCGACTTCATTGTTCATGAAGGCGGCTTCTTCGGCCGTCAGCTTCGGTTGCGGGTAGGCATGCAGTTTCTGCCAGTCGGGCTGGCCACGGAACAGCTCGCCCTCCCACCAGACGCTGCCGGCTTCAAGCGCATCGCGCTCGGTGTCGGACATCTGCGGCAGAACCTTGCGGTAGGCGGAAAAAATGGGCCGGGTGAGCAGGCTGCGGCGCAAGGGCCGCAACATGATCAACCCGGCCAAAGCCACCAGGATGGCAATACCCAGCAGAGGGATGAGGTTGTGAAACATGCTGTTGTCTCCTTTTATGTTTTTTGTGTTGTTACTTGTCCGTACCGTCGGCGCCATCCGAAAACTGCGGCAGCGGCGCGCGCAGGCCACCGAGCAGGAAGGACATCAAACGCGGCACCAGGCGATCCAGGCGATCCGTCGAATCCTCGTCCTCGATCTGCCAGTCGGTCACCAGGCGCAGCGCATCAGTCCCGGCGATGGCGTAGGACGTCGCCCCGAGCATGAAATGAAAACGCCAGACGATTTCCGCCTTGGGCACATCGGGCAAGGCCTTGAACAAGGCCTCCTTGTAGCGATCCATGACCGTCTTGTATTCGTGTGCCAGAAAGGCCCGGATGAACTCCGAAGGTTCGGTCAGCGTCCGGCCGAGCAGGCGCAGGAAGGTCATGCCGCCGCGCTTCTCGTCACCCGCCATGCGCAACAGCGTGCCGAAAAAGCCATCGACGATCAGCGACGGCTTCACGGATTTGCCGTCGGCCTCGGCTTCCAGTTCATTGAGAACCCGCATGCGCTCTTCGTTCAGCCAGTCCAGGCGGCGCCGGAAGACCTCCTGCATCAGCGACTCCTTGGAGCCGAAGTGATAATTCACCGCCGCCAGATTGACCCCGGCCTCGCCGGTAATCTGGCGCATTGAGGTACCCTCGTAACCGTGCGCCATGAAAAGGTGCTCCGCCGAGTCAAGAATGCGCTCGCGGGTATCGATGGTTCGAATCTCTGCCATGGGATTGCCCTATATTTAAAGTTTTAATTCATACGTTCGTTTAAATCATAGGGAAAATAAAAAGGATGGGCAAGCGGTTTTTTGCGTGCAACACACCCAAGACAATACGAGGCAGGAAACAGGCCTTCAAAAAAACAGAAGACATGGCGATCGATGAACTGCGGCCCGCCGCCCGCCAAGCATCGATCTGCGTGACTACCGATCAACCGGGATTTTCTTACTCATGGTGATCGTAGGCCCGAAAACCGGCCTTCCTAACCAGCGCATCGCGTTTGGCTGCAATGTAGTCAGACTGCACCATTTCCTTGACCAGTTCCTGCAGTGAAGTCTGCGGCTTCCAGCCTAATTTGGCGCGTGCCTTGCTCGAGTCGCCGAGCAGGGTTTCCACTTCGGTCGGACGAAAATAGCGCGGATCGACCTTGATAATCACATCGCCAACCTTTGCCTTAACATCCTGATTGACTACCGCCTCAACGATACCGACCTCCTGCTCACCGTCCCCCTCGAAGCGAATCTTGATGCCCAATTCCTCTGCGGCAAATTGCACAAACTGGCGCACGCTATATTGCACTCCGGTGGCGATGACGAAATCTTCCGGTTGCTCCTGCTGCAACATCAGCCACTGCACTTCAACATAGTCGCGAGCATGCCCCCAATCGCGCAGGGCGCTCATGTTGCCAAGGTAAAGGCAATCCTGCAGGCCGAGAGCAATGCGGGCCATGGCTCTGGTGATCTTGCGGGTCACAAAAGTTTCGCCTCGCACAGGGCTTTCGTGATTGAACAGGATGCCGTTGCAGGCGTAGATGCCATAGGCTTCACGATAATTGACAGTAATCCAGTAGGCGTACATCTTGGCCACAGCGTAGGGACTTCGTGGATAAAAAGGTGTCGTCTCCTTCTGTGGCGTTTCCTGGACCAGCCCGAAAAGTTCGCTGGTACTTGCCTGATAAAAACGGCTCTTCTTTTCCAGTTTGAGAATACGGATGGCTTCGAGAATGCGCAGCGCACCGATGCCATCAGCGTTGGCTGTGTATTCTGGCTCCTCGAAACTCACGGCAACGTGCGACTGGGCTGCCAGATTGTAGATTTCGTCTGGCTGGACCAGCTGAATGATGCGGATCAGGTTGGTCGAGTCGGTCAGGTCGCCGTAGTGCAGGATGAACCGACAGCCTGCCTCATGCGGATCCTGGTATAGGTGGTCAATACGATTGGTATTAAACAGACTGCTCCGACGTTTGACACCATGCACTTCGTAGCCCTTGTTGAGCAGGAACTCAGCAAGATAGGAGCCATCTTGGCCGGTAACTCCAGTAATCAGGGCTATTTTCTTGATTTCAGTAGTCATTCTTGGTTTTCATCGAAAGCAACTCTGGTTGGATTATTGGATTACACGGCAGTTATCAGACTATTTCTGTGACTGCATACTGATAATTTATTGCGAGATCTACGCCTCGGCACGATTTCCCGCCGTCGCGAACTGTAATTCTCACATACCAAGCCAATGTTTCAACAACAAACCAAAGAACGCCAGTCTTCCTTCTCGAGGAATTCCTGCAACTGCACGGCATTCATCGGCCGACCGAAAACGTAGCCCTGCGCGGTATCGCACTGCGACTGCCGGAGGAACTCAAGCTGGCTGGCGGTTTCGACGCCTTCGGCCACCGTCCGCATGCCCAGGCGTTTGCCAAAGGCGATCAACGCGGCGACCAGTTCGCGGATCTGCGGATTAGTGTCGATTTCCCGGGTGAAGGAACGATCGATCTTGATCGAACTCATCGGCAACTGGCTGATCAGGCTGAACGAGCAATAGCCGACCCCGAAATCGTCGAGCGTGAACTTGCAACCGGACGAGGCCAACGAAAACAGCGTCTGCATGGCGGCCTCGTTACCGCTGAGCGCGCTTTCCGGGCATTCGAAAGTAATGCAGCGGGTCGGCATGCCGGCCTTGACCAGCGTGTCGAGCAGGCGGGAAACGGCATCGGGCGCCGACAACTGGCGGGCTGAAAGATCGATGACCAGGCCCAGTTCGGCATGGGTTTCGTTGAGTTTGAGCAATTCGCGCACCGCCTCGGCCAGGGCTTTCTGACCCAGTTCGGGCATGATGCCGATCTCCTCGGCTATTTCGAGGAAACGGCCGGCTTCAAGCAAACCAAACGCGGGATGGTGGAAGCGCAGCAAGGCCTCGACATTTTCCAGGCGGCCGGTCAGCAAGGATATTTCCGGCAGGTAATGCAGCACGTAACGCCAGTTTTTCAGACCCTCGCGCAGTTCGTGCTCCATGTCGATGCGCGTACAGGCGGTTTTCTGGGCCTCCGCTTCGAAAAAGCGGAATACTCCGCGGCCCGCCGTCTTTGCTTCATAAAGCGCCGCGTCGGCGGCGACCAGCAAGGCCTCGGGCTCGCTTGCGTCGACCGGAAAAATGGCCACACCGACACTGGCTCCAAGTTCAAGCTGATCACTGCCCAGTTGAAAGGGCTGACGGAGCTCATGGATCAGCTTGTTGCAGACATTGCCGATCCCTTCCGGGTGCTCGTTGAGTTCAACGATGACCACGAACTCGTCGCCGCCCCGCCGGCTGACCGTGTCGTTCTGGCGCAAGGTCGACAGCATGCGGGCCGCAGCCACCTTGAGCGCCTCGTCGCCGGCAGCATGGCCAAAGGTGTCATTGACGTTCTTGAAATGGTCGAGATCAACGTAGAGCACGGCCAGCGACTGGCGATAGCGCTTGGCCCGCACCAGGGCGCGCTGCAGACGGTCATTGAACAGCACCCGATTGGGCAGGCCGGTCAGACTGTCGAAATGGGCCAGACGACGGATGTACTCCTCTTCCTTTTTGCGATCGGAAATATCCGAAATCAGACCCACGTAACGCCGCGCCCCCTGGAACTCGCCGTCGACTGCGGCAATCGACAGCCATTCGGAGAAAACCACACCATCCTTGCGCCGGTTGATCATTTCTCCGGACCAGCGGCCATGGGTTTTCAGGGTTTCCCACATGGCGCGATAGAACTCGGGGGGATGCAGGCCGGATGACAGCATATTCGTCTTCTGGCCGATGACTTCGTCCGGGCGATAGCCGGTGATCTCGGAAAAGGCCGGGTTGACGGCAACAATACGCGGCTCCTCGTCGGTCACGAGAATCCCCTCGTTGGCGACTTCGAAAACCATGTGCCCCATCTTCAGATCAAGGACACGCTTGCGGTCACGCAGGCAGCGGGAAATCAGGTCAAGCAGCAGGACCGGATCGACCGGCTTGAAAATGTAGCCATCGACGCCGAGATTGATCGCCAGGCGCAGATGTTCGGTTTCGGCCGAGGAGGAAATGACGATGATCGCCGCATCCGGATCATCCGCCTTGATCTGCTGGCTCATGAGCACGCCATCGACCTCGGCCAGGGCGATATCGGTCAGGGTGACATCAGGCTGCTCGCTGCGCCACAACAGCAAGCCCTCGCTGCCGCACTCGGCAAAAAACATCTCGCCAACATGCGGAAGAAGCATTTTTTGAATGCTCAGACGCATCAGCGGATCGCTTTCGACAACCAGGATGCGTGACTTGGCAAGAAACAGTAAGGATTGGGCAGACAAGAAAGTATTCGCTCAAAAAAACGGCAAGACAGGACTCACGCTTCGAACCCGCCCGCCGGAAAACTCATGTGCCATTTCTCACAAACCGCCAGGAGCTGCCAAGCTAAATTCAGACACGCAAAAGTCAGCAAGCAAAAGCTGAAAACGAGCCGATTGGCAATCCATCAAGGGGTCCGGGCGCCGAGCCGACGCCAGGCATCAGCTCTCCGGTTGGCTGGAACGACGACAGACGACACCGCCAGCGCAGAAGCGCGCAGTATATTCCAAAGTCATTATTACAACCATCGCTATTCCTGCGGCAACCGGCAGCCAGCAGAGTTAGTTGCGCTGGCGAATGAATTCAAGCACCGCATCGGCCGGAATGGGCCGGCTGAACAGGTAACCCTGGATCAGGTCACAGCCCTTTTGCTGCAGGTAATCGTACTGCGCCTGCGTTTCGACGCCTTCAGCAACCAGTTTCAGGCCCAGGTTGTGGGCCAGGCCGATGGTCGCATCGCAGATGACGGAACTGCCCGGCCCCTGACCGATCTCTTGAACAAAGGAACGGTCCAGTTTGAGATGGTTGATCGGGAACATGCGCAAATAGCTCAGGGATGAATAGCCCGTACCAAAATCGTCAATTGCCAGGCCAACCCCCATTTCGCTGAGCAGATCGAGGATGCGCACGGTTTCGTCGGGTTGCTGCATGGCCACCGACTCGGTGATTTCGAAAACCAGCGTCGCCGGCTCCAGCGAGAAGGCCTCAATGGCGCCTTTGGCGAGTATCGGCAAATTGCCGTTGCGCAATTGCATGGCCGAGATGTTGATACCCATTTTCAGGCCGCGGAAACCCGCCGCGTTGAATTCCGACAACTGCCGGCAGGCCGTCCAGAACACCCACTCGCCGATCGGCTGGATCAGGCCGGTTTCTTCGGCAATGCCGATGAAACTGCCCGGGGAAACCATGCCCATTTCCGGATGCTGCCAGCGCACCAGGGCCTCGACGGCGCTGACCCGACCGGTCAGCAGGTCGATGATCGGCTGGTAATGCACACAGAACTCGCCGCGCGCCAGCGCCTGGCGCAGGCTGTGCTCGATTTTCAGACGCTCGAGGGCGGCGTCGTTCATCCGTGCATCAAAAAACTGGAAGTTGTTCCGGCCGGCAGCCTTGGCGTGATACATCGCGGCATCGGCATTTTTTAGCAGCATGTCGCCATCTTCCCCATCGTTCGGGAAAATGGCGATGCCGATACTGGGCGTGGTGTACAGATCGTAACCTTCGATCTGGTAAGGATCGCCGATATTGCGGACCAGCTTTTCGGCAATCATCGCGGCCGACCCGGTATTTTCCATGCCACTCAGCATGATGACGAATTCGTCGCCCCCCAGCCGGGCCACGACATCGCTGTCACGCACGCTGTCGCGCAGGCGCCCCGCCACTTCAATGAGCAGTTTGTCGCCGATGTGGTGACCGAGGGTGTCGTTGATCACCTTGAAGCGATCGAGATCAATGAACAACAGCCCGACCCGCATCCCGTCACGCCGCGCTGCGGCAAGCGCCTGGTCAAGGCGCCCCTTGAGGCTGAGGCGGTTGAGCAGGCCGGTCAGCACATCGTGATGCGCCATGTGCTGCAATTGCGCCTCGGCCGCCCGCTCCGAGGAAATGTCGGTGAAATGGGCGACGTAATGGCTGAGCTCGCCGGCGCCATTGCGGATGACCGATACCGTGACCCACTTCGGATAAGTTCCGCCATCCTTGCGCCGATCCCAGATCTCGCCCTGCCAGAAGCCATGCTCGATGATGCCCTTCCACATCTCGCGATATTCTTCCAGGGTCGTCCGGCCGGACGAAAGAAATTTCGGATTGCGCCCGCAGGCTTCTGCTTCCGAATAGCCGGTCAACTGCGTGAAGGCCGGGTTGACGGTAACGATGCAGTTGTCGCGATCACTGATCAGGATCGCTTCACCGCTGTACAGGAAGGCACTGGCCAGCAGTTGCAGGCGCGACTCGAGCTGGTGCTGGCTGGTTACATCCTGCGAAGTCCCCAGAATGGTGAGCTGCGCCCCATCTGCGCCACGCTGCACTTCGCCGGTTTCCATGAGATGCCTGATCCCGCCATCCGGCAGCAACAGCCGATGCTGGTGCTGAAAATTCCCGCCATGCCCGATCGCCTCGTTCACCGTTGTCTCAAGCGCAGCCCGGTCCTCCGGGTGCACCATGGCGAGAAAATCGGCATAGCAAAAATCCGTTTGTTCGGGAGCAACGCCGAAAATCTCGCGCAACTCGTCGGAGCCCTGGATCCTGCCGCTCGCCACATCCATTTCCCAGCTTCCCAGGCGGGCGATGCGCTGCGCCGTCTTCAATTGCTCCCGGCTGCGGCGCAGGCAGGCCAGCGCGGCCAGCTCGCGCTCCTGGGCCAGGAACATGCTGAGCAGAACCAGCCCCAGACCGGCAAACAACAGGAAGCTGACGCCGACCGCCACGGCAATCCGCCGCTGCCAGTTTGCCTGCACCTCGGCCATCGATACGCCAGCCAGAACATAAAATGGATAGTGTTCCAGGAAATGGTAGGCGTAGATTCGCTGCAGGCCATCGGCCGGCGACACAAAATCCAGCACGCCATGGCTGTTTCCCGCAGCCGGTATGGCATGGAGTGGAGACACCGCGTCTGGCAGACGGCCGACATCGCCCGGCACAACCGGGACGTGCATCACCAGTTGATGATTGTCGGCCCGCCGGATATCCAGTTCGCCGCCGGCGCCCAGCCTGATCGAATCGAAGAGATGCTCGAAGTGCTCCAGGTACAGGTGGAGAATGACCACACCCAGAAATTGCCCGGCCGGATCGTGGATGGCATGCGCCGCAACTATTGTCGGCTTGCCGTTCAGGCGGGAAACAAGAATTTCGGAAAATACGGTGGGGGTGCCGGGCGGCGCATCCCGGAGCCGGGAAAAGTACGAACGGTCGGCCACATTGATCGCGGCGTCGGTATTGAGCAGCCCGCCCTGGGCGTCGGCCACCATGAAACCGCCAACCTCGGGAAAGCCCTGTCGATAGCGTTCAATCTCGTGATCGAGTGTCCGCCGGGCCTCGGCCGAGGCGGATGCAGCGAGCAGTTCGGCGGGAAGCCGGGCGGCTATTTGAGACAGATCGGCATCGACACGGCGCAGCGTCGCGTCGAAACGGGCCTGGATCAATTCGGCATAATTTGTTGCCGTCAGTTCGGCCTCGGCCCGCGTATCCCGGTAGGTGGACCAGACGATATAGGCCAGCAACAAAAAACCCACGGCGACCAGAAACACCAGAGCCCGCCACAACTGGCGGCCTCTCTTCACATAATTCTCTGGCGCTTGTGCCGCAGGCCTCGCCATGGTTTGTCTCAGTTGTCGGTAAAGGGGGATTCTGCTGAAGCCATCGGCGATTTGCAATCGTCCCGCCCGATCGGGCGGGGCATTTCCTGGACATACTGCAAAAAACGACACATGACCGGACGCCCGGTTTTGCGTTCCAGATATACCCGGCCCTCGTCGCTGAGCACCGCCCACTCGTTCAGCGGGATGCTTGCCGGAAAAAGGGTATCGCCGGCAAACGGCAGCTCGATGCGCGTCAGGTAAAAACGCTGGCAATACGGCCAGGCCGCCGCATAAATAGAGGCGCCGCCAATGACGAATACCGGCTTGCCGGTCGCCACGGCGGCAAGTAGCCCGGCCTCGACCGAAGCGGCCCGCTGACAGCCCGGCCGCAAGGGCAATTCGCGCTGCCGGCTGATCACAAAAGTGTCGTCCGGCACGACCAGCATCGACTCGTAGGTCAAGCGCCCGACCAGCAGCGCGGCGCCGGCCACTGTCGCCTCGAAGTAGGCTAGCTCCTCGGGAATATCCCAGGGCAGCCAGCCAGCGAGACCGAGCATGCCGTTGCTGGCCACCGCGCCGATCGCGGCAATCACGGGCGGCTGGACAGCCATTGCTGACGCGTCATCGAGAGCGAGATGGCCGGTGTCCCCTGCCCGCTATAGACATGCGGCTTGTGCATCGAAACAAAGGCTGAACTGACAATGGCGATGCCGAAAATGGCATCCATGACTTCAAGGATGCTCGATTCCAGGCACTCGCAATGGGGATTTTGTTCCAGCCGGCGAATGGCCAGGAAAATCACCTCGTAATCGACAACCTGGCGGATGTCATGCGGATCGGCCACCGCCGCGATCGGCGCCCAGGCATCGACGTGAACGACGACCGCTTGCGGCCCATGCTTTTCCAGCGGGTTACAGCCCGTTCTCAACTGGATGGTGGCATCGACCGAAGCGCACCAATGATTGGTTAACAAAAGATACATCCTTTCATTGTTGGGCAAACCCGAGGCCTCGGACAATACCAGAATCCATGCGGCATACCGGCGAAAAAAATCGCAGGCTGCCAACACCTGCGATCACGACTTTCTGCTGCGCAATCAATGCTTCAGGCCACGACGCTGATCACCGCTCCCGTGGTCTGCCCCTCGGCATTCAGCACCGGCTGCGCCGCAGCAGTCGACGTTGATACCGGCGTCGTCGAGGCACTGTCCTGCAACAGCGAAGTCAGTTGCTGATGCAGTTCGTTGAGGCCGCCCTGAACCTGGCCCATCGAACTGGACTGAGCCAGACCGAGCAACGCATTGCGGGCTTCGCTTTCGGCCTGACTGGAGCGAACATTGAGCGAACGGGCATTTTCCTGGGCCCGCGACGCAGTCGCCTCGGCCGCGCCGGCCTGCGCCTGCAGGCTACGCGCCTTGGCCTGCGCCTGATCGGCGGCACGCTGGGCCTGTTGCTGCTGCAACTGCGCCCACATACCGGCCGCCGCATCCTGCACGCCGGAAAGGGAAGTCAGCGCCATGGTGTCACCGGACCGTCAGCCGCTTTTTTCGACCAACTCAGGCCGTCACGTTGATCAGCTTGCCGGTTTCCTGACCCAGGGTATTGGTCACCGGTCGCGGCGCCTCTTCCTTGCTCTGGGTGGCCAGCGGCTCCCGCTGCTCGGCGGGTTTGACCTGAGCCCCCTGCTGGGCTTGCTGCAGGGATTGCGACTGGGTCGCCAGGGGCGTTGCCGTGTAGGCACCGACGCTGGAAGTGATTGATTGGATGTCCATAAAAGCTCTCCTGAAAAGCCAATTACGTACTCTGACTCTACACCATTCTGGCAAATCTGCCAGCAAAAATCTGGGGCCAACATTCGTCCCGGGTCCAGACAGACGTTGGAGATTCCACCTTCAATTCGGGCGAAGCCGCGTAGCCACGAGACTTTCAAGGAGAACAGCGCCCTGGCTGCAAGGTGGCCAGCCATCTTCATCGGTGGACAGCAACATCAACGCACAAACATATTCAACAACTATTACAAAATCAACAAACCCAACACCTCGTTCACGGGATTGATTTGTGGACGGGTCTCATCTGGCTTTGGCCGGGCCCGGGCTCAGTTGAGATGCTGCACAGCACACCGACACTTGAATCATCAACGACAAACCGGGGGCAATGAGCACAAAATCACCGAATAGCAAGCGCTCCCCGGCGCTAGATCAATCGTAACCGTTCGGGTTCTGTAACTGCCAGCGCCAGGTGTCAGCGCACATCGCATCGACGCCCCGTTCGGCCCGCCAGTTCAGACGACTTGACGCCTTCGCCGGATCCGCATAACAGGCGGCCACATCACCTGGCCGGCGGCCGACAACGCGATAGGGCACCGTTTTGCCATTGGCCCTTTCGAAAGCCCCGATCATGTCGAGCACGCTATAGCCCTGCCCCGTACCGAGATTGACCGTCAGGACTCCCCGTTCACCATCCAGTGCCCGCAAAGCCGCCAAGTGCCCCAACGCCAGATCCACGACATGGATGTAGTCGCGCACTCCGGTGCCATCCGGCGTCGGATAGTCGTTGCCGAAAACGGCAAGTTCCGGACGCTTGCCTACCGCCACCTGGGCAATGAACGGCATCAGGTTGTTGGGGATACCGTTCGGATCCTCGCCGATCAAGCCGCTCGCATGTGCACCAACCGGATTGAAATAACGCAGCAAGGCCACCCGCCATTCGCTATCCGCCACCGCTAAATCGCGCAGGATATCCTCGATCATCAATTTCGAACGCCCGTAGGGGTTCGTCGCCTGCAACGGAAAATCTTCCGAAATCGGCACAGTATGAGGATCACCATAGACCGTTGCGGAAGAACTGAAGACCAGTCGCCGGACACCGAATTCGGCCATCGTTTCGAACAGCACCAGACTGCCCTGGACATTGTTGTCGTAGTAACGCAGTGGCTGCGCCACTGACTCGCCAACGGCTTTCAAACCAGCGAAATGAATCACCTCGGAAATCGGAAAGCGCGAAAACACGCCACGCAGCGCCGCGCGATCGCGAATATCCACTTCGACAAAGGTCGGGCGCCGGCCGGCAATCCGCTCAATACGATCGAGCACGGCCAGCTTGCTGTTGCTGAGGTTATCGGCAATGACCAGATCCACGCCGGCATTGATCAATTCGACCACGGTATGCGAGCCGATATAGCCACAACCACCGGTAACCAGAATCATCTTTTTATCCATTTATCTGCCTTGAGTAAACGATCACCATGGAGCCGGGCAAATCATGACGAATGTTTGGAACCCGGCGACACCGGGTCACCGCCGGATTATAGCCAAAGCCGGACCATGCCGAGCCCCGGCAGGATAGGCCAGCGATGACAGTGCGCGCCCCGCAATGTATGCTGCCGCCATTTCACAAGCAGCAGGAACGGCCACCAAGCCATGGCTGGCCGTCACAACAAGACAAATCAGCGGGGGAAAAATGACACAGGGAATGCGGATTACCAATGTCGTGGTCATGCTGTTTCTCGCGATCGCCGGGGCGACGCTTGCCTGGCAGCACGTCGACACCGAACCGGCCAGGGCATTCGGCTCGCTGCTTGGCATTTTCCTGTGGGGCGCGCCATTCCATCTGGCCAGACGCGCCTTGGCCGCCGACAGCAGTCAGTCGCATATTGCGAAGGCACGCACGGCCAACCGCCTGCTCATCGGGCTGACCCTGATCACCGCCCTGTTCATGAGTTTCTCTTCCGGAGCGCGCGGGCTCTCGACGCTGATCATTGGCATTCCCGGCATACTGAATCTGGTCGCTCTCAAAAAACGCCAGGCCGAGTTGCAGGACGGCCCCCTGGAGGATGCGGACAACGCCGGTGAGCCCCCGCAGGAACTCAACACGCCTGCCGCACAGTCCGCCCACTACCTGCTGCGCCACTGGCGCGGCGAGCTTCCCCTGGCCCACGCCTACTGGATCAATGGCAGCCTGATCGTCGGCGGCAGTACCGTTATCCTGAGCAAGTTGCTCAACTCGACAGCCACTGACCAGCTCTCGCTGCGCCAGATCGCCATGCTGAGCATTGGTTTCCTGCTGTTTTCCATGCTTGCCTGGCTCTGGTCGTCCGTCGGCATCTGGCGCTCAGCCAGACAAAATCAGGCGCGGGGCGGATCGGCCGGCTGGGCAGTCGTCGCCCAGGCCATGGTCGTCATCGGCGCACTGACCATGCTGGGCCGGCTCTCGAACACCGCCATTCCCCAACTACAAGAATTCACCAGGATCGCCACGGGCAACGACCCGCTCGGCAAGGCCAGTATCAGCCTGATGCCGAACGGCCAGGCGATCCTGATCAAGGGGATGCTGGGCGAAGGCACGGCCGAAAATTTCCGGCAGATCGTCGAGACGGCGCCAGCGGCGACCAGCGTACTGCTCGAATCAGGCGGTGGCCGCCTGCACGAAGCCCGCAAGATCGCCGACCTGGTACGAGCCAGACACCTCAACACCTACACCGAGGCCATGTGTGCCAGTGCCTGCACCTACATTTTCCTAGCCGGCAAGGACCGGGCAGCGACGCCGAATGCCCGGATTGGCTTCCACCAGGCATCCTTTGTCGGCATGAACAATGAGCTCAAGAATGAAGCCATGGCCAACATGAGCGAGGTCTATCGCGATGCCGGGCTGCCGGAAGCTTTCGTGCAGCGCATCCGGGCGACGGCAGCCGAAGACATGTGGTTCCCGACGCGCGACGAGCTGATCCGGGCCAAGGTGCTGACCCGCACCTCGCTCGGCGGGGAAAACTCCGTGCTCGGCTTGCAGCTCAAAAGCCGGGAAGAATTCCTTCTCGCCTTCCGCGAAGGCGGCCTGTTCCAGACCTACGAGAAGCGCTTCCCCGGCACGATCGAGCAGATGGCGGACCAGGCCTGGGCGGCCAAACAGAGCGGCGGCACCGATACTGATATCCAGAATGCCGCCCGCTCGGCCATTGCCGGGATCATGCCGAAGCTGCTGAAAACCGCCGACGACCGGATCCTCAACCAGTTCGCCCAGCTCTTCGTCAAGGAAGTCGTCGCCGCCCGCGCCATCAGCGCCGAAGCCTGCGGACTGCTCCTGGAAAGCCGGCTCAATATCAGCGCCACCCTGCCCAGGGAAATCGTCGAGGCGGAAAGGCAGTTCGTGCAGGATGCGCTGAATGCGCCGCCCCGCGGCCCGGCTCCGGGCGCCTCCCTGGTGCAAGCCAGACAGGCGATCGGGCAGGCCGTGCGCAGCATGCCCGCCAACTATCTCAAGGCGGTCAACAATCCACCGGCTTACCGGAACCAGCCCGCCCTGCTCTGCGACTCGATGGAAAGCTTCTACCGGAATATCCTGGCCCTGCCGGAAGCGCCACGCCGCCATGCCCTGCAGGGGCTGTTCCAGATCGACCAGTAAATTCGCCAGGCGCGAAAACCCATGCCAGACGCGCCAGGCCGAACTTCGGCTAGCGCCGGTCGGCGGTCAATAGCGGCGCCAGGCCAATAGGCGTGTACTATCCGCCTTCGCCAAAAAGAAAGAAGCTCGCCAGGAATGCAAACAGAAGTCAAAGAGAAGCCCGTCTACGCCGTTGCGGCGTCCGTTCAACTGCCGCAGGTCAGCGACATTGAATTCGAGGCCTCGCTGGCCGAATTGCGCGAACTGGCCAAAACGCTGGGTTACACCGTCGTCCGCACCTTCATCCAGAAGCGCGCCAGTTTTGATACGACGGGCTATCTCGGTATCGGCAAGCGCCAGGAAATCGAGCACTACGCCGCCCACGAGGCCGAATGCGAGATCGAGGCCATCCTCGTCGACCATGAAATCTCGCCCTCGCAGGCACGTAATCTGGAAAAGGAAACCGGCTGCGGCGTCATGGACCGCACCATGGTCATCCTGGAAATTTTCCACAACAACGCCCGTTCGCGCGCCGCCAAGGCGCAGGTCGAAATCGCCCGCCTCGGTTACATGGCGCCGCGCCTGCGCGAAGCCGCCAAGCTGGCCGGACCGCAGGGCCGCCAGCGCAGCGGCGTCGGCGGCCGCGGAGCCGGCGAATCGCACACCGAACTCGACCGGCGCAAGATCCGCGACCGCATCGCCGAACTGCAGCTCGAAATCGTCGCCATGGAAGCCGAGCGCAAGACGCAGCGCGCCCGCCGCCAGGAACGCCAGGGCCTGGCCAGTGTCGCGCTGGTCGGCTACACCAATGCCGGCAAATCGACCCTGATGCGCGCCCTGACCGGCAGCGAGGTGCTGGTCGCCAACAAGCTGTTCGCCACGCTCGACACCACGGTACGTACGCTGCATCCGGAAAGCGTGCCGCGCGTCCTGGTCAGCGACACCGTCGGCTTCATCAAGAACCTGCCGCACGGCCTCGTCGCTTCCTTCAAGTCGACCCTCGACGAAGCCCTCGACGCTGGCCTGCTGCTGCATGTCATCGACGCCAGCGACCCCGGTTTCGAACGCCAGCTCGAAGTCACCGATCATGTGCTGGCCGAAATCGAGGCCGATGCCTTGCCACGCCTGCGCATCTTCAACAAGATCGACCACGTCGGCGACGAAGCCGCCCAGGCCGAATGCGCCGCCGCCCTGCGTGTCAAATATCCTGACTGTATCGTCATGAGTGCCCGTCGCCCGGACGAAGTCGCCGAGCTGCGCCTGGCCATCATCGCCTTCTTCCAGAAGGATCTGGTCGAAGGCGAACTCTTCCTGCCCTGGGCCGCCCAGCAAAGGCGCAAAGATATTTACGCCAGTTGCGAAGTACTCGGCGAACACGCCGATGAAAACGGAGCTTTTTTCCAGGTGCGCGGCGAACCCGACACCATCGAAACCCTGCGCCAGCAGTTCGCTACGGGGTAATGCTTTGCTTGGCGGGCGGTGCAATGCGCTTCACTTATTGCACCCTACGCAGGCGACAATTTTCCGGATCAGGAACCCCCCGTAGGAGCGGCTTCAGGCGCGAAAGCGCAGAGCCAGATCTCGCCATGCGCGGCTGAAGCCGCTCCTACGGGTGCTTTATGCTGCGTTGGCACCCCACGCATTAGCTCTGCTTAACTCAAAAGCAAAAATTCATTGCCTTCAGGCCAGCCATTTTTCGGTAAAGTTACACCTGTCTCCTCCACTCCTCTGGAATGGATTAAGCCCGCCTTGTGCGGGCTTCTTTTTCAGCACCTGCAACAGGCAACAAAAATTGAATATTGCAACAAGAGGCGTCATGCAATGAACGCCATATGGAAAAAAAGCTTCACCGATTTCGCCGGACCGGGCTGCCAATACCCCTCAGAGACCATGCGACTCGACGAAAGCGAAGCCAGCAGCATACTGGCCGATCTCCCGACACAGCAGTGGCAGGCGCCGGTGTGGACCGGCAGCGGCAAGCAGCTCGGCTACCGCATCTGCCATGCCGCAAAAGCATCGAGCACGGCGCTCTTTGCCGCTGAGCAGATCGTCGGTTTCTACCACGGCTCTTACCTGTGGATCGCTTCGGCCCACCGCACTTGCGGCTTGTCCATCCCGCTCATCCTGGCCGCCGCCAGCCAGCGGGGCGGCATTTGCATGCCACCCGGCGTGGTCTTTCAGGGCTATACCGCAATCAGCCTGGCCGCCCACCGCGCCGCACACCGTCATGCCATCCGGCAAGCACTCGCCGAAGGCCTGCCCGTTCCACCAGCGGTTCTTGCCGAACAGCACAGCACAGAGCAATTACCGGGGAATCACCCGATCAAGGATTGACCTGATCGGCCGATGGAACGCCGAACAGATAGCCCTGGCCGCCACCAATCCTGTCATTGATCAACTGCGCCACCTGATCGGCATTCTCGACCCCCTGGGCGATCACCTCGACCTCCAGCGAAGCAGCCAGGCTGACGATGGACTTGAGCAGCGAATGGGCGCTTTCGCTGACTGGCACTTCCTGGACCAGCCCGGTATCGAGCTTGATGTAATCGGGCGGTACTTCGCGCAGGATCTGCAGCGAGTTGGGGGCCAGACCGAAATGGTCGATCCCGAAGCGCGCATGATGTTCATGCACCAGCGCGGCAAAGCGGCGCGCCGCTTCGATGTCGATTGAACAGCCGTACTCGGTCAGCTCGAAGGACAGCCTGACAGCCAGCGGCCCCAGCTTTTTCAGGCGCGCGGCCAGCCACTTCACGAAACTGCTGCTCTCCAGGCTCTGGGTCGACATATTGACGGCCAGATGCGCCTGCGAAGCGGCGCTCGTTTCCAGAATGCGGAACACCAGCTCGAGCAGGGCCTGGTCGATATCGGCCATCAGATGATGGCGCAAGGCCATCGGCAGAAATTTCGAAGCCGGCACCAGGTGGCCGTCCTTGCCGACCAGGCGGGTCATGATTTCATGGTGAATCAGAACGCGCGTTTCCAGCGAAACCACCGGCTGGCCAAGCAGCGTCCAGCGATTCTCGGCCAGCGCGCTCTGGATCAGCTCGCGCCAGGCCAGCGAGCCGATCGAAACATTGTTGCCCTCATCCTCGATCAGCAATTGCAGCGCGTTGCGCCCCGACTGGCGTGCCGTTTCAATGGCCAGATCGAGCCGAGCCATGACCTGCGAACGCGCGTCGCCCTTGTTGAAATTGACCACGCCGAGGCTGAAGGAAATATCGTCTTCACCCGCAGCCCGCTCGATCTCGGTGCGCAATTCGCGGCACAGCGCCGAAATGGCTTCCGTATCCAGGCCGACCACGACAAAACCGAACGACGTCCCGCCTATCCGCCCGAGAATCACGGCCCGCTGGCTGAGCAGTTCGCGGGCGATGCGAGTCAGCGTGACCAGCAAGGCATTGCCGCGCTGGTAGCTGGTTTCCGTATTGAAAGCCTTGAGATTATTCACCTCCAGGCCGATCAGCGAACCATCCGAAAACGGCACATCGCCATCCAGCAACTGGTTGAAGCGCAGGTCGAAACTGCGCCGGTTATCGAGCCCGGTCACCTCGTCCTGATACGCCTCCTTGCGGAAAGCATCGGCACGCTGCGTTTCGGCGTCGAGAATCTCCGAAATGCGGCGCGACATGCCGTTCATCGCCCGCACCACGCGCAGCAGTTCGAGCGCCTTGGGCACGATGCCGATCTGCCCGAAACGCCGATCCTGAATCTCCAGCGCCGTCCGCTCGATGGCCGAGAGCGGCGTCAAAATCCAGCGCAGGACCATGCGCGACAACAAAATCGCCACAATGTAGGCAAGCAGCATCCAGCCAGCCGTTTCCAGGCAGGATGACCACAAATGCTGGTAGGCGTAAGTCGGCTGCGAAATCACCACGACCCGGCCCAGTTGCCGCCAACCGGAAGAAACCAGCGCTTCGCCCGGTGGCGCCTGCAGGCTGACCAGCGACGAGAACCACAGCGGCACGCCTTCGATCTTGGCCGGCAGTTCGCGATCGACCAGCGAAGAACCATCAATGCCACGCACCATGATGCGCTGGAAATAACCACGGTCGAACAGGCTCGCCACCTGGATCGCCGCCAGGCCCTGATCGCCCTTGCCCAGCGATTGCGACAGGGGATGGGCCAGCGAGGAAGCCGCATCCTGGGCGTGCGAGCCGAGTTGTTGCTCGAGATAATCGCGGGTACCACTGATACCGACGACAATCAGCCCGAGAAAAACCACCAGGAAAACCGCTGAAATACCGATCAGCAACTGTCGTTTCAGAGTCATCAGACTGCTCCCAATTGCCCGACATCCGCGCTCACAGGGCTACGCCTGCTTCGCCGCTTTTTGACCGGCATGCGGCTTAACTCACCGGCCGATGGTAGTTCGCTGGCGATCCAGATCATCGCCATGATCACGACAAGCGTCAACGCATTGGCCGGCGTCTGCAAATTGAAGTCGACGGCGCTATGAATCATCAGGGCCAGCAAGGCCATCAACCCGCCAAAGGCCATCCCGCGCGGCAAGGACGAACGGCGCTTACGTAAGACCTGAATTGCCTTGGCGGCGGTCAGCAACACAAAAATGCCCAGAATCCCGAGGCCGACCAGGCCGTTATCGGCCGCCAGTTCAACGTAATCGTTGTGTGCATGATCCCAGTAAAAATGCCGGGGGGCACGATAGCGAATATAGGAATTGTAGAAAGTCCCCGCCCCGGTACCGAAAAGCGGGAAATCAGCCACCAGATCAAGCGCGTAACGCGCGGCTTCGCTACGTAGCTCGAGGGATTCCTCAATCGGCCCACCGCTCGCCGATCTGGCGCCAGGAGCCACCTCCTGGACCAGCGATGTGTTCTGAACGCGATCGACCACCTTCTCCAGCCCCACCCAGGAGCCCACTACCACGACGTCGATAATCACCAGGCTGGCAATCAGGCCGACCGTGGCCGGCGCCATCTTGCGCGAGAGCGAAATAGTCAGCAGGCCGACAATCAGCATGGCCGCGAAGAAACCGCCGTTGCCCATGCGCGAGCGGGTCAGCACCAGCGCAATGACGATGATGATCAGGATCATGCGCAAACGCATCTTCGGGCTCAGCATGAATTCAACTGCGGCCTGCAGCTTGCGCTTCCAGTCGCCTCGCCAAGCACCACCACTGCCGCCGCCAAGACGCGCCAGCATCAGGCCGATACCGATCGACAGACACATTTCCATGTAGCCCGCCATGTGGTTGTGATACCCATAGGTACCAAGAACCCGATTGTGCTTTACCTCGAAAAAGAATATGGGGTACTTGGCCCGGATCGAGAACAGCGCAATGCCAACCAGCGCCTGCAACAAACCTGAACCGACCAGCACCAGCGCCAGACGATCCAGGCGGGCCTTGTCGCGTATCGTCAGCACAGCAACCAGAAAGCAACTGAAATAGGCAAACGACAGCGCCGCATAGATCGAAGTCTGGGCTGGATCAAGCGACAGTTGCAGGGTTGAAACCCCCTGCTGCACCGCCAGGGTTTCCGGAGAAATCAGCCCGAGCAAGGATGCCGGCAAGGGAATCAGCTGCAAACAGACCAGCCCACAAAAAGACGTCAGCAAGACGAGCGGCCACTTGAAGCCTGCCAGACGCGCCATCGCCGCAGGCAAGTCGCGGCGCCAGACATAGACCGCGCCAAGCAACAGCAACTGCGAGAAAACGATCAGGATGCCGACCGCCCAGGTGCGATTGCTGCCCAAAGGCAGAGGCACCCAGACCAGCAGGGCTAACAGCCCCAAAAACACGAAACGATCATTGAGCGAAAGCCCCGACGCTGGCGTCGACAAGGAAAGGGAAGCCATCAGGAACCTGCAGAATCAGTGTGGAACAAGGTAAAAAAAAAGCAGCCCAGGCTGCTTTTTTCGGAAAAACCCCGGATCAGGAACCGCTGGCCCGAACGCCGCCGCCACCACCACCGAAGGTCGAAGTCGGCGTCGCACCAAAGGGGCCGAAACCGCCTCCAGCACCCGTACCACCAGGATCGCCACCGGCCGCAGTCGGATCAACCATGGACGTCGGATCGGCGCCTGCTTCAACAGCACAGGCAAACATCGCCTTATAGCTGGAACCCGCGGCAACAGCCGAATTGACGACCGTCTTGCCTTCGTAACCACCACGCACCAGCGCACCAACTGCGCCACAAGCATCCGAACTCTGGCTCAACATCGAAAGGGTCGCAAGACTCCCCGGAACACCACTGGTACGAGCGTCAGTGGCAATAACAGTCAGAGAAGCCCCTTGCGCCAGACGCGTCTTCATTTCGGAAGAAATCTGGCTAATTGACATGTTGTTGCTGAACGCGGCAGAAGCCGAAAGACTGACGACAAGCGCGCTAGCCGCTACAGCGAATTTGGCGATATTTTTCATATGCACCCCACAAAATTTTATGTTCTGAGGTTAACAACTCCGCACGGAAGCGTCAACGAAAATCTTGAAAAACCAAATAAAACCAATGAGGTAGTACCCATGCACGATCCGGTTACTCAATAAGCGCTTTTGTTGATGAAGCCCTTGAAGACCAACATGGAAATAACCTCGATATTCAGCGTTTCCGTCTACCACGGCAGCCTCTGACCTGTGCCCAAGCGTTGATCCCGGTGCACCGCATGTAACCGCGGATCAGCTTGCGGTACTACTCGTTGAGAGACACGGCATATGGGCGGGCCAACCACCGACACCGTGCACGCTGCACGTTGAAGAACAGTGGCTTACCGAAGGCGACTTGAAATTGAGTCACTTTGGGAAGTTCAAACCTACATCAACTTATCGCTATCTTAAGTCGCTCCACGAAATCATCCGAAGCATACTCGGGAATGGCCGGTCCGGGTCCGATCGACTTCCATGAATTGAGGCGCTCCAAGAGAACCTGTTCGTCGAAAGCCACAGTCAAGCCAAGTTTAGACTCGAGCCAACGAGCAGTTGCCATCTGGTGATCGTTGCGATGCTCACCAAGAGCTGCCCTGCGGGGAAAAATAAGAATAGGCTTTCTCAGCTTCATGGCGCTGAGAACAGTACCCATACCCGCGTGGGCAATAATTAAATCTGCCTTAGCAAACCGTTCTTCTATATCGAATGGAGCCAAAAATTGAGCACTAGCAAAATTTGAAGGAATGGCTTTTGTTGGACCAATCTGACCAAAAATACTGACTTCCGGTCGGCTAGCCGCCCACTTATCAACAATACCGATTAGCCTGTCGAATGGTAATTGAGTTCCAACAGTAATAAATATCATAAAACACTTCCCCAATATTGCGGCCCATCAGGTTTTGCAAGATGCTCCCACTGGGTAAGCCAAACATCGGCCAAACTGCCAACCTTTGCACCAGATGCGGACAACTCTTCAGCATTTGCAATACTGTCAATCCATATCGTCTTTGCCCCAAAGAGTTTTCCCCAAAAAATGGCCGCAAATCCAACAGCAGCGCCGGTAGAGATAACAACATTAGGACGAACTATTAAAACAACAATTGCCACCTGCATAAACATCAAGGCCATTCGAAATTTGTTCCACTGATTCGCATCAATTACAGTATAAATCTTCCCCCCCACCTCTTTCCCATGTTGGCTGTTAGTCGAAAGGTAGGCAACATCACCCCCTTTAAATGCAGGTTGAAGGCGACAAAGCTGAATCCAATGCCCACCACTTGATGCAACTGCGAGTACTCGTTTCAATCTACCCCCAAAATAAAACACAAAATTAATTAAATTTACTTACGAATAACTTCCTTGTAGAACAAGGCTAAAAGATAGGTATACGGAACCAAATATCCAACAATACTTCCAACGACCGCCCCCTCAGCTGAAAAATGATGGATCAATGGAATGCACGCGCACAACCCAACAACACCGCCAACAAACTGAGCATAAGCGTACGACCGAAATAGCTCAAGCTTATATACCACCGTTTCCAAAGGTGCCATTGTTGAAATTATTATATAAGCAACAATTGTCAGCCTAAAAACCTGCACAAACCCAACATATCTCTCGCCAACAACTATTGTTATTATTTCAGCAGCCCAATTAAAAATACACAAACCAAAAAAAACACTGAACCCCAAATACATAAGGTACGTTTTTATAATTTTTTTACTACCTGAAACACCAGAATCAGAAGCTAATTTTGCAAATAAAATTTTATCAACGACATCCAAGCTTCTGATAACAACCATCAACGGTTGCAATGGAAGACGAACTGCCGAAAATCCTGCGACGGCATGTGCCCCACTGAAGAGACCAAGCAACCATTGAGGAGCAGAAGCATAGCCAATCGCCGAAAGAGTCCCAAAAGTATTCCAACCCACTGTGGTTTTAATCAGACGATGCCAGACAAGCCTGGCATAACGCCAACGGAACCCACCCACTTTCAGCCCGATAATGAGCATCTTTAACAGAGCCAAAGACATTAAAAAAAGCATTGCGAGCTCGAAGCGTGGTCGAAGGACGTAAATCATTGCGGAACACAATATAACGGCGCATGAAAAAGCCAAAGAGAATACAAGACGCAACGTCCCGTAAAAAAACCTATACGAGACCACTCTATCAATATCGATTGATAAAAACAACGCCAGACAGCCCACAACCCCGAACGAGGTTGTGTAAATCAAGCCGCGCCCTCCGCTAATAAATTCATACAACCCAAAAAGCAGAGCGAATACAAGCAAAGGGAAAACCAGCATAGCGTGCTGGGCAGGAATTGCCCGCAACCTTAATCCGAAAAGACGATCATTTAACAAGGATGCGGGAACGGCAAAGCTCATTCGATAGGCACCGGCAAGCGCAAGAGAAAAAACCATACCATTTGCATATCCCGCATACTCCACAGGCGAGTAGACCCTGATCAATACAAGACTGATCAAAAAGTTAGCCGCGGAGAAAAATAACTGATCTAGCAGCGAAATCAGGCGCATGAAAGGCAGTTGATAATATTCATGAGGCGCATTTTTAAAAAACAACTTTCAAACTAGACTACTTAAAAATCAATTTGTAAAAAAATTTCACTATTGAACGAATATACTCTCTCACCCTTCTAATCGCACCGCAGACATATTTATCATATAAAAGCTCCAATACACTTTCATTCACACCGACAGAAACTTCATCCGTATAATTAAAATCACTCCTATATTTCCCTATAGGAACGCGTCTTCCTCGTACGCGATTTGAAACGTTCCCGCCATGAACAACCTGCAACCACATAGGCTTACCCTGAACGTGCACAACATCGCCAAGTTCGTGAATATCTGTATGCTGAACGCCCCAAATAGTTTTTGAATCGGTACCGAAGCTCTCGATCAGCGATGAAAAAGGATTGCTATCATCGTGATACTCATATAGCGCAGGTTTATTTTTGTTTAAAAGCAAAATTGCGCCATTATCGAAATTAATAACATTTCGTCCATTTAAATCTGACGCAATTTTTTGCAATATTTCAACGTAATTGGCCGCAAGAATATCGTCACTATCCAGCCGTGACGTAAGTAAAAAATCAGCCGGCCCATAATTTTTTACGATATCTGGACCAAGCTTGCGCATATCAAAGCTATCGGTAAAGACAGGATGGAATGGAAACAGCACCACAAGCTTGTCGATTCTCTCCCTGTAGTCGACAGGCGTATCCACATCGAAAAAAACTACCCATTTGAAATTTTTTTCAGTTTGAGCAGCCACACTTGGTAGACAGATTTCTTCAAACAACTTGAAACGCTCATCCAACCAGCCCCTTTTCAAACGAATAGCTGCCTCACGCCCTGGCGATGCCACATTAAAGCGCGTAATTATCAAATGCTTGGTTTGCATATATATCCAGAATGACAAAAACTAATAGATCATGCCCTCGAACCTTGGCCAATACCAAGGCCCTGGACCATACTCGTGAGAGGCCGATGAAAAATCCTTCAAGGGGCGCCCGGAAATAATCTTTCCTTGAATTTTTGTAATCGCTGGGAAACTGACGTCACCAGCAGCATCGGCCATTCCATCAACGTCGAACAAAACATCACGAGCATTGCTAATGTACTGATAAATCGGCTTGCCATTTATCGGGCGAATATGATCAAGCAATGCCCGGCCCGGATAAGGATCAACATAAAAATCCTTCAAGTACACAGAATATGGTCGGTATGAGCCGAATTGATTACCTCTACTTAAATCAAGATGGTAGAACGCTGATGTCAGGTTACCTTTACTAATCTTTATATTTTCCGGCTTTGAGTTTTCATATTGCCGGAATTCCGACAACATTTTTCCTTGTACCCGACTCAATTTCAACCACACAGGAAGTGGTCCGCTTTCATTTATGGCCTGATCCCGCGACATATATTGCACAGGCAAATAGAATCCAGCGTAATGCGTTGAAAAATATATATTAAAATGACCACAATATTCAGCAACCGTACCTATCGGACTACTCTTTCCATCAGTCGATGCCGTTTGCCATTGCATTCCCGCATCGCCGTGATACCCCTCGACGGTACCCGAAACCGACTCCGTCAGGAGATCGATATAGTAGTCATGAACTCCTTGATACAAGGCCCGGGCATTCCAATGCAAACGTGTTTGATGAGGATCGTTACGCGTTACAAAGCGCCAATCAGCAGGTTCATTCGGTAGTGGATTCATTTCGCGATGAATCCCCGCGCGTACCCCAGAAAGAGAATTATGAAATACCGAGCGCGTATTTTTATACCCGCCAATTTCCCAAACAACCCCCTGAGTATTGATAACGTCAGTATCAACCCGCTGCTGGCCTTTTACAGGAAATTCGAAGGCCGACTCATTGTCTCGTTGACCGAATATATTCCTGACTTGCCGGACCTTTGTTCTAGCACCAACAATCAATACGTCACGTTTTGGAACAGGAAACGATTTGCTCCAGCTGATGCCAAAGTCCATCTCACCGCTCTTTGGGTTGATCGCAGGAAACACCGCATCTGCGGCAATCTCCTCCAAGTCAATCACCAGCGGATCTATTAAAGGAATATCGGCCAACAAAGCATGAGTGTCAGGCAGCGCCCATTCATCAACGCCCAAAGCACCGACAACCTGTTCTGGTTCGAGATATGGCAGAAACGCAAATTTTTTCAGGTAAACGCCAATCGGCAATGAATTACGTTTATTTTCGGAATCCCAGAAAAAAATATTGGTTACTTTAAAATTAGCCGAAAAATCCCGCTGATCAACCACTTGACCATCAACGTATAAATATATCTTTCCGGATAATCCTGGCCTTATCCCAACAGCTACACGCGATCCACGCTTGCCAAACAGATTCTTGTAGCGGGATGTCGAAACCTTGGCAACCAGCTTCTCGTTGATTCTGAGCTCTGCTTCGATCAAGCCGTCAGAAGTAAATGCCAGTTCCACGCCACTACCATCGGGAATTCTGGGTTTAATAAATACTCGGTGGTTTTCGCCGATGGCTGGCAAATCAAGATCGAATGCCACAAGAAAAGAATCAATTTTCTGATTTGCGGTTCTGAATCCGTAATCAAGCCTGTCCTCTTCGCGTCGTCCACTTCGAATGAATGAGGTGGGCGCTCCTCCTTTGGTCAGTTGAAACCTTCTAACCGAAGGACCAATGGCGCCACCAATCTTATCCTCTTCAGGAATTACCTCGATTTCTCCCGGTACACTCAGAACGAACTTCAATGGTTCACTTTCCCTGGCTACGCCCTTAAAGGCACCGAAAACCGAAACCTCACCCTTGCCCCACATTTGCAGGACATAGGTGCCAGACTCGAGTTTGATGACCTGCCGGGCTGGAGCCTCCGGATTCTTGAGAAGCTGCGTTCGAGCGCCCTCAAGCAAAAGACCACGATCCGTCCGCGGAAGCTCATCTTCCGAAAATAGCACCGGCTTGCGGCCCGCGTTAAGCGCCAGCTTGACGCCACGACGCGAATAGTTTCCACCGACAATTTTTCTGAACGATGACTCCTTATCAAAAAAATCACGATCAACCATATATTCATTTTTTCGGAAATCAGCAAAAACATAGGCATTTCTCTCTTCCCATATCGCCATATCCGTAGAACGAACATTAAACACAACGCGATGCACACATGCTCCCCCCTGACCGGATTCAACGACAGACAAGCCGATTGACTTCCTGTGGAGAAGAGTAAGAGAGACGGAAGCGGCCAGTGATACCGCGCCGCTAGCGGGGGCTACATCAAATCCGTAGGCCTGTCCAGAAATGGCGAAAGCGCTCTGCTGATCCTCCGGATAATGCCGGGGAATTTTTAACAGCTGACGGCCGACCAATGGCTTGGTATCAATTGTCACCTCAATGCTGCTTTCGGGGCAATTGGGTACCGCGAGCACCACATGAGTAAAGCCGCATATCAGCAACAAGAATGAAGCAACAACTTTCAGCATCTAAATAATTGAACAGGAATTGGCATCACTTGGCAATGAATCTCCGAAAACCCAAACCAAGAACATCAAGATATTTTTTCAATGGCAGCTCCCGTTTCAAGACAAGCCAAAATCCAACTGCTATCTTCTTGGCTAAAACTCGCCATCCACCAGAAACGATCCGGGCAGAATTGGCGATAGCCAGAAGAGCCCCCGGATAATAAACGCCGCGCAAGGTTTTATCCGGATTCCGGTGACCAATATGTGCACCATCAGCAAAGATCACATTTTTTGACAATGCCACGATTCTCAAGGCAAAGTCGGTATCCTCACCACCATTATATTTGGCGCCAACCCCAAGAGTTTCATCAAACAATCCGGCCTGCCTAACCAGATCACCACGCATGATCATGGTATTGGACGAAGCGTAGGAAACCACCGAAAACACTCCGGGAGACAATTGTCGTTTGAAGCGCTTGGGCAATGCAGCGGGAGATGAAGAATAACGACAATAAAACAAATCAAGTTCCGGACTGGACGAAAACTCCTCAATGATCGCATCCAGGTTTTCATGCGGATACCAACAATCATCGTCGGGAAAAGCGACAACCGAACCGGACAAATCGCCACCGTCAATAGACGACAAGATGATATTCCTGGCCTTTGACAAGGACACCCTGCCCTCGATATTTGAAATATTGAAAAAATCCGGGACATCTTTCCTTATTTCAAGCAGCTCGCTATCAGAACAGCGCTGCATCAACAAATATGCCTGAATCGTCACGTCCGGATTCCTGGACGAAAAATCACTCAGCGAGGAAGTCATGCGGAATAGTTTGTCTGTCCGCCCACCATTCAGATCACATGTTGTTATGGAAATAAAATTCATCAAATACTCGCAGCGAAACGATGGGATTTATCAACGATACGAGCAGGCACACCGACCGCCATTGACTTATCCGGCACATCTACAAGAACCACTGCATTTGCACCAATATCCACATCGTTACCAATCACGATATTGCCGAGCAATTTAGCACCGGCACCGATATTTACCCTGTTGCCAACCACTGGCGCATCCAGCGGCCTATCCAGAACCTTGTTGCCGATTGTCACCCCCTGACGAACGATGACGTCATCACCAATAATCGTATGACTATGAATAATGATGCAACCAAAATGTTCGATCACGAAACGGCGCCCAATTTTTACATGCGCACCAATGTATATACCAAATAATATCTCACAAAGCTTAGTAAGAATAATGTGCAATAATTTCAATACAATTGTTAAAACAGGAATATTGGTCGATCTCGAAAAATAACCGAATCTATGCACGAGCAATGCCCAATAACCTTGAGAAAGAAACGGGCGACGATATGATCTAAAATCTTCAATGACAATATCAAACATTACAATAGCGACCTACCTAAAATATGGACTAACCGACGAGAAAATAGGATATTTATCTAAAAGCCAACGAAAAGCCAACGGGAGAAAAACTCCAGAAAAAATCAAAACGACCAGCAGCAAACCAGAAGATACTCCAGAAAAGAAATAGAAAACCCCACCTTTTACAACACCAATAAAAATTGTATTTAATAAATAAATAACCATTGAGCGACCGCCAATAAAGGAAAGCACCTGACAAATATATGAACCAGAATACGGAATTAAAAAATGAATTGCCAATGCACCAAATAAACCCATTGGTAAAATTCTATATTCTTCACCAAAATACACATATGATGAAATAGCAAAAAGACAAAGAGATACCATACCAATTTTAACAGTATTCAGCCAACGTTCATGATATGCAACCACCCCACCAACCCAAAAAAACAAATAGAATGATTTAAACTTATTAAAATACAAAAAATCCCAATTTGGCAGAAAAACAATAGCAGCAGCAAATGCAATCACCCACCATCCAAAATACCTAAACAGCAAAGGGGTTATATATGAAACAAAGAGCAGCACAACAAGAAACCAAATACTTTGAGCCGGGCTATGACTTGTATCAATCACCAAATATTGAAAGCTATGGATCAAATCCGTTACAGGATCATCAACGCGAATAATTGATCCCATTAAATGCTTACCAAAAATTATCAACCCACCAAATACAACGAAAGGAAGTAAAAGTCGATTTGATCTAGCCAACAAATAGCGCCAAAAACTTATCCCAGTCAAAAGATGCTTACCCGACATAAAAAACAAGTAGCCGCTTAAGTACATAAAAACAGGCATATGAAACCCATATATGAACGATCTCACGCTGTAAAACCAATCGATTGATATATCCTGGGGTGTGACATGTCCAATAACGACCAATATAATCGCCAACCCTTTAGCCGCATCAATCTCCGGCAGGTTTCTACGCTCCCCGACAGCCCGTACCATATATTTACAAACCCAATATAATTAAAATACAAACCACACCAACAACCGGCATTAAAATTAAGAATTTCACATATAAAACTTAAACCATTCAATATATAACCTACGAAATTCTAACTCTTACCTTATTTTGATTTCGTCCACCAGTCATAATTGAATAGAACCTTGGAAAATAAACAGAAACAGCATAGGCAGCAGAAAAAACAATAATAACAATAAGCGGAAAATTCACATAAAATACCAAATGGAAGGGGACAAACATTTTTACCAGATGAGAAATATAGGATACTGGCACCGTATGGAAAGCATAGACAAAAAATGTTAGGCCTGATAACCCAATCAGGAAATAAGAACCTCGCAAAGCATAAGAAATAGCAAAAAGACAAAACACACCAACAAAAATATGCAATTTGTATATTAACACCGACAAAGTCGTGTAATGATCGACGTACCACACGTCTAGATTTGGATCCAAATAAATTCTAATGATTATCAAAATAATCCACACAGAAACACTCAGAATTATTAACAAAAACCCTCTTTGCAAATAAACATATCCGCCCAAGAACTTTCCGACAAAAACACCAACCCAGAAAAAAAACAAGACCTCAATATTAATAACGTACCATCCAGCCACAATAGGAAATGGTTGAATATTTAACAACCAAAATACACCTAACACCACACCTAAAAATGCAAAAATAAATCCGTTACAAAAAACAACCAACGGAGAAATTGCAACAATAATAATTAAGTCACGCAAAAACCAATATTGGATTGCAACTGGATGCGCAAATACCCCATACAAAACTTCTTTCCAATTAAATAATTCAAAATCACCGAATAATGCAGATTTCAATAACGCAACGGAAAAATACAAAATTGCCGACGTAAGAATATACGGAAATGCCAATGTAACAATCTTTTGTTTTATTAACAAAAAATAGCCGATCTTTACGATTTTTATAAAAACAAAAAAACCAGATAACAACGCAAATATCGGCACAGCACTTCTTGAAATACCATTCACGATAAACTGCTGAATCATAAAATTAATATCATAACCATCTCTGATGTCTATGTAAGACATCGAATTATTATGAATTGCAACAATCATAATTGTACAAATTAGATTTAATACCATTAACGCAGCGCTACCATCTTTTGATATGATATCAAAAGGCTTAATAACAACTCGTTCATCAATAAAAATTGATTTTTTAATAAAATTAGTTAAAAACACAATATTTAGATTAAAAAACACATATCAATTATGTGACTCAAGATCAATCAACGAGTGAGTTGAGGAAGCAATCATTGCTCCATAAAAAGAAACAAGCACCAATATATAATCAACCGGTGTAGCCATAGCATTATCTGTATAACAAAAAACCATAAATAAAAGGCAACCAAAATAATATATTAATCTAGAACGCCCAAAAACCAATGATCCTGCCACAACAAATGTAAATATCAATAAACAATAGAATGCAATTGCCTGAGTAACCCCAATCTCAACTGCAATTCGGATGTATTCGTTATGGGCAGCACTACTCCCCCCCACCAGAACACTAACCTGAGGAGGAACTGAGTAAATGGAATGGCCAAAGCCAATTCCGAACCCCCAATAATCGCTAATCAATCCTGAAAAATACTCCCATAGCACATCACGACCGCTTGAACTATCAGAGCCAAATCGAACCAATATAGCCTCTCCAAAAAAAGCCAGGAAAATACCACAAAGACCAACAAACAGGACCGAATACAAAAACTTCTTGTTAAACCCGCCACGATCCAGAAGAACAAAGGACAACGCCAGAAGAATGGCACATAAAACAATTGGCATTCTCGCAGCCGTCAGCAAGATGACGGCAAAGTTAAACAGCAACAAAAAAATATAATTCCTGCTATGACAGTAATAGATAATGATCGATGAGAATGCTGCACTGAGGGCTATTCCCGCAAGAAAGGCTGGTATTGTCGAACCTTGTAGGCGGGAAGCGTCAGTTACACCATCAATTCCGAACAGACTACCAACTCCGATTAGCTGATATACCACGCCGACCAATATTGAAAAAACCGGCGCCCAAGCGATCAATTTCAAAACGTTCAGCATTTGAACAAACGATGGAACGATACTGAAAAACAAAAATAATGTAATGATCTGATTCAGCGAAAAAAACACAACCGACCATTCAAAATAGACATACTCCGTTGCAATGGCAGATATCAAAACCATCGCAACCACAGCAATACTTATAAGTAAATTCCCCTCAATCAGCTTCCCTGAAAACAATAGGGAAAACACGGCAGCGAGAATAAATATTTTTGAAACCAGAGGCGCGATCTCTATTCCAAAGGAGCGCTCAAGTGAAATCATGAACATGTAGTAGCCGAGCCCGAAAAGGAACGGATACATGTTTTCATATGAAACTATTTTTATACTTTTCAATTCGCGCCCGTTATTAAATCAACCATTTTTGTCCGATATTTTATTTAAGCAGTGACTGCAAATATTGACCATAGCCGTTTTTCAGTAGTGGCTGGGCCAGTTTCTGCAGTTGTCCGGCATCAATCCACCCCGAGCGATAACTTACTTCTTCCGGACAAGCCACTTTTAATCCCTGGCGCTTTTCCAGCGTCGCAATGAATTGACCAGCCTCCATCAGACTGTCATGCGTTCCGGTATCTAGCCAGGCAAACCCTCGTCCCATGATTTCGACATCGAGGCCGTTCTGCTGTAGATAATGTGCATTGACATCGGTGATCTCAAGTTCCCCCCGGGCAGAGGGCTTTATTTCACGGGCAATATCGCAGACCTGACGATCGTAGAAATACAGGCCAGTGACAGCATAGTTTGAACGAGGACTCGCCGGCTTTTCCTCAATTGATACCGCCTTGTACTGACTATCGAACTCAACCACACCGTAACGCTCTGGATCGGTAACGTGGTAGGCAAAAACGGTCGCGCCGTGCTCCCTGGCGGCAGCATGCTTTAGCAGATGCTGGAAGTCATGACCGTAGAATATATTGTCGCCCAGCACCAAAGCGCTCGGATTATTTCCAATGAACGCACGGCCAAGGATGAATGCTTGCGCCAATCCATCTGGCGAGGGTTGCACGCAATACTCAAGATTGAGCCCCCATTGACTGCCGTCGCCGAGCAAGGCCTGAAAGCGTGGCGTGTCCTGTGGCGTTGAGATAATCAAAATATCCCGCATGCCAGCCAGCATCAAGGTCGTCAGCGGGTAGTAGATCATTGGTTTGTCGTAAACCGGCAGCAGTTGCTTGGATACTGCCAAGGTCGCCGGGTGCAGGCGAGTGCCTGAGCCACCGGCAAGGATGATGCCTTTGCGCATGGTTTCGTTTTCTTTCATAGATTCAGGAAGGCATGGCCTTGTATATCTTTTGCCGAGAGAATTGGCACACCGTCCAGTGGCCATTGGATGGCCAAGACTGGATCGTCCCAGCACAGGCTGCGCTCAGCAGATGGCACATAATAATTGGTGGTTTTATAGAGAAATTCTGCGGTCTCGCTCAACACCAGGAAGCCATGAGCCAGCCCCGGTGGAATCCATAACTGCTGCTTATTTTCGGCAGAGAGATGAACACCTACCCATTGGCCAAAGGTTTTGGAGCCTTTTCTGATATCGACCGCAACATCGAATACTTCGCCCTGTACAACCCGGACGAGCTTTCCCTGGGCATGCGGCTCGATTTGATAATGCAAGCCTCTCAGTACACCTTTTACGCTTTTTGAGTGGTTGTCCTGAACAAAGCAAAGTTCAAGGCCTGTTGCTTCTTCGAAGGCCTTCTGGTTGAAGCTTTCAAAAAAAAATCCCCGCTCATCGCCAAAGATTTTGGGAGTAACAAGAAGAACATCGGGAATGATGGTCGGCAAAATTTTCATGAATGGGACTCTACAAGATCAGTTGCAGTACATGCGTCAAACCGGATTGCCACGCTGGCAATCCAAGTCCGAACGTAGATCGAAGCTTGCCAGTATCTAGCAAAGAGTTCGCTGGGCGTGGCGCAGGCACCGGATATTCCGCGGAAGTAATCGGTTTGATCGCCTCAGGGTTGAGTTTCAGATTTTTACCCGCAGTATGAGCTGCGCGAATGACTGTCTTTGCATACTCGCACCAGTTGGTTTCTCCCGCGGCAACCAGATGGTAGATGCCAAAACTGAACCGCACCCGTTCCCTGCGCTTTGTGTATTGGCAGACAATTTGTGCGGTGACATCGGCAATTAGTGCTGCAGAGGTTGGCGAGCCGATCTGGTCTGCAACGACATTCAAATATTCACGGTCGGCGGCAAGTTTGAGGATTGTTTTTGGGAAATTGCCGCCGTGGGCACCAAATACCCAGCTGGTACGAAAAATGAGGTAGTCCGCCCCGCTATGCTGCAAGGCCTGCTCTCCCTGCAATTTGCTTTTCCCATACACACTTTGCGGGTTGGGCAGGTCATTTTCATCGTATGCGCCAGCCTTCCTCCCATCAAAAACGTAGTCAGTGGAATAGTGAATGACCAGTGCGCCTATCCCCCTGGCTTCTTCGCCGAAAATTCCCGGCGCGATACCATTGACCGCGTAAGCGATGTCCTGATCACTCTCTGCCTTGTCTACCGCTGTGTAGGCTGCAGGATTGACGATGATCTGGGGCTTGATATCGCGCACCAGTTTACGGATGGCGTCCGGATTGGAAAGATCGCAATCTGCCATGTCGACCGCAATAATCTCGCCCAGCGGAGCGAGTGAGCGTTGCAGCTCAAATCCTACCTGACCATTTTTGCCGGTAAGTAAAATTTTCATCGTCACGCCCCGTATTGTTTACCAACCCAATTCTGGTATGCGCCACTGGTGACATTGTTCACCCAAGCTTGGTTGTCCAAGTACCACTGTACTGTCTTGCGAATACCGGTCTCAAAGGTTTCTGCGGGCTTCCAGCCAAGTTCACACTCAAGTTTGGTCGCGTCAATTGCGTAGCGGCGATCATGGCCCGGGCGATCGGCAACGAAGACAATTTGCTCCCGATAGGACTTGGCGTCGGCACGCGGGCTAAGTTCGTCGAGTATGGTGCATAGCGTGTGTACCACTTCCAGGTTAGCCTTCTCGTTCCAGCCACCGACGTTGTACACCTCACCTAGATGCCCGGCCTCCAGGACACGGCGAATAGCGCTGCAGTGATCCTTGACGTACAACCAATCGCGAATTTGCTGGCCATCGCCATATATTGGCAATGGTTTGCCGGCAAGCGCATTGTGGATACACAACGGAATCAGCTTTTCCGGGAAATGAAAAGGTCCGTAGTTGTTCGAACAGTTGGTCGTCAGCACAGGAAGCCCATACGTGTGATGATAGGCACGCACCAGATGATCGCTTGCGGCCTTACTTGCCGAATAGGGACTGTTCGGCTCGTAGCGATTTTTTTCGGTGAAGGCTGGATCCTCCTTGCTTAGAGAACCATAAACCTCATCGGTCGATACGTGCAGGAAACGAAAGCCATTTTTCGCTGCCTGATCAAGGCGTCCATAGTAGGCACGCACTGCTTCCAGCAACCGGAAGGTACCAACGATGTTGGTTTGGATGAAGTCTCCCGGGCCATGGATGCTACGGTCGACATGCGATTCGGCGGCAAAATTGACTACGGCACGTGGCTGGTATTCGGCCAGCATTCGGGCAACAAGATCGAAATCACCGATATCCCCTTTGACGAAAGAGTGGCGCCGGTCACCGTCGACCGTAACCAGGTTTTCCAGATTTCCCGCATAGGTAAGCGTATCAAGATTCACCACCGGCTCTGTGGATTGCGATAGCCAGTCAAGGACAAAGTTGCTGCCGATAAAACCGGCTCCACCAGTGACAAGTATGCACATATTTAATTAATCCCCACCAAACAGGTCACGGCTGTACACCTTTGCTTCCACATCGTGGATGTCGTCGGTAATACGGTTGGCAATGATGATATCGGCCTGCTGCTTGAAGGCATCCAGGTCGTTAACAACGCGGGAGCGGAAGAACTCACTCTCCTCCAGTACCGGCTCATAAATGATGATCTCGATACCTTTCGCCTTGATGCGCTTCATGATCCCCTGAATACTGGAAGCCCGGAAGTTATCCGAACCGGCTTTCATGATCAGACGATAGACACCGACAATCTTGGGCTCCCGACGGATGATTTCATCGGCAACGAAATCCTTGCGTGTGGTGTTTGACTCGACAATCGCGTGAATGAGGTTTTGCGGCACATCCCGATAGTTGGCGAGGAGTTGCTTGGTGTCCTTGGGCAAGCAGTAGCCACCGTAGCCAAACGAAGGGTTGTTGTAGTGGCTACCGATGCGCGGATCGAGGGAAACACCGTCGATGATCTGGCGGGTATCCAGGCCATGGGTCGCGGCATAGGTATCGAGCTCGTTGAAGTAGGCCACCCGCATGGCAAGGTAGGTATTGGAGAAGAGCTTTACGGCTTCTGCCTCAGTGCTCTCGGTAAACAGCACCTGAATATCCTGCTTGATGGCCCCTTGCTTGAGCAGGTTAGCAAATGTTTCGGCCCGCTGACTACGCTCACCGACAATGATGCGTGACGGATGCAGGTTGTCGTAAAGCGCCCTGCCCTCGCGCAGAAATTCCGGCGAGAAGAGAATGTTGCTACAGTTGAACTGTGCCCGGGCTTGGGCGGTGTAGCCAACAGGAACGGTGGATTTGATGACCATTACCGCGTTCGGATTGATCGCCATGACGTCGCGAATGACAGCCTCGACGGAACCTGTGTTGAAGTAGTTGGTTTCCGGATCGTAATCGGTCGGCGTGGCGATGATTACGTAGTCAGCCCCACTATAGGCTTCGTGCTTGTCGAGCGTGGCTCGCAGGTTCAGGGATTTGTTGACAAGATAATCCTCGATTTCAGTGTCGATAATCGGTGACTGCTTGCGGTTGAGCATATCAACCTTCTCTTTAATAATGTCCAGCGCGACAACTTCATTGTGCTGGGCGAGAAGGATGGCGTTGGACAGACCGACGTAGCCGGTCCCTGCAATGGCAATTTTCATGTTTTTTCTTGGGTGAACAGTGTGACGTAAGCGCCATATAATTGGCAAAAAAACACGCCAAAACATGGGACAACCGCGCGATTGTGCCAGCACACCCAGCGATGATAAAGAAATATTTTGCAGCGCAGCATAGATGCATACACAGGTATGCATAAAGTCATATAACGATTAAAAGCAAGGTCAAACCAGCGCAAAGTGACTCTGTCGCGCCATGCGCGAAGAACCCGACTCCCGACTTGATTGCTAAAGTAGAATGCGTTCTCCATGATTGACGGTATTTCCGGATGATTTCTCCTAGGTGGAGCTTTCTTGTTGGAGCAATAATATTCTCGCTCTGGCTTGCTCCCGCAGCCCTTGGCGGCCTCGTCGACTTTCCGGATAATCTGCTCAGTTACGTCAGCCGCCGCTTCTCACCTGATGCCGTGCAACGACTGATGGTCTGGAAGCGCCTGCTCAACGACATGCGGGGGGCCGAGGTGCAAGGGGCAAAGGCTTCCGAAGGACGGGCCGAATCGCTCACCTTGCGTAAGGCCAACGACTTTTTCAATCAGGTGCCCTACGCCAATGACCAGGCAGCCTGGGGACGCGAGGATTACTGGGCCACGCCGGTCGAGATGCTGGGCCTGTTTGCCGGCGATTGCGAAGATTATTCGATTGCCAAATATCTTTCATTGAAAGACCTGGGCATTCCCATCGAGCGCCTGCGCATTACCTACGTGCAAGCCAAGAGCACCAACGAAGCGCACATGGTACTTGCCTACTATCCCACGCCGGATGCAGAACCATGGATCATGGACAACCTGATTCGCGAGCTGCGCCCAGCCTCGCAGCGCCCGGACCTGGAGCCGGTTTTCAGCTTCAATGACGATGATGTCTGGACAGCCAATGGCACCAGTCGCAAGGGCGGAGCATCCCAAGTTCGTCTGTGGCGTGAACTACTGGAAAAACTGAGCAGAGAAAGCCGCATGTAAGCACCGCAGTTACTCATCCCCACCGACAAGAGGATCGTCAAGCAGACCTCGGACATTGTTGTGCTCTGCAATTTCGAGCAGAGCCATACGATAACTATAGCCCTGCACACTGGTAACAATTTCCTTCATTTGTCCCTGGCGTATATATCCAGCCTTGCCCCAATGGGCAAAAGCAATTTCCGCCAACTGCTTTTGCACGCCAAATTCACGTTGACCGTAGCGCATCGCATGATCAAAGGCTGCCCACATTTCTTCCGGAGCCTCATTTTTTTTGTGCAAGGCCAAGGCAAGATTACCCCAAGGATAGGGCGACATCGGGCGACATCGGATAGCATCACGAAAATAACCAATAGCCTCAACAAGGAGTGCCTGCTCCAACTCAGGAATCTCACGACTACGCATCGCCTGGTAAGCAAAAAGATAGCCCAGACTCTCGGCAACCTGCGGATCATCTGGCTTACGCGCTTGCGCCCGTTTCAACTGCTCAAGCGTTATGCCCCAGAGCTTCATCCCTGGCGGCGTGCCGTTGCGCCAAGAATCAACGACGGCACGCGGCTTCATGAGCTGGAAATCGTGCCAGCCGGCGCTTGCCGCGCTCCAGATTGCCAGCAGCGATGCCGAAAGCAGCAGGCCGAGCAGGGTCTTTTGCGGCAAGGTCAATCTTGGGCTCATGTGTTCGCAATAATTTGAGCAGGATGGTCACGCACCATGTCCCAGGCTTTCGACTCACCAATCAGGGTAGCAATGGCATTGCGGCCGTCGCTCAACACCGGGGGGCGATGTTCGGCATTGTGGGCATCGGAAGCGAGAACATGGACCAGGTCATTTTTTACCAGCCAGGTGGCCACCTGCCTTGAATGTTCACCAAAACGACCGGCCACCGAACCTGCGGTTACTTGCAGCCAGCAGCCGGAATCGACAAAGCCCCGGATGCGCTCGGGTTGAGCCATGACCGCCTTGTTGCGTTCGGGGTGGGCAATCAGTGGCCTGATCTTCATGGCCAGCAGCTTCTCGATGAACTGCTGGCTGCCAACCGGGATCATCTGGTGAGGGAATTCCAGCAACAATATCCTGTAGCCAGCTACCGAACCCAGGAAAGGCGCCTCTCCTTCAAGGATCAGATCAAGCGACTCGATGCTCAGGCGAACCTCTCCACCCAAACGGAGTTGCAGAGGAATGCCCGCAGCGTCGAGTTCGCCCTGGAACTTGAGCACCTTGCCGAGCAGGCTGGAGCGCGAATTCTGGTAGCGCCCCGGGTGAATATGCGGCGTCAGGACCGAGGTATGAATACCGTCGGCCACGGCAATACTGGCCAGCGCAAGCGACTCCTCAAGTGTTGAGGCTCCATCGTCAACGCTATAGAGCAGATGCGAGTGCAGATCGATCATGCCGGAAGCCGCCACCATCTCACCGACGCATTTTATGAGGCACTACTATCCTCACCATAGACGGCACCATAACCCGTCTGGCCGTAACCGTATTTGCCGTAGCCGGAATATTCACCGTAGTACTTTTCCGCCTGAACAAAATCGAGATTATTCAGCACAACGCCCAGCACCTGGCCGTCAGCGCGACGAATGCGCTGCAGACCACGCCGCGCAATCTGCCACGGGGTAGACATGGCTTTGGTTACATAAATGACGCCGGTCGCCATCGAGCTGATCACCAGGGCATCACTGACCAGTTCCACTGGCGGCGAATCGATGATGATGACGTCGTAGATCGCCAGCAAATGATCCATCGTATCCTTGAATTTCTGCGACAACAGAAGTTCAACCGGGTTTGGCGGAATGCTGCCCGCCGACATGATCGCCAAGCTGGAACCTTCCAGGTGCTGCAGGCAATCTTCCAGCTTTGCCGCCCCAGAAACCAGGTTGGACAGCCCCTGAACCCCTGTTGGCAAACCCAGCCCCTTGGAAATCGCCGGCCGCCGCATGTCGGCATCGATCAGCAGGGTCTTCTTGGTATGGGCATGCGCCATGGCAAGGTTGATCGCAAAGGTTGTCTTGCCCTCGCCCGGCAGGCCGGAGGTCACCAGCAGCAGACGTTTGGGGATATCGAGTGCCGAAAGCAGCACTCCCGTGCGTGCCGTACGAATCGCCTCGGCATACAGGGATTTCGGGTTGTCGATGAAAATGCGGGCTGTTGATTCGCGCGCCACCTCTTTATCGGTCAACAAGGGCAAGGCCGTCAGTAAAGGGGTTTTCAGCTTGCTTTCAACATCTTCCGAGGTCTTCAGTGTGTTATCGAGGCGCTCCAGCAAAAGAGCGGCCAGCATCGCGACAAAGAGCCCGAGAACGAAGGCAATCATTATGATCTGCGACTTTTTCGGCTTTATCGGAGCGTCAGGAACGACGGCAGCGTCAACCACCCTCGCCACCGGCGTCTGCAGATCGCTGGATATACTGGTTTCCTTGGCACGCTTGACGAACATGTCAAATATTTGACGATTCGATTCGACTTCGCGCTCCAGTACGGTCAATTCAAATTCCTTGCGGTTGATGTCCTGGACACCACCACGAGCTGCTGCCATCTGCCCTACCAGCGAACGCTCAGTGCCCTTGTTTACTTCATATTCCTGAGTAATGCTGGCCACCACGGTTTCCACCTGGCGTTGCAGATTTTCGCGCGCCGACTTCAATTCGCCTTCAGCCTGCATGTACTTCGGGTGTTCGGTGCCGTAACGTTGCGTCAGCTCGGCCAGGCGCCGCTCGGCCTGCGACTCCTGGCGCAAGGCATCGGCCACGATGGGGTTGCGGATGACTGCCGGCAAGGAGGTCAGATCACCACTTTTCTTGGCCGACTTGATCTGGTTGTAGGCATTCTCGGCCTCGGCCCGGCGCAGACGCGCCTCGACCAGACGGCTGGTCACTTCCATCATCTGCTGGCCAGCGCCACTTTGGCCAACATTCTTCATGTCAACGATGCCGGCTTTTTCCCGATAGGCCTGCAGAGTACGTTCGGACTCTTCGAGTTTGACCCGCAACGAGGCCAGGCGCTCCTGAATCCAGGTACTGGCCTGCTGAGTGACCTGATAGCGGGCATCCATGTCACTTTCGATGTAGGTCAGTGCCAGAGTATTGGCCACCCGGGCTGCAAGATCGGCATTGCTCGACTCGAAGGTAACCTTTGCCAACTGGCTTAATCGCACCGGTTCAATGCTCACACGCCCAACGAAAGCCGGGTAAATTGCCTCGGCCATGTTGCCTTCATTCCACTCGATGGCCACCGGATCTTCCTTCAAGCCAACGCTGACCAGCAAGTTGGCCAGCATCGAATCGCCCTTCGGACGCGGGTCGAATTCCTCGGTCTCCCAAAGTTTGGCCTTCTGAATCGCCCTGATCGCAACCTCGCGCGATTTGATGATCTCGACCTGGGTCTGGAAGTACTCGCGATTCTGGGTCGCACCGGAATAGACATCTTCAATGGTGACGACCTTGGCCTTGCCCACCTCGATCATCAGCGTCACGGTCGAGCGATAGATCGGTGTCATCGCAAAGACAATAGCCGCCGCCAGCACCGCAAAAACCAGGCCAAAGGCCAATATCTGTTTCTTGCGTTTCAGGATACTTCGCCAGTACTCGAGAATTTCGAGCTTTTCTTCCTGGTCTTCTGGATCGTGCAGAAACATCTGCTTGTGCTGCGGCTGCTCCGGTCTTGCTTGGGAAGTCATTGGCTGTTTACTTTGCTGAGATTTATTTGGGGCCAGAACGCAATCAGAAGAAGCTTTCTTCGACCGTCACGATGTCACCCGGGTAAACCGGCGAATTGAGATGCGAAGGCTGGGAGCGTTGGGCCGGGTCGCTTTCGCGAATGATGAACACCTTGTTGACCGAAGCACGCTCCTTGAAGCCGCCAGCCAACGATGCCGCTTTGCGCACGGTCAGCCCGGGCTGGAAGGGGTAGCCCCCCGGCTTCTCGACCATGCCATTGATGTAGAACGGCCGGTATTCATCGATGGCCACAGAAACCTTGGGATTCACCAGAAAGCGCCCACGCAGGCCATCGGTGATGACTTTTTCCAGGTCGCCGATGGTCATGTTCATGACCCGAATTTCACCCAGCGCCGGGTAAGAGATCGAACCAGCATCGGTCAGGCGGATTTTTTCGCGATTCAGGTCGTCCTCGCCCAGAACGCGAATGGTGATGACATCACCCGCCGATAGCTTGTAAACAGACAATCCCGAGGGCGTAAATTGGAAGTTCCGATCTTCATTTCCCTGCAGTGCCGGAACATCTGCCGATTGGGCGAATACCAACGGCCCAGCCGACAGCCCGGCAAACAGGCACAGCAAGGTCAGGAGTTGACGCAGAAATACCATTTAGAACACACCTTCAAGAGTCATCATCATGACATTACGCTTGAAATCAACCCCGACCTGGTTGGATGTCCGATCGGTATAGGTGTAATTCACCCCCGCACGCAAATGCTGCCCCATTTCCCGATAGAAGGCCGCGCTATAGGTATTGGTATCGTCCTTGCGATCGGCCCCTTTGTAGTCAGCAACCAGCTTGCCTACAGAGAGGCGGGAATTGATGTAGCTGGCCCACTTGTGATCCCAAGTCAGGGTTGTCGCCGTGCCGCTGGCGTACGAACCAACGCCGTCCGAATCGTAGAGCGACTTCGAGGTTTCGAGCTCAATCATCGAATAGGTCTGCGGCATCCAGCGCACACCAACTTCCCAAGCCGTACCTGACGCATCTTCCACCGTTGAATTATTGAAGTTCTTGTAGGCCTTGCCGAGCTTGATCGTCCCTTCTGTCTTTGCGGTGGCTTCCCAAGTCACACCGAGGTATACGCGACGATCCGAGTTGTCTCTGGTTGACGTCTTCAGCTTGTAGTCACTCTCGGTATCGCGTAACTCAAGCAGAGCATACGTTTTGGGCATTACGCGGTAAAAGAACCGCCCAGAAAAAGTCGCCATATCGAGATCGAAGCTTTCCGTCGTGGTGCGATTATTCTCGTAGCGCTTGTTCATGTAGGAGGTTTCAAACTCCAGACGACCGGGCGCCCCTTTCGCCCCATAAACAACCAAGGCTTTAAAAACAGGCGCGTGCCAACGTGACGGCTCGGGAAGGGCTGATGAGTTGAGCGCTGTCGTACCTCGCGCATCCGACTTGAAAAGATAGCCGGCACCGATCCCTGTACGCAGGCGGGTCGTCCAGTAATTGTCCGCCCCAGCCCAAAAGGTGTGGCTATCAAAATCGTCCGCACTGGAACTCTGGTAACGACCATAGTTGCCCTGGTAGGCCAGCGTGTAGCGATCACCACGATTCTTGGCCTCGGCCACCACTTCCGGATTGAGCACGACGATGCTCGACGACTTTTTGCCCGTACTTACCGCGGTAACGTTATCGTTATAACCGATACCGATCATGGCCGCAGGAAAGACATAAATACCTTCGGTCAAGCCCAACGCCCGGCCACGACTCGGCGAGGTCATCATCAAGCCTTGATTACTGCCTCTACCACCCGCAATACCCGAACCTGACAACTCATAGCCCGTCGTGGAAGATTGCTGCGTAAAATTTGAAACGCCCGAATCGCCGCCGAACACAGGCGCCTTACCCCCCAGTTGATAGTCACCCATTGTCGAGTCGGCCGGCTGCGGCTCTTCCTGCACGAGCGCTTTTGCCTTGCCGGCAGACTCTTTGCCTAACGGGGAATTGGCCTCACTTGAAGCCTCCGCGCCATCAGCAGCAAGTACCACGGGAGAAACGAGACCAAGAGCCAGCATCAGGGCGATGGCAGAACGGGTATAAGCGTCAGGAAACATATTTACCTCTAATCACGGGAGTCCGGGTTGGCGCACACGCGCTATTGACGGTGACATTTTACCATGCACCGCACAATAACGACCGATCGCAAATTATTTCACCATGCAAAACAATGGGATGCCCGGAAAGCACCGGAGCACCAATGAAAACGCTGACGACCAATGGCTTGGCGCCTTAATTTTTCATAGGCTGTGAAAGCACAAACGGATCCGCCAGAGACACCGAGCCGCGCCTAGCAACCGGCAGCTAGCGGATGCCGCTCTGAACCGGCAATACCGAATGCGTCAGCAAAGCTGCGTCGCGCGCCTGCTGGGCACTGATATCTTCGGCCACCTGGTTACCCTTGAGCGGCAGCAGCAAGGTCGCACCGACCGCGTAGAAATGACCGTCCGGCAACGGATTGGCCTGCTGGATCAGGCGCGCCGACACGCCGTTACGCCGGGCCAACTCGCCCGGCGTCGTCGAGCGGGTAATGCGCACCGGCCGCCAGGAAACCCAGGGGCCGGGATGACTGCCCATACCGACGGCCAGTTGCAGCGCCGCAAGGTGCGGCAACAGCAGTTGGGTTCGCGTCCGGCCAACAATGACCGGCGCCTGCAACGACGGGTTGAGGGCCACGAACTCGGAGAGCTTGAGACCGGCCAGCTGCGCCGCCAGACTGACGTCGATATCGCGATGCATTTCGACCACGGTAAAGCGCGTCGCATTTTCGATGGCGGGCAGCACTGTCTTGTAGGCCGCCGGATCGGCAATGACTTTCTTCAGAGCAAAAATGCGCGGCACGTAATCGCGGGTTTCCTGGGGCAAACTCGCGGCTATCTCGTTGAAACCGGGTTTCTTGATGCCACGTGCCTTGGCGCGCTTAACCTCGGCCAGCACGCGGTTTTCTCCGCAGTTGTAGGCCGCCATGGCCAGCGGCCAGCTATCGAACATGCCATGGAGCATGCTCAGATAGTCGAGGGCAGCCCGGGTCGATGAAATCAGCGAGCGACGTTCGTCGCGAAAACGGTCGATATTGAGTTCGTAGGTACGCGCCGTGCCAGCGATGAACTGCCAGGCACCATGGGCTTCCGCCTCGGATTTTGCCCCTAGCGCATAGCCGGATTCAACGAAGGGAACGAGGACCAGTTCCATCGGCAACTGGCGCCGCTCGACTTCCTCCACTACGTAGAACAGAAGACTGGAAGCGCGCTGCGCCGTGTGATCGAGAAACCTGTCGTTGGCAAAACGCTGCGCTACACGATTGACCTGCGCATCCCTGTCGAGATCGGCAACCTGGAAACCATGGCGGATCCGCTCCCAGAGATCCTTGTAGCGCGCCTTGTCGGGCGGCGCGTGCTGCAGCAACTCATGGAGCTCACCGGGTTCGAGTTCAATCGGCACCGGCAAATCGTGATCCGCTTCGCTGACTTCAGGCGCCAGCTCCTCATAGGGCGCATCAAAAACGGAAGCGCAACCGACCAGACCGAGGACCAGCAAAGACACAAAAAGGGTAAGTAATCGGAACACACAGCACTTTCTAAAAAAACCGGGTCTGAACTACTCTGCCCCGATTGCATGCCGTCAGCAGGGAACGCCGGGCCGAACGCCTGCTTCTTCGCAGAACAGCCCGGACTCTTCAATCAACGCCCGTAAATATCCTCAAAGCGAACGATGTCATCCTCGCCCAAATAGCTGCCGGACTGCACTTCGATCATTTCCAGCGGCAGCTTGCCCGGATTTTCCAGGCGATGCAGCGTACCGGGCGGGATATATGTGGACTGGTTTTCCGAAACGAGCAGGGTTTCCTCGCCGCGCGTCACCTTGGCCGTACCGGAAACGACAATCCAGTGCTCTGCGCGGTGGTGGTGCATCTGCAGCGACAGGCAGCCACCGGGATTGACGACGATCCGCTTGACCAGAAAGCGATCGCCGAAATCGATGCTGTCGTACCAGCCCCAGGGCCGGAAAACCTTGCGGTGCGAATGCGACTCCGAACGCTTGTTGCCCTTGAGCTGGGCAACCACGTCCTTGACCTTCTGAATCTCCGAACGATTCGCCACCAGGATGGCATCCGGAGTTTCGACGATCACCACATCGTTCAGGCCAACGCAGGCAACCAGCCTGTCTTCGGCAATCACCAGCGTATTGCGGGTGTCGACCGTCAGCACATCGCCCATCAGCACATTGCCGCCGGCATCCTTGTTGCCGATTTCCCACAAGGCACTCCAAGCGCCGACATCGGACCAACGAGCATCAAGCGGCACGACGGCGACTTCACCCGTATTCGCCCCGAGCCGCGCCAGGCGCTCAAACACCGCATAATCGATGGAATCCGCCGGGCAATCGGCAAATACCGCCTTGTCCGGTCGCAGAAAATCGTGATCCTGCTGACGACCATCGAAGGCCTTGAGGCAGGCACCGGCGATATCCGGCCGACATTGCTCCATCTTGGCCAGCCAGACCGACGCCTTGATGACAAAAATGCCGCCATTCCACAGGAAACCGCCATTCGCCAGATAAGCCTCGGCCGTTGCCGCATCGGGTTTTTCGACGAACTGTTGAACCAGGCAGGCACCATCACTGAGTACCCCACCCTGTTTGATGTAGCCGTAGCCGGTTTCCGGCGCCGTCGGCTTGATACCGAAAGTCACCAGCTTGCCCTGCTCGGCCAACCGCGCGCCCCGCAGCACGGCCTGACGGAACGCTGCTTCGTCCTGGATCACATGATCAGCCGGCATGATGACCAGCACCGGGTCCAGCCCCTCAAGCTGGGCGGCCAGCGCGGCGAGCGTCAGGGCAGGTGCAGTATTGCGACCGCAGGGCTCGAGAATCAGGGAAGGATGCGCCACACCGACCTGGCGCAACTGCTCGGCAATCAGGAATCGGTATTCTTCATTACCGACCAGCAAAGGCGCCGCCAGCACATCGTCAGCCGCCAGGGGCATACCGGCCAGGCGCAAGGCCGTAGCCTGCAGCATGGTGTGGTTGCCGTTCAAACGAAGCAACTGCTTGGGGTATTCCTCGCGGGACAGCGGCCAAAGGCGCGTACCGGAGCCGCCACAAAGAATAACGGGTTGAATGATCATGAAAATCCCGAAATAACGGCCAAAAGACAAGGCTCAATAAGCGTTCTTGTGCACAAAGCCCTTGAACACCGTCAGGAAAATGATCTTGATATCCATCCACAAGGACCAGTGCTGCACATACTCAAGATCGAACTTGATGCGCATGGACATTTTATCGAGGGTTTCCGTTTCGCCCCGCCAGCCGTTGATCTGTGCCCAGCCGGTAATACCCGGCTTGACCTTGTGGCGCAGCATGTAGCCGCGGATCTGGCTGCGGTATTCCTCGTTGTGCGCCACGGCATGCGGGCGCGGCCCGACCACCGACATCGTGCCCTGCAGCACATTGAAAAACTGCGGCAACTCGTCGAGTGAGGTACGGCGCAGGAAAGCACCAAACGGCGTGATCCGCGCATCGTTCTTCTGCGCCTGAACTATCTTGTCGCCGTTATCTGCCACCGTCATGCTGCGGAACTTCCACACTTCGACGACCGAGCCATTCAAGCCATAGCGACGCTGCTTGAACAGTGCCGGCCCCCGCGAAGTCAGCTTCACCCCGGCCGCAATGAACAGCATTGGCATAGCAATCAGCAACAGGATCAGGCTGGCCACCACGAGATCCTCAAGCCGCTTCACCCAACCATCGACACCATAAAAAGGCGTCTCGTGCAGACTGAGCACCGGAATACCGTCCAGGCTGGCCAACTTGCCATGCAGCAGATCGAAAACAAAGAAATTCGGCACCAAGTACACCGACGCCGTGGTATCTGCCAGGGCCGTCACCAGTTCGATAATGCGCGCCTCGGCCCGCATCGGCAGGGTGATGTAAACGTAATCCACCTTGCCATCCCGGGCCATTTCGACCAGCTCGTCAAAACGCCCGACGCCATCGACATGATTGGCGGCATCCTTGCAATCCCGAGCAGCTAGTCGGTCGTCAAAAAAGCCGACGAACCGCATGCCCAACCAGGGTGTAGATTCAATTTTTTCCAGAACCCGCGTCCCGAGGGCGGTCTTGCCGGCAATCGCCAGCGAGCGGGTATTTCGCCCTCCCGCACGCAGTGACTTCAGCACCATGCGCAGCGCCATCCGCGTCAGCGCCAGAAGAAGTGGAGCCAGCACAAACCAAAACACAATCACCATGCGGGAATAATCGCCGGATGTCTTGGTCAAAAAAGCTACCAGGACCAGCAACATCGCCGTCCAGAACCAGGTCACCACCGTCGCCAGCACCGCTCTCGGCAACGACTCCGTACGCCATGAGCCGTAAATCTGACGCGCCCCACCCGTGGTCAGAAAAAGCATGACAGCCCAAGTAGCTGCCTGCCCATAATGGTGATCGAATTCCAGATCGCGGATGACCTGCATCGAGATAAACAAACTGATGAGAATCACCGCGGCATCGAGTATGCGATGCAGAAAAGCAATTTTTGAACTGTGCGGCCGGACGAGGCCAGACGACATCAATGACATTAGGGAATACTCTGCAATTCAAAGGTCTTGTGACAATGTTGCACCGCGTCAATCATGCCATGAACAACACTAATTGCATATACGCTATTAGTCATACATGCATTCACGAAACCCTGCTGTCTGCCCCGCCGCGCAGACAGCAGGGATGGCGACAGCCTTCCATGAACACCAACCAGCGAATTGTGTCTCCGCTGGCCGCTGACCGGATTGCTGCGAGCAAGCAGAAATTTCGGCCAGTTTTTTAATTTCCCTGCTGCCAACTCGCGTAACTGTGGTGGCGTTCCATTTGGACTTCGCGTCGCAGGCGTTGCGCTGAGCCCGCCGCGCCTTGGTTGGCGTGCTGCGACAACGATGCTGGTCCACAACGCCCATCGCCGCGGCCGACCAGTGGTAAGCCGATAGCTTTACCTAGCCGTTGTCGAGAGGCTGTTTTGTGCAAAATCTCCCGCCAGCGCAGCCTGCAGGGCATCGAGCAGGCTCGGCAAGCGCTCGGCCAGTGGCATGAGTGCAGTTTGCGCCAGCTCGCCATCACCACGTTTGAGGGCCATGTCGAGCTCGCTGACCAGGGCATGAATGGTCGTGGCGCCAATGGTGCCAGCGGCACCCTTGAGGGCGTGGGCGATTTTTTCGGCGGCGACCAGGTCACCCTGCCGGATCAATTCGCCGAGGCGCAACACATCCTCGCCATGGCCATCGGCGAAGAGCTTGAGGACCCGTCGGTAACTCGGGAGTTTGCCGCGCACCAGCCTCAGGCCAGCCGCCATGTCGAGATCGGGAATGGCTGCCAGGTGAGCACGCAACCCCGCGTCGGAGTCATCTTCGGCTCGCGTTGTAGTCAATGAGGCCGAGATCTGGGGGGCCGTGCTAGCGTCACCGGTTTCCGGCTCCGGCAGCCACTTCAGCAAGGTGGCAAAGAGCTGCTTGGGATCGACCGGCTTGGCAATATGGTCGTTCATTCCGGCCAGCGTAACGCCCAGCCGGTCTTCGTCAAAGGCATTCGCCGTCATCGCCAGAATGGGAATCTCGCTCCAGCCCGGCAGGGCGCGGATCGCCCGGGTGGCATCGAGACCGTCGAGATTGGGCATCTGGATGTCCATCAGCACCAGGTCGTATTGCTTCTGCCGGGCCAGCGCCAGCGCTTCGAGACCGTCCACGGCAACATCGACGGCCAGGCCAACGCTATGCAGCAGCTCCAGCGCGACTTCCAGGTTGACAGCATTGTCTTCGGCCAACAACAGATGCGCCGGTTGCGGGCGCGCCCGCAATTGATGTTCGGCATCATCGGTCGCTGTCGCCTCGGCATGTACCTGGATACCGTGGCTGCGTTGCAGACGGGCGGTAAACCAGAAGACACTGCCCTGGCCGGGTGTGCTCTGCGCCCCCGCTTCGCCGCCCATCATTTCGGCCAGCCGGCGAGTAATGGCCAGCCCGAGACCCGTGCCGCCATAACGGCGGGTGGTCGAGTCATCGGCCTGCGCGAAGGGCTGGAACAGCCGGGTGAGTTTGTCCGGCTCGATGCCGATGCCCGTATCACTCACCGTAAAACGCAGCAGCAGCTCATCGCCGCTGTCTTCCAGCACTTTCGCAGCCAGGGTGATGTCGCCACGCTCAGTGAATTTGACCGCATTGCTGGCGTAGTTGAGAAGGGCCTGGCGCAGGCGCATGACGTCGCCGCGCAACCAGGCAGGCACGGCATCGGCCTCAACGCGGATGGTCAGCCCCTTGGCGCTGGCCGCCTCGCCAAGCATGGAACTGACATGATCCAGTACGGCCGACAGGGAAAAATTGCTGTGTTCCAGTTGCAGCTTGCCCGCCTCGATCTTCGACAAGTCGAGGATGTCGTTGATGATCGAGATCAGGTGTTTGCCGGCATCGTCAATCTTGCCCAGCCGGTCTTTCTGGGCCGGCGTAGCCTCGGCCCGCAACAAATAGGTGAGACCGAGGATGGCGTTCATCGGCGTGCGGATTTCGTGCGACATGTTCGCCAGGAAGGCGCTCTTGGCCTGATTGGCAGCCTCGGCGGCTTGCCAGGCCGCCTGGAGTTCGCGTGTCCGTTGTTCAACCAGTGACTGCAGATGGTGGCGGTGGGCGTCCAGTTCCTGGGCGACTCGCTTTTTCTCGGTAATGTTTTCCTTGACGGCGACGTAGTGGGTGACCTCGCCATCCGGATTACGCAGCGGGGAAATGATGGCGTACTCGACGTATTCGCTGCCATCCTTGCGCCGGTTGTAGAGTTCGCCTTGCCAGGCTTGCCCGTGCGTGAGGGCCGCCCAGAGCGCGAGATGGTTCTCGCGCGGCGTCTTTCCCGAGTTCAGGAAGCTCGGGTTTTTGCCGATCACTTCTTCGCGGCAATATCCGGTCTGCTTCAGGAAGGCCTCGTTAACGTATTGAATCCGGGCTTCCAGGTCGGTGATGAGGATGCTCCCGGGGCTTTGTTCAACGGCCAGCGAGAGCTGGCGGACGCGCTCTTCGGTTTGCTTGAGTTCGGTCACGTCACGCCCAAAAGCGATGGCACCGATGACTTTGCCGGACTCGTCGCGTTCCGGCGTGACGTAGACATGGTGATAACGAGCCGCTTGCGAACCAACATGAACCCAGACTTCGGCAGAAGCCGGTTGGCCGGTTTGCATCGCCTGGGCAACGGCCTGCTCGATGCGAGCAAAGCGTCCATCCGGCCACATTTCATGTGACCGCTTGCCGATGGCCAGGGGGTCATGGTCAATGCCCAGCAACTGGGAGAGCTGCTGGCTCACATAACAGATTCGTCGCTCGGCGTCGTAGCGGATGATGTGGTCCGGCGAAGCCTCGGCAAGACTGCGGAACTCCTGCTCCCGCGTGCGCAGTTCGGTTTCGTGATGCCGGCGCTCCAGCTCGGCAGCCACCCGTGGCGCAACCAGTTGCAATATCTGCAGGGTACCGGCTTCGTCCGGCATCGGCCTGTTGTCGAGCACGGCGATCAGCCCGATCGGCTTGCCCGCGGAATCCCACAGTGGAGTGCCCGCATAACTTTGAGCGCCCATGTCGGCCAGCAAGGGATCCTCGGGAAAAAGCGCTTGCACCTCCCTGGGAAAACAACAGGCGCGCTTGTTGATGATATTTTCGCAGGGGGTATGCGCCAGCGCATAGCGCATATTGGGTACGATGGCCCCATGGGCAGACAGCGCCACCGTCTCGGCGATACCGGGCTCAGCGGCCAAGCGGTCGATGAGAACGTAGGCGACATCGAGGATTTGTGCCAGATAAGCAGCCAGGGCACTGAGGAAGTCTTGTGTGTTATCCGGATTGGCAATAAAGCGGAGCACGTTTTCAAGACGCTTGCGTTCGGAGATGTCACGTGCCACGGAAATCACATAGCGACTGTCTTCATCAACGAACGCAGTAGTGGCAATCTCGACCGGAAAAATACGACCATCGCTGGCCCGGTGGCGGGTATCGAATGAGAATCCACGACTGGCCGAGGCAAGCACGCTTATTTCAGCCAGCCTCTCGGGCGTGACATCTGGGTCGATATGGGCGGGGGTTTTCCCGATCAATTCGGCGCGGCTGTAGCCCAGCTTGCGACAAGCCGTATCGTTTACGTCGATGAACGGAGCCTCATCGTTGAGCTGCTGGATATAGATGCAATCGGCAGAGGCATTGATGGCTCGCTGGAACAACAGCAGTTTGTGCTCGTTGCATTTGCGCTCTTCCATTTCCCGGGAGAGCAGCCCGTTTTTTTCCATCAGCTCGGCGGTGCGTTCCTGAATCCGCAGCTCCAGGTCTGCGTTCAACTTGCTCAGGCGACCTTCGGTTTCGTGCAGACGCAGGCGATCAAGTCCGCTCTTGGCCAGCATCTGGGCCAGTTGCGCATAAAAGTCCATGATCGACTCAACGCGTTCCCTGGGGACAACGGGGACCTTGCGGATGGCAGCAAGATAGGCCTCCGTGTCGTAACCGTATTTTTTCGCCTGCTCCCGAAAGCGCTCAAGGTCAGGAGACTCGTTGAATACCTGGCCGAAATACAGGGTGGCCAGCTGTTGCCCCTCCACCATGATCGGGGTGGCATAGTCCACCAGCCCGTTTTCACAGAGACAACCGACATACCCGGCGGCCCCCAAATGCTCGGCAAGATAGCGGTTGCTGGCCAGGCAGTGCTGGTTGGATTCCGGGTGAACCCGATGAAATTGGGTGCAGGCGTCCTGCCAACCGATAGCGCTGATAACGGTATTATCGGCGTCAACCAGTCCGTGGAGAATGCCCGTCGCATCGTAAAACGACTTGAGCATCTCGCGAAAGGCATCCAGGTCAACGAGGTCTGAGAAACGATATTCCATTTTGGGCTGTGTGTCGTTTCGCAAATACTATCAGATTGGGACGCTGAATCCGGGCGCCGGGCCTCCTCATCAATTGACGGAACAAGCGCGGGCAAACCCGGCCTGTCACCCGGAATGCCTGCAGTCAGGCTCTTCTCGGAAAAATTCGCATATTCAGGCCATAGGCGTGTGCAATAATCGAATAACCCTAATGGAAACATGACTATGAACACATTGCTGAAGGTGGCATTGCCGACACCCAAGAAGAGCAAGACATCCCCCTCCAGCAAAGCCAAGTCAAGTGAAGCCGCGGCACGCCGCCGTTATCTGGTTGGCATTGGCGCTTCGGCAGGTGGTCTCGAAGCACTCTCGGCCCTGATTTCGAACCTGCCCATCAAACTGGGCCTGTGCTACGTGGTGGTCCAGCATCTGTCACCGACCTATCGCAGCATGCTGGTCCAGTTGCTCAGCCGCGATACCGCGATGGCGGTCAAGGAAATCGAGGATGGCTGTGCGCCGGAGCCCGACACCATCTTCATTACGCCGGCCAGCAGCAACGTGACGATGCGCGATGGCTGCTTCCATCTGGTCACAACCGCCCGCAAGATGGTGCCAAAGCCTTCGGTCAACGTCTTCCTGAGCTCGCTGGCCGAACAGTATGGCGAGGATGCGATCGGTGTCATCCTGTCCGGCACCGGTAGCGACGGTTCGCAAGGCATCCGGGAGATCAAGGCAGTGGGCGGTTTTACCTTTGCCCAGGAACCGGGCAGCGCCAAGTACGACGGCATGCCGCAGTCGGCGATCGACACCGGTTGCGTCGACTGGATTCTGCCACCCGACCAGATCGCCGAAAAGATCGCCGCCATCGCCGATTCCCGCGACCATATGGCGCCACCGGAAAAGACCAGCGGCAGCGCCTCGACGCTCAAGCAGCTGTTGATGAAGGTGCGCCAGCGGACCAAGGTCGATTTCAGCGGCTACAAGGAAAACACCGTCTGGCGCCGTATCGAGCGCCGCATGGCGGCCAATCATCTGGCCTCTCTCGAAGACTATTTCCAGTACGTCGATGCCGACCCCGAGGAACTGGAGCACCTCGCCAAGGACATCCTGATCTCGGTCACGGCGTTCTTTCGTGACAAGACAGCGTTCGAAGCCCTGGCCAAGACCCTGCTGAAGATCGTCCAGGAAAAACGGCCCGGTGACGAGATACGGATCTGGATCGCCGGTTGTGCCACGGGCGAGGAAGTCTATTCCATCGCCATGCTGTTGTGCGAGCAGGCCGGCCCGGTACTGAACCGGTTCAAGGTGCAGATTTTTGCCACCGACCTCGACCTCAACGCCATGGCGACGGCCCGCAAGGGCAACTATTCCGCCGCCTCCCTGAGCGAACTCGAGCCGGCGCTGATCGCCAAATACTTTTCCGCCAGGAACGACAGTTACGAAGTCTCCAAGCTGCTGCGCGAAATGGTCGTCTTCGCCCGCCAGGATCTGGCGCAGGATCCGCCTTTCCTGCGTCTTGACCTGATCAGTTGCCGCAATGTGCTGATCTATTTCCAGGCCGATCTGCAGGCCAAGATCCTGTCGATGTTCCATTACGCGCTGCGGCCCGAGGGCTACCTGTTCCTCGGCCGCTCCGAGAACATCTACCAGCAGGAATCATTGTTCCGTCACCAGGACAAGGACGCCAAGATCTACCTGCGGGAAAACGTGCTGAACCGTCCGCCGTTTGCCGGCGGTGCGTTTACCTTGCCGACACCTGAGAAAGTCGCACCTGCGAATGCCGTCAGCGCCGCAAAAAGCGGCGAGTTCCAGTACCTGGATGCGGCATCGCGTTTTTATCTGCCACCCGGCGTGCTGATCAACGGCAGCTTCGACATCCTGCATCTCTACGGCAACCCCGGCGAATATCTCAATATTTCCGACGGCAAACCGACGTTCGATCTGTTGCACATGATCCGGGCGGAGTTTGGCGCCGACCTGCAAACCCTGACCCACCAGGCCCTGCACAAGAAAGTTTCGGCCTTCGGACGGCCGCGGGCACTGAAGCTGGAGGGTGGCAAACGCATCGTCCGCCTAGCCGTGCACCATCTCAGCCATGGCAACCTGAACGGCTTGTTCCTCGTCTGCTTCGAGCCGGCGCCCAAGGCGCGCACGGTCGAGGGGCCGGTGGCCGGCGGCGACAGCATCAGCGGCTGGAACGTCAAGGAACTCGAAGACGAACTGGTGGCGACCCGTGAGCACCTGCAGGCGGTCATCGAGGAACTGGAAACCTCCAACGAGGAAATGCAGGCGCTCAACGAGGAAGTCCAGGCCGCCAATGAGGAGTTGCAGTCGTCCAATGAAGAACTGGAGGCCGCCAATGAAGAGCTGCAGTCGACCAACGAAGAACTGACCACGGTCAATGAAGAGCTTCAGGTCAAGTCAGGCGAACTTTCCGAAATCGCCTACGACATCGAGAATGTCCAGAATTGCATCGGCTTTCCGCTGTTTGTCGTCAATCGCGACCTGGAGCTCGAACGCTACAACCGCCCGGCCGCCGATCTGCTCTTTCTCGATCCGAGTGCCGTCGGCCAGCGCATCAGCCGGATCAAGCGGCCGCGCGGCATGGGCGACTTCACCGATACCGTGCGTCAGGTCATTGCCGATGGCAAACCGGCTGAAACGACGCTGGCCTCTGAAAACCGGCATTACATCCTGCACGTCACGCCCAACTTCTCGCCGACCGGCGTCCGCGGCGCCATCATTTTCCTGATCGACAACACTGACCTGAACGCCGCAGAAGTCGCGGCCCGCAACAGTCAGGAAAAAATGATGGCGATCATGGACAATTCGCACGCGCTGTCCTCGCTGAAGGACCCGTCGGGGCGCTACATCTTCGTCAATCGCCGTTTTGTCGATACTTTTGGTATGCCTTCCGACAATGCCCTCGGCAAGACCGACCGGCAACTGTTCCCGCGCAGCGTCGCCGATGAATTCCGCCGCAACGATCTGGAAGCCATGAAGGCCAATGACGCGGTCGAGTTCGAAGAGTATGTCGAAACGCCCAATGGCGAACGGATCTTTCTCTCGGTCCGCTTTCCACTGCACGATGCCGATGGCGTTGTTTACGCCGTGTGTACGCAGTCCACCGACATTACGGCGCGCAAGGAAGCTGAAAACCAGCTGCGCCTCACGGCGCGCGTCTTCGACCACTCCGGCGAGGGCATCGTGATCACCAACCGCAAGGGCTTGATCATGACTGTCAACAAGGCCTTCGTCGAGGTGACCGGCTACAGCGAGCACGAAGTCATTGGCAAGATGACCAACCTGCTGAGTTCCGGCAAGCATGGCGCCGAGTACTACGCCGAGATGTGGCAACAGATTGAAAGCAAAGGCTGGTGGCAGGGCGAAATCTGGAACAAACGGAAGAACGGCGAAATTTACCCCGAGTGGCTGACCATCAATTCCGTCAAGGATGCCGAGGGTGAAATCCTGCACTACGTCGGCATTTTCAGCGACATCTCGGTCGTCAAGGAGTCGCAGAAACGCATCGAATACCTGGCCACCCACGATGAACTGACCGGCCTTCCCAACCGGGCGCTCTATGTCGATCGCTTGAAACAGGCGATCGCCAAGGCCAGCCGCAGCAAGACACAAGTCGCGGTGATGTTCGTCGATGTCGATAATTTCAAGATCATCAACGACTCGATGGGGCACGACGTTGGCGACCTGCTGCTGCGCCAGGTGACCGGCCGACTTTCGGAATGCGTGCGGGCCGGCGACACCGTGGCGCGTTTCGGTGGCGACGAATTCACCATCCTGCTGGAAAACACCCGGCCAACGGAAGTCAGTGCGACTGCCGAACGCATCATCAACCAACTGTCGCTGCCGCACATTCTGGAAGAGCGCAAGGTTTACACCACGGTCAGCATCGGCGTCTGCCTCTATCCCGAAGACGGTGTCGACACCCAGACCCTGCTCAAGAGTGCCGACGTCGCGATGTATCGCGCCAAGGACAGCGGCAAGAACAATTTCCAGTTTTTCACCGAGGAACTGAAGGCGCTGACCAGCGAACGCATGTTCTACGCCTCAGACCTGCGTCAGGCCATGGAGCGCGGCCAGCTGTATCTGGTATATCAGCCGCAGATCGACATGCAAACCGGTCTGGCCGTCGGGCTGGAGGCCTTGCTGCGCTGGCGACACCCGGAGCGCGGCCTGATTCCGCCCGACCGCTTCATTCCGGTCGCCGAAGAAACCGGCCTGATCGAAGTCGTCGGCGAATGGGTGCTGGAAAGCGTCTGCCAGCAAATCGCTTCCTGGAAATCCGTCGGTCTTGAGGCGCCGCGAATTTCCGTGAATATTTCGTCACGGCAATTGCGCAAGTCCCATTTCCCGGAAAAGATCGAGCGCCTACTGAACAAGTTCGGTCTGGAAGCACAAAGCCTCGCGCTCGAATTCACCGAACATGCCCTGCTCGAGAATGCCGACTATGTGTTGGCCATGATCACGCAATTGAAAGCGCTGGGACTTCACCTCAGCCTTGATGATTTCGGTACCGGCTATTCGTCGTTGAGCTATCTGAAACGCTACTCGCTCGACGAAATCAAGATCGACCGCAGCTTTGTCGATGGCATTGCCCACGAATCGCATGACCGCGCCATTGCCAGTGCGATCATTGCCATGGCCAGCGCCCTGGATATCCGCGTCGTCGCCGAAGGCGTCGAAACCGAGGAACAGAAGATGGCGCTGCTGGTCAGTGGTTGCGCCATCGCCCAGGGTTATTTGTTTTCACACCCTCTTCCTGTTGGCGAAATCGAAGTCCACTTCGGCGGGGCGCCGCGTAAAAACAAGGAACTTGTCGTGAGTCAGTAGCCACTGAGACCAAAAAACAAAAAACCCGCCAAGCCTTGCGCTGAGCGGGTTTTGAGTTGATTTCTTGTGTGCTTGATTTTGGTTGGTGCGAGCGGAGGGTTTCGAACCCCCGACCCCCGCCGTGTGAAGGCGATGCTCTACCCCTGAGCTACGCTCGCGACCTGCAAAATCAACAACCTGAAGCCTGAAAAAATCCCCACCGGGATCTTTCCTGACATCACCAGACTCTGGCGACGCCCCCGACACCTACTGCGTGCACCGGGATTCAAGAGGCGCGCATTTAACCACAAGTCACGGGACGGGTCAAACCCGGGTCGGATAGAATACCGCCTTTGTTTCCGTATAGATTACGTATCCCATGAAGCCAGTCCGCACCCGTTTTGCCCCCAGCCCCACCGGTTACCTGCATATTGGCGGCGCCCGTACCGCCCTCTTCTCCTGGGCCTATGCCCGTCGCCATGGCGGCACTTTTGTGCTGCGCATCGAGGATACCGACGTCGCCCGCTCGACCCCGGAAGCCGTGCAGGCGATCATCGACGGCATGAACTGGCTGGGCCTGGAACACGACGAAGGCCCGTTCTACCAGATGCAGCGCATGGCGCGCTACAAGGAAGTCATCCAGCAGATGCTGGCCAACGGCAGCGCTTACTACTGCTATACGACGCGCGAGGAACTCGATGCGCTGCGCGCCGAGCAGGAAGCGAAGAAGGAAAAGCCGCGTTACGACGGGCGCTGGCGTCCGGAAGCCGGCAAAACCCTGCCGACCCCACCGGCCGATGTGCCGCCAGTGATCCGCTTCAAGAACCCGAAGGATGGCGTCGTCGCCTGGGACGACCAGGTCAAGGGCCGCATCGAAATCGCCAATGGCGAACTCGACGACCTCATCATCGCGCGCGCCGACGGCACGCCGACCTATAACTTCTGCGTCTGCGTCGACGACTGGGACATGGGCATCACCCATGTCATCCGCGGCGACGACCACGTCAACAATACGCCGCGCCAGATCAACATCCTCGCCGCGCTGGGCGCCGAAGTGCCGCAATACGCCCACCTCTCGATGATCCTCGGCGACGATGGCGCCAAGCTGTCGAAGCGCCACGGCGCCGTCTCGGTCATGCAGTACGACGAGGATGGTTTCCTGACTGAAGCCGTCATCAACTATCTGGCCCGCCTCGGCTGGTCGCATGGCGACGACGAAGTCTTCTCGCGCAAACAGTTCGTCGAGTGGTTCGACCTCGACCACATCACCGCCTCGGCCGCCCAGTTCAATACCGAAAAGCTGCTCTGGCTGAACCAGCACTACATGAAGCTGTTGCCGGCCGCCGAACTGGCCGCCAAGGTCCATAGCCGCCTCGCCGCGCGCGACGTCGATACGAGCACCGGCCCCGATCTGGAAAAAGCCGTTGTTTTGTACGTTGACCGCTGCAACACGCTCAACGTGCTGGCCGATGCCGTCGAAGTGTTCTACAAGCCGGTCACGCCCAGCCCGGAACTGCTCGCCCAGCACCTGAGCGAAGAGATCAAGCCGGCCCTGGCCGATTTCGCGACCGGGATCGCTGATGTAGCCTGGGAAATTCCGGCCATCGCAGCGCTGATCAAGGAAACCATCGCCAAGCACGGCCTCAAGATGCCCAAGCTGGCGATGCCCTTGCGCGCACTGCTGGTCGGTCAGACGCAGACGCCTTCGGTCGATGCCGTGATCGAACTGATCGGCCGCGAACGCGCCCTGGCCAGCCTGCAAAAATATCTCTGAAAATCGCGGAAGGCCCTTTACAAGGGGGAAGTCGATCCCTATAATGCGGCCTTCTTTCGCGGCGGGGGTATAGCTCAGCTGGGAGAGCGCTTGCATGGCATGCAAGAGGTCCGCGGTTCGATCCCGCGTACCTCCACCAAAAGCGCGAAAGAAGTTAGTCCAGGGTCCCCATCGTCTAGAGGCCTAGGACACCGCCCTTTCACGGCGGTAACTGGGGTTCGAATCCCCATGGGGACGCCAAGGTTTTGGCAGTAAAGTTGTAGAACTGGAGTGGTAGTTCAGTTGGTTAGAATACCGGCCTGTCACGCCGGGGGTCGCGGGTTCGAGTCCCGTCCACTCCGCCAATTATTTGAAACCGGATTTATCCGGTTTTTTTATCAGGTTGCGCAGTCTGGCAGTCTGGGTCGCAAGACCGAAGTTGGTTCGGCTGTCTCTCGAATGGGGGTATAGCTCAGCTGGGAGAGCGCTTGCATGGCATGCAAGAGGTCCGCGGTTCGATCCCGCGTACCTCCACCAGATACCGAACCAGCAATTGTTGTTGCAGTATCGTCCGGGTCCCCATCGTCTAGAGGCCTAGGACACCGCCCTTTCACGGCGGTAACTGGGGTTCGAATCCCCATGGGGACGCCAAGAATTTGGCAGTAAAGGTTTAGCAGTACTGGAGTGGTAGTTCAGTTGGTTAGAATACCGGCCTGTCACGCCGGGGGTCGCGGGTTCGAGTCCCGTCCACTCCGCCAACATCAAACCCGTTGAAGATCTTCGCGATTTTCAGCGGGTTTTTCATTTCTCCGCGCCACATCGCCGCTTTATTTCTGCCGGCAAGCGCCCGAAGACCCACCCTTCATATTCATCTTTTATAATGAGCCGCTCGTTTGCGGCGCTGACAGGCCAACACAGACTCGGCCTGTCCTTACAAAGAAATATTCAAGGGGTGATTTCATGAACAGCTTTTCCGGAAAACGGTCGCTCGGCCATTGGCTCATGCTCGGCGTCATGACCTTGGGACTGAACGGTTGCACAAAAACGCTATCGAGCATATTTGATGCTCCGGAAGCGCATAGCCAGGCTGAAATGGCCCCGCTCGAAAGCCGGGCGTCGGCCACCCGGCAAGAGGCTCCAGCCCCGGCCAAGCCCGCCACTACGGCACCGACGCCGCAGATCGAAGTGCGCGCCCTGATCAACGCCTGGCACGATGCATGGGTAAACCGCGATGTACCGCGCTACCTGTCTTTTTATCTGCCATCCTTCAAGGGCAACGAGTCAACGCCCGAAAACTGGCGAGCCAGCCGCCAACGCACCATCAGCCGTGCGAAAAAGATTGATCTGAGCATCGGCGAACCGGAAATCAAGATCGACGGAGCGGACCACGCCAGTGCCAGCTTCAGCCAGAAATATCGCGCCAACAACAAGCGCGACGCGGGGAAAAAGACGCTTCAACTTCGCCTGATTGATGGGCGCTGGCTGATTGAGCAGGAAAGCTTCAGCCCCGCCGGCAAATAAGCCAACCAGTCCGCCGGTCACTGATTGGCAATGGCACGAACATCCGCCTTGCCAACAGTGACCTCATCCCCTTGGTGGCCTCCATTCTCTGACCGTTAAGCGCTCACGGACTATTACAAAAGGCGTAACATTGCCAATTGCCGAACGAGCAAAAAACATCACAGGGGGCGGCATGACTTCCATGGGGGGAAGTATCAATACGACACGAGGCTCCAGCTCAGGGAGCAAGGCAAGCAAGCCGATCCGGCGTCACCGTTCCTTGCTGATTGCCGGCCTGATCTGTTCCAACATCCTGGTATTTGTCCTTTCCGGATATTCGCTGAACCAGAGTCGGCAGCAATACCAGCAGCGGGCCGAGGCCCTGACGCAGACCATTGCCCAGGCGCTTGACCAGAACCTTTCCAGCAGTATCGAAAAAATCGACCTGGCCTTGCGCACGGTAGCCGACGAACTTGAACGCCAACTGGCCGACGGAGGCATCAGCGAGTCGAAGATGAATGCCTTCCTGGCACGCCAGGAACAGCGCCTGCCCGAAACCGAGGCATTCCGGGTCTCGAACGCCGACGGTCTGGTCATCCTGGGCAAGGGCCTGGACAAGAGCCAGGGACTGGCCTGGGCCGACCGCGAATATTTCATTTATCACCGCGACCATGACGACCGGGCGCTGCAAATTTCGAAGCCCCGGATGGGACGCGTCGCCAAGCAATACATCGTCGGTTTTGCCCAACGCTACAACTATCCCGACGGCCGCTTTGCCGGCGTCATCTCGGCGCCCATTGCCGTCAGCCATTTCACGAAAATTCTCTCCCGCTTCGATCTCGGCCCGCACGGCACGATTGTCCTGCGCGACAAGGATCTGGGCCTGATTACCCGCATTCCCGCAATTGCTGACCAGCCGGCTGGCCAGATCGGCAACAGTACGGTGTCCCGCGAATTTCGCCAGTTGCACGAATCCGGGCAGACAGCGGCCAGCTACCTGACCCAGTCCGGTTTCGATGGCCTGCAGCGCATCGTCACCTTCCGGCGTCTCGAAAAAGCCCCGATGATCGCCATCACAGCCGCCGCAACGAAATACCATCTGGCCGACTGGTGGCAGGAAGTTTACAAGACCCTGAGCATGGCGCTGGGCTTCCTGGTCGTTTCGCTGCTGCTTGGCATTTTCCAGCTGCGCCTGCTGCTCCGGGAGGAAAAGCATCTGCAGACCCTGGCCGAGCGCGAGGCACAACTGCAAACCCTGATCAGCGCCGTCCCCGATTCAATCCAGTTCAAGGATGGCCAGGGACGCTGGTTGATCGCCAACAACGTCTGCCAGGAAATTTTCGGTCTCACCGACCTCGCTTGGCATGGCCTGACCGACCGCCAGATCATCGATCTGCAGCCGGCCATGGCCGAAGCCTTGATCGCCTGCCAGGACAGCGACGAGGCCACCTGGGCGGCGGGACAGATCTGTCGCAGCGAAGAACAGCTCGATGACGTGCGCGGCGAGCGGATTCATTTCGACGTCATCAAGGTGCCATTGTTCGACGAGGCACATGAACGACTGGCCCTCGTCATCGTCAGCCGCGACATCACCCGGCGCCAGGAAAACGAAGCCGAACTGGTCCATTACCGGCACCACCTCGAAGAACTCGTCGAGGAGCGCACCTCCGCCCTGCTGGAAACCGAAGCGCGGGCCAGCCACATCCTGCAATCGAGCGCCGACGGGCTGTATGGCGTTGATCGCGACGGCATCATCACCTTCATCAACCCGGCCGCCAGCGCCATCCTCGGCTACCAGGACAGCGAGGTCATCGGCCGCTCGGGGCATGCCACCTTCCATCACTCGCGCCCCGACGGCAGCCCCTACCCCTACGCCGAATGCCCCAGCCACAAAGCCATCTGCAGCGGCCAGCGCATCCGTATCGACAACGAGGTCTATTGGCATGCCGACGGCCACGCCATCCCGGTCATGTACGCGGTCCACCCGACGCTCCAGAACGGCCGGCACACCGGCGCCGTCGTCAGCTTTGTCGACATGAGCGCCCAGCAGGCCGCCACCCGGGCCCGCGAACAGGCGCTCAACGCCGCCGAGAACCTAGCCCGGATACGCAGTGAATTCCTGGCCAACATGAGCCATGAAATCCGCACGCCGCTCAATGGCATCCTCGGCTTTGCCGAAATCGGCTTTCGCAATCACCAGAACAGCGAGCGGGCGCGCGACGCCTTCGCCAAGATCCAGGCCTCAGGCAAACGCCTGCTTGGCGTCATCAACGATGTTCTCGATTTCTCGAAGATCGAGGCCGGCAAGCTCGGCATCGAACAGACCGATGTCTGCCTGCGCGAAGTCGTCGATCACGCCATCGACCTGGTGCGTGATCGCGGCGAAGCCAAACAGCTCGCCCTGCAGGTCGAACTGGCGCCCGACCTGCCCGGCCAGTGCACCAGCGATCCGCTGCGCATGGGCCAGGTCCTGCTGAACCTGCTGAGCAATGCCGTGAAATTCACCGAGGCCGGCTCGGTCAGGCTGAGCCTGTCGCGTCAGGGCAACTGGCTGGTCTTTCGCATTGAAGATACCGGCATCGGCATGACCGGGGAACAGCTCGACAAGCTGTTCAACCCCTTCCAGCAGGCCGATGCCTCGGCCAGCCGGCGCTTCGGTGGCACCGGGCTCGGCCTGGCCATCAGCAAGCGCATCGTCGAGCTCATGGGCGGCAGGATTCATCTGGACAGCACAGTCGGCAAGGGCACGACAGCCGAGTTCCGGCTGCCCTACCTGGCGCGCCGGTTCGCGCCACCCGCCCCCCTCCAGACAAGCCTGGCGCCGAACCGCCCCCTGGCCGGCATTTCCATCCTGGCCGCCGAAGACGAACCGATCAACCGCACCCTGCTCGAGGAGAACTTGCTCGACGACGGGGCCCGCGTCGTCGTCGTGAGCAATGGCCGGGAAGCTGTCGAACGCCTGATCCATGATGGCCCGGCCGCCTACGACATCGTTTTGATGGACATCCAGATGCCGGAAATGGATGGTTACGAGGCCAGCCGCCGGATTCTCGAACTGGCCCCGGAACTGCCGATCATCGCCCAGACCGCCCACGCCTTTGCCGAAGAGAAGGAAAAGTGCCTGGCCGCCGGCATGCTCGACCACATCGCCAAGCCGATCAATCCGCAGGAATTGCAAGCCGTCATCCTGCGGCACGTTTCCGCCAAGCGGAGCGCGTTCACCGTACTGTGAACATGCCCTCGGGCCGGCAGAAAAAGGCACGGCCGGGCGCTTTATGTTAATTTTCGTTGATGATCAGTCAGGGAGTACACAGTTTGAAAATCGTCCAGGAAGTTATCAGAAAGCCCGCCGAGCTGGGCAGCAAGCTGGCCGCCCTGCAGGCACCGGAAACCGATCTGCTGATCGCCTTTGGTTCCGTCGAACACTTCTCCGCCCCGGGTTTTGCCGAGGCCCTGCGCACGGCGTTTCCGCAGGCCATTCTGTTCGGCTGCACGACGGCCGGCGAAATCACCGCGACCGGCGTCGATGACGGCAGTTGCACGCTGACCGCCATCCACTTCGACAAGATTGTGGCGCGCTGTGCCAGTACGCCGCTTGGCGACATGGACGATTCCTATGCCGCCGGCCAACGTCTCGGTCAGCAGCTGGCCGCCCCCGACCTCAAGGCCGTACTGCTCTTTGGCCCCGGCGTACAAATCAACGGCAGCGCCCTGGTCAATGGCCTGAGCGCCGTGCTTGGCGCAGCCCTGCCGATCACCGGCGGGCTGGCCGGCGATGGCGGCGCCTTTCGCCAGACCTTCACCCTCGGCCCGGATGGCGTCAGCGACCAGACCGTGGTCGCCGTCGGCCTGCATGGCGATGCACTGCATTTCGGTCACGGCTCGTTCGGCGGCTGGGAGGCCTTCGGCCCGGCCCGCAAGGTGACGCGCTGTGCCGGCAACATCCTTTTTGAACTCGATGGCGAGCCCGCGCTCGACGTCTACAAACGCTACCTCGGCGAACATGCCACCGCCCTGCCGGCCTCCGGCCTGCTCTTCCCGTTTGCCATGCTGGGCGAAGACCACAACAGCATCGGCCTGATCCGGACCATACTCGGCATCGACGAAGCGGCGGGCAGCCTGACTCTGGCCGGCGAAATCGTCACCAACGGCTATCTGAAACTGATGCACTCGAGCACGGAAAAACTGGTCAACGGCGCCGAAACGGCGGCCCATAGCGCGGCCGGACTGCCAAACCCGGCGGCCGGACAACTGGCCATCCTGGTCAGTTGCGTCGGCCGCAAGCTGGTCATGGGCGACCGCGTCGACGAAGAAGTCGAAGCGGTCGCTGCCGTATTCGGCAAAGAAGCCGTGCTGACCGGTTTTTATTCCTACGGCGAGATCAGCCCCTTCGCGCCGGCCGCTGCCTGCCGCCTGCACAACCAGACGATGACCATCACCAGCCTGGGCGAAGACTGAGCGGCCGATTTCATCGTATGCAAAAAGCCCTGCTCCGCCAGCTCAAACGCACCGTCGGCATCGAAGATGAAGGCGCGCTGGCGAGTCTTCTCGACCAACTGAAGTCGGCTGCGGCCACCGCCGAACCTGCTGTCGCCGGACTGTTTGCCGGCTTCGGCGAACTGCTCGGCCGCATCGATGCGACTTACGAGCAATACGAGCGCGACCTGCAGTTGCGCTCGCGCAGCCTGGAAATCTCCTCGCAGGAATTATCGACGCTCAACGACAAGCTGCGCCGCGAACTGGTCGAGCGCGAAAAGGCCCTGGGCTCGCTGCGCGACGCGGTCGGCGTCCTGCTGCCGAACGCCACCGCCAGCAACAACTCGCTGGTCCTCGCCCAGTCCGACCTCGGCGCCCTGTCAGAGCGCCTGGCCAATCTGGTCGCCGACAGCGAAGCCGGGCGCCGGGCCCTGGCCAACCAGAAGTTCGCGCTCGATCAGCACGCCATCGTCAGCATCACCGACACGGCCGGCGACATCATCTATGCCAACGACCAGTTCTGCGAAATCAGCGAATTCCGGCGCGAGGATCTGCTCGGCAAGAACCACCGGATCATCAATTCCGGCGTCCACCCCGGCGCCTTCTTTCGCGAAATGTGGGAGACCATCACCCAGGGCCGGGTCTGGCATGGCGAAATCTGCAACAAGTCGAAATCCGGCAAGCGCTACTGGGTCAACGCCACCATCGTCCCCTTCCAGGGCGAGGACGGTTTGCCCGAGCAGTACATCAGCATCCGCACCGACATCACCGACCGCAAGAACATGGAAACCCGGCTTTCCGAGCAATTGCATCTGGTCGAGGAACTGATCGAAGCCATTCCGCTGCCGATGTACCTGAAGGATGCCGAAGGTCGCTACATCCGCCTCAACCGGGCCTTCGAGCTGTTTTTCAGCACCCGGCGCGAGGACTATATCGGGCGCACCCTGCACGATCTGCTCAGCCCGCAGGATGCCGTACTGCACGCCCTGAAGGATGAGGAGCTGATGCGCAGCCCGGGCATGCAAACCTACGAAGCGGTGGTGCACGGCCGCGACGGCATCCGGCACGACGCGATTTACCGCAAGGCTGCGCTGACCCAGCTCGACGGTACGGTATACGGCCTGCTCGGCGTCATCATCGACATTACCGACCGCAAGAAAGCCGAAAGCGAAGTGCTGCTTGCCAAGGAGGCGGCCGAGGCAGCAAGCCGCGCGAAAAGCGAATTCCTGGCCAACATGAGCCACGAAATCCGCACGCCGATGAACGGCATCATCGGCATGACCGACCTGGCCCTCGACACAACGCTCAACGATGAACAGCGCGAGTACATCAGCATCGTCAAATCCTCGGCCGAAGCGCTGCTGACCATCATCAACGACATTCTCGACTTTTCGAAGATCGAGGCCGGCAAGCTGCTCGTCGAACACATTTCCTTCGGCCTCCCCCGCCTCGTCTCGGAAACCCTGAAGACCCTGGCCCTGCGCGCCCACGAGAAAGGCATCGAGCTGGTCTGCGAAGTCCTGCCGGACGTTCCGGCCCATGTCTTCGGCGACCCCAGCCGGATTCGCCAGGTGCTGATCAACCTGGTCGGCAATGCCATCAAATTCACCGAAAAGGGCGAGATTTCGCTGCGCGTCAGCCTGAGCTCGCAGATCGACAATCTGGCCAGCGTGCATTTCGCGGTCCGCGACACCGGCATCGGCATCGCCCCGGACAGCCAGCAATTGATCTTCGACGCCTTTTCCCAAGAAGACAGCTCAACGACCCGGCGCTATGGCGGCACCGGGCTCGGCCTGTCCATTTCCCGCCGCCTGGTTGGCCTGATGGGCGGCGAGATGTGGCTGGAAAGCCAACTCGGCAAAGGCAGTACCTTCCATTTCTCGGTTCAGCTCCAGGTTGATGAATTCCCGCTGGAAATCTGCCCAAGCAATATCCGGATCAACGGCCGGCGCATTCTGGTGGTGGACGACAACGAAACCAATCGCCGGGTCCTGGCCGGCATGCTGGCCACCTGGCAGATCACGGCAATCCTCGCCGATTCCGGCCCGGCCGCCTACGAACTGCTGCGCCACAGCGCACAGGCTTTCGACTGCGTCCTGCTCGACGCCCACATGCCGGACATGGATGGCTACCAGCTGGCCGCGCTGCTGCGCCGCGATTTGAGCAGCGTGCCGCCGATGCTCATGCTGTCCTCCGGCGCCATGCGCGGCGATGCCCAGCGTTGCCAGGAGGTCGGCATTGCCGGCTTCTTCGCCAAGCCGATTTCGTCCGAAGAACTGCTCGCCGCGCTGTATCGCGTCTTCGACAACACGCAGAAGCAGATGCCGCCCGCCAGCCAGTTGGTGACCCGCCACTCGCTGCGCGAACAGCAGCCGGCACTGGCCGTTTTGCTGGTCGAAGATCACCCGGTCAACCAGAAACTTGCCATCGGCCTGCTCGAAAAGTGGGGCCACCAGCCAGTCCTCGCTAACAACGGCCACGAAGCCTTCGTGCTCTATGCCGAACGGACTTTCGACATCATCCTGATGGACATCCAGATGCCGGTCATGAACGGCATTGAAGCGACCACTCGGATCCGCCATTACGAGAAACAGGCCGGCCTGCCGCGCACACCGATCATCGCGATGACCGCCAGCGCCATGCAGGGCGACCGCGAGGACTGTCTGGCGGCGGGCATGGACGACTACATCGCGAAGCCGATCAAGGCCAGGGAATTGCTGGATAAACTGCTCGCCCTGGGCACCCCGAAGGAAAGCCGCAACCCGGCAGCGATCGCCGTCGCCTTCGACTACGCCAGAGCCTTGCAGCAGGCAGATCGCCAGACCGTCGAGATGATCGGCGGCATCTTCCTCGACACCTGGGAACGCAACATCGAGCGTCTGCGCGCCAGTACCGCCAAGGCCGATGCCTCGCAGATCGAACGGACCGCCCACAGCCTGCTTGGCCTGCTCAACGGCTTCAATGCCGAGCCGGCGGCACGGCATGCCGGTGAGATCGAACAGCACGCCAGACATCGGCAGTTCGCCGACATTCCACCGGAAATCGACGCGCTGGAAAAGGAAATCGCCGTCCTGGCCGGGCACCTCAACTCAGGATCGAGTTGTTAAGATTCAGGATCGAGGATTCAGGATTTAGCTGCTAGCCAAAATCAGCGCGCCTTCGGCGCGGAAACTCCAATCCTCGATCCTCGATCCTCGATCCTCGATCCTCGATCCTCGATCCTGATTCACTGCCCTGCCTACTTCTCGACGAAGGCCCGTTCGATCACGTAATCGCCAACCACGCCGATATGCGGCGAAATCTCGAAACCGTGCGCGTCGAGCATGGCCGATGTTTCTGCCAGCATGGCCGGGCTGCCGCAGATCATGGCGCGGTCGGTGGCCGGGTCGAGCGGTGCTTCGCCAATATCGGCATAGAGCTTGCCCGACTTGATGAGGTCGGTCAGCCGGCCGTTGTTGCGAAACGGCTCGCGCGTCACCGTCGGGTAGTAGATCAGCTTTTCGCGGGCCCAGTCGCCGAAGAACTCGTGTTCGGCGAGATCCTGTGTGATGTAGTCGTGGTAGGCCAGCTCGTTGCTCCAGCGCACGCCGTGGATCAGGATGATGCGCTCGAAATTCTCGTAGGTTTCCGGGTCGTGGATCAGGCTCATGAAAGGCGCCAAACCGGTGCCGGTGGCGAACATGAACAGGCGCTTGCCGGGTTTGAGGTCGCGCAGAACCAGCGTGCCGGTCGGCTTTTTGCTGACGATGATCGGGTCACCCTCGGCCAGATGCTGCAGCCGTGAGGTCAGCGGGCCATCCGGCACCTTGATGCTGAAGAATTCGAGATGTTCCTCGTGATTGGCGCTGGCGATGCTGTAGGCACGGGTCAGCGGCCGGCCATTGACTTCCAGGCCGATCATCACGAACTGGCCATTGCTGAAGCGCAGTCCGGGATCGCGTGTCGTGCGGAAGGAAAACAGGGTGTCGTTCCAGTGATGAACGGAGATGACCTTCTCGGTGGCTAGTGAGCTCATGGCGGATTTCCTCGGTTTTGACTTTGGACAGATCTTAGGCTTGGTCGTTTATTTATATAAGCGGATAATTTCTCTATTACCTACCCATTAAATCGATATGAGAATCAGCCTGCGCCAGATGGAAATCTTTGCCGCCGTTGCCGCCAGCCAGAATGTCTCGCGCGCCGCCGAAATGCTGGCCATGTCGCAATCGGCGGCAAGCAGCGCGCTGCTTGAACTGGAGCGGCAATTCGACTGCCCGCTGTTCGACCGCGTCGGCAAATCCTTGCGCCTTAACGCCACCGGCCGCGGCCTGCTGCCACAAGCCGGCGAACTGCTGGCCCGGGCGGCCGACATCGAAAGCTATCTGGCCGGCGACACCCTGGGCCCGCTGGCCGTCGGCGCGACACTGACCATCGGCAACTACCTGGCGACGCTGATCGTCGCCGAACACCTGCGCCGCCATCCGGCCTCGAAAACCCGGCTGCAGGTCGCCAACACCGAAAACATCGTCGAGCGCCTGTTGCGTTTCGAGCTCGATCTCGGCCTCATCGAGGGCGAAGCCAGCCATCCGGATTTATTGCTCGAACCCTGGCTGACCGACGAACTGGTCGTCTTCTGCGCCCCGCACCACCCATTGGCCGGTAGCAGCGCCGAACAACTGGCCGGGCAGAACTGGATCGTCCGCGAACCCGGCTCGGGCACCCGCGCCCTGTTCGACCGGGTGATTGCCGGCGCCCTGCCCGAGCTGCACATCCAGCTCGAACTCGAACACACGGAAGCCATCAAGCGCGCCGTCGAATCCGGCCTGGGCATCGGCTGCCTGTCACGGCTGGCCCTGCGCGAAGCATTCCGGCGCGGCAGCCTGGTCGAGATCAAAACGCCACAGTTCGATCTCGGCCGCCGTTTCTACTTCGCCCGCCACCGCCAGCGCCATGTCAGCCCGGCCACCCGGAGCTTTCTCGCACTCTGCCGCGAAACCAGCGGCAGCGCCGAAAGCACCGACGCGCTGCAACTCCCTTTTATCGGTTGAGCGAGCGGCCGCGCAGCAACAGGCCGAACAGGGCCAGGACACAGAAGGCCGCGCCAATATGGAACGTCCAGGCCGCGCCCTGGCTATCCCAGACTAGGCCGGCCGTCAGGCTGGCCAGCAGCATGGCGATACCGCTCAGCAGATTGAAGAAGCCGTAGGCCGTGCCGCGCAGATCGGCCGGCGCCGTAGCGGCCACCATGCTCGCCAGCAGGCCCTGGGTCATGCCCATATGCACGCCCCACAGCGCCACGCCGAGCAAAACAACGGCCCAGTGCGCGCTGCTCGCCAGCACCATGTCGGCCATGATCAGCACGAGCAGCCCATAAGCCAGCAGGCGGCCGTGACTCATGCGATCAGAGAGTTTGCCGAAGGGGTAGGCCGCGGCGGCATAGACCAGGTTCATGGCGACCATGACCAGCGGCACGAGGGCCAGCGGCATGCCGCTCTGCTCGGCGCGCAAGACGAGAAAGGCTTCACTGAAGCGGGCCAGCGTAAATATGCCGCCGATAGCGACCACCCACCAGTAGGCCGCGCCCAGCCGGCACAGGTTGGCACGGGAAAGCGGATTGCGGCGCGGCGTCCCCGGTGGCACAGCCGGTTCATCGATACCGAACCAGAGCAGCAGCACGGCAAGCCCGCCGGGAATGACGGCGACCCAGAAAACGGCCCGGAAATCGTTGGCCCACAGCAGCATCAGGCCAACCGCCAGCAAGGGGCCGAGAAAGGCCCCGACGGTATCGAGCGACTGGCGCAGGCCGAAGGCTGCACCGCGCAATTCGGGCGGCGTGATATCGGCAATCAGCGCATCACGCGGCGCACCGCGCACGCCCTTGCCAACCCGGTCGAGCAGGCGCGCGCCGAGCACGACACCGGCCGTCGGCGCCAGCGCGAACAGCGGCTTGCTCAGGGCGCCCAGCGCATAGCCGAACAGCGCCAGGCCCTTGCGCTTGCCCAGGTAATCGCTCAGGACACCGGAAAACACCTTGACGATCAGCGCCGTCGCCTCAGCCAGCCCTTCGACCAGCCCGACCATGAAGGCGCTCATCCCGAGTGCCGTAACCATGAACAGCGGCAACAGGCTATGGATCATCTCGGACGAGACATCCATCAGCAGGCTGACCAGGCCAAGCACCCAAACCCCGGCCGGGATACGGCTTTTCAATTTTGCGGCGGAATCCTGCGCCATGGCTGCTCCGGGATGAATACGGGGAATGCATCAAGACGCCGGACTTCACCTCAGGAAAGCTTTGAAGAGCGCGGCAAGCCAATTTACACGGATTTCCCCTGCTCTGGCCAGACTCCGCCAATCTCCCGGTTACAAGCCGAATGAAGAAAGCCCATGACGGCCTCGGGTATAATCGTCGTTTAAGTCGCCGCCGTTCGCGTCAGGAGTTCCCCTCTTCATGCATCATCGCAATGTTCTGTCGCTTGTTCGCCGCATTGCCGGAACAGCCCTGGGCGTCGCCCTGCTCGCCAGCACCGCCCCGGCGCTGGCCGACCAGCCGGCCGAAGGAAACAACGACAGCTTCCGCCTGGTCTCGCTGCTCATGCCTTCGCTGCTCGCCCCAAGCCAGGAAGAGCCGGGGATCAGCATCCCGGAAGGCGCGCTGACCACCTACGAGCTGAGCGCCGCTCCGCTACCACCGGGCAACATCGACCTGACGGCCAATCCGGACAACCTGTGGGACCGTATCCGCAACGGTTTCGCCATGCCCGACCTGAACGACGACCTGACACTCTATTACCAGCAGTGGTACCAGAGCCGGCCGGATGCCTTGCGCCGCATGGTCGAACGCAGCCGCCCCTTCATGCATTTCATCGTCCAGGAACTGGAAACGCGCGGCATGCCGACCGAGCTGGCCTTATTGCCGATGGTCGAAAGTTCGTTCAATTCGATGGCCTACTCGCGCGCTGCCGCAGCCGGCCTGTGGCAGTTCATCCCGGCCACCGGCAAGCGCTTCAACCTCGAGCAGAACTGGTGGCACGACAAGCGGCGCGACGTCGTCGCCTCGACCGGCGCCGCCCTCGACTACCTGCAGACCATCTACGAAATGCAGGGCGACTGGCACCTCGCGCTGGCCTCCTACAACTGGGGTGAAGGCGCCGTCAAACGGGCGATCGAGAAAAACAACTCACGCGGCCTGCCGACCGACTATTCCAGCCTGACCATGCCCAACGAGACCCGGCATTACGTGCCCAAACTGCAGGCCCTGAAAAACATTTTCGGCAACCCGGCGCTGATGGTCCAACTGCGCTTGCCGGAAATCCTCAATCGCCCCTATTTCGCCACCGTCGACACGGCCCGGCCGATGGACGTCAAGACCGCGGCCCGCCTGGCCAACATGCCGCTCGACGAATTCATTTCTCTCAACCCGTCGCATAACCGCCCGGTCATCAAGGCCGATACGCCACTGGTGCTGCCGGCCGACCGGCTGACGACCTTCCAGAGCAACCTGGAAAGACATGCCGGGCCGCTATCCGAATGGCAAACCTATACGCTCAAACATGGTGAAAGGCTGAAACAGATCGCGCCCCGCTTCGGCATCTCGGCCCCCGAACTGGCGCGCATCAACAGCCTGCCGAGCGATAGCCGGCTGGGCGCTGGCTCCACCCTGCTGGTACCGGCCGGCGAAGGTGGTGACGACCTGAATGCAACAAGCGCCACCCCGACCCAGATCATCCAGTCCGAACCCGCCTGCCGGAAACGCTGCCGGCCAACAGCCAAGGGCGGTAGCGAGCGGGCCACAGCAAAACCAGGCGCTCGCGCCGAACGCACCGGCAGACAAGCCGGCAAGGGCAGCAGCAAGGTCACGGCGAACGGCAAGGGAAAGATCGCCGGCAAAAGCGCCGGCAAGGCCAAGACCGGTGGCTCGGCCAAGGCCGCCAAAACGGCCAATGGCCGGCGCAAATGAACGGCCAGCGGCCATCAAGGCAATCAGGAAAAGCGCGGCAACAATGCCGCCCGGCGGCGTTCTGATGCCATTTCGTCGCGAGAACCGGAAGATTTGTTAAAAGCGGCTTACAAAAACCCGCTATCGGACCAGCCCGACTTGTGAGATATTCCGCCCCCAGTTGAAGGGTCGTTGGGTAAATCGTGGGGTTAAATAAGAAAACCCTGTTGTTCTCAAGTCGTTGATAGACAAGGAAAAACAGGGCTTGTTTGGTGCTGGCGGAGAGGGTGGGATTCCCGAAGCTGCCCACCATAACCGTTGATTTAATTGACCTTTTTCGTAGCCCAAAGAGTTTTCATGTAGCAACTCTTTGGGGCATTGTGTCTGACTGCCCACGCGTGGTCAAGCACACTGACACCGTCATGACTCTGGCGCGATGAATCGATCTGAGGTCGGAAAAGAGGCATTGCGTAGATAGGACGCCACGTCCCTGGCTACGTCCTCGGCCAACTCGGGCCGCTCTTTGCACTTACACGCCCAACTGCGTCCGGGATGCAGCACATCCCACCGTGGCCGCATCCCGTTGTGACGACCGCTGCCAGGGTCATGATTGCCAAATCCGTCGATCATCGCGTTCCATACAGGCGAGAACCGGGCAATTAGCAGCGATTCGCCCAACGGAATCCATATATCATCAACAACAAGGAAGCGGCAGGAGAAGTCTTCGATCTTGAGGTTCGAGACGGCCCGGATACTCTCGGCGTGTTCGGACAGACGATTGAACAAAGGTCTGCCAATAACTCCCAAGCCAATCCCGCCCCCCTTCCTTGCACCCGCTGGAACAGCCTTGCCAATGTAGATTGGTGCGGTCGGGTTGCCGCCCTGGTTACGCTTTGCTATCTCTTCGTATGGCCCGAAGTCACCCGAGTAATAGATGGCATAGATGCCGGCGCCTTTGAAGTTTGTGAGTCCGCCAAGCGAATGCACCGCCCCCGCAAGCATCGCCTCTGCCACGCTCGCACCGAGGTTCTTTTTGTCCAGGGGGTTAAATGGGATGATCTCCGCAGTCATGCCGCCCCTTTCGTCCTGGATGCACTCAGGGATAGTTCATGCATCCTGGCGACAATAAGGCGTTCTGCAACGCTCGCGGCAACGATTCGACCAAGCATTACCGGCACGGCGTTACCAAGCTGCCGCATGGTTTCCGACCATGCTCCGTGGAATCGGTATCCGTCGGGGAACGTCTGGACTCGCGCGGCCTCGCGAACGCTGAAGTAACGGACGGAACCATCTTCACGCACGAGCATGTTTTCGCCGCCAGGAACGCCATGACCTCCTGCCTTCAGCGTTTTCGCGGGCAGGTCTAGCGGGCTACCGGTATGACCTGGATAGATCCTGGCTCCCGGTTGGAAGCGATGGTCCGGGAAGTCCTTTGCTGCCAGCGACTCTGGATCAGGCAGGCCGATCAACGCATCCCGAACCGTTCGCCACGCCAACAACTCTGGAGGCTGCTCCTTGAGTCTCCTGACCCTTGCCGCCACCCTCTCGGGCATCTGTGGCCTGGAGGCTTTGGCGATGCCGTGGCGGTCCCAATACTCACCGGATACCCACTGGTCGAACAGAAGCGCATCCAAGCTATGCGTTTGCTTCGGGAACGACCATTCGACGCCGAGGTCTGAGCGAAAGCCAATGATGAAAACCCGCTCGCGCTTTTGCGGGACTCCGTAGTCAGCCGCGTTAACGAGGGTCGGAACAACGTTGTATGTCAAACCATTACCCACCGCCCGACCGGATGCTCGTTCGCTTTGGAGACGACGAAAATGCCCCAGCCAGTCCTCATCCTTGCGCCGCGAGACCTCCGGAAAGGTCAATTGAAGCAGGATGTATTGGTAGTAGTTCGCGAAAGTTGCGCGAGTCAGTCCTTTTACGTTTTCGACGATGAACGCACGCGGGCGTAGCCTGCGGACAATATCGACCGTAGCCGGGAACATGTCGCGGTTGTCATCGTGCGCCTTGTGCTTTCCACCCATTGAAAACGGCTGGCAAGGCGGGCCGCCCGCGAGCAAGTCGATACCGTCGCCGACGCTTTCCCAATCGAAAGCACGAACATCGCCTTCCTGGACGTTCCAGCCAGCAACAAGAGGGTATCCACGGGCACCATTTTCGCGAATCGTGTCACAGGCCCACTTGTCCCACTCAACGACCGCTTGAGGCTCGAAACCGGCAAGATGGATGCCCATCGCCAGACCACCAGCACCCGCAAATAATTCAACGCATTTCATTTGATTGCCCCGTCATCAAGGAAGCGCCGCAACTGCGTCGCCAGTGCCTCTTTGTCCTTCAATTCACACTCCCACGCCACGAACACCCGCCAACCTGCGTCCAACAGTGCCTTGATCTTGCGTGCATCGCGCTCCTGATTGCCGTCGAGTTTCGACTTCCAAAACTCGACTCTGGACTTCGGGATTCGCGCCAGGGAGCAGCCCTCATGCCGATGCCAAAAACAACCATGCACGAACACTACGGCACGCCTCGAACGAAACACCAAATCGGGCGTTCCAGGCAGATCGCGGCAATGCAACCGATACCGATAGCCCATTCCGAAGATCAGCTTTCGGACCAGCATTTCGGGCTTCGTATCGACTGAACGGATCAGCGCCATTCGGCGGCTACGCTGTTCAGGCGTCATAGTGTCCGTCATTCTACTGTTCAAAACTCCAGGAGGAAATCAGAACATCGCAAAGTATAAGACTCGCGAAAATCTGCCCCGATTGAAAGAAGGTATCCCCACGACAAAGTCTTGTTCTTCTAGGACTTCGATGTTCAGGGGGTGGGGGTGGGGGTGTCGGCAGCGCCGACAGCCGCCCCCATGAGTTCGTGAATCCTGTCGTGTTCGTTCTTTGCTGCCGGTGTTGCTTCGTATTGCTGAATCATATCTTCGACGGCGTTGTTTGCCTGGTCAGAATGAATCGGCTTGGCCGATTCGTTCGACCTGCCAAAGTTACGCCTCGTTGTCTCTGGCACGTTAAGTTGCAAGTCACTTGTAGTTACTTTGTGTTGTTGTTCTTCTTGTCCATATATGTAGTTATTAGAGTTGGTCAGCTCTTCCTTGTGTTCATGCGGGTTTGGCTCGTTAATTCCCCCCGTATTTCCGCAGCAAGTCGCCGCCGTTGTCCTGGATGACCGCCCCCGTTTGCCGGTGCCTTTCCACCGTGCCGACAGTTCGCGCAATGCGTTGCGTGCCTTGCTGTTCAATTCGGTGTCTGCCTGGATTGCCCTACTGTGTAGCCTGGTGCCACTCTCCCGGCCTTCATGGACGCGCTTCCTGGCCCTACGTTCGCCGATCTGGTCTAGCGCCTCTGCCGTCGCCTGAATCAACGGTTCGAGGTTGTCTTTCAGCTTCGTGAATCTGAAGTATTGCGCCAGTGTCTCGAACTTGAATTCCCGCCAGGCGTCATGCGTCTGACACGGCAGCGCCGCCCCCGACAAACGAACTTCGATCCTGGCACGGTGTTCAACTTCCTGGCGCTCACCCTGGTGCGTGTCGTTGGTCTTGAAGTAGATGTGTTGGTAGCGGTCGTCTGTCTTGTTGCCGATGCCGATCTGCCAGCCTTCTGAGAGGTGGCGCGTGATTGCCTCAATGGTTCGAGGCATGGCCTTAACGCTCCCGACGTGGTCGTGATACATGCGCCGATTGTCGCTGACGGGGTGCGTCATGAACTTGTAAAAGCGTGCGGCCTGGATGGCTGGATCGTCGCAATAGGCGTCTAGTGCCAGTTCAATTTTGTTGATCTTGAATCCCGGCGTCAGACTCAACCTAGCCCCTACTTTTATCAACAAGCGGTCAATGTCTGCATGGCGCTCAACGTCATGAATGCGAACGGAAAAAGAGTATGCGCCGCCCCCTTCATTTGCATCATGTGATTTTGTCCAAATGTTGAGTCCTACCGGCAGACAAAGCGCCTCATTGAACGCCCGTTGGACGGTCTGGAAGTTGGTCGTTTTCGAGGTCTGAATCTGGATTTCGATCCAATCGACAACGGCCCTAAATCGGAAGGTGCTATAACTCATTTTGGATATTGATGTTTTGCCACCACGGGTCTTGTGCCTGTGCGCGGCTTTCTTTTTGGTGCCTTGCGTCAATAACGACTGACTGACTCAAGACGACAGGGAAAACACTTTCGCTTTCCCTGTCGTCCTGGTTACAAGATGCCGAGCTTGCCCTTTCCGGTCATCGCCGAAACGATCAAGACGAACTCGCGGCCCTGGTCATCAATGCCGAAATGAACTGTCTTGTCGCCGCCGTCGATAGTCGGTTGCAGGTAGCTGGCCTGGTCAATGACTTCATGTGCCTGGTCGAATGTGATTGTCTGCATGGTGTTTCCTTTCAAGAGTTAGGGGCGGTCATTCCCGCCGCCCCTGGTCGGGTTTTCAGTGTGAGATTGCCAGGGTGCTGGTGTGACTGGAGATGCGCGGCATCATGGCGACAGGTGCGCCCGTAGCGTCAAATTTGTTCATGCGCCACGGCAGACGACTATCTACGGCCAAGACGACAGGCGTAATGGGCGCCCTGCCTGCTTTGGGTTCGATAGCCAGCACGTCAGCAATGAACTTCTCGACAGCCTTAACCGCATACATGGGACGCAACGCTTTGCCGATCTTCTTCCTGCTGCACGGCTTCAATGTCAGGCCATGAATACTTTGACGGCCCCGGACGTTATCGGAGAGGAAGTCGCCCCATGCTCGAATCGGCCCGAGCTTGGCACGCAACAGAAAGGCGGCCTCACTTGCCGAGATTGCAGGCGTGTCGATCTTCATTTTGCACACCCTTGCGACGAGGGAAGAACGAACGCAAAGTGCAAGCCATTCCGAAGGCCATTCTTGATCCATACACATTCTTGTCCATGCTCGTCGTGACCGAAGTAGATGGAGAAGCCGCCAAAATCCGACCATCCTTGAACCTGAGCGTGCTTCATAACCGCATCAAGTTGCCGCTCGTTCAGCGTGCCGGAGTCCTTGAGAAGCGGATGGTCAGCCATTGCAGCCAGAGACTCGCCACGCTCTCCAACGATGGTCTCAAAGACCAGCGCATCCATCGCCGCCGTTCTAACCGCTGCGGTTACGTTGATACCTTCCGGAATACCTTCAATTACCTTTGCACACCATTGCTGCCACGTCTTGCCCTCTTGGGCCGAAAGCCAATCAATGGCCTGCCAAGCGGCCTTGTCGAGTTTGATTCCTGCCCGTCGCCCCCCATCAAGGGGAACCATGCGCTGCGTCGTGTCCATTGCCGTTGCTTCCATGAATTTCAATGGCAGAGACAATACCACAAATTGATGCCTATTGGAATCATTGCAATATATGTGTTGCACACCAGGCCCCGCATCGATACAATGACCACATATTAAACGTTCGTCTTGTAATGTGGTCACAAAGGGAGGCAGTAATGGCAAACGGAAAATTCATCTCATACTTTCGCGTCAGCACTCAGAAGCAAGGCGCGTCAGGTCTTGGCCTGGAAGCACAACGCGAGGCCGTTAGCCGTTTCCTGAATGGTGGCGAATGGGAGTTGGTCGCCGAGTTTCAGGAAGTCGAAACGGGCAAGGGTGCCGACGCCCTGGCAAAGCGCCCACAGTTGAAAGCTGCCCTCGCCGCCTGTCGCAAGGAAGGCGCTACGCTCATCATCGCCAAGCTCGACCGCCTGGCGCGTAACGTGCATTTCGTGTCCGGCTTGATGGAGTCGAAAGTTAGGTTCGTGGCCTGCGACATGCCGGAGGCGAACGAACTCACCATTCACATCATGGCCGCGTTTGCCGAGCATGAGGCGAAGAGGATCAGCCAGCGCACCAAAGACGCTTTGGCTGTTGCGAAGTCGCGCGGCGTCATCCTGGGCAAAGCTGGTGCCGACAACCTGCGCCCGAACGTCGAAGCACGCCAGAAGGTTGCCGATGATTTCGCCGAAAAGCTGCGCCCGTTGTTCGACGGCATGAAGGCGCGCGGCCTGTCTCAACGTGGAATGCTTGCCGAGCTTAACGCTATCGGCGTGCCAGCACCAAAGGGTGGCACCTGGAGGCTTTCTCAAGTTCAGCGTGTCATTAACCGGCAGTAGCGTTATACACATCATTGATATGCTGAGATAATTACACTCATGCAGCATCAAGTTTAGAGAGGGGCGGGGATATGTATTGCACAAATTGCGGTGCCGAGAACACCGTTGCGGCGAATTTCTGCGCAACGTGTGGCAACACAATACTTGGCAGCAATGAAATCGAAACTGCCGGCAAAAAGCCAAAGAGAACAGCTAAAGCAGTATTTCGGCTCATCTCTCTGTGGTTCATCGGGTTGATGACTGGGCTAATCATAGTGGAGTTGCTGTTGGGACTCAGACTCCCTCCGATGGCTCTACTGAGCGCAGCGCTCTGGACGGGAATTTTCTGCGCCATATACGCCCGTTCGCGCCGTGCAGTCTGGTTCTTCGGTGGCATCGTCCTGGGTCTGGCCATGGTGAATTTGGCAGCCTATATCGGTGCGCTTTACCGCTCTACACTGCCCTAATACTTGAGTTATTTCTCGAAGCACAACGACACCAAAATGATGGATGACCTCGCCCAACAAATCGCCGATAAAGTAATTTCGGACACCAAGTATTTTTCCGCAGCGATTGGATTTCTCGGCGTCATAGTCGGCTCACTCTTTACAGTTTTCGGCAATGCCTTCATGCATTGGTGGAAAGAAAAACCAGCTCGCGACCTGGACGCAAAGCGCAAAGAGCTTCTCAAGACGATGCTGACAGATGCCCGATTCAAGGGTGGCTGGAGGAAGTTGGCAACGCTGTCACGGGTTATTGGGGCAGATGAGGCAACGACCACGCGATTGCTCATAGAGTTGAAAGCCCGAGGCTCTGAGAATGACGATGGCCTGTGGGGTCTGATCGAATCCCACCCGATTGAGAAAATTGGCCAATAAACGCAATCAGGCAACACACGGGAATTTCAGCACCCAGTGGTTAGCACTACTGGGATGTGGATAACTAACCGTGTGGGTTGGCCTACCCAAAGGGCTTTGAGTGGCCTGGAGGGCGTTCCTGATGCATTACGCCGTGACTGGAACGTAAAAGGTCATGTTGTAATCGAGTTGGTCTAGCAAATCTTTCCGGTCAGACAACGGGCTTAGCATTGACGCCGTGAAATAACCCTTTGCAGCACCAGTAACCGGCACAGGTAGTTCTCCCTGTGCATGACCTGTGATAGCCATCAAAATCAGAGGCGGCTTTTGCAAAGCGCCGTATGTCAGCAAGGTATGCCTGAACGCGTGCATCCCAAGAATTTTCGCTTTGGGCGTTTCATCCCGTAGCTTGGTATCACGAAAGAACTGTCGAACCCATTTTTCAGCCTCGCCGCTTGCACGTCGATTGATAGGCAGCCATTCAGGAAAAAGCAGCTTGTGGCCGGCAGCCTTCAGGCGTTCGACGTATGCCAGGAAACCCAACTCAATGAGTTTATGGTGAATGGGAACCTTGCGAGAATCTCCGGTCTTTACTGACTTCCGAATGCGTGGGTCTGCCTCAGTCTCTTTCGTGATCCAAAGATGCCAAACGCCAGACTCTTCATCCTGGAGAATGTCGGTATGGGGATTGATCTGGCAAATCTCATTCACCCTGGCGCCCGTGAATAACCCCAAGTGCAAAATCCAAAAGCGGTGATGCTGCCCCTCGTCCTGGGCCAACTCCCGCATTTCCTTGCCCTCAAATAGCCTGGCTAACTCATCTCGTTTGAAGGCACGTTGCTTGTTCTCGTCCTCTTCACGGTCGCCAAGATATTCAATGCCGTCAGTTGTCAAACCCAGAGGAAACCCCTGGTCTTGCCAATCTTTTTTTGCTGCCTTGAGGAACGGGCGAACCGAGGCGATATAGGTATCGTCAAAGCTCTTTGGGCCAAGCGTTTCATCGAATTCCAGCTCCGCTAACTCCTGAACCGTTAGCTTTCGTTTTCGGCACTGGTCGGCCCAACGTGGCGGCAATCGGCCAAGCAGCTCGAAAAAGTTGTTTATGTCAGCTTGCCTGAGTTCGTTAATACGCTTGTCGCCCACGACATCAAGAAGCATTAGCAGCACGGCTTTGTGCTTCTTGAACATCGCCGGTCTTTTATCTTGCGGATACTTCCCAAGAAATCCATCCACGATAGTCTTAAAGGTCGGCACAGGAGCCGCTGGCGCACTTGCCACAGGAACGCACGCAGGAGCCGCTGGCGCACTTGCAGGCATGGGCGAATGGGCAACTATGGGCGGCGCAGAGAACCCCGCCAAAACGCGACGCAAGGCTTCGTTCTCAGCCTCAAGCCGAATTCGCTCAATGTCTTTCAGGTGTTGGCTGCGCTGCTCGACGAGTTCGTCAAAGTGCTGAACCTTGAGGTCATCAAGCTGAATGCGATGCTTGGCGTCTTTGGCAACCGTTCGCAGCTTCTCCACGTCCGGCGCTGCTGGATGATCTTCAAGATTGTCTGGTGCTGTCATTGCCGCCCTGAGTTCGTAAAACATGCGCTTTGCACAAGCTGCGTATTTTAGCGCCAGAGGCGTAGCCTCGCTCCTGTCGGTCGTGGGCAGGGCTTTGGTGATCTCTCTAACGCCAACGATGGCGCGAAGGTCTGGAGGTATCGCGATGCGAAATGTGAGACCGTAGCCTCTGCGTTGTAGATAGGGTGCCAAGCGTGGCATATTGCGTCCCGCAGGTTGAGTGCATTTGTAGCACTCTCTTGTAGCAATTTACAAAAACCTACGAAAAATCAACGCATTAAAAAAGCCCTGACGGTAAAATCAGGGCTTCTTAGTCGCTGGCGGAGAGGGTGGGATTCGAACCCACGGTACCTTGCAGTACGCCTGATTTCGAGTCAGGTACATTCGACCACTCTGCCACCTCTCCGCAGCGGCCGGGATAATAGCACAAAAGTGGATATGCGCAGCTTCAAAACCATCACTGTCGGCTTGTTGATGTTGTGGCTCACTGCCTGCGATGGCCCGTGGCTCAGCCACAACCTGCCTTTTCCGACGCCGGCCCAGCACGCGCTGGTGGTACTGACGACGAATGGGCCGCTGACTTACGGCATCGATGACAACGGGACCGCCAACGGCCTGGAACACGACCTGATCGAGGCTTTTGCGCAAGAACTCGGCGTCGAGGTCAAATACCAGGTCGTCAAGCCGGAAGAACTTGCCGAGCAGCTCGATGACGGCGATTACCACCTCGCCGCGGGCTGGTTTTCACCGGATGAAGAAACGCCTTACCAGGCAACACCGCCCATTTTCCTGACCCGTGACGTGCTGGCCCAGAACGACGCCTCGCTGCCGCTCAGCGACAAGTCCCAGCTGGCCGGTCAGACCGTGCATGCAATGAGCGGCTCGCGCCAGGCTGCGACCTTGCGCCGGCTGGCCAGCGAGGTGCCCGACCTCAAGGTGGTCGAGGTCGACAACGGCGACATCCTGCATCTGCTCGAAGCGCTGGGCAACGGCAAGCAGGAATATGTGGTGATGGACTCCAGCCTGGAAGATCTGGCCACCCAGTTCGTGCCGACGCTGAGCACCACGCTCGAACTGAGTGAAGAAAAGCCCATCGTCTGGCTGCTTGGCCGGCACCCCAATGTCGAACTGGCCGCCCGCCTCAGGAGCTTCATCGAGCGCATCCAGCTCGACGGCACGCTGGCCCGCCTCGAAGACCGCTACATCGGGCATGTCCGCCGCCTCGAGCAGGCCGACGTCATCAAGTTCATGGGCGAGATCGAAACCACGCTGCCCCGGCTCCGCAAGCACTTCCAGGCCGCCGAGGCGATTACCGGCCTCGACTGGCGCCTGCTCGCTTCGGTTGCCTACCACGAGTCGCACTGGGATCCGAACGCCACCAGCTACACCAATGTGCGCGGCATCATGATGCTCACCGAAGAAACCGCCGACCGGCTCGGTGTCGGCAATCGCCTCGACCCGCAGGAAAGCATCCTGGCCGGGGCCCGCTACATCAACATTCTCAAGGATCAGGTCGGGGAAAGCGTCAGCGAGCCGGATCGCACCTGGCTGGCGCTCGCCGCCTACAACATCGGCCCCGGACACTTCAATGCCGGCCGGCGACTGGCCAAGGTGCTGGGCAGCGATGACCGCAACTGGTTCGAGATGAAGCGCATCCTGCCGCTGCTCGCCCAGCCCAAGCACTACCAGCGCATCAAGTCGAGCCGGGCGCGCGGCGGCGAAGCGGTCATCCTGGTCGAAAACATCCGCAGCTATTACGACATCCTGCAACGCCACGAAACCCCTTACCTCTCGCTGGCCGGCAAGCTCGAGGGCATGACCGGCAAACTGGGCAGCAGCCCGGGCCTGAAACTGAAGCAGGCCGGGCGCTAAGCGCGAGACCGGGCGGCTGGCCTCGCCCATAAAAAAATCCTCGCCGCAGCGAGGATTTTTCGGCGGGTGCCGCTTGCTCAGCCGAGGGTTTCGATCTTTTCGAGACCGCCCATGTAGGGCCGCAGCACCGCCGGCACCGTGACACTGCCATCGGCGTTCTGGTTATTCTCGAGAATCGCCACCAGCGTGCGGCCAACGGCCAGGCCGGAACCGTTCAGCGTATGACACAGTTCGGGCTTGTTCTTGTCGTTGCGGAAACGCGCCTGCATGCGGCGGGCCTGGAAGGCGCCAAAGTTGGAACAGGAGGAAATTTCGCGGTAGGTATCCTGGGCCGGCAGCCAGACTTCAAGGTCGTAGGTCTTGGCGGCGGAGAAGCCCATGTCGCCCGAGCACAGCGCCATGCGGCGGTACGGCAGTTCAAGCTGTTCGAGAATGATTTCGGCGTGGCGGGTCAGCGCCTCGTGCGCTTCGGCCGATTGCTCGGGATGCACAACCTGGACCAACTCGACCTTGTCGAACTGGTGCTGGCGGATCATGCCGCGCACGTCACGGCCGCCGGAGCCGGCTTCGGAGCGGAAGCACGGCGTGTGGCAGACGAACTTGAGCGGCAGCGCTTCGGCAGCGAGGATTTCGTCGCGCACGATGTTGGTCACCGGCACTTCGGCGGTCGGGATCAGGTAAAGCGGATCCTGGTCGCCGCGCAGCACCTTGAACAGGTCTTCCTCGAATTTCGGCAACTGGCCGGTGCCCATCAGGCTGGCGGCATTGACCAGGTAGGGCGCATACAACTCGGTGTAACCGTGCTGTTCGGTATGCGTGTCGAGCATGAACTGGGCAAGCGCCCGGTGCAGACGGGCCAGGCCGCCCTTGAGCAGCGAGAAGCGGGCGCCGGAAATCTTGGCGGCGGTGGCGAAATCGAGCTGGCCGAGCTGCTCGCCGACATCGGTGTGATCCTTGACCGGAAAATCGAAGACGCGCGGCGTGCCCCAGCGCTTGACCTCGACATTGCCAGACTCATCGCTACCGATCGGCACGGAATCATCGGGAATATTGGGCAGCGTTGCCAGGATGGCATTGAAGCGCTCAAGCAACTCGCCGAGACGCGCCTCGGAAGCCTTCAACTCGTCGCCGATCGCCCCGACCTGCGCCATCACGCCGGCCGCATCCCCGCCCTGCCCCTTGATCATGCCGATCTGCTTGGACAGGCTGTTGCGCATGGCCTGCAGATCCTGGGTGCGGGTTTGCAGGGTCTTGCGTTCGGCTTCGAGCGTCTTGAATTCGCTGAAGTCGATCGGCTTGCCGCGCTTGGCGAGGCCTTCGGCCACGGCGTCGAGGTTGGAGCGGAGTTGTTGGATGTCGAGCATGATTTGACCTGTAACGGGCGGAGCCGCGGCTCCGGGAAGCTGGCGATTATACGCGAGGCGCCAAACGAGCCGCGCTGCGGACAAATGCTGCAGTGACGATTATCATGCGGACGTCGATAGACCATCCCCGCCGTCCTCATGCATCGTATCGCCCCGATTCTCCTGCTCGCCCTGTCATCGCTGCTTTTGCCATCCGCCGCCCTGGCCGCCCCAGCCGCCCAGACTGCGTCCGGCGAAGACTGGTGCGCGGCGATCGGCAAGCGCCTGGGCAGTGTACCGCCCGCCACCTGCCGCAAACTAGGCTTGCAGGCAGCCCCTGTCGTCTCCGGGCGCGGCCATGCCCTGATGTGGCGCGACGTCGCGCCGCCGACCCGCAAGATTGCCCGGGCCGACAACAAGCCGCCCGCCCGCGCCCGGCGCATCCTGCTCATCGGGGGCATCCACGGCGACGAACTGACCTCGGCCTCGATCGTCTTTCGCTGGCTGCAATGGCTGGACGAAGCCGATAGCGAGGCGCGCCAGTACCACTGGCGGGTCATCCCGGTCGCCAACCCGGATGGTTTGCTGAACAACCCACCGCAACGCATGAACAGCCATGGCGTGGACCTCAATCGCAATTTCCCGACGCCCGACTGGGAAAGCGACGCCCACGCCTACTGGGCCAAAAAAACCAACCGCGACCCGCGTCGCTTCCCCGGCCAGAAGGCCATGTCGGAAACGGAGACCGGCTGGCTGCGCGAGCAGATCGAAAACTTCAAGCCGGATGTCGTGGTCAGCGTGCATGCCCCCTTCGGCATCCTCGACTATGATGGCCCGGCCCATCAGCCGCGGCGCTTCGGCCATCTCAACCTGAACCGCCTGGGCATTTATCCCGGCTCGCTGGGCAACTACGGCGGCGTCGCGAAAAACCTGCCGGTCATCACCATCGAACTGCCCAACGCGACCAGCATGCCGCCGCCGCGCGAACAGCGCGAAATCTGGGAAGACATGCTGACCTGGCTGCGCCGCAACATCGCCAGCAAGACGACGTCCTGAACTGAGCGACTACTGCTCGCCGCCGTCCTTGTCGTTGCGCTGCGGCCGGCGCCGCACCTGCTGGTCGAGAGCGCGCAGATGGTCCAGTTTTTCACCAATCTTGCCTTCCAGGCCGCGCGGCGTCGGCTGGTACCAGCCCGGCTCCGGCATGCCTTCCGGCAGATAGCTTTCACCGGCCGCGTAGGCTTCCGGTTCATCGTGCGCGTAGCGATAGGCGTGGCCGTAGCCGAGTTCCTTCATCAGCTTGGTCGGCGCATTGCGCAGATGGACCGGTACCGGCGCCGAACCGGCCTTGCTGACGAAAGCTCGCGCCTGGTTGTAGGCCATGTAGCCGGCGTTCGACTTGGCGGCGACGGCAAGATAAATCACCGCCTGGCCGAGCGCCAGTTCACCCTCGGGCGAGCCGAGGCGCTCGAAGGTAGCCGCTGCATCGTTGGCGATCTGCATGGCGCGCGGATCGGCCAGGCCGATATCTTCCCAGGCCATGCGAATGATGCGCCGGGCCAGGTAGCGCGGGTCGGCGCCGCCATCGAGCATGCGGGTCAGCCAGTAGAGCGCCGCATCCGGGCTGGAGCCGCGCACCGATTTGTGCAACGCCGAAATCTGGTCGTAGAAGGCATCGCCGCCCTTGTCGAAACGGCGCAGGCTCTGGGCCAGCGTTTCTTCGATGAAAGCTCCGTCGACTGCGCTCAAGCCCGCCGTATGGGCCGCCGTGCGTACCTGTTCGAGCAGGTTGAGCAGCCGCCGGGCATCGCCGTCGGCCAGGCCAACCAGGCGCTCACGCGCCGTCGCGTCAAATTCCAGATCGGCCAGCGCCTGCTCACGGGCCCGGTCGAACAGCTGACCCATCTCGGATTCATCGAGCGATTTCAGGACATAGACCGAAGCGCGTGACAGCAAGGCAGAATTGACCTCGAAGGACGGGTTCTCGGTGGTTGCGCCGATGAAGGTAAACAGCCCGGATTCGACAAAGGGCAAAAAACCGTCCTGCTGCGCCTTGTTGAAACGATGAATTTCATCGACGAACAAAATGGTCCGCTTGCCCTGGGCCCGCCACATCTCGGCCTGCACCACCGCCTCGCGCACTTCCTTGATGCCGGAAAACACCGCCGACAACGCGATGAACTCGCACTTGAACTGCGTCGCCATCATGCGCGCCAGCGTCGTCTTGCCGACCCCTGGCGGCCCCCACAGGATCATCGAATGCGGCTGACCGGAAGCGAAAGCCAGGCGCAGCGGCTTGCCCGGCCCGAGCAGGTGTTGCTGACCGATCACCTCATCCGGCGTCTGCGGGCGCAGCTGTTCGGCCAGCGGTTGATTCAGGGCTTGATCTGGGGCGTTGGAAAACAGGTCTTCGGACATTGTTCTTAAATGAAATCCGGCAACGCGGCGACTACTTGAAGCGCCGGCAAAGGCAACATCGTAACCGGACTGCGGGCGAGGAGGCTGTCGGACTTGATGGGTCTAAGCGAAAAATTGGGAGACGAGCGCAGTTTTTCATGGATTTCAAGCGAATAGTTATTCCTATTCGCGCCGAAATACGGGGAAAAATGGGCCGTCTTCCCGCTTTTTGCAGCCGACCCGGTCAAGTCCGACAGCCTCCTGGGTGTCGCGAAAGAATGGCGAAGGGCCGCCTGTCGGCAAAGTAGTCCGGATACTGCCGTGAAGGTTTAAGCGCCGCTTTGGCTGGGCGCTTGATATTCCATATGGATCAGCGCAGGATGCCGAAACGGGCCGGATCTGGCCAGCCCGCACACCAGCCACGGGAGGTCCGCCATGCTCTTGAATGCCGATCAACGCAGCCTCATTGAACGCGTCATCAATACCGTCGAAACCGGTCGCCCGGAAGGCAATTACGGGGCGATTTCGATCTATGCCGACGGCCCGCACGATATCCGGCAAATCACTTACGGCCGGGCGCAGACGACCGAATACGGCAATTTGCGCAAACTGGTCAAAATGTATGCTGCGGCAGGGGGCAGTTACAGCAGCGCCCTTGCCCCGTATGCCGAACAGCTCGGCAGCGTTCCGCTGACCGAAGACATGAGCTTTCGCCAGTTGCTGCGCGATGCCGGTCGCAACGATCCGCTGATGCGCCAGATCCAGGACCGCTTCTTCGAGGAGGTCTATTTCAATCCGGCCATGAAGTGGGCCGACGACAACGGTTTCGTCCGGGCCCTCTCGGCCCTGGTGATTTACGACTCCTATATCCACAGCGGTCAGATTCTCTGGCTGCTGCGCCAGAAGTTCAATGAAAGCCCGCCGGCTGCCGGAGGCAGCGAGGAAGCCTGGATCAAGGCCTACGTCACGGCCCGCCACGCCTGGCTGAGCAATCACGCCCGACCGGCCGTGCGCAAGAGCAATTACCGGACAGCCGCCTACCTCGCCCAGATTGCCGCCGGCAACTGGGATCTGGCGCAAACGCCGGTGCGCATGAACGGTACCGACGTGTCCCCGGCCACCTGACCCGATGCAACTGGCGGAGCCGCCCCCCGGCAGCCCCGCCAATCTCCGCTCCGGCATGACCGACACAGGTGAGATTTCGGCTTGTCGCCCCCTGTTACATTCTTTGTACCGAGTCCGGCATCCGATCGGCATTAAGATTCAGGCTCCGTCATGTTTAGTCCAGAATCAGCCATGAACCAGCCGCGCCGCCTTGCCCTTGCCTTTACCCTCCTGCTGACCCTCGGCATCAATGCCGAGGCCAGGCCGTCAGCCGAAAAGCCGGCGCCGGCAGTCCTTCAGGCACAAGCCGGCGGTTTTTCGTCCTATCTGCTGGCCAACGGCTTCAAGATCATCCTGGCGCCCTATCCCTCAGCGGCCAATGTGCGCATCGAACTGCTGGTCAAGACTGGCAGCAAGCTCGAAGGCTATGGTGAAACCGGCATGGCGCATCTGCTCGAACACATGCTGTTCAAGAGCGCCGGCCCGCGCCGCGACCTGAAAAGCGACCTGACGGCCCTGGGTGCCACCTGGAACGGCACAACCTCGGCCGACCGCACCAATTTCTTCGAAGTTGTCGCCGCCGAACCAGACAAGGTCGACGCGGCCATCCGCCTTGAGGCCGACCGTTTCATCCGGGCCAGTTTCACCAGGGAACACCTGGCCAGCGAGATGAGCGTCGTACGCAACGAACTCGAACGCAACGACAGTGAGGCCGGCAGCCTCGTCATGCGCGCCCTGCAGCGGCAAAGCTACTTCTGGCACGGTTATGGACGACCGACCATCGGCGCCCGCAGCGACATTGAGGACGCCCCGTTCAGCGCCCTGCAGGCTTTCCACAAGAAGCACTACCGCCCCGACAACGCCGCCCTGATCATTTCCGGCAATTTCGACAGCCGGCGCGTCCTGGCCCTGGCCGGCCAGTTGTTCGCCGAAGCGCGCAATCCGGCAACGCCGAAAATGGGCAGCTGGACCCGCGAGGAAACCCGGGCGACAACCAATCGCAGCGAGCTGACCTTGCCGGCCGGCAAGACCATCGCGGCCAGCGCCTGGAAGCTGCCGGCCTTCACCGAGCGCCAGACCTACGCCCTCGACCTGGCGAGCAGCGCCATCTGTGACAACGACTGGGGCAGCCTGCGCAAGGATCTCGTCCTCGAGCGCAAGCTCGCCGTCTCGGTCTATTGCGGCAGCCAACTGCAGGCCGACTATGGGCTGCTGATGGCCTCGGCCAGCGCCGGCAAGGAAGCCAATGCCGAAACCCTGTCAACCGCCCTGCGCCAGCATATTGAAGGCGCCGCCGCCCGGGGCATCAGCCAGGAGCAGCTCGAACGCGCCCGGCAGAGCGAACTCAATGCCTTCGAACGTCTGGCCAGTTCGCACGAACAACTGGCCCAGCAACTGTCGCAGGCCGAGGTGGCCGGTGATTGGCGACTGTTCTTCTGGCTGCGCGACGTGACCCGTTCGATCACCCTCGACGAAGCTAACAGCGCGCTAAAAAAATGGCTGGTCGGCGTCAATCGCAGCGATGTCCTGCTGCGCCACGCCGATGGCGTCAGCGCCCCGGACATGCCGAAAGCCACCGCCGCCGGCACACTGGTTGCCGGCCAGTCCTGGCCAGAATTCGCCAAGAATGGCGACCCGATTCCCGCCTCGGCCGCCGAACTGGCCAAAGCCACCATCAACATCCCGCTGGCCGGCGAAAGGGCTCGCGGCGCGCTGATTTCGCGCCATACCCAAGGCAACCTGGCCTGGCTGGTCTTCGGTAACGACTATGGCAACGAAACGGCCATGAACGGGCGCCGCACGGCCTGCACCATGGCCAGCAGCCTGCTTGCCTACGGTGGCGCCGGTCTCAACCGCGACCAGCTCGACGCCAGGCTGGAGGCGCTGCAGGCGCGGTGGTCGCTGAGCCTCGGCGGCATCGTCATCGAAGCACCCCGCCAGAACATCGATGCCGCACTCGACATCCTGCTCGCCGCCTGGGCGGCGCCCAGCCTGCCGGCCGATGAATTCGAACGGATCAAGGCCGCGTCCATCGCCAGCCTCGAAGCCGGTCTCAAGAACCCGGCGACGCTGGCAGCCACAACCGCCGGTCTGCGCTTCGACAATTATCCCGAGCCGCACCCGCTCAAGCCGCAATCGCTGGAACAGCAACTGGCCGAAAGCCGGGCCGTGACACTGGCCGACACCAAGGCCTGCGTTGCCGACCTGCTCGGCGTCGCCCAGGTCCGCCTGGCCATGGTCGGCGACTTCACGCCGGCCGACGTCATGGCTACCTGGGACAAGATCGATCGCTTGCCGAAGGCAAAAACGCCATACCGGCGCATCGTCGACCTGGCCGCCCCGCTGACAGTCGATACCACACCAATCACCATCGCCATGCCGGAAAAACCCAATGCCTCGGTGGCCGGCTCGACGCTGCTGCGTCTGGTCGATGACGCGCCTGATTTCCCGGCCCTGCGCATCGCCATCAAGATTCTCGGCGGCGATGCCGAGAGCCGCATCTGGAAACGTCTGCGCGAACGCGAAGGACTCGCCTACGGGGCCGGCGCTTCGCTGTCCGGCAACAGTTTCGAACCGCGCAGCCGGATCGTCATCCAGGCCAGCGCGGCCAGCGACAAGGCCGAAGCGGCCCGCACCAGCCTGCAGGATGAGCTGGCTCGCGCCCTCAGGGACGGTTTCAGTGAACCGGAAGTCGAGCGCGCCAAGCGCGCCTGGCTGGAGGAGCGCAAAACCTCGCTGCGCAGCGAAAAGTCCTTCGCCTCCTACCTGGCCCAGGGCCTGTACAACGGCCGGGATTACGCCTGGCTGGCCAAATACGATGAAGCCATCAGCCGCCTGAACGCCCGCGAAGTTAACGCGGCGCTACGCAAATACCTGAGCGATGCGCCCATGGTCTGGATGGTCGGGCGCGGCGAGAAGGCGGCGCAATAAGTAGCGAAACATGACGGCGGAACGGTGCAATGAGCCAAAGGCCCATTGCACCACTCCCAGGGATTCCTATTCGCCGATCACATCCACCCCGGCCGGCGGCGTGAATTTGAAAACCGAAGCCGGCAGGATGGGATTGCGTTCGATTTTCGAGAAGTGGATCAGCGTCGTCTGACCAAAGCTGTCGGCCAGTTCCATGGCCCGCAACTCGGCGCCGACGAAGCCCAGGCGGACTTTCTCGAAGCCGCTGTCGCCGGCTTTCGGCGTCGCAGCCACCCAGTTCATGCCTTCCGCTTCACCGGCCTCGGCCAGGGTGAAATTCTTTTCCAGATCATTCTTGCCGGCCAGCAGCGCCGCCGGCGAGCCGCCAATGGCTTTGCCGGCCGGGCGGACGGTGACCTGCTTGAGTTCGGCGTCGTAGATCCAGATTTTTTCGCCGTCGCCGATGATCAGCTGCGGCGAGGGCTTCTGGATATCCCAGCGCAGCTTGCCGGGCCGCGAAATGGCAACGCTGCCAAAGGACTGCTGCGGCTTACGGCCGCCCTTGCCGATCACGGCCTGGGCGAACTCCGCCCTTAGCGTGTTGGTGCCCTGCAAAAACTGGTGCAACTGATCAATGGCGCCGGCCTCGGCCAACAGCGGGGAAAAAGCGATGGCTGCGGCGAGCAGCGTTTTCAGGTGAAATTTCATTCAGCTTCCTTGCGGGCGATGACTTCACGGCCGCCACGGCCATCCATGCCGGAAACCAGGCCGGCCTTTTCCATGGCTTCGATGAGGCGGGCCGAGCGGTTGTAACCGATGCGCAGATGGCGCTGGACCAGCGAAATCGAGGCGCGCTTGTTTTTCAGGACGATATCGACGGCCTGGTCGTAGAGCGGATCGGCCTCGGCATCGCCGCCCCCCTCGCCACCTTCGCCACCACCTTCATCATCGCCGCCCGCATTGCCGTTGAGGATGTCCTCGACGTATTCCGGGGCGCCGGTGGCCTTCAGATGCTCGACGACGCGGTGCACTTCCTCATCGGAAACGAAGGCACCATGGACGCGCGTCGGGTAGCCGGTGCCGGGTGCCAGGTAGAGCATGTCGCCCTGACCGAGCAGGGCTTCGGCGCCCATCTGGTCGAGGATGGTGCGCGAGTCGATCTTGCTCGAGACCTGGAAGGACAGCCGGGTCGGAATGTTGGCCTTGATCAGGCCGGTGATCACATCGACGCTTGGGCGCTGCGTCGCCAGCACGAGGTGGATGCCGGCGGCACGGGCCTTCTGGGCGAGACGGGCAATCTGTTCCTCGACCTTCTTGCCGACCACCATCATCAGGTCGGCCAGCTCGTCGATGATGACGACGATGAAGGGCATGTTCTGCAGCGGCTCCGGCGCTTCCGGCGTCAGACTGAGCGGATTCGGGATGTGTTCGCCGCGCTTTTCGGCTTCCTTGATCTTGCTGTTGAGACCGGCAATGTTGCGTACGCCCATGGCCGACATCAGCTTGTAGCGCTTTTCCATCTCGGTAACGCACCAGTGCAGCGCGTTGGCCGCCTGTTTCATGTCCGTGACGACGGGGGCAAGTAGGTGCGGGATGCCTTCGTAGATCGACAGTTCGAGCATTTTCGGGTCGACCATGATGAGGCGCACCTGATCCGGCTCGGCCTTGTAGAGCATCGACAGGATCATCGCATTGACGCCGACCGACTTGCCCGAACCGGTCGTCCCGGCGACCAGCAAATGCGGCGTTTTGGCCAGGTCGGCAACTACCGGCAAGCCGCCGATATCCTTGCCGAGGCAGACGGTGAGCGGGCTGCTCATGTTGTTGTACGGCCCGCTCGAGATGATTTCCGAGAGTTTCACGGTCTGCCGCTTGGGATTGGGCAGTTCGAGCGCCATGCACGATTTGCCGGGCACCGTTTCGACGACGCGGATCGAGACCATGGCCAGGGCACGCGCCAGGTCGCGCGCCAGATTGACGATCTGGGCGCCCTTGACGCCGACCGCCGGCTCGATTTCGTAACGCGTGATGACCGGGCCGGGCAGCGCCGCCAGCACCTTGACCTGAACGCCGAAGTCGGCGAGCTTTCTTTCGATCAGGCGCGAGGTGTATTCCAGGGTTTCCGGGCTGACCGTCTCGGTGGCCGGCGGCGCCGGGTCGAGCAGATGCAGCGGCGGCAGCTTGCCGCCGACGATGGCCTCGGGGAAAAGGACGGCCTGTTTCTCCCGTTCGACGCGGGCTTCGGCCTTTTTCGAGACCGGCACTTCGACCTTGGGAGTTTCGATGATGATCGGTTCGTGCAGTTCGACGCGTCGTTTTTCTTCCTCGACGACGACTTCGCGCTGTTGTGCGACTTCCTTGCCGATCTGCCGGTCGCGCCAGGCATCAACCCGGCCGTAGAAGAAGCCGACGAGGTTCTCCAGGCCGGCGCCGAGCTTCTCGAAAGCCCACAGCCAGGACATCCCTGAAAAGACGCTCCAGCCGGCCGCCATGACCGCCAGCAGCAACAATGTCGAGCCGGTATAGCCCAACTGGCGGGCCAGCACGCGGCTGGCCTCGATCCCCAGCATGCCGCCCGGGCTGAGCGGCAATTCGGCCGGCAAGGAGTAAAAACGCAAGGCCTCCAGCGAGCAGCTGGCGACCAGCAAAAAGGCAAAACCGGTCAGCGCGACATAGAGTGGCCGGCCGTGCTCGGCATCCCGCGTATTGAGCTTGCGAAAGCCCCACCAGACGAACATGCCGAGCAGGACGATCCACCACCAGGCGGACAGTCCGAACAGGTAGAGCAGCAGGTCGGAAACCCAGGCGCCGGCGCGCCCGGCCGGATTCTGCGTGCCCTGCCCGACGACGGCATGCGACCAGCCCGGATCATCCTTGCTGAAGCCCCACAGGGCCATGAACAGGAACAGGGCGACGGCACCGATGCCGAGCCAGCGGGATTCCTGCAGCAAATCGCCGATCTTTTCCGGCAAGGGACTCGCGTTATTGCGATCAATCCTGCGTGTAGCCATGCTTAAACTCCGGCAATGATCGGCAGATCATCCTCAGTAAGGATAGAGGGCGCTTGCAGCAGACCCCGGGCAAAAATTCCAGAAGACACAAATCACTTTCCAGTCATGGAGTTACGCAATAATTATAAACTGCTTTCCCACATATAATGGGAACTTGGCGGAAAACCTCCTCTCCGAGGAGGCTATAATTTTCCGATTAGTCACTCAAGAGGATCGTCATGTCCCAAGCCACCCGTCACAGCCCCCTCATCATTCTCGGCTCCGGCCCGGCCGGATACACCGCCGCCGTCTATGCCGCCCGCGCCAATCTGAAGCCCCTGCTGATCACCGGCATGGCCCAGGGCGGCCAGCTGATGACCACCACCGATGTCGACAACTGGCCGGCCGATGCCGACGGCGTACAGGGCCCGGAACTGATGGCCCGCTTCGAGGCCCACGCCCGCCGCTTTGAAACTGAAATCCTCTTCGATCACATCCATACCACCCAGCTGACCCAGAAACCCTTCACGCTGACCGGCGACTCCGGCACCTACACCTGCGACGCACTGATCATCGCCACCGGTGCTTCGGCCCAGTATCTCGGTCTGCCCTCCGAAGAAGCCTTCTCCGGCAAGGGCGTCTCGGCCTGCGCCACCTGCGACGGCTTCTTCTACCGCAACAAGCCGGTCGCCGTCGTCGGCGGCGGCAATACGGCCGTCGAGGAAGCACTTTACCTCGCCAACATCGCGAGCCATGTAACACTTATTCACCGCCGCGAAAAGTTCAAGGCCGAGAAGATCATGCAGGACAAGCTGTTCGAGAAGGAAAAGGCCGGCAAGATCACCATCCTCTACAACAGCACGCTCGACGAAGTGCTCGGCGACGACTCCGGCGTTACCGGCCTGCGCGTCAAGAGCACCAAGGACGGCAGCACGCAGAACATCGACGTGCATGGCGTCTTCATCGCCATCGGCCACAAGCCGAATACCGACATCTTTGCCGGTCAGCTCGAGATGGATCACGGCTACCTGATCACCCAGGCCGGACGGGGCGGCAATGCAACGCAGACCAGCACCCCGGGCGTCTTCGCGGCCGGCGACGTGCAGGACCAGATCTACAAGCAGGCCTGCACCTCGGCAGCCAGCGGCTGCATGGCGGCGCTCGACGCCGAGCGCTATCTCGACAACCTTGGCCACTAAAGCCGGGGACAACCCGCTCAAGGCACGGCTGCGGGCGGTCTGGAAAACCGCCCGCGACAAGGCCAGCCCACCACCAGCCGCGCCCGCGCGCGGCGGCACATCCACTTCCTCTGCAAAACCGGTCGAACCGCTAGCGCCAGCGGACGACCGTGCCGCCTTTCACGCGGCCGTCGCCGGCACCACCCCGCTGCCGCCGGACAACCGTGTCGAATTGGCAAAAGCCAGACCGCGCCGCCTGCCGCCGCGCCAGAAGCCGGATGAGACGCGGGCCGACGTCAGCCCGCCACGCCAACACGATGCCGACCTGCCGGCGCACTGGCGGAATGCCGGCACCCCGCCAAAATTGGTTTTACCGGACGATCCCGAAGCTGCTGCGCTGATGCTCGCCATGGCCGGGGTACAAGCCATCCCCGCCCCGAATCGCGCCCATCTGGCCAAACCGCTGCCGCCACCGCGCCCGAAGCAATTCGTCGCCGATGAGCGCGCCGCCCTGCACGAAAGCCTGCACGGCCCGATCGGCCTGCAGGATCGCCTGGAAGGCGGCGACGAACCCAACTACCTGCGCAACGGCCTGGCCAACACGGTATTGCGCGACCTGCGCCGCAACCGCTGGGTGATCCAGGACGAGGTCGACCTGCACGGGCTCAATCGCGACGAGGCCCGCCATCTGCTGGCCGGCTTTCTGGCCGAGTGCCTGCAGCATGGCTGGCGCTGCGTGCGGGTCATTCACGGCAAGGGGCACGGCTCGCCGCAGAAACTGTCCATCCTGCGCCAGCTGGTACGCGGCTGGCTGGCCCAGCGCCAGGAAGTGCTGGCCTACTGCCAGGCCAAGCCGCAGGACGGCGGCGAAGGCGCCCTGCTCGTGCTATTGCGTTCAGCCAAAAAACAAGGGACAGCCTGAGCTGTCCCTTTTGTCACCGCCGCAGCGGCCAGGCACCTAAAGCGTGTTAAATCGCGGCTTCGTTGGTTTCGCCGGTACGGATACGGACGACCTGCTCGACCGTCGTGACGAAAATCTTGCCGTCGCCGATCTTGCCGGTGCGCGCCGCCTTGATGATGGCGTCGATGGCCGCATCGACATTGGCCGAAGCGACAACGATCTCGATCTTGATCTTGGGCAGGAAATCGACGACGTACTCGGCGCCGCGATACAGCTCGGTGTGGCCCTTCTGGCGACCGAAACCCTTGACCTCGGTGACGGTCAGGCCGGCGATGCCGATTTCCGACAGGGCTTCACGCACTTCGTCGAGCTTGAAGGGTTTGATGACGGCTTCAATTTTCTTCATCGTCTGTTCCTCTATTCCGGGTTTCTTAAAATTCGTCTTGATAACGGTTGGTAATAGGATACCGCCAATCCTTGCCAAAGCCACGCGGCGTGATGCGAATGCCGACCGGCGACTGCCGGCGCTTGTACTCGGCAATGCGCAGCAGGCGCACGACGCGGCGCACATCGGCTTCCAGCAGGCCGGCGGCGATGATCTCGCGCGGACTGCGGTCTTCTTCCATGTAAGCGCGCACGATGGCATCGAGCACCTCGTATTCGGGCAGGGAATCCTGGTCCTTCTGATCCGGCTTGAGCTCGGCCGAGGGCGGCCGCACGATGATGTTTTCCGGAATCACCGGCGCACCGCTGCACAAGGTATTGCGGTAGCGCGACAGGCGATAGACCAGGGTCTTGTAGACATCCTTGATCACCGCGAAACCGCCGGCCATGTCGCCGTACAGCGTGCAGTAGCCGACCGCCATCTCGGACTTGTTGCCGGTGGTCAGCACCAGCTTGCCGGTCTTGTTGGAGAGCGCCATCAGGATGTTGCCGCGAATTCGCGCCTGGATGTTCTCTTCCGTGGTATCGGCCGGCAGGCCGGCAAAGAGCGGCGCCAGCATGGTTTCGTAGGTGGCCATGGCCGGCGCGATGGCGATCTCGTCGTAGGAGCAACCCAACTGGCGGATCATCTCGCGCGAGTCGTCGAGACTCATCTGCGCCGTGTAGGGCGACGGCATCATCACCGCATGCACCTTGTCGGCGCCCAGCGCATCGACGGCGACGCACAGCGTCAGGGCCGAATCGATGCCGCCGGAGAGGCCGATCAGCGCACCCTTGAAGCCGCTCTTGCCGATGTAGTCGTGCACACCGAGGACCAGCGCCGAGTAGGCTTCGGCTTCGATCGACAACTCGGCGGCCATCTGCTCCGACTGCAGGCGGCCGTGGTCGTAATCGACGATGCCGAGCGCTTCCGTGAAGGCTGGCAGACGCATGCGGCAGTTGCCCTGGGCGTCGAGCGCGAAGGAGGCGCCATCGAAAACCAGTTCGTCCTGGCCGCCGACCAGGTTGCAGTAGATCGCCGCCATACCGGTGGCCGCCACCCGCTCGCCGAGCACCTGGGCACGCTCCTGCTGCTTTTCCAGATGGCAGGGCGAGGCATTGAGGACGAGCAGCAGTTCGGCGCCGGCCGCCTGCGCCAGTTCGGCGGCGCCGGCTTCCCAGATGTCGGCGCAGATATTGATGCCGCAAGGCACGCCACCGAGCGTGACGACGCAGGCATCGGTGCCGGCCTCGAAATAACGCTTCTCGTCAAAAACTTCGTAATTGGGCAGGCGGATCTTGCGATAGACCGCCTTTTTCTGGCCATTTTCAATGACCGTCGCGGCGTTGTAGCAGCGACCTTCGTATTCTTCCGGATGGCCGACGATGACAGCGATGCCGTCAACGCGGGCAGCCAGATCGTCGAGCGCCCGACTGCAGGCCCGGTAAAAATCCGGGCGCAGCAGCAGGTCTTCGGCCGGGTAACCGCACAGCGCCAGTTCCGGCGTCAGCAGCACCTGGGCGCCGCGCGCTTTGGCCTGCGCGGCACATTCGATAATGCGTTCGACGTTGCCCGTCAGGTCACCGACGGTGGCGTTGAACTGGGCAACGGCGACACGCAGCATCTTAGTAGTTCGGCTTTTCTTTCGCGTCGTTGAAACGCTGGATGCCGGTCAGGATTTCATTGCGGGCGGCTTCGATGCCTTCCCAGCCGTTGACCTTGACCCACTTGCCCGGCTCGAGATCCTTGTAGTGCTCGAAGAAGTGGGCGATCTGGTCGCGCAGCAGCTGCGGCATGTCTTCGTAGGTCTTGACGTCCTTGTAGAGCGGGGTCAGCTTGTCGACCGGCACGGCCAGCAGCTTGGCATCCTCGCCACCTTCGTCGGTCATCGACAGCTGGCCGAGCGGACGGCAACGCACGACAACACCCGGCGGCAGCGGGAAGGGGCTGACCACCAGCACGTCGACCGGATCACCGTCACCAGCGATGGTGTGCGGGATGTAGCCGTAGTTGCTGGGGTAGTGCATCGAGGTGGACATGAAGCGATCAACGAAAATGGCACCGCTTTCCTTGTCGACTTCGTACTTGACGGGGTCGGAATGGGCAGTGATTTCGATGATGACGTTGAAGTCGTCGGGGAGGGACTTGCCGGAAGGAACGTTGTTAAGAGCCATTTTTATCTCTCTGCGCTTTGGGTTGAAATCCGGGCATTATACCGCTGCACTAGCCTTCTTCAGCCCCAGGCGGCAAGAAACTGCTGCCAGTGCGGCGCACCGATGCGGGCAAGTTGCGCCTTGACGAACTCGCCCTCGGCGATTTCCTCTTCGGCCGTCAGTTCGCCGCGCAGGCGGCGGAAGCGGTTATAAACCAGGTAGGTATTGATGACATCGGTTTCGCAGTAATCGCGAATCTCGGCGCCCTGGCCGGCCTGCCAGGCTTCCCAGACCTTGCTGCCATCCATGCCGAGCTTGCCGGGAAAGCCGTAGAGCTTGGCCAGGTCGTCGAGCGGCGCATTGGCCCGGGCGTTGTACAGGGCCAGCAGGTCCATCAGGTCGAGATGCCGCGTGTGGTAGCGGCTGATGTAGTTGTTCCACTTGAAATCGCGCGAATCGGCATAGTCGCCCTCGCCCATATCCCAATAGCGCGGCGCCGCAACGCCATGCAGCATGCCGCGGTAGTGCAGCACCGGCAGATCAAAGCCGCTGCCATTCCACGAGACGATCTGCGGCGTGAATTTCTCGATGCCGTCGAAGAAACGCTGGATGATCGCCCCTTCGCCCAGATCAGGCTCGGCCAGCGACCAGACCTTGAGGCCTTCGCTGGTGCGCAGCACGCAGGAGATGGTGACGACGCGCTGCAAGTGCAGTTGCAGGAAATCGTTGCCGGTCCGCGCCCGGCGCTGCTGGAAGGCCAGTTCGGCGACTTCATCGTCGGACAGCCCGGCCGGCAGGTCATTCAGGCGACGCAGGCCGGCGACATCGGGAATGGTCTCGATATCAAAAACGAGAACAGGTTTCATGCGGGAAAGACGCCCGTCGACAGGTAGCGGTCACCGCGGTCACAAACGATGGTAACAATCACCGCATTCTCGAGTTCCTGCGCCAGACGCAGCGCCACAGCCAGCGCCCCGCCCGAGGAAATGCCGGCAAAAATCCCTTCTTCCATGGCCAGCCGCCGGGTCATCGCTTCGGCATCGGCCTGGCTGACATTCTCGATGCGGTCGACGCGACTACGCTCGAAAATCTTCGGTAGATAGGCTTCCGGCCATTTGCGGATGCCGGGAATCTGGCTGCCGTCTTCCGGCTGGCAGCCGACGATCTGGATGGCCGGATTCTGCGTTTTCAGATAGGCCGATGTCCCCATGATGGTGCCGGTGGTGCCCATACTGGAAACGAAATGGGTGATCTTCCCTGCCGTATCGCGCCAGATTTCCGGACCGGTGCCCTCGAAGTGGGCGAGCGGGTTGTCCGGGTTGCCGAACTGGTCGAGGATGATGCCCTTGCCTTCATCGCGCATGCGTTCGGCAACGTCGCGACACAGTTCCATGCCACCATCCTTCGGCGTCAGCACCAGCTCGGCGCCATAGGCACGCATGCTCTGACGGCGTTCGATGCTCTGATTCTCGGGCATGACCAGAATCATCCGGTAGCCCTTGATCGCCGCCGCCATGGCCAGCGCGATGCCGGTATTGCCGGAAGTCGCCTCGATCAGCGTATCGCCCGGTTTGATGTCACCGCGTGCCTCGGCGTGGGCGATCATCGACAGGGCGGGCCGGTCCTTGACCGAACCGGCCGGGTTATTGCCTTCGAGCTTGGCGAGAATGACATTGCCGCGCTTGTCGTTGTCGGCACCCGGGATGCGTTGCAGACGCACGAGCGGCGTGTTTCCGACAAAATCCTGCAGGGTTTTATACATTGCGCTGTAACCACTCCACGTATTGGGCAACGCCTTCCTCAACCGTAGCCATCGGGGCATCGTAGCCGGCCGCGCGCAGGCGCGTCAGATCGGCCTGGGTATACGCCTGGTACTTGCCCTTCAGCGCCTCGGGGAAGGCGATGTATTCGAGCAAGTCATGTGCCTGCAACTGGGCAAGGTCCAGCGGCATCTCGTCTTTCTGCTTGCGACAGCCATTGACGGCCGCCACGGCAACATCGTTGAAGCTCTGCGCCCGACCGGAACCGAGGTTGAAGATACCGGATTTTTCGGGGTGGTCGAGGAAGAACAAATTGACCTTGGCGACATCGCCGACAAAGACGAAATCGCGCATCTGGCCGCCGTTCTCGTAGCCGTGCGAGCCTTCGAACAACTTGACCTTGCCGTCGGCGCGGAACTGGTTGAAATTATGGAAGGCGACCGAGGCCATGCGCCCCTTGTGGTTTTCGCGCGGGCCGTACACGTTGAAATAGCGGAAGCCAACGATCTGCGACGACGGATTTTCGGCCAGGCGCTGGCGGACGATCTGGTCGAAGAGGAATTTCGAGTAGCCGTAAACGTTGAGCGGCCCTTCGTACTGCCGCTCTTCCTTGAAAACGCTGCTGCCGCCATAGGTCGCGGCGCTCGACGCGTAGAGGAACTGGACATCCTGGTCGAGACACCAGTCGAGCAGGATGCTGGAGTAACGGAAGTTGTTCTCCATCATGTAGCGGCCGTCGGTTTCCATGGTGTCCGAGCAGGCGCCCTCATGGAAGATGGCGTCAATCTCGCCATCGAAATGCCCGGCCTGGATGCGCTCGATAAAATCGTTCTTGTCGATGTAGTCGCTGATCTCGCAATCGATCAGGTTCTTGAATTTTTCGGCCTTACTGAGATTATCAACGGCGATGATTCTGGTCACGCCGCGCTCGTTGAGGGCCTTGACGATATTGGCACCGATAAAGCCGGCGGCGCCGGTAACGACTGTGTACATATTTGATCCTTACAAGGCTGCAGCGAGTTCTTCACGGGTGACAACGGCGGTGCCCAGTTTGCCGACGACAATGCCGGCGGCGACATTGGCCGCCCGAATGGCTTCGGCCCAGCCGGCCCCTGCGGCAATCATCACGGCCAGCGTGGCGATGACCGTATCACCGGCCCCGGAAACATCGAAAACTTCCCGGGCCTGGGCCGGTTGATGATGGATTTCGTGGTCGGCAAACAGGGTCATGCCTTCTTCGCTGCGCGTCACGAGCAGGGCTTCGAGACCCAGTTCGCCCCGCAGTTTCTGCGACTTGGCAAAAAGCTCCTCATCGGACGACCAGCGCCCGACAACTTCGCGCAATTCAGAGCGGTTCGGGGTAATCGCCGTCGCCCCGGCATACTTGCCCCACTCGTCGCCCTTCGGGTCGACCAGTACGGGTTTGCCGGCGGCCCGCGCCAAGCGGATCATTTCGGCGATATGCACCAGCCCGCCCTTGCCGTAGTCGGAAAGAACGACCACATCGCAATCGGCGACGCGGCGCTCGAACTCGGCCAGCTTGGCGTTGAGCGTTTCATGCGAAGGCAGGGTTTCGAAATCGATGCGCAACAACTGCTGCTGGCGGCCGATGACGCGCAGCTTGACGGTGGTATCGATGGCCGGATCGATATGCAGCGCGGCGTCGATCTCGCCTTCGGCGAGCAGGCGCGACAGGCTGCGCCCGGCGTCATCGTTACCGACTACCGAAAGCAGCGCGGTCCGGGCGCCCAGCGCTGCCGCATTGCGGGCGACGTTGGCGGCACCACCCAGACGCTCCTCGCTGCGCTCGACCTTGACGACCGGCACCGGCGCCTCGGGCGAGATGCGGTTGACCTCACCGAACCAGTAGCGGTCGAGCATGACGTCGCCAACGACGAGCAGGCGGACCTTCAGGACTTTTTCCAGCATCCTGCTCACCGCCCAATGGCGAAGTACTCGATGCCCTGCTCGCGCACGAACTTGGGATCGTAGAGATTGCGACCATCGAAGATCACCGGATTCTTCAGCACCTGCTTGATGGCCTCGAAGTCCGGACTGCGGAATTCCTTCCATTCGGTGACGATGACCAGCGCGTCAGCCTTTTCCAGCGCTCCCATGGGGTTCTCGGCGTATTGCAGGCGACTGTCGTCACCATAGATACGCTGCGTTTCGTGCATGGCCACCGGATCGTAGGCCGAAACCGTGGCGCCGGCGGCGAACAGATCGGCGATCAGCTCGCGACTCGGCGCTTCGCGCATGTCGTCGGTATTCGGCTTGAAGGCGAGACCCCAAAGGGCGAAATGCTTGCCCTTGAGATCGCCGAAGCGGGCCTTCAGCTTGCTGGTCAGGATGTGTTTCTGGACGTCATTGGCTTCCTCGACGGCAGTCAGCACCTTCAGGGTGATGCCGGCGTCGTCCTTGGCCGTCTGGATCAGCGCCTTGACGTCCTTCGGGAAGCAGGAGCCGCCGTAGCCGCAGCCGGGATACAGGAAGTGGTAACCGATACGCGGATCGGAGCCGATGCCCTGACGAACCATTTCGATGTCGGCACCGAGCGCTTCGGCCAGGTTGGCCAGTTCGTTCATGAAGCTGATGCGCGTCGCCAGCATGGCGTTCGCAGCATATTTGGTCAGTTCGGCGCTCTTCACGTCGGTGATGATCAGGCGTTCGTGATTGCGCTGGAACGGCGCATACAGCGCGCGCATGAGGTGAATGGCCTGCTCTTCCTCGGCTCCGACAACAATGCGGTCCGGCCGCATGAAGTCTTCGACGGCGGCGCCTTCCTTGAGGAATTCCGGGTTGGAGACAACGCTGTAGGGAATCTCGACGCCGCGTTTCTGCAGTTCGTCGGCAATCGCCGCCTTGACCTTGGCTGCAGTGCCAACCGGCACCGTGCTCTTGTCGACGATGACCTTGTAGTCGGTCATCAGGCGACCGATGTTGCGGGCGGCACCGAGCACGTACTGCAAATCGGCCGAGCCGTCTTCGTCAGGCGGCGTACCGACCGCAATGAACTGGATGGTGCCGTGCTGCACGGCCTTTTCGATATCGGTGGTGAAATGCAGGCGACCGGCCGCCACGTTGCGCCGGACCATCTCCTGCAAACCCGGTTCAAAGATCGGAATGCCGCCTTCTTCGAGAATGGCGATCTTCGCCGGATCGATGTCCAGACACAGAACGTCGTTACCCACCTCAGCGAGGCAGGTGCCACTGACCAGACCGACATAGCCGGTGCCGACAACGGTGATTTTCATGAATGCTTCCTACAGAGTTTGATCGAATTCTTCGCTGCGCCGCGGCGGATAGGTTTCCCAGCCGCCGCAGGCCGGGCAGCGCCAGTAGAACTGGCGGGCCTTGAAGCCGCAATTATCGCACCGATAACGCGACAGGCGCTTGGTGTAGCCCTGGATGATGGTCTTGCCGAGCTCGACATCGGCCCGCAGTTCGGGCGAGACCAGCGGCAGGCGCGCGCTCATCAGTTTTTCCAGACCGAGCAGGGTCGGGTTGCGCTGCAATTCGTCGCGCACCAGGCGATAGGCCGACTCCGTGCCCTCGCCCTCGAGGATCAACTGATAGACGACATCGAGCAGATCAAGCGACGGGTAGCGCTCGAGATAGGCGCGCAGCAGCGCAATGCCTTCGTCGCGCCGCTCCAGCTTGCGATAGGTTTCCAGCAGGCGCTGGGCAACCAGGGCCAGATAGGCCGGATCCTGCTGCTCGATACGCTGCCAGGCCTCGATCGCGTCGCCGGCCCGGCCTTCTTGCAGCAACAGGTCGCCCTGCAGCAGGCTGGCGCGCACGCACTTGCGGTTCTGCTGCATCGCGGTTTCGAGATACTCGCGCGCCGAGTCGGGGCGCGAGCGCATGATTTCGTTAGCCGCCAGTTCGCAGTAATACTCGGCAACATCGCGCTGCGAAGCGATTTCCGGCAATTCTCGGGCGATCTCGACGGCTTTCAGCCATTCCTTCTCGACCTGATAGATTTCCAGCAGGTTGCGCTTGGCTTCGGCCTCGAACGAAGTGCCGAGCAGCTTGTTGAACATTTCCTCGGCACGGTCGAGCAGACCGGCCTTGAGGTAATCCTGCGCCAATTCCGAGAGCGCATGCAGACGCACCTGCTCATCGAGATCTTCCCGGTCGATGAGATTCTGGTGCATGCGGATGGCCCGCTCGGTCTCGCCGCGCCGGCGGAACAAATTGCCCAGCGCGAAATGCAGCTCGACGGTCTGCGAATCGACCTTGGCGACTTCGAGGAAGGAATCGATGGCCTTGTCCGGCTCTTCGTTGAGCAGGAAATTCAGCCCCTGAAAATAGGAGCGCGGCAAGGCCCGCGATTCATGCACCACCTGGCGCATGTCCACCCGGGCGGCAGCCCAGCCCAAGGCGAAAAATACGGGGATGAGCAGCAGTTGCCAGAAATCGAACAAATCGTTCATATGGCAGGCGGCTCGGCGAGTGGCTCGGGCATCTTGGGCAACTCGGCGCCGCGCTTGAGGCGCGAGATTTCGCGCCGCTGGCGGTAGATCACACCGAACAGGGACAAGGCGCCAAGCAGTGCGCCGCCGGAAAAAAAGGCGAGCAAAACGATGACCAGCGGAGCCTGCCAAATCTGGCCGGGCAGCAGGTGCAGGTTTACCGGATCGGTGTTCTGGAGCGCAAAGACCACCAGAATGGAAAAAATGATGAGCCGTACGGCCCAGGTGAATGCTGTCATGGGATCAACCTTGGAACCTCAGTTGGACGTGGCTGTTGGTGCGTTTGGGCGGGATGGCCGACGCGAAGCGACGACGCAGCAGGCTCATGCCTGCAAGGAGGAGTGACAAAGCCGGACGCCCGACCAGGCGTGCCAGCAGCCACGGAGCGCTATCGCCCCACGAACGGATCGCCTTGAAGGCACAGAAGCCGGCATTTATGCGACTTGCCAAAGATGGATAAGCGGTCAACTGAGGTTTCAAGGTTTAAATAAAAAAGGGCAGTGAAATCACTCACTGCCCTGAATCTACCACATTGCGCCTGTATGACGTCAGATCGACTGATCGACCCGCTCACGCAGTTCCTTGCCCGCCTTGAAGTGGGGAACCCACTTGGCGGGTACGCTGACCTTCTCCCCCGATTTGGGGTTACGACCGGTACGCGGCGGCCGGTAGTTGAGCGCAAAGCTGCCGAAGCCGCGGATCTCGATACGATCCCCACGCACCAGGGCGTCGGACATCGCATCGAGAATCATCTTGACCGCGAAATCAGCATCCTTCGCCACCAACTGCGGAAACCGCTCCGCCAGCCGGGCGATGAGCTCGGATTTGGTCATGCTTTTTGCCTATCAGCCTTGCTGGTTGAGCTTGGCCTTCAGCAGGGCACCCAGATTGGTCGTACCGGAAGCAGCGGAGTTCGACTCGGCAGAGAACTTCTGCAGGGCTTCGTGCTGTTCGGCTTGATCCTTGGCCTTGATGGACAGGTTGATACCACGGGTCTTGCGATCCACGTTGATGATCATGGCTTCGATGGTGTCGCCCACCTTCAGGTGCTGCGACAGATCGTCGATACGATCACGCGAGAACTCGGAAGCGCGCAGGTAACCTTCGTTGTCACCACCGATGTTCATCACGGCACCCTTGGCGTCAACCGTCTTGACGGTGGCCTGAACGATGCTGTTCTTCTCGTGGGTAGCGATGAAGCTGGTGTACGGATCACCTTCGAGCTGCTTGATGCCCAGGGAGATGCGTTCCTTCTCGACATCGATGCCGAGAACGACGGCTTCAACTTCGTCACCCTTCTTGAAGTTGCGGATGGCGTCTTCACCGGTGGCCGACCAGGACAGGTCAGACAGGTGAACCAGACCATCGATACCGCCAGGCAGACCGATGAAGATGCCGAAGTCGGTGATCGACTTGATGGCGCCCTTGACCTTGTCACCCTTCTTCTGGTTCATCGCGAAGTCATCCCACGGATTCGGGGCACATTGCTTCATGCCGAGCGAAATGCGGCGACGCTCTTCGTCGATTTCCAGGATCATGACTTCAACTTCATCACCCAGGGAAACAACCTTGGACGGATGAACGTTCTTGTTGGTCCAGTCCATTTCGGAAACGTGAACCAGGCCTTCGATGCCTTGTTCGATTTCGACGAATGAACCGTAGTCGGTCAGGTTGGTGACCTTGCCGAACAGGCGGGTACCAGCCGGGTAACGGCGGGCAATACCAACCCACGGATCGTCGCCCAGTTGCTTCATGCCCAGCGAGACGCGGTTCTTCTCGGCGTCGAACTTGAGGATCTTGGCGGTAACTTCGTCACCGACGTTGAGCACTTCGCTCGGGTGACGGACGCGGCGCCAGGCCAGGTCGGTGATGTGCAGCAGGCCATCGATACCGCCGAGGTCGACGAATGCGCCGTAATCGGTGATGTTCTTGACGATACCCTTGACGGTGGTGCCTTCCTTGAGGTTCTCGAGGAGCTTTTCGCGATCTTTGTCAGCGGTGGCTTCGAGCACGGCACGACGCGACATCACAACGTTGTTGCGCTTGCGATCGAGCTTGATAACCTTGAATTCAAGGGTCTTGCCTTCGTACGGGGTGGTGTCCTTGACCGGACGCATGTCGACCAGCGAACCCGGCAGGAATGCACGGACGCCGTTGGACATGACGGTGAGGCCGCCCTTGACCTTGCCGGTGATGGTGCCGGTGACCAGGGAGTTGTCGTTCAGGGCCTGTTCCAGGAAGTTCCAGGCGGCGATGCGCTTGGCGCGATCGCGCGACAGGCGCGTTGCGCCGTAGCCGTCTTCCAGCATTTCGATAGCGACCTGGACGAAGTCGCCAACGGCAACTTCCAGTTCGCCCTGATCGTTCAGGAATTCTTCGAGCGGAACATAGGATTCCGATTTCAGGCCGGCATTGACCACAACGAAGTTGTGATCGATGAGCACCACTTCTGCAGTGATGACTTCGCCTTGACGCATTTCCTGGCGAGCCAGGGATTCTTCAAATAGTTGAGCAAAAGATTCCATTGACGGAGAGAGCTTTCATGCCGCGAATCGCTAAACTCACAGCGGGTTAGAGTTGAAAAACACATTACCGACCCGTCGGCCGGCAACGCCTTACTGCATTGCTTCCTTGCTCCACGCCAGCACCTGATTCACCGCCTGTTCGATGGTGAGGCCTGTCGTATCAAGCAATTTCGCATCTTCCTCCTGCCGAAGCGGCGCCACGCTACGCCGGGAATCCCGTTCGTCACGCTGCCGCAAGTCTTGCAGAAGGTCCGCGAGATTAGCAGAGAAACCTTTTTCGATCAACTGCTTATAACGACGCTCGGCGCGCGCCTCGGCACTCGCTGTGAGAAAGACCTTGAGCACCGCCTGCGGAAAAACCACCGACCCCATGTCACGTCCATCACCGAGCAGACCGGGAAGCTTGTTGAAAGCCCGCTGACGGAACAGCAAGGCCTCACGCACGGCAGGCAGGGCGGCCACTTTCGAGGCACCGGCCGAAATCTCCTCGGTCCGGATGGCGTCGCCAACCGGCTGGCCGTTCAGGCGAATTTCGCTTTCCGAAAACTCGACATCGAGGGCCGCAGCGAGGGTAGCGACGCCGGCCTCGTCAGCCCAATCAACATTGGCTTGCCGGGCAGCCAGTGCCGTCAGGCGATACAACGCACCGGAATCGAGATAGCCGTACCCCAGCGCGGCGGCAACGCGCGCCGCCACCGTGCCCTTGCCGGAAGCCGACGGACCGTCAATGGCAATGACCGGCGCCGCCTTGGTGGCCTTGGCGAAACGTTCAAAGTAATCGGGGAAAGTCTTGGCAACACATTTCGGATCATTGATGCGCAGCGGCGTAGCAAAGGCGGCCAGCGAAAAACACATCGCCATGCGGTGATCATCGTAGGTATCGATAGCCGCCGGCTTCAGGCTGGCCGGCGTGACGCGGATGAAATCCCCGCCCTCTTCGACGAGCGCGCCCAATTTGCGTAATTCGGTGGCCATGGCTGCAATACGATCGGTTTCCTTGACCCGCCAGCTGGCAATATTGCGCAGCGTCGTCGTGCCCCGGGCAAACAGGGCAGCGGTCGCGAGGGTCATCGCCGCATCGGGAATATGGTTGCAGTCGAGATCGACGGCGACCAGACCACCCTGCGGCGCCCGCGCGCTCATCCAGTTGGGACCGGTTTCGATGATGGCGCCCATCTGCGCCAGTGCTTCGGCGAACTTGACGTCGCCCTGGATCGACTCGCTGCCGACCCCTTCGACGCGCACCGGCCCGCCGCCAATGGCGCCCAGAGCCAGAAAATACGAGGCCGACGAGGCATCGCCCTCGACATAGACCGTGCCCCGCGAAACGTAACGACTGCCGGCCGGCACCGTGAAACGCTGCCAGCCGTCGCGCTGCACGACAACGCCAAAGCGCGCCATGATGGCCAGCGTGATTTCGATATAGGGTTTCGAAATGAGTTCGCCCACCACCTCGACCGTCGCCGCCTCGCCGGTCAGCGGCAAGGCCATCAGCAGACCAGTCAGGAACTGGCTAGAGACATCGCCGCGCACCTTGACCGCGCCGCCCGGGCGGATCGTCGCCGGCTTGAGATGGAGCGGCGGATAGCCGTCATTGCCCAGATAGGTGACAGCCGCCCCCAACTGGCGCAAACCATCGACCAGATCACCGATCGGCCGCTCGTGCATGCGCGCCACGCCCTTCAGCACGTAATCGCCGCCAGCCAGGGCCAGCGCCGCGGTCAGCGGCCGGAAGGCTGTGCCGGCATTGCCGAGGAACAACTCAGCCTGTTTGACTGGAATTTTGCCAGCGCAACCCGTGATCCGCCAGTTCTCGCCCCCCAGATGGCTGACACCAACCCCCAGGGTTTTCAGGGCATCGAGCATGCGCTCGGTGTCGTCCGAAGCGAGCAGATCGCGCACCTCGGTTTCGCCCTCGGCCAGCGCGGCAAGCAGCAGGACGCGGTTGGAAATACTCTTCGAGCCGGGCAGGCGCACCGTGCCGGCCGCGGAAATCAGTTGGGGAAGATCGAGAAATTCGGCACTCAAGGAAAACTCCGTTGGCAAAATGGAAAGCCGGGCTTAGCCGGTCAATTTGTAGTGTATTCGGGAACGAAATGCTTCAGACCGTCCTTGACGGCTACGACATTCAGCACAGCCGGCGACAACCAGGCAAGCAGTTCGTTAAATTCGCCTTCGCTCATACCATCGGCCAGCTTGGCGATGCGCAACTTGGGATGCGGCGTCGGCAGGGTCTTCTCATCGTCAGCGAGCAATTCCTCGTAGAGTTTTTCGCCTGGCCGCAAACCGGTGAACTGGATAGGGATATCGTCTTCGGAAAAACCGGAAAGCCGGATCATGTCGCGCGCCAGATCAACTATCCTCACCGGCTCCCCCATATCGAGCACAAAAATCTCGCCGCCCTGCCCCATCCCACCCGCCTGCAATACCAGCTGGGCGGCTTCGGGGATGGTCATGAAATATCGGACGATATCAGGGTCCGTCACGGTCACCGGCCCGCCCCGGGCAATCTGTTCTCGAAATTTGGGAATGACACTGCCGTTACTGCCCAGCACATTGCCGAAGCGCACGATCACGAAACGGGTCCCGGTGGCGAGTTGCAAGGCTCGGCACAAGCGCTCGGCCAAGCGCTTGCTGCAGCCCATGACATTGGTCGGATTAACCGCCTTGTCGGTGGATATCAGTACGAACTTATCCACTTCGGCCCGCTGCGCAGCCCGAGCCATGACCAGGGTACCCAGCGTATTGGTCCGCACGGCCTGCCAGGCATTGGCCAGCTCCATCAGTGGCACGTGCTTGTAGGCTGCAGCATGAAAAACCACAGCCGGCCGTTCCGCCGCAAAAACCTCTTCGACGCGTTCGGCATCTCGCACATCAGCCGCCCAGCAACTGCGCGACAGCTCCGGAAAGGCATGCGCCAGTTCCTCGTCAATACGGTACAGGGCAAACTCCGAAGAATCGAGCAGGACCAGCCGCGCCGGAGAAAAGACCGCAATCTGCCGGCACAGCTCCGAGCCGATCGAGCCGCCCGCCCCACTCACCAGAACAACGCGCCCGGTCAGTTGTTCATGCAGTGCGGCTTCATCGAGCAAGACGGTATCGCGGCCGAGCAGATCCTCAAGTTCAACCCGCCGCATGTTGGAAACCGATAGTCGCCCGGTCAGCAGATCATCATAAGATGGCAGAGTCATCACGACCAGACCGGCTGCCGAGGACAATTCCGCCGCCCGTCGGCGAACCGAGCTTTTGGCACCAGGCATGGCCATGATGGCATGCTTGACACCATACTTTTCCGCCACTTCGGCAATGCGGGAGAATGGCCCGAAGACCGGCAAGCCACGCAGGCGCCGCCCCATCTTTCCTGCCTGTTCGTCGATCAGGGCGACCGGATACCAGAGGCCGCTACGGGCCAGCTCACGCAGCAGGGAGTCGGCAGCTTCATCCGTCCCGATAATCAACACCGGCTGCCCGCGCATTTTCGCCGGCCCATACAGGCGATGCTCTTTCCAGCTACGATAGACGAAACGACTGCCGCCCATGATCAAGGCCAGCAACAAGGGATGCAGGATGAGCACCGAGCGCGGGATCAATGCCACGCTGAAAAAGACAATAAGAGTGGTCGTCAGCAAGGCTCCGACGACAACGGCCGCGCCGATGTGCTGCATATCGGAAAGGCTGGCGAATCGCCATAAGCCGCGATAGAGACCGAAGGCGTAAAACAGCACGGCGAACAGTGGCAGCACCCAAACCAGGGCATGCTGCGCCGCCAGCTGGAAATTCAATGGCATATCAAAATTGAAGCGCAGCCAGAAAGCCAGCATCCACGACACTGCCGCCGCCAACAGATCGTGGAGGAAGGCAGCCAGGGTACGCGGATTCGTCATGCAACTCATGTCAGGAAGGAACGGCGAACACTCGCCTCGCGCTTCAAACCAGCGATTCTAACCCGGCGCGCCGCGATCAATGCGACACACCGTCGCGCCGCAACACCTTGATGAAAGTCAGCCAGAGAATCCGGATATCGAACCACAAGGAACGGCGCTGCAGATATTCGGCATCCAGCTCGACCTTTTCCGGGATCGGCAACTCGTCCCGGCCATTGATCTGCGCCCAGCCGGTCAACCCCGGCACCAGTTCATGGACGCCGCGAAAAGTGCGCAAGGCAACCAGATCGTCCTGGTTGAACAAGGCGGGGCGGGGCCCGACAAAACTCATGTCACCGACCAGGATGCTCCACAGTTGCGGCAGTTCGTCCAGGCTGGAGCGCCGCAGGAAGCCCCCTACCGGCGTCAGCCAGGTCGCCGGATCGCGCAGCAGATGGGTCGCCAGGGCCGGCGTACCAATGCGCATGCTGCGAAACTTCGGCATGCTGAAAATGCGGTTATGCCGGCCAACCCGATCCGACCAGTAGAGTACCGGCCCCGGCGAACTCAGCCTGACCAGCAGAGCCACAGCGAGAATCGGCAAGATCAGCAGCACCGTCAGCCCACAGACCAGACCAAGATCGAACAACCGCTTCATTTCCGGATCATCCCCGACAAGCCCTCGGCCAGAGAAATTCTGGCATGCCAACCCAACTCCCGCTCAATCCGCCCGGCTGAATAGCAGGCCGAACCAAGCAGGCGCGCCACAACCTCACTGTCGAGAGGAACACGGCGCCCCAGGATTTTCCCGGCAGCATCCCCGAAGCGCGCGGCAAGATCCAGAATGGACGCCGGTACTGACCAGGTACAGGGCGACAGCCCATGCGCAGCCCGCAGGGCATCGAACAAGGCTCGCCCGGAGGGGGCTTCGGAAGCCGCCACGATGTAGGGCCGCCCATTCGCAGCAGCACTGCCGGCCACCAGGCGCATGGCTGAAACAACATCATCGACATGGACCAGCGAACGCCGATTCCCGGTTTCCGGCAAGGGAGGGAACAGCCCTCGTCCAACCAGATTTCCCATACGTTCGAGATTTCCCCGGCCACCCGCACCATAGACCATGGCCAGACGCAGATTGACGACATGCATGCCATAAGCCTGGCCGGCGGCCAGGACAGCTTGTTCGGCGGCGCGCTTGGACTGACCATAGGCGGTCTCGGGCTGACCGGGAAAATCCTCGTCGATGCAGGCCTCACCAGGCTCGGCCATGGCCTTGACGCTCGACAGGAAGACAAAGCGTTTGACGCCGGCCTGACCAGCCGCCTCCAGCAAGTTGCGTGTCCCCTCAAAATTGACTTGCCAGTGGCGCGTGGCATCGTCTGCAAAGCGGGAAGAAAAGGCGTGGGCGTAACCGGCACAGTGGAAAATTCTGTCGATTCCGATACAAGCTTCTGCCAGCCCTTTTCTATCGAGCAGATCGGCCTGGACAGTACTGACACCGGATAGGGGATGGCGCGCCAAGGCACGGCATGCCACGTCATCGCGCAGCAAACTCGTCAATAAATGCCGGCCAATGAATCCATTCGCCCCTGTGATCAAATCCACTACGCAATCCTTGCCAGAAACACTTCATGCCACAAGACCAGGCATTTGCCAGGCGCTCTTGCCCGGCTTGACGAAAACAGGCTTGCACCAAGCAGGCTCCGCAACTTTCATCAAGATGCAGGACACCGGCTCTGGTACGGGCGCCAGCCTCACCTCGTAACAGGAAGCCCCCTGCGCCACATTCCGCTCACGCTGGATTGACCCCGATTATATCCAGCAGCCGCCGGTTAACCCGGTGCACATCGAAGCGCACCTCCGCCATGCGCCGGCTGCAACGCCCCATGCTTTCCACCAGCGCGGGCTGTTCAACGAATTTCAGCATCGCCCCGGCCAAAGCCGGCACATCGCGAACCGGCACGAGAAACCCGTTCTCCCCGTCAACCACGGTTTCCCGACAACCCGGCGCATCGGTCGTAATGACCGGCCGCCCCAGGGCCATCGCTTCCTGGGTGCTGCGTGGAACCCCCTCACGATAAGAAGGCAGGACGAAGACACTCGCCTGCCGCAGCCAGGGCTGCACATCGACATGTCCCGGCCATTCGAGCAGCCCCTCGCCAACCCACTGTTCAACCTCGGCTCGGCTTACGGCCCCGGGATTCGAGTCGAGTCCGCCAAGCAGGACGAATCTGACCAGGGGGTAACGAGCCTTGACCAATCGAGCCGCCGCCGCAAATTCACCAATACCCTTTTCCCGCAACAGGCGCGCCACCAGCAAAAAGCAAAGAGGAGCAACAACCGGCGGGGCCATCGGCCACTCTGCCAGATCGACCCCGATGGCGCCAAGGATCACCGAGTTGTCCATGTTCACCAGCCCGAGACGACAAAACTCAGCCCGGTCATCGCCGTTAAGGAATACGACTTGCGCAGCACGCGACAGCGCCAGCCGGTACAAGCCGGACACCGCACGGCGCAGCAGACGGCGCCTCATTGGAGCCCCATCGGCTGACTCGGTAAAGACGTAACCCAAGCCTTCGATCATCGCGACCCGCCGCGGCACTCGAGCCATCCAGGCAGCCAGGGTGCCAAAAATGACCGGCTTGATGAAATAGCACAGGGTGGCGTCGGGACGAAGTCGATGCAACAGAATGCTCAGGCGCAGGGTATCCAGAATATCCCGCCACGGATTCATGCCGGTTCTGGTCAGGCTGAAATCGATTGGCTCAGCCCCAAGCGCAATAATCTCTCGCCGCCGCTGCTCGTCAAAATCGGGGGCCAGCGCAAAAACCCGGACCCGTTTCGCCACCAGCTCCCGAATCAACGGGGCACGAAAATTGATCAGCGAAAACGCCTGGCTGGAAATGATGGCCAGGGTTTTCATGCCCCCTCCTCCGGGAAGGCGGGCAAAACAAGGAGAACGATCAGGCTGGACAAATTCGCATGACCCACGTGACTAGCCGGCTTTCTGTGCATAAATGGCGAGCCATTCATTAACGGCCCGCACCAACGAAAATTGCTGAATCACCCGCTGGCGAGCCAATTCGCCAAGCCTGGCCGCCTCGTCGCTTGGCAAACTCAAGGCGCGATCAAGCGCAGCCGCCAGTTCGTGCGGATTTCGCGGCTTCACGAGAAAGCCACATTCCCCAAGCAATTCCTTGACCCCACCGGCATCAGTCGCCACCACCACTTTTCCGCAAGCCATAGCCTCAGCGACCACGAGCCCAAAACCTTCCCACGCAGAAGAAAGAACGAACAGATCGGCAGCATTCAGCAAAACAGGAATGTCGTCGCGCATCCCAAAAAAGGAAACCGTCTTTGCAATCCCCATTTGAACTGCAAGATTTTCCAACAGCCCCCGCAGTTCACCATCGCCAACTATCCAGAGCTTGATTCGGTTCTGAGTACATGCAAGTTCTTGCCAGGCATGCAGGAGATTCGAAAAATCCTTTGCTTCGGTAAGGCGGCCGACGGCGATCACCAGCCGCTCACCTTCGCCAATCCCTCCCTGCAATCGGATTGCCTGACGACTGCCGGTATTGACACAAAATCTGGTCGTATCGATCCCGTTATGTACAACCAGCATCCCCCCTTTGGAAGTTGCACCCCTTTCTTCAAAAGCGAGCACCGCTTCCCGACTTACATTCGTCGAAACATCTGCCAGGCTGTGCGTCAGCCAATAGGCCAGCATCCGCAGTTGTCCACCTTCATTCGTACTGTGCGCAGTACAGACCAGACGGGGAACAGTCACCAACAGACGAGCAATCCGGGCCAGGATATTGGCATGGAACATATGGCTATGCACGACATCGGGCTGAAACTCGCCGATCAGGCGACGCAGGCGCCTTAGCGCCCTGAGCAAGCCCAATACCGATTTATTCGCCGCCAAATCATGCAGCGCAATATCGGATGATTTGGGTCGTACTCCGACACTCCCCGTCATATAGGCAATGGCGACCTCATGCCCAAGCAGGGAAAAGGCATCCGCCAAATCGGCAACTTGCCTTTCTGCACCGCCAACGCCAAGGCCAGTAATGACGAGGAGGATTCTCATTTCCTCTCCCCTCGCCCCGAGATCAAACCATCACTACGCTCTGTACAAGAGGTAGAACATGTTGGCGCATGGCGGTCATGAGAAAAAACATTCTCCAATAGCCACCTGCTCAAACGCCGCCAACTAGCCAGCACAAACATGCCCGCATCGACAACCCGCGCGTATGCAACGGAGGGCTGCGGCACAACAAGCACCAGCAACAGTAGCACCTTTATACGCCCGCCTCCTGCAAACCTCCCGACCAAGTCGGCCAGCAGGCCGCGAAGAAAAGCCATCCCTTCGCGATCACCTGAACGTATTGCCAGGGCAATATGACGCTTGGCAAAAGTTGCGACATGAGCAGAATCCGACAAGTATCGATCGACAAAATATCGGCTGGCCTCAATGTTCATCCTGTTGCTCATTCGCGAGATGCTCGAACCATTATTAATGAAAACCCCATGAGCGGGATCCAAAAGCATCGTTTCTCCAGCATCAAAACAGCGAACTGCGAACCCCCAATCCTGATGTTTTCCCTGAAGCGGATCGAAAAGCGTCCCCTTGTATTCCCCTCTGAACAAACTCAACGTCGAACTCCTGACGTCCCCACCTCCACCAAATATGTAACTCCTGATATCGCCCCCGGAATAAGCTGCAACCTCAGACCGAACCATTCCAACTTTATTAACCATGAAGAAATTTCCGAAAAAAACTCCACAAGATAATTTCCGGTGCAAATCAACCCGGTTATTTATATAGCCTCTGGCATAACAATCGTCGCTATCCAGAAAGAAAACAAAATCGCCCAAGGCTGCTGCCAATCCGATATTTCTGGAGTCAGAAGCATTACTCTTCGTCCTTTTCTCGATTAACTTGACAGCATCATGGTTGGCAAGCAAAGCCCGCAATGAATCGATATCCTCAGAACAGTCATCAACAACGATAATTTCAAATGAAATAGCATCTACCGCACCGAATACAGAATTCAAAGCCTTTTGCAAGTAGCCTGAGCTATTGTATGACGGGATGACAATGGAAACCAAAGGGATCATGCACAAACCATTAATAATTTATTGAAATAAACATTGCAATCTGCAAGTTAATAATCATGATTTTTACCCCTCACGAAAATATCCAAGACGCTCTGCCACCCACTTAGTTTTATTCAATACCATCTCGGCCTGATGATCAGAAAAAGCGAGCTGCCATTTCCCGCTATTTTTTCTCACCTGCTCACCTACCTGCTCCGCCCTCAACCGCATATTTGTGTCTTCGTGTTCAATTTTGGCATACGGGTTATCAGCCGCCTCCAGATTACTCTCATCCCAGTGCATACCGACAAAATCGGCAAGCTGTTTCAGTACAATACCGGGCGATTCAGTGAGATCCTCATATCTCACGACTTTCACGCCAGGATCATTAAGATAACGCAAAATTTTTGCATTATCTATATTCCAGCGCTCAATTGAAAAATTTAGGTCACCGAAACGTAAAAAAAGTGAAGCACAATTATCCAATGGATTGCGGACCATTAAAATAAACCGAGCCTCCGGAAATATTTTCCTAATCCTTTCAATTGAGTGAATATGCTTTGGCGTTTTTTCCAGCAGCACTTTCTTTTTCGCACCTTCTGCAAAACTCACCCACTCATAAGCCACTTCTCGCGCGCAATACAAGCCTCTTACGGGAGAAAAATTATTAGTTTCTCGCCCCAGCAAAAAACATTCTTTTGAATTACCTAGTTTGGCTGCGACCAAGGTGGTACCGCTATGTCCACACCCAGCCACAAAGCATGTGCTTATTTTGGTCAGCACAGGCTTTGCAAAGATGTCAGAAATCCCATTGATCAATACCTTGAGCATGAATTTCAGGTACTCAGAAGGACTCAACTTATGCACCGGCTCGTATATGCAATTCATTTACACCTACTGATTAAAATCAAAACGGCAAAGTTCGTATGCCCAATCGCGAATGGACACAACGCCAAAGAATTATATTCCACAATGCCGTAGCCACAGCTGTAGCAGTCGCAGCACCATTAATACCCAATATGGGAATCAAGATCAGGTTTAGTCCTATATTTACAGCGGTAGAAATGGCAATTGCCTTGACGACATCACGCTCATGATTGGTCATTGTCAGCAGCAAGGCCACCGACCCCATTGAGGCATTCACAAGTTGCCCCAGCGCCAATATCGTTAGCGCCTCGGCACCACGAGCAAAAGAGACACCGAAAAAGAAGGATAACAATCGCTCTCCCCAAAAGTAAATTATCAACACCATCGGCAGCGCGCAGACAACGCTGACCCGGGTACTGAAAACGACTAGTCTTTGCAGACTCGCTCGCTCCCCTTTGGCGTGAAGGCGGGCGAATTGCGGGGCGACTACGACATTGACGACCTGTAAACCAAAGGCAATCAGCATCGAGCCATAAAGCGCTACCGCATACACACCAACATCTGATGCGCTTCCCAGCCAACCAAGCATCAAGGTATCTGCCTTGCTGAACACAAGCTGAACCCCGTCCACGAGCACCAATGGAAACATACCGGCCAGCCAGATGCGATGTTGATATTTCGGCAAAACCGAGGCATCAAACTCTGGTGGCCGAGCATTCCTGAGTTGTATGGTACTGATGAGAAAAGCGATCGCTGCAGCCAGCACATGGAACTGCATGACATCAACCGGAAACAAACCACCAGCAGGAACCAGCATCAGGTATATGACAATAAAGCTCGCCAACAAAGTCGGGCGCAATAACATCTCTGATATCTGCCCCTGTACGATGCGGCGCAATCCTATCAGTGCAGCCGCTCGCAGAGCTCCTAGCGACAAGAAAGGAATCAGCAAGAGTCCCCAGGCAAAGGTAAGCAATTGCTGTTCGGGAAAATGATCCGCCAAAAATCGGACAGTAATTTCACTGCCAAGCACAAGTAGGATCGACAGCAGGAGCACAACAAGCGCAGACCAGTACCATATCCCCTTGAGTATCGCCCAATCGCACCGAGCTTGGGCCTTTGCTGTTTCGCGAAGTACAAGCCTGGGCAAGCCGAACTGAGCAGGAATACAAATCAAGGCAACAACAGAAAGCACATAGGCATAGCTTCCATATCCTTCCGGCCCCAAAGTTCTGGCCAACAGCATTGCTGTTGCCAAAGAAATTAGCAGGCCGAAAGTTTTGACCATGAATACCACAAAGCCAGCATGGACAACTTGGCGCCTTTCTTCCCCATCGAGAAAGCGGCGAAACGTCCGGAGATTGCGGAGTATTTTCTCGAAAGGCGCTACATTTTTCAAAGACACTTGTCTGCAGCCTATTTACCTAATTCATGCGACACACCCGACGATGAGTGCAGAAAAAGGTCAGAGAAAAAGTTACAACCAAGCCCTTCTCTCGTACATTTCCGGACCTGGTCGTGGTTATCGGCAGGGTGGGTCAGCCATGAAATCGCGCGGTTTCGGGACACCGTACCATCAGCTGTGCGTACCAGTTGGCGATTGAGTACCGCACCAGGCATCGAGGGGCGTTGGAATTTCGAGACTGGTTCCCACTCCTCATTTTTTATCACCGAATCAAGCTTGAGCGTATTTGGCGAAAACTTCAGGATGGCACTCCCCATCTCGGGCTGTGTCACGCTTTCCAGCAATCGACCACCTCGAACCTCCACCCCGGAAAAGACAATTTCGCGAAAAATCGTGTTAACCCCACGCGGATCCCAGCGATACTTCCAGTCTGTTGACTGATATTTTCTCCACCCGTCGGCCTCACGGCGGGCATGAAACAGTTGCGAATAGCCTTGGGCATCAAACTTCAGATAGGAAATCAGCACACGTCCCTGCGCATCAAACCCGAGGCGGATGTTGTTGAATAATCCACTCCCCTGCGGCACCGGATCGACCACTTCGGCATTTGCGGTACTTATTGGCAGCACGATATTCCTGCCGGAACTGTCCTGCCAGAACTTCAGGTCCCGGCTTCTGGCATAGTTGATGTGAAAATTTGTCTCGACATGGGGTGATGCGCGCCACACCCAGGCGACATGAAAGAAGCCATCCTTACCCTGCACGAAACCCGTATGGTAGGCATTTATCGGCCGGCCCGTGCCTGCCGGGGCAAATAGCGCCTGATCAAGCCAGCGCACCCAACGCCCGTTTTCAAAACGATTCACGACTTCCTTGCCATCCCCACTACTGCCGAATCGATAGGAAAACCCGAGGGCTCCGTCCGGAAAACGAAAAAAACGGGGGTAGGTTGCCCGCTCTTCCTCCCGTCCCAGCATAGGCCTTAACAAGCCCAGAGACGCCAGGTCATCCTTGCTATCCATACGCGCATAGATCAACTGCGACACATGCATGTTGCCGGAGACATGCAACAGCCCCGCAGCATCCAGCGCCAGAACAATGGAATTGTGCGAATCCCACCCAAAGAAACGCGACGGCAAGCGAACTTTGTTAACTTTCCCGGAGCATTTATTGATCTGGCTGATGGCAAGCCAGCGCTCAGCATCGTAGTAGGCGGTATAGACAAAATCGTCGGTCTCGACCGAGTCAAATTCCACCTGTACCCCACCCCATACGCGATCGACAGGCAAGGCCACTGGCAAAGGCTGACATCGGATCGAGGCACTTGCCTCGACAGCATTTGCTGTCGCCGAGTACAAGCCGAGCGCGAACAGCAAACAGGCTGCAATGCCCCGAAAAATACGACGGGTCATGAAATCATCAAGCATCAGCACCATTTCACCCATTTCCCCAAAGCGAGCGGGTACGCTCCATACAAAAAACACGGCCAATCATGTCTTGATCAGATCCTTGATAAAACTTTTCCAGCCGCTAAAAAATCGATACTGCCCGCGCCGCCAGAGCAACAAGGCCGGACCAACGCGACGCCATGGAGCCATGCCCAGTACCCGGACTCTTGCTTCTACCGCCGCCCTTTCCGCTGCGATATTACCCAGTCCGACGGTCAGCGCGCGGCCCAATCCGATAGATTCCAGCACCGGGGCGCCAAGCCGCTGCAAACGCGACTCAGCCATATCGAGGCAGGCCAATCGTTCCAGGCACGGTTGCCGGGAATCCCTGCCGCGAAAATCCTTTAGCAGATCAAGGCGGTTGAGTTTCCTGGTACTGCTGGAAATTGAAGCCGAGGTATTTGTCTGGTGGCGACGGAAATATTGCAGGACAACCGGAAATATCATTTTTGCCTCAAGCAGCAAGGTCATCTTGCTGAGCCAGCCGTCGTGTGAAAAAAGATCGTCGGGCAAGGGCATCAGGAGCGGCAAACCGGAGGCCCGTATGGCCATGCAGCAACCCAGGACAAAATAGTCGTCACCCAGGCCCAGAGAGCGAATCTGCTCCAGCTTGGTCAAGCCGGTCCGCTCTCCATCAGCCAGAACAAACTCAGCATCATTCATGAACAGCAAGGTTTGCGGATGTTCAGCAAACCAGCTTTCGACCCGCTGTAGTTTCTCCGGGAACCACACATCATCCTGATCGCTGAGAAAAACGATGTCTCCGCTACACAAGCCGATTGCCCGCTCGAAGTTCCTGGCATACCCGAGATTCGAGTCATTCCGACTGATGCGCACTTCGAATGGTGCTTCACGTGAGAAATTCTCGACAATGGCCACGGTTTCATCCGAAGAACCATCATCGCATACCACCAGTTCATCCGGCCGGCGGGTTTGATGCGTAAAGCTGTCGAGCTGTTCGCGGAGATAAGAAGCGCCATTGTAGGTCGCCATGGCTATCGATATTTCCATAACGTCAGCCCCCTTATCGCGGCAAGCCCCGCCACTGATGCGACGCAACAATACCCGCGCGACCAGCAGCCAGACAGAGACACAGCAAAAATACGAGACGCACGGCAAAACCTTCCAGTTGGAAAATAGCGAATGCGCCAACAAGTACCAGGAAAATAGTCAGATGAATACGGGCAACGAGCTTGCCCAGTTGCGGAGAACAACGGCGGGCAAGCTCGTTCAGGATGAGCGAGTCGAGCAGGCAGCGCAAAGACCACGCCGCCGCAGCCCCCTCGATCCCGAAATACAGGATCCCGAAATAAAGCAATGCCGCAAAGACGGGGAGCTCGACGCAGTGCAACTTGGCAGGCAAGTCGGAACGCCCCAGACTCTGCAGCCAGGTAAAGGCCGGACGAGCCAGCATGTTGACCAGCCAGCCAAGAACCATCCAGCGGCTTACGCCAGACGAGTTGACGGCAAACTCGGAGCCTAGCCAAAACGCCAGCAACTCATGGGAAAACAGGAAAATCAGGGCAAGTGGCGGCAGGATCAGCAAAAAACCCAGTTGGGCGGTATAGGCAAACAAAAGCACTCCGCGCTCAGCATCCCGTTGGTGGGACGACGTCAGGGCGGGAAAAGCTGCGGTCATCAATGACTGCGGCAACATCTGCAAGCGTGACATCACCTCGAAAGGAGGAACGTAATAGGCCACCGCCGAAGCTCCGGCCACAGCACCAATGACAAAACGATCAAAATACACCATCAATGGACTGACGATATTCGAAACCGTAAGCCAGCCACCGAAGCTCAACAAAGGACGCAACCAGGCGGGATCGGCAAACTCGGGGGAACGCAGCACCGGCTCGACTTTTCTGGCCAGACGCCAGAACAAGATTAATGACAGGGCGCGCAGACCAATGATCCCGGCGGTCAATACGGGAAGAGAAGGCCAGACTGGCGCAAGCAGGATCGGCACCAGAAAGTTCAGCGAACCAACCGCCATTCTGACCCTGGCGACCTCCCGAAAACGATGGTGGGCTTCAAGAATCCCGACCAACGCCGATGAAACGACAACGAGGGGAATGCTCAATGCCAGAAAACAAAAGGCCAGCCTTGCCTCGGCATCGAGTACGGGCAGCAATTGAAGGGACGGAACCACCAAAGGGACAGCTGCAAACAAAATCATCCCGCCCAGAACACCGAGTCCCAGCAATAAGCAGAGCGCCGTCCAGACCAGTTGACCGGGAGCCTCGCCCTCACCCTGAACAAGATGGTCAGAGATCAATTTGGTCAGGGTGCGCCCCAAACCCAGATCAAAAAGGCTGAAATATCCGGCGATCGCCCAGACAATGGTCAGCAAGCCAAAACGCTCGGTACCGAGACGATCAATGAGTAGCGGAATGGCCAGAAGACCGATCAGCATCGGCAGACCATTGCCGAGCATGACCCAGCCCGCATTCCTCAGCAGCCCCATACGCCGCGATGCTTGATGACCGGTCGGACTCACCTTCGCGCTCGGTAAAAACCCGGGAACGACAGGGGATTGGTCAGGATGAGAATCAGCACAGGCCTGGACAAAAACGTGAGGCCCCAGCGGGAACCCCGTTGTCCGTCAAACAGCTCGGGCTGACACTGCGCCTTCACTCCCCCCGAACCCTCAGGAAACTGGCAAACCTCGGCAATCCCGTATTAGTCAAATCCCGATAACGATAAGTCACCATCGCCCCAAGCGGTGGCGGGTCACGGCGTTGCTCATCGCTGAATCCCGTCCCCAGCGAGAATTCTCGACCATCCGGCAAACGCAGCCGCAGCGCGCCGAGCCGTCCGGCATTTCTGCCCTTGCCGGGAAGATGGGCGATCACCACGGCCTCGGCATCGAGCCAGGGCTTCATCTTGAGCAGCACCTCGCTGCGCCCGGTTTCGTAGGGTGCCTCAGCCAGGTGCAGCATCAGGCCCTCGCCACCCGCGGCAAGGGTTTCGGCAAAGCGTTTTTTCAGGGCATCGCGATCGGCCACCGGGAATTGCTCCACGGCCACCAGCCAGGGCACGTTGGCCTGCCAAACGATTTCCTGCATCTGACCGGCCCGCTCGGCAAAAGAGCCCGGCGCGCCGGGCAATTCGAAAATCATGTAGCGCACCTGCCGCCACTCGGCGTCATCAGGAACCTCGCGCCTGACAATGCCCGACAATCTCTCGAAGCGGCCACGCCCCAGCCAGAGTTCGCCATCCAGCGGCCGGGGCGGCAGACCATCGACAAACCAGCGCGGCGCGTGCAGCTCGTTGCCACTGCGAAAGCGCAGGCTTTTTCCATCCCAGATGGCGCGCACGCCGTCGAGTTTTTCGCTGACCAGGTAGCGCGCGACATCAAGCTGGTCGCGATAAATGCCGGCCAGCAGGATCGACGGCACTTCCGCCCTCAGCCAAGCCGCCTGCCCGAGCAAGCTGATCGCAACCAGCAAGCCGCGCAGCAGGCGCCACATCATTCGTCGCCGGCCCAGTCGCGCCGCGCCTGGCGGGCAATGCCGAAGATTTCCTCAAGCCGCGCCCCGTCGTTGCGGGCCAGCGCCATGCGCAATTCGTCGAGTTGCGCCCGGTAGCTGTCGAGTTCACCAAGCAGTGCCGTGCGGTTGGCCAGACAGATGTCGCGCCACATTTCCGGATGACTGGCGGCAATCCGCGTGAAATCGCGGAAACCCGAGGCGGCGAAGGTGAAGAAGATGTCCGCATCCTCGCGCACCGCCAGATCGTGCACCAAAGCAAAGGACAGCAGATGCGGCAAGTGACTGACCGCGGCAAAAACGCGGTCGTGCGCTTCCGGCGTCAGTTCATAGATGTCGGCGCCGCACAGCGACCAGGCGCGCTTGATATGGTCAAGCGTATCGTCGCTGTTTTCCGGTAAAGGCGTGACAACCACTTTCTTGCCCTGATACAGATCCCAGCGCGCCGCCGCCGGACCGCTGTTCTCGGCGCCGGCAATCGGGTGGGCCGGGACAAAATGCCTGATCTTGTCACCGAGCGCCGCCCGCGCTGCTGCGACGACGTCGCCCTTGGTCGAACCGCCGTCGGTAACGATGGTGTTCGGGCCGAGATAGGGAGCGATTTTCTCGAATATTTCGGGCATCTGGGCGACCGGCGTCGCGACCAGCACGATGTCGGCTTCCTCGATTTCATGCGTCGGGTTGATCCCCGCCCGGTCAATCACACCGAGTTGCTGGGCGACCCGCAAGGTGGCCGGCGTACGGCCGAAACCGACGACCTCCTCGACCGCCCCGGCTTCCTTCAAGGCCAGCGCAAACGAGCCGCCAATCAGGCCGGTGCCAAAAACAACGACCTTGCCGAACTCGGGCAGCCCGGCTTCCATTTATAGCGCCTTTTCCAGCGCCTCGATGAAGCGGGCGTTCTCCAGTGCGCTACCGATCGTCACGCGCAGCCATTCGGGCAGTCCGTAACCACCGATCGGCCGCACGATAACGCCCTGCTGCAGGAGCTTCTGATTGACGGCTGCCGCATCACCGGCTTTGAAGGTCACGAAATTACCGTGCGGCTTGATGTATTCGAGACCGAGTTTTTCCAGCCCGGCAAGGATCTGCGCCATGCCGCTCTGGTTAAGCTCATAGCTGGCCTGCAGGAATTCGTCGTCATCAAGGGCGGCCAGCGCCCCGGCCAGCGCCAGATTGTTCACGTTGAACGGCTGACGCACACGGTTCATGAGATCGGCAACCTCGGCTGAAGCCAGCGCATAACCGATGCGCAGACCCGCCAGGCCGTAGATCTTCGACATCGTGCGGCAAACGACCAGGTTGGGAAAATCGACGATCCAGCTCGCCGTATCGACACGATCAGCAGGCGGCAGGTATTCGTTGTAGGCCTCATCGAGAACAACAACGACATCCTGCGGCACGCTTTCAAGGAAGGCGCGCACTTCCGGGTAAGGCAGGAAATTGCCGGTCGGATTGTTCGGATTGGCGATCCAGATCAGGCGCGTATCGGGCCGGATCGCAGCGCGCATGGCGGCCAGATCATGGCCGAAGTTCCTGGCCGGCGTGGCAATCAGCTCGGCACCGGTGGACAGCGTGGCCAGCGGATACACGGCAAAGGCATGCTGGGCGAAAATCGCCGAGCGGCCGGGCGCCAGGAATACGCGGGCAACCAGGTCGAGCACGTCGTTGGAACCGTTGCCGAGCACGACCTGCCCTTGCGCAACACCAGTCTTGGCGGCCACGGCCTTGATCAGGTCGAACTGGTCGGGATAGCGTTCAATGCCGCCAATGGCTGCTTCAACCGCCTTTTTCGCCTTCGGGCTCATGCCCAGCGGATTCTCGTTGGAGGCCAGCTTGACGATGCTATCGACCGGGATGCCCATTTCGCGGGCCAGTTCGGTGATCGGCTTGCCCGGCTGGTAGGCGGAAATGGCACGCACGTACGGCAGGGCCTGTTCGACAAGACTCATCAAGTTTTCTCAGTAAACGGCAACCGGATAGGAGCCGAGAATTTTCAGATAGGCGGCGTTCCCGGCCAGTTCTTCGAGCGCCGCCTTGACGGCCGGCTCGTCGCGATGGCCTTCGACATCGACGTAGAAGACGTATTCCCACAGCGCATTGCGGGCCGGCCGCGACTCGAGGCGCGACATCGAGACACCGCTCTGCGAGAAGGGCAAGAGCAACTCGTGCAGCGAGCCGGTACGGTTCGGCGCCGACATGATCAGCGAGGTCTTGTCGCGCCCGGACGGACCGGCATCGTGCTTGCCGAGGACCAGGAAGCGCGTCGTGTTGTTCGGCTCGTCCTCGATGTTCTCGACCAGTTTGGGCAGCTTGAAGCGCTCGGCCGCCGCCACACCGGCAATCGCCGCCACACCGGCTTCCTCGGCCGCCATCTGGGCGGCCAGCGAATTGCTCGCCACCGAAATGCGCGGCACGCCGGGCAGATGGTGATTCAGCCATTCATGGCACTGGGCCAGCGACTGGGCGTGCGAGTAAACCTTGGTGATCTTGCCGAGGTCGCTCTCGTTGGAGAGCAGGTTCTGGTGAATGCGCAGCACCACTTCGCCGCAGATTTTCAATTGCGTGCCGAGCAGCAGATCCATCGTCCGGCCGACCGCGCCTTCGGTCGAGTTTTCAACCGGCACCACGGCGTAATGCGCGTGACCGGACTCGACTTCGCGGAACACATCATCGATTGAGGCCTGCGGCAGCAGGCGGGCAGCGTGGCCGAAATGCTTGGTCGCCGCACTGCCGGTAAAGGAACCGAGCGGCCCGAGGAAGGAAATGCCGAGCGGCTCTTCGAGCGACAGGCAGGCCGACATCACTTCGCGGAAGAAGAAGGTGATGTTCTCGCCGGGCAGCGGGCCGGGATTGGCCTCCTGCAGGCGGCGCAGCACCTGCGCTTCGCGCTCCGGACGGTAGATGTGGCCAGCTTCGCCGTGTTCCGCCTTGATCTCGCCCACCTTCTGGGCGCAGCGCGCCCGGGCGTTCAGCAAGCGCAGCAGTTCGGCATCGATGCCGTCGATTTCGGCGCGGACGCCGGCCAGGGCCTTATGCAGATCGTCGCTCATGGTTTTTTCAGGCGTTACGTTGGGCGAAATCGTTCATGAATGCCACCAGCGCCTGCACGGCCTCCAGCGACACGGCATTGTAGATCGAGGCACGCATGCCGCCGACCGACTTGTGGCCCTTCAGCGAAGCCAGACCGGCCGCCTTCGACTCGGCGAGGAATACCGCGTCGAGTCCCGGGTTGGCCAGTACGAAAGGCACATTCATGCGCGAACGGCAATCGGGATCGACCGGGTTGCTGTAGAAACCGCCGGACTGGTCGATGGCTTCGTACAGGATGCGTGCCTTTTCGGCATTGATCGCATCGATGCCGGCCAGACCGCCCTGTTTCTTCAGCCACTGGAACACCAGGCCGGCGATGTAGATGGCGTAGGTCGGTGGCGTGTTCAGCATCGAGCCGTTCTCGGCCATCACCGCGTAATCCATGACCGTCGGGATGCTCAGCGGCGCCATGCCGAGCAGATCTTCACGCACGATGACCAGGGTCAGGCCGGACGGCCCGATATTCTTCTGCGCCCCGGCGTAGATCAGGCCGAATTTCTCGACCGGCACCGGGCCGGAAAGAATATGCGAGGACATATCGACGACCAGCGGCACACCGGTATCGGCAATGCGCTGGGCGGGAATCTCGACACCGTGGATGGTTTCATTGGTGCAGACATGCAGGTAGGCAGCGAACGGGTCGAGCTTGATTTCTTCGGCCGTCGGCAGGCGCGTGAAACCGCTCTCTTCAGTCGTCGCCGCACAACGGACGTTGCCGATGCGCTGCGCTTCCTTGTAGGCCTTCTTCGACCATGAGCCGGTCACGATGTAGTCGGCCGAGCGCCCGGCCAGCAGGTTCATCGGGATCTGCGCGAATTGTTGCGTCGCGCCGCCCTGCAGGAACAGCACCTTGTAATTGGCCGGGATGCCCATCAATTCGCGCAGGTCGGCTTCGGCCTGCGCCAGGATGGACATGAATTCCTTGCCGCGATGGCTCATTTCCATGACGCTGCACCCGGCGCCATGCCAGTTGAGCATTTCTTCCTGCGCCTGCTTGAGGACCTCTTCAGGAAGCGCAGCCGGGCCGGCGCTGAAATTCCAGACTCGAGTCATCAGGCAGCTCCTCCCTCGTTGCCTTCGCCCTCGCCTTCGCCATCTGCGGCCTCATCGGCAGCCGGCGCTGGCGTTTCGCCAGCCCCATCGGCCGAAATATCGGCCACGACTTCGCCTTCAAGCTCGGCATCGACCTCGACCACCGATTCGGCAACCTTTTCCAGGCCGGCCAGCTTTTCGCCGTCATCCAGAGAAATCAGCGTGACGCCCTGCGTCGCCCGGCCCATGCCGCGGATTTCCGCGACGCGGGTACGGATCAACACGCCACCAGTGGTGATCAGCATGATTTCGTCGTCGTCACCCACCAGCTTGGCGCCGACGATATTGCCGTTGCGTTCGCTATCGGCAATCGCCTTGACACCCTGCGTACCGCGACCAGAGTGGCGGAAATCAGCCAGCACGGTGCGCTTGCCGTAACCATTCTCGGTCGCCACCAGCACCGTTGCCTGATCGCTCTCGGCGACCAGCAGCGAAATGACCGCCTGACCTTCCTGCAGCTTCATGCCGCGCACGCCGCGGGCGCCACGGCCCATCGGACGGACGTCTTCCTCGTCGAACCAGACCGCCTTGCCGGCATCCGAGACGAGCACGATGTCGCTGCTGCCACTGGTCAGCTCGACGCCGACCAGGATGTCGCCTTCATCCAGCGCGACGGCGATGATGCCGGCCTTGCGCGGATTCGAGAAGTCGGAGAGCGGCGTCTTCTTGACGGTGCCTTGGACGGTGGCCATGAAGATGTACTGGTCGTCGGAGAATTCCTTGACCGGCAACACGGCATTGATGCGTTCGCCCTCTTCCAGCGGGAAGAGATTGACGATCGGCTTGCCGCGGCTGTTGCGACTGCCCTGCGGCGCTTCGTAAACTTTGAGCCAGTAGCAGCGGCCGCGGTTCGAGAAGCACAGGATGAAATCGTGGGTATTGGCGACGAACAGGTGATCGACGAAATCCTCTTCCTTGATCGCCGCGGCCTGCTTGCCGCGCCCGCCACGGCGCTGGGCGCGGTAGTCGGCGAGCGGCTGGGCCTTGACGTAGCCGCCATGCGACAGGGTGACGACCATGTCCATCGGCGTGATGAAATCTTCGATGCCGAGTTCCTGCGTGTGCAGCACGATTTCCGAGCGGCGCCCGTCGCCGAACTGGTCGCGGATCAGGGTCAGTTCGCCGACGATGATTTCGGTGATGCGTTCCGGCTTGGCCAGGATGTCGAGCAGATCGAGGATCTTGGCCATGACGTCCTTGTACTCGCCGACGATCTTGTCCTGCTCGAGACCGGTCAGACGTTGCAATTGCATTTCAAGAATGCGCTGGGCCTGGGCTTCCGAAAGCAGGTAACCCTGACTCGACAAGCCGAATTCCGGCGCCAGCCCATCCGGACGGGAAGCATCCGACGATGCGCGGATCAACATTTCCTCGACCACCGGACTGCGCCAGTGACGATCCATCAGGCCACGCTTGGCATCGGCCGGCGTCGGCGCCGCCTTGATCAGGGCGATGATTTCATCGACGTTGGACAGCGCGACGGCCAGACCTTCGAGGATATGACCGCGTTCGCGCGCCTTGCGCAGTTCGAACACGGTGCGCCGCGTGACCACTTCGCGACGATGCGACAGGAAGCATTCGAGCATCTGCTTCAGGTTGAGCAGGCGCGGCTGGCCATCGACCAGCGCCACCATGTTCATGCCGAAGGTGTCCTGCAACTGCGTCTGCTTGTACAGGTTGTTGAGGATGACCTCGCCGACTTCGCCGCGCTTCAGCTCGATGACGATGCGCATGCCGGACTTGTCGGACTCGTCGCGAATGTCGGAGATGCCTTCGATCTTCTTCTCGTTGACCAGCTCGGCAATCTTCTCGATCAGCGACTTCTTGTTAACCTGGTAGGGAATCTCGTCGACGATCAGCGCCTGCCGGCCGTTGCCCTTTTCCATATCCTCGAAGTGGGTGCGGGCCCGCATGATGACGCGGCCACGGCCGGTCTTGTAGCCTTCGCGCACGCCCATCACGCCGTAGATCAGCGCGGCGGTCGGGAAGTCCGGCGCCGGGATGTATTCGATCAGGTCATCGATGGTAATCGCCGGATTTTCGAGCAGGGCCAGACAGCCGGCCACCACTTCGTTCAGATTGTGCGGCGGGATATTGGTCGCCATACCCACCGCGATACCGGATGAACCGTTGATCAGCAGATTGGGGATGCGCGCCGGCATGACCAGCGGTTCGTTTTCCGAACCGTCGTAGTTCGGTCCAAAATCGACGGTTTCCTTGTCGAGATCTTCGAGCAACTGGTGACCGATCTTGGCCATGCGGACTTCGGTATAACGCATCGCGGCGGCATTGTCGCCGTCCACCGAACCGAAGTTGCCCTGACCATCGACCAGCATGTAGCGCAGCGAGAAATCCTGCGCCATGCGAACGATGGTGTCATACACCGCAGTATCGCCGTGCGGGTGGTATTTACCGATGACGTCACCGACGATACGCGCCGATTTCTTGTAAGCCTTGTTCCAGTCATTGGAGAGTTCGTGCATCGCGAACAGCACGCGGCGATGTACCGGCTTCAGGCCATCGCGGGCGTCCGGCAGGGCGCGGCCAACGATCACGCTCATGGCGTAATCGAGATAGGAACGCCGCATCTCGTCTTCGAGGCTGATCGGCAGAGTTTCTTTGGCGAATTGGTCCATGTCTCACATTCGCACCGCTTGCGCGATGCATTATTGGTTGAATCGAGCGGAATTTGCTATTTTACCACGCCCACATCAACCGACAGATGCCGTTTTCCATGACAACAACACCCGAATCCATCGACCTCCTGATTGAATCCCGCTGGATTGCCGCGGTCGACCCCGATGTGGTGTTAACCAACCACGCCGTCGCCATCCGCGACGGCCGCATCCTGGCCGTCCTGCCGAGCAACGAGGCCCGTACGCGCTATCAGGCCGCCGAACGGGTCAGCCTCAACGAACACATCCTGATTCCCGGCCTGGTCAATCTGCACACCCATGCCGCGATGTCGCTGATGCGCGGCCTGGCCGACGACCTGCCGCTCATGGAGTGGCTGCAGAAACACATCTGGCCCGCCGAAGCGGCCCACGTCTCGCCGCAATTCGTCTATGACGGCACGCGACTGGCCTGCGCCGAAATGCTCAAGGGCGGCATCACCTGCTTCAACGACATGTATTTCTTCCCGGAAGCTGCAGCCACCGCCGCCGCCGAACTCGGCATACGCGCCATGCTCGGTATCACGACACTCGAATTCCCCACCCCCTACGCCAGCGACGCCGACGACTACATCAACAAGGGCCTGGCCGTGCGCGAAAACTGGCGCAACCATCCGCTGATCGGCTTCTGCCTCGCCCCGCACGCCCCCTACACGGTCGCTGATGCGACTTTCGAACGCATCCTGACGCTTTCCGAACAATTGAACCTGCCCATTCATTGCCACATTCATGAAACCCGGCAGGAAATCGCAGAAAGCCGCCAGCAGCACCAGCAGGCACCACTCGCCCGCCTGCAGAAACTCGGCCTGCTCGGCCCGGGCTTCATCGGCGTACACGCCGTGCACATCGACGAAGAAGAACTGCAACTGCTTGCGGCAGCCGGCAGCAGCATCGCCCACTGCCCAACCTCCAACCTGAAGCTGGCCAGCGGTTTTGCGCCTGTGGCAAGAATGAGACAACTAGGCATCAACGTCGGACTGGGTACCGACGGCGCAGCCAGCAACAACCGCCTCGACCTGTTCGGCGAGATGCGCCTCGCAGCGCTGATCGCCAAGGGCAGCAGCGGTGACGCCAGTGTCCTGCCAGCCCGCGAAGTATTGCGCATGGCCACCCTAAATGGCGCCATTGCGCTTGGCCTGGGCGATGAAATCGGCTCGATCACCCCGGGCAAGGCCGCCGACCTGTGCGCCGTCAGCCTGGGCTCACTCGAAAGCCAGCCCTGCTTCGACCCGGTGTCACATCTCGTTCATGTTGCCGGACGAGAATGCGTGACCGATGTCTGGGTAGGCGGAAAGTGTTGCGTAGACCACAAAACTTTACGATTCACCGGCCAAAATGACTTGGAATCGGCGATTGCACTATGGCAGAATAGGCTGGAAGTCCGCTAGGAGCCTATTTTCAGCTCGAAATGCGGGTCAAGAATTTTCAAATTTTCTTCAACGAGGGAAAACAATGATCAAGAATATCGCCAAGAAATCACTGGTTCTGGTTCTGCTGGCCGGCATCGGCTTCTCTGCCGTCGCCCAGGAACGTGTTTATGCTATCGACCAACGCGGTGCCGTCGTCAAGAGCGGTTTCGGCCTGTGCTGGCGTGACGGTTACTGGACCCCGGCCGCAGCCGCCAAGGATGCTGCCGGTTGCGAATGCGACAAGGACCTGCTGCCGGCTGAAGCCTGTGGCGCCAAGCCCGCTGCTGCCGTGACCCCGGCCACCCCGGCTGCCAAGACCGGCATCGTCGGTGAAAAGATCACCGTCGCCGCCGACGCACTGTTCGACTTCAACAAGGCTGTGCTGCGCCCCGAAGGCAAGGCCAAGCTCGACGACGTCGTTGCCAAGTCCAAGGCCATCAAGCTCGAAGTGATCCTGGCCG